>JAOAFT010000002.1 GCA_026416125.1 Bacteroidota bacterium
CGCACGTCCTCCCAAACATCTGTGGGCTAGCCTCCCCCACAGATCAAGAAGAGCCCAGATGGTGGCTGGGCTCTTCAAATCTGTAATTGCAAAAATAACAAATAGAAGAAATGTGATCCTCAAACGTTTAAAAAAAATTAAGTCGCTGGGCGAGGGGAGGCTTTTTTAAAACCCAGCGACTTTTTAATAGCGTACGGCGTGGGGTACCGAACGCTAATGTATTATAACAATCATTAAAAAAAAATGCAAATACTTTTTTCTCTAAAAATAAATTTTCACTTTCTAGCTTAAGCACTACAATCAGCTGTTCAACTCATAAGCATCTAAGCATCCTTATCACATGTTGATATTTGTTAAGCAATACTTCTTTCATTGCACATTAATGATTGGCATTATTGAACAATAAAAGGAATCCCCCAGAGTTGAGAACTAAACGGCGTTGCATCATCATAAACTGCACTTCGTGGTATTGCTCCTACCATTACATGATGATGCCCTTGCCAAGCACCTCGCCACGTGTGTTCATACACTCGGGTAAAGGTTCCGTCATTATTGCTCATTGAGCTTACTTGTTCCATAGGTGCTCGATATGACCAACTGTTGTTTAGAACAACCGGCCTATGGGCAACAACCAAATCTGATGAAGGATCGTTGCTCCGAACAGTGACTTGTATTTTAAACGTTCGCGATAACGATTGAGCAAATGTTCGGAGTCTGTACCTTCCACCTGTTCCTGCAACAAAGGTGTAGGAAAGAGGATCGTTTATTTCAATTGAATCACCATCAGTATAGAAAACCACTTTCAAAATTGTCACGTTTTGTGCGTTGAGAGTTCCTCCTTTCAATGCAGAAATTGAGTGGAAACGCCACCGATTCTTCCTAACACGAGCAGTGTCATTTTTCACAAACCATACTTTGCGTTGAATTTCTTCAACAAAAGGCTTGGTAATAATAGTATCAGGCTTATTTTCTCTCATGATGTGAATCCATATTTTCCCACTCCATTTTGTTCGAACTATAACTTCAACTGTAGTGTCATTTAACATTTCATATTCTTTTGTTCTCTGTACTGAATCGATTTTGCGTCCCCACCGTACAACCGAAAGTAAAGCAGTATATTTACCTAACGATGGAGAACCATCATTCAGAAGAACATCATCCTTGCGAAAGAAATCATCAGAATCTATAATTTCAGCTATGATCGACCGATCATCTTCTGAGACTCTACTCTCAGTTGGTTCTGTTGCATTCTTTGTACATGCCATAAAGAACAAAGCAACACAACATGAAATTACTATTAATAAAGTAATATTTCTCATTGGTAAATCCTCCTCTATCATAAACTGAGTTATTACTTCGCTCTAAAATGAAGTATAATGTTTCACAAATCGATATTCAGTGATGAAGTTCACACATTCAACTCCCTTCGATAACGAGCACACACTCACCCCGTACCGGCTTTCGTTCTATTATACGAAGAACATCTTCAAAAGTTCCTCGAATAACTTCTTCATATTTCTTTGTTAGCTCACGTGTTAGTGCAATTTTTCTATTTCCCAACTTACGACGTAACTCTTGTAATGTCCTTACAATTCGTTTCGGTGATTCATAAAGAACGATTGTTCTTCTTTCTTCCTTTAGCATATCAATTCTCCTATTCCTACCTTTCTTCTTCGGTAAAAAGCCTTCGAATACAAACTGCTTGCATGGAATACCACTTACAATAAGTGCTGCGAGTAATGCTGAAGGCCCGGGAATTGGGATGACTGGAATACTCGCGTCTAGTGCTTCTCGAACAAACAACATTGCTGGATCTGAAATACCAGGCGTTCCAGCATCAGAAACAAGGGCGATTGATAAGCCCCGTTGAAGGTGTTGAAGTAATTCAGGGATACGTCGTACCTCATTGTAACTATGGTAACTAATAAGTTTTTTCTCAATTGAGTAGTGATGAAGAAGTATTTTTGTTGTTCTGGTATCTTCACAAGCAACAATGTCAACTGTAGAAAGTACCTTCAGTGCACGAAATGAGATATCTTCTAAATTTCCAATAGGTGTAGCTACAATATACAACGTACCAGCACTTTGATTGTTTTCCATACTTATTTGATTATTCTCTCATATTTTACAACCTTTACTGTAAATACTCCGCATTTTTACACATTCAATGATACAAAGAAAGGTTAAGACAAACAAACTCCTTACTCATTTAGTATTAGTTTACACTTTCAACAATATTCACATTTAGATAGTATATAAACAAAACCAAGATTCTACTGGATACTTGAAAAGTGGTGTTCTCCATGTTAAGAACATTTAGAATTGAATCTGGTAAAACTCATTCTATTTCTCTTCTGATTTCACTGTGGGAAATGTAGTAGTAGCGCTATTAGAAAAATCCCTGATCGACTGAACAAAATCTTGCTCAAGGCGAAAATATTGTTGTAAGTGGCAATTATTTCTTGTTTCTTTCAACTCAACAAAAAACCAGGAAAAGAACACTCTTAACATTTCTGAAGTATTGGTCTGTTTTACTTTCTCATAGCTTTAATAGGAATGCCTTTAACTCAGAGATTTCCATCAGCAAAATCTTAATGAATGAGCAACAAAATAACTGATTGGCACGGTGATATTACTACAAAAGATATCTCGAATGTACTAAAGTATTTCCTCCAAGTATCTTTACGAAATGATGCTTTTAACGCTTTTATAGTCTATATCTATTAATGGTGTAGTACGATCATCCACTTAAAAAAAGAAGAACAAACCAAAATTACTAACGTGTAGATATCAACCGTAACTAGCCGAGTATGAGCAATCTTTGCATCGGTACACTGTATTCTTGAGAATACATGCAATTATGATTTTCTACTATTACATTACAATTTAAGTATGAACTTCATAAGCGAGAAAAATCTCCTCTCATGCCGTCCATCCAACCTGAAGCACTTTATAAAACAATAAAGCCCTCAATGGATTACCACCACTGAGGGCTTTAAATAGACAAAGCTCTCGTACTTATTTTACAATTGTGCCCACCGGGCTTTTGCTCGTTTCACATTTTTACTCATTGGATAATTCTTCACAACTTGCTCGTATGCTTCTTTTGCCTTCTGCTTCTGACCAAGTCTATCATAACATTGAGCAAGCATAAATTGCGCATCTGCCTTTTTCTCAGATTGACGAAATTCCAATACCTCCTTAAAATTCTCAATTGCTAATGAATATTTCCCCAAGGCGAATCGACACTCACCAATCCAATAGATGCAATTATCTCGCATGTCCTCACTTACCCCTCGTTCCAGTAATGTCTGAAATGTTCGTAGTGCTGTTTCATATTTCCGATTATTGAAAGCTTTCAATGCCTCCTCGTATGATGTAAGGACTTCAGCGGATTTTGAAGAAGGGCGAGCTGGAACATTCTCAGCTTCGGCTACACCGGCACTCGTTCTCATTTGCAGTTCAGCCCTATCCGCACGTTCTTTCTCTAAGGCCAATTTTGATTCTGTATCACTAAGTCGGAGTGTTAAATTACGATTTTCTTGTTCCACACGCATTATTTTCTGTTTTAATGCTGCATTCTCTGACTGAAGGTCTTGAAGTTGTTTCTCGTACATCGCAATACGTTCTTCGGAAACCGATTTTGCAGAGGATTGAGGTGCTGTATCGGATTCTTTAGGACCTATGAAACTGCTAAGAAATGCATCATCCTCATTCTGAGGTTCTTCTTTCTTCTGAGAGTATGTTGTTCGTTCTTGCTGGCCTGAAGTCTCTTCTTTGAGGGTTTCTTCAATCTCACCACAACCAACAAATACACTAAATAGTACTACTATGAACAATACACTGGTATTATGTGGGAAACAATATTTGTTGGAATTCATAGTGCCTCCAAAAATGTGGCAAAGTTATAAGTGAATTTATGATTGCTTTGGTAAATTATTAAAGCCCCTTTTCAATGTCAAGTTACGATGTACTATATATACAAAATATTTCAAAATATTACAAGGAACATGGAAGTTTCACTGTGAATGTACTACCCTTCCCTTCCTGACTCTGCACTTCAATTGTACCTTTGTGAGCTTCAACAATCCATTTAGCAATTGCTAATCCTAATCCGCTTCCTTCTGGGTCGTGACCTCGCTTCCTCGTTTTAGCTCTATAAAACCTCTCAAAAATCTTTTCTTTATCCTTTTCCGGTATACCAATACCATTATCTGTCACGCGGACTATTGCATACCCTTTTTCTTCATCAACGCTAACTAGTATTGTGCCACCGTTTGGTGTATATTTTATAGCATTATCTAGGATGTTTAAAAATAATTGTTTTAACTTCGCGTTATCACCATCAACGGTAGGTTTCGATGTCACCGTGTAAAGAACTTTAATTTTTTTCGATGATGCCAATGTTTTTGCTTCTTCAACTAATTCATGAAGGAGTGACTCGATGTTAACTTTCCCGATTGAAAGTGTCAATCGCCCATTGTCTGATTTGATAAGTGTCATGAGAGATTCTACGATACCAGATAGGCGCACTACCTCGTCGTACAAGCTCTGGAGAAGTTCGCGTGTAGAAGAAGAAATCCGTTTATTTCGTAGGGCAACCTCAATTTCTCCACGCATGATTGTTAAAGGGGTTTTTAATTCATGCGATGCATCTGCTGAAAACTGCTGTACCTGGTTGAATGACGCTTCTAAACGCTCAATCATGTCATTAAACTGCGCCGTCAAACGACCAATTTCATCGTCAACATCATAGACCGGCAATCGACGACTTAGATTTTGAGCTGTTATTTCTCGTGCAGCCTTTGTAAGTTCATCAACTGGTTTCAGTGATTTACTCGCTAAAAACCATCCTCCTATGACAGAAATTAGTAAAGCAAAAGGTGCAATCAACATTGCATTGTAGAAGAAGTCATCAAGTACTTCATACACCGGTGTTAATGGGTAGGCAACAAAAATTTTAACATAGTCGGTTTGCATTAGTGCCATTCGTAGTGTTTCACCATTAAATCCTTCGACAGTTACAATATTAACCCATTGGTAAGGGATATCAGGATACTGTAGAGTGTTATCATGAAGATTCTGTGAACGAAACAGCACATCGCCATTTCGATCGAGTATTTGTATGTAGTGTCGTCGAGGACTCATGAGCGTATGTTGGTATATCTGATTCCATATTTCATCCGTTTCCACCCGTTCGCGTTCAAGCGAATCCGCTTTAGCAAGACTTTCCTTCGTTTGAGCTTTCCTCAACGCTTCGAGTTCACGAATTGCTGCTCGTTTCAATCGAATTCGTTTAGCTTTGGGTTCGATGAATTCGTTCACCCATCGTACTTCGTTCCGTAAGGAGTAGTCTAAATTTTCTAGGAGTGTTCTCCGTGTAATAAGGTACGCTGCCACCCCATAACCACAAATTGTGATAAATAGAATCAGAACATACCACAAGGTTAATTTACTACGTATGGAGTGAAAAAACTTCATAGAGGGATAATTGTAAATTCCACCCTATTTGAAGGAAAGTTTTTTATCAGACAAGTAATAGCCTTTCCCTCGTTCTGTTTGAAAAAGTTTTACTTTATGCTCACTATCAATTTTCTTTCGCAAATGTGTAACGTACACATCAACGACATTAGTGCCGGGATCAAAATTATACCCCCATACTTCCCTTGCAAGTTCAGATCGAGTAATGAGTTTTCCTTGATTACGCATAAAGTACTCTAAGAGTGCATACTCACGACTTGTTAACTCAATGGTCTTCCCACCACGTTGAGCTTTGTGGGTTACTGTATCGAGCACTAAATCTTTGTATTTTAATTTGACTTGCGATTGTGCACTCCGCCTTAACACAGATCGAATACGTGCCAGAAGAACATCGAATGAAAATGGCTTACAAAGGTAATCATCGGCTCCTTGTTCTAATCCGCCAACGATATCTTCGGTGTCAGAACGAGCAGTAAGCATAATGATCGGTGTTTTTATTTTATCGTGTCGCAAGTCTCTTAGAATTGAAAACCCATCTTTCACAGGCAGTAAAACATCAAGGAGAATCACGTCGTACTGCTCTGTTCGTGCTGCCTTCTCACCCTTTTCACCATCCTCAGCAACGTCAACCTCAAACCCCTCGGCTTCTAATCCTTTTTTAAGGAAACGAGCAACCTTTTGCTCATCTTCAATGACAAGTACTTTCATACGCACCTTTTTTCAAAAGGTAGTGCTTATTCAACAAACTTTCAATGAAGAGAGCAAGCATTCGACTCGCATTACTCCTTTGGTGGTAACGGTGATGAAAGAAAAGAGGATGGTGGATCGTTTGGATTCTCTGGCATATTCGCCTGGAGCCACCGTGAAATACGAATTTTTGAAATTGGCGGTAAGAGTGCAATTTTTGCTTGTTCGAGTGCTTTCTTAATATCTTCATGTTTGTACTGTGGGAGTTCTTCTTTCATAATTCGTTCAAGAACTTCCCAATAGTGAGGGTCTTCATGATTTAAAAACCAATTCCCATTGATTTCCATTAACTTTCGCTCAAACTCTGTCCATCCCATAGTGTTACCCTTCCTTGGTCAATTTTGTCCTAATTGAGAACAATTATACAATTAATATTTAAACAATGCTATATCCTCCTAAAAAATTTTTCTTTTTGCTATTTTTAATTACCTTTTGATAAATGGTTACGTATACGATACAAGAAATTTTTACTAAGAGTGTTGTTCAATATTCCAGAAAACCAGCACTTTCATTCGTTGATGACCATCCTCTTACTTATGCTGACGTCCGACGTGAAGTAGACCACCTCATCCAATTCCTTCGAACGCATGGAATAAGTCATGGCGATCGTGTTGCTATCCTCGGTGAAAATAGCCCACAGTGGTGTCTTGCTTACCTTGCAGTAACTACTTCAGGTGCTATTGCAGTTCCAATTTTAACTGAATTCCATGCCTCTGATATACATCATATTATTCGTCATTCGGAATGTAAGATTATTTTTGTCTCAGAGCGGTACTATCACAAAATTGAAGAACTTGATTTAGCTTCATTCAACGCTATTGTTCTTCTAGATACATTTAGTCTTCTCAAACCAACAACATCCAAAACAACACTCCGTAAACTAATAATAGAAGGTGGGAAAGAACTTCAAAAAATCCGTACACTAGTCATGGAGCTTGCCGGAAAACTTCCATCTGGCGTAGGTGAAAATGATATCGCGGCAATTATATATACTTCAGGTACCACAGGTCATACAAAAGGTGTCATGCTCACGCATAAAAATATTGTTTGGAATGCTACCCAAGCTGCTAAGTTGCCTAATATCACATCCAACGATACATTACTCTCAATCCTTCCTCTTGCTCACGTCTATGAATGCACTATAGGATTTATTGTACCGTTTATGTGTGGTGCAACCATCTACTACATAAAAAAACCTCCCACACCAACAATTCTACTTGACGCACTTACGAAAGTAAAACCTACGGCGATGCTCTCTGTTCCTCTCATTATTGAAAAAATATACAAGACACGCATTCTTCCAGAAATAAAAAAACGCACACTCACAAAATTTTTATATCGAGTTCCAACTATTCGTAAACGAATCAACAAAATGGCTGGTTCCAAACTCAAACAAGTATTTGGTGGACGACTTCGCTTCTTTGGTATCGGTGGTGCACCCCTTGCTCCCGACGTCGAACAATTCCTCATCGAAGCAGAATTTCCGTATGCAATTGGATATGGCTTAACTGAAACAGCACCTCTCATAGCAGGCTCAGATGCTTATAAAACAAAGTACCGCTCCACTGGACCACTGTTACCAGAAGTAGAAGTAAGGATAGAAAACGCTGATTCTCAAACAAAAATAGGTGAAATCGTAGTACGCGGTCCAAACGTTATGAAAGGGTACTACAAGGACCCTGAACGTACAGCTGAAGTCCTTTCTGCTGATGGATGGTTTAGGACTGGGGATTTAGGATATCTCGATGAAGACGGTTACTTGTACATTACAGGACGCTTAAAGAATATAATTCTCGGGGCAAATGGAGAAAACATCTATCCAGAAGTCATTGAATCCATTATCAATCGATCCGAATATGTGTTAGAATCTCTAGTATATGAAGAAGGTGGCCAACTTGTCGCACGTGTATATTTAGATTACGAAAAAATCGATGCTGAGTGTGCCTCTGAACAAGCCACCGAATCTCACGTGAAACAGAAAATAAAATTGATTTTAGAAACACTCCGCACAGAAGTTAATCAACAAGTTCCCTCTTTTTCACGCGTAGTTCGAATCATCGAACAACCAGAACCTTTCGAAAAAACTCCAACACAAAAAATCAAACGACATTTATATATAACGAATTGACTAAGAGAACAAAATTTTGTACCTTATATGCTGATCGGGGTGTAGCTCAGCCCGGCTAGAGCACCTGCCTTGGGCGCAGGGGGTCGGAGGTTCGAATCCTCTCACCCCGACAGAACTTAGCGCAGATCAATAGAAGTTCTTTCCTAATTTTCCAACAATAACCTCAATAAACCTGTTGACAAATAGCAAGAAATTCTCTACAATGAACTTGGCAAGGAAAGTAGAGAGGGGAGCGGTAAAAAAGTACTCGAGAGGTTAGAAAGGATAGTGATTTATGGCAAAAGGGCAAGAAATTCCTCGGAGTGCCGAGCAATTAAAAGAAGTTGCAACGTACCTAAAACTTGCTGACAAGTTAGTGAGAGAAGGAAACTACGTTGCAGCGCTTGAAGAAATTAAAAAAGCACGTGCAAAAGACCCTCGAAATCTTTACGCACTCGCATACGAAGAACGAGTTCGTTCCCTTGTAACTCAGCAAAAAGCTTCAGAAGGAACCCCTCAACCTTCAGGGCCTCAACCAATTCCTGCTGCCCTCGAACACATTTCAAATCTTGCTATTGTTGAAGCACAACGTTCTGCTGCCGTTGCTGCAAAGCAAGAGCAAGAAATGCTCTTACGCAAAAAGGAAGAAGAGGAACGGCGAAAACAAGAAGAAATGAGGAGGAAGGCCATCGAAGCAAAAATTCAGGCCTTCCTCCAACGTGCCATGGAGTACGAAGCAAAAGGTGAATACAATCGTGCTCTTGATGAAATTACTCGCGCTTATCTCCTTGAACCTGCGAATGAGAAAATTCATGAATTAGAAAATCGAATACTTCGTGCACAAGAAGAAGCACGTGCCCGAGAGGAAGCAGAACGCCAGCGTCGCCAACAAGAAGAAGAACGACGACGTCAAGAAGCAATTAAAGCACAACTTGCTCGACTCCAACAAGAAAAGGAAGAAAAACGACGAAAAGAAGAGGAAGCACGCAAAGCAGCTCAACAACAGAAAATTAAACAATACCTCCAGCATGCCCATGAGCTATACTCTGCAGGACACTATGACGAAGCACTGAGTGAATTGGCATTTGTTGTCGTCGTTGATCCTCTTAATGAAGAAGTCCTTGCTCTTGAACGAAAAATTCGCGAAGCACAAGAACTTGAACAACAAAAACAACTTGAACTCTATCGAAAACGAGAAGAGGAACAGCGCAAAAAACGAGAAGCCATTCTTGCTGCAATTCAGAAACATATTGAAAATGCTGAACGCTTAGCAGCGCAGGGAAAATTTTCAGATGCACTCCGCGTTATTACTCGAGCGTATGTTCTCGATCCTATCAACGAAGACCTTCAGAATTGTGAAAAGAAAATTCTTGCCGCACAGGAAGAAGCTGCACGGAAAGCTGAAGAACAACGTCGAATCGAAGAGGAAATGATTCGGAAGCAACAAGAGGAAGAACTCCGACGCCTAGAGCAACTCGAACGAGAACGAGCACTCCTTGGTGAGAGTGCTGAATCGGAAGCTAAACGTCGAGCTGACAAAGAGCGCATCTTCCAATACCTAACGAAAGCGAGAAAGTACCTCAACGAAGGTCGATTCGAAGATGCACTTGGCGAAGTTGCGCTCGCATTTATCATCAATCCCTTTGATGAAGATGTGAAGCACATGGAGCAAGACATTCTCGCTGCACAAGAAAAGAAAAAAGCAGAAGAGGAAGCACTTCTTAAACAAAAAGAGGAACTCATTACTCCTATTGACAATACAGCAGAAAAAATAGCAGCACACCTCGAGGAAGCATCTCGTTTAGCTTCAGAACATGAGTACGGAAAAGCTCTCGATGAAATTGCAAAAGCGTTCCTCCTCGATCCATTAAACGAAACGATTCAAAAATTTGAAGCTCAGATACAACAAGAATTTCATGAATATCAGGAAGAACAACGTCGTAAACACGAAGAGGAACTCCGTGCAACAGCGATTCGTGGACATATCCAACGCGCAAAAGACTTCTTAGAACATGAAGCGTTCGATGAAGCACTTGCTGAAGTTGCAGGTGGGTATGCATACGACCCAAACAACCAAGAACTCATCGAATTAGAAAAAACTATTAAGAATGCATACATCCAGTGGCAAGAACGAAAAGAACAAGAAGACCGAAAACGACAACTTGATGAGATGATTCTTACGGCAAAGAAATACCTCGCAAAACATGAATTCGAGAATGCTCTCATGGAAGTGACAAGAGCAATGGTACTCGACCCCGAAAATGCTGAACTGAAAGCCCTCGAAGCAGAAATTGAACAAGCTCAAGAAGAAGACAGAAAACGTCAACAACAAGAAGAAAATGCAAAAGCTATAAAGAAAATAATTTTCTTGGCAAAAGAAGCTCTTATTCACCACGATTTTGATGGAGCACTGGCAGAACTTCAAAACGCACTCATTATCGATGCGACAAACGAAGAAGTGCTCTCATTAAAAAACACTATTCTTCAACAGAAAGAAGAATGGCTTAAGAAAAAAGCCATTGAAGAAAAGGAAGAAAAAGTTAAAACACACCTTCGACAAGCACGGAAACTTTTCAAAGAAAAGGTGTACGATGAAGCCCTCATCGAAATAGCTATGGGGTACGCTGTTGATCCTGAGAACGAAGAATTGAAAGCTCTCGAGGAACAAATTATCGCTGCACAAAGCCACGAAGAACTGAAGGAAGAACAAGAAAGCTCTATTCTTGAGACACCACTTCCTGATGATGAAAAAAGTCAATTAATTTTTGTACACCTTCGTGCTGCCGAAGAATTTCAAAAGCAAAAGGAATTTGCAAAAGCACTCGATGAAATCGCTAAAGCCTACCTTATCGATCCCTTGAACAAAGAAATTAAGAAAGCAGAATCTCGCATACGCCAAAGTCAAATACGCCATGCCCAACAAACTGGACAAACACTAAAACTCATTTATCCAAATGATCAACAAGAAGCAGCGGGAGGTGGAAATTAATATAAGTGTTCTTTACTATTTCAAGCAGGTGAATCTACAAACATCTATATGTAACGTGAAAAAGGATTAGACGATGGAGCCCCAAGAAAAATTGACAACACAGCAATTTATCATTGACCGTTTGCATGATGTTCAGAGAAAAGTTGAAAATGGTAACATTCAGGATGCTCTCGACGAACTCAAAGAAGTAAAAGCAGCAGATACAAAGAACATCTATATCATTGCACTCGAAAAACAAATCTTAAAACTGACTGATCCAAACATTACACCAGACTTCAAGCAGGAAGTTATCAAGTCACTCCCTCCAATGATCGAGCGTGCAATAAACGATTCTCAACGGCGACTTGCTGAAAAGGCACAAGAACCAAAAGACGCAAAAGAAAAAGAGGCTGCTCTTGAAAAATTGAAGAGTCAATATCTCCATCGGGCTGATGAATACGTCGAAAAAGGTGACTACGAACATGCGCTTGAAGAAATTCGACGTATTTACATTATCGATCCAAACAATGTGGTTGCAAAAGAGTACGAACAGAAAATCGAACAACTTGCAAAACTAAAAGCAAAAGGTGAAGAAGAAAAGCTTGAATCTCAACAACCTGCTAGAGAGCTAGCACAACAGGAACCTTCTGAAGTTGAAGAGAAAAAAGGGAGCCCAAAAATTCTGGTTATTGCTGCAGCTGTCGTTGGTATCATTGCTCTCGGTGTTTGGCTCCTTACTTCAAGGTCACCACAAGAAAGTGCACCCCAACAAGAACAGCAACCAATTGCAAACGAACAGCAAACACAAGTTCAAGCACCTATTTCAGAACAAAAAGCTCAACCTACTACAAAAGAACAGCGACAACCAGAAACAAAGCAACAACCTCAACAGCCCAGTGTAAAAACTGAGGCTAGGTCTGAACAAAAGCAACCTATAGAACAACCAAAAGTTACCACACCACAGCCACCTCAACAGCAACAGAGTACACCGCAGTTAGCAACTCAACCAGAACCCAAACCTCAGCAAACAGCTCAGGAACAAACCTCTACTCCGCCACCTGCTCCTAGTGCTGAGGAGCCACCTGCACCAAAGCCATTTGTAGCGATTGAATCACCTCCACAAATAGTAAAGAGAGAAACACCTAAGTACCCAGAAATTGCATATCGGATGAGAATGGAGGGAAAAGTTATTGTTGAAGTTACAGTCGATCCACAAGGAAAACCTATTCAGGCAAAAATTGCCCGTAGCACAAGCGATGTATTTAACGATGCTGCGATCGAAGCAGCAATGAAATCAACTTATAAGCCCGCGATGATGTCAACTGGTCCAGTAACTGCAAAAGTCTATGTCCCCTTTGATTTTAAGCTTCGATAATCCGCACTTCACACAACGAAAAAGTAAAAGCCCCGATGATAAATCGGGGCTTTTTTACTTTTACACCATTGCCTCAATATTCCACACAAATGCATGAATCCCTTGTTCCTCAGCCTCCGCATTAATCGCCCGGACTTTATCCAACAAAGGTTGCACGAGCTTATCATCGATAACAGTTAACACAACTGCATTGAGCCCTGGCCAGATATGTGTACCTAGATGAGGTTCACCGTTAGTACTTCCTTGACCATGGACATTGAGGAATCGAGTGTACCCACGAATTTTCAATGATTCCAATGCTTCATCTACTTCTTCAGTTATACCATGATTATAGACAATCATTACTGCTTTCATAGTTTCACCCTTCGATTAATCAACAACCTTCTTTGGTTTTACTCTTGTTTCGAAAATACAGTAGAGAACTGGTACAAGTATAAGTGTGATAAGTGATGAGAAGAATAAGCCGCCAATAGTGGCAATGCCAAGAGGTCGCCATACTTCAGCACCTTCTCCTCGGCTAAGAGCAAGTGGCAATAGACCAAGCAATGTTGTGATTGTTGTCATCAATACAGGACGTAAACGATTTCGGCCGGCGTAGACAATTGCATGACGTAATTCGAAACCACGTGCTCGTGTAATATTTGTATAATCCACAAGGACAATTGCATTCTTTGTCACGATTCCTACAAGCATAATACTTCCAAGAAATGCTACAACGCTGAATGGTGTTCCAGTGAGAAAGAGAGCAATGAAAACACCCGTAAATGCAAACGGAACGGAGAACATCACAATGAATGGATCAATAAGGGATTCAAACTGTGATGCCATAACCATGTACACAAGAATAATGCTCAATGCAAGGAGGAAAAATAAATCCTTGAATGTGTCGGATTGCATTTCAACCTGACCTGCATACATGATTGTTGTATTTGGTGGAAGTTCTAATGTAGAAGCATACTTTTTAATATCGGCAGCTACATCACCCAAAGCACGTCCTTTAACGTCCGAGAGTACTGCTATAACTCGTTCCTGCTCTTTTCGTTTAACGAGCTGTGGTGCATACGCTTCGACTACCTTCCCAATATCCTTTAAACGAACAGTTGTACCCAGCATTGTTTTAATTGGGAGATTTTCAATATCAGCAACCTTGTTTTTCATTGATGGTGGTAAACTGATGAAAATATCGTATTCTTCGCCAAGCTCACGGTACTTAGTTGGTGTACTTCCGTAGTAATGGTTTCGGATAGTTGTTGCAACCATTGCCGTATTGAGTCCACAGAGTGCCATCTTATCGCGTTGGAGAGATATTTGAAGTTCCAAACGTGGTTCACCTATATCAATGCGAACATCACGTGTACCTTCTAACTTTTTCATGTACTCGTAGAGTTTCGTTGCTACGATATACGATTGTTCTAAATCTGGACCAATAATATCAACTTCGATCGGTGATCCTGTTAAAAATGAAGACATATCACCTGTATTGACAATAAGGTTTTTAACACCAGGGAATGGCTTGATTTTTTCACGTAGTGCATCTGCAATTTCAAATATGGAACGATTTCGTTCCCACACTTTTGTTGTACGCATTCTGAAAGTTGCAACATTTGACCCTTCCTTCATTCCAAAGATAATGCCAGAGAACCCTTGATCATTGACACCCGAAACGACGGAAACAAAGCGTACTTCAGGGAAATCGCGTTTGATAATGTCTTCGATTTTCTTTACGTACTCAATAGTTTCTTCAAGTCTGCGACCAGCTTCGAGTTCGAGCGTTACTGAAAATTGTGATGAATCAGAGCGAGGCATGAATTCGGTACTCGTAAACAGCAAGAGCACCACTGATAGGAGAAAGATCCCAAGTGCAATGTAAAGTACTTTTGCTCTATTGTTCAATGCCCATTCAAGAATTGATGCATACAACGCATCGAGTGATTCAAACATCGAAGCAAATCGTTGGTCAAGTTTTCTCAACGAAGGATTTTGTATTGGTTTCTCTTCTTTCCGTGACTTCAGCATTCTGGATGCCATCATTGGTATTAAAGTGAGCGAGGCGAGTAACGACACAAGGATCATTACCGTAACAAGATACCCAAGTTGATTAAAAAGAATACCGGCAATTCCAGAAATAAACACTAGGGGGAAAAAGACTGCAACAATTGTAAGCGTTGAAGCAGTAACAGCAAGTCCTACTTCTGTAGAACCAAAGACTGCTGCTTCACGAGGACGAGCTCCTCTCTCGACATGTCGAGTTATATTTTCTAGGATTACAATAGCGTCGTCAACAACCATACCAACTGCAATAGAGAGTGCAGCAAGTGAAATAATGTTGATTGTGTTTCCAGAGAAGTATAAGTAGATAAAGGCTCCTATGAGTGACACCGGCATAGTGACAATGATGATGAGTGTTGCACGCCACTTCCTGAGAAACACTAGTATTACAACCGTAACAAGCAGTGCACCAAGTAAAACAGCTTCTTTCAAGTTGTTGATCGATGCAATAATAAATTCCGATGAATCATAAATGAGATCGATCTTCACATCTGGTGGAAGATTTTTCTTTAATTCCTCAATTTTCGCTTTCACACTTCTTGCAACTTCGACTGTATTTGCACCGGATTGTTTTTGCACCATTAATTGCAAACCAATACCACCATTGAGCCGAACATTAATCGTTCGATCCTTCAAACTATCTTTTACTGTTGCAACATCTTTGAGATAAACGATTCTTCCACCCTGTGCAGTAATGACAATATCTTTAATCTCTTCTGCACTTTTAAATTCTGCAGGTACTCGAATGTTGTACTCCATATCACCCATTTTTAATGTACCTGAGGGGATGTTGACATTCTCGGCTTGCAGAATTTGGGCTATTTGGGACACAGAAAGATTGTATGCCTCTAATCTCTTTGGATCGATATGAATGAGGATTTGCCGTACAGGACCACCTGTCGCTTGGACTGTGCCTACACCATTAATACGTTTCAATGGATCGACTATTTCTCGTTCAATCAGTTTATTTAATCCACTGTAACTTTCCTTCGCCTGTACTGCCCAAAACATGATAGGCATCATGTTTGTACTAAACTTGTAGATAGCTGGATTTTCTGCATCGTCCGGTAAGTAACGTTTTGTAAACTCGAGTGCAGCCCGTATGTCATTCGAAGCTTCATCCAAATTTGAGCCATACTCAAATTCGAGCACAACAACAGAAAGGTTATCCACAGAAGTTGAGTATAATTTTTTAAGATTTGGTACAGACCCTAATCCACTCTCGATTCGTTTCGTTACATTAAGTTCAACATCCTGTGCACTTGCACCTGGATACTGAGTCAAAACACTAATTATAGGAGGTTCGATTTCTGGGAATAAGTCTATTGGCAATCGATCGAATGATACATACCCAATAATGATTATCGCTAAAAAAAGCATAATCGTGGTTATTGGTCTACGTACCGATATTTCAGGTAAATTCATGGTTCTGCTCTCCTTCTTTAATCAATGACCTCTTTTACATCGATTCTTTGGCCATCTTTCAATAATGACTGACCCTTGACCACTAACGAATCACCCTGGGCGAGTCCACGTACAATTTCTACCTCTTCGTCAAATTCTCTTCCAATCTCAAAATCAATACGTTTTGCATTGTGCCCACGTACAATAAATCCATAGTAGTGGGATGTACCAACTTGGCGAACGACAGCAGATCGAGGTATTGTAATACCCCTGACTAGCCCCACATTGATACTTGCACGGACAAACATACCAGGTTTCAATCGCTCTCGAGGATTCGGTATTTTTATTTCGACTTGGAATGTTCGTGTTGAAGGATTAATTGCTGGGTTAATTTTATTGACCGTTCCCTTAAACACTTCTCCTGGAAACAAATCTGTTGTTATTGTTACTTCCTGTCCAACTTTTACATCAACGAGATTAGATTCACTTACATTTAATACAAGTTTCAATGGATTGAGCTGCATTAGCGTTACAATACTTGGCGCCCCCATCCCTGTTGGCGAGAGTAAAAATATTTCACCTGGATTGTACCTCTTTGCTGTAATTACTCCACTAAATGGAGCACGGAATTGTGTGTTTTTTAAAAGGAGTTTATAAGTTTTTTCGGCGGTTTCATACGCAGCTTTAACTTGGTCAAATTGGGATTGAGATATAGACCCTGTTTCGTAGAGAGGCCGTAATCGTTCAAAGTTGTCCTTAGCGACCTGGTACTGTATACGAGCTTGAGCAAGTTGAGTATCATCCATCTCAAATAATAAGTCGCCTTCATTTACTCGAGTACCTTCTTCAACATAGATATTTTCGATTCGTGCAGTTGTCTGGGCTGCAAGATTTGCTTCCCGCCATGCTGCAAGTGTACCAACAAGCTCAATATTACGTTGGATGTTCTTTAATGTCACTATTTTTACTCCAATTGGAATTACATCAGTAGTGTTTGGAGAATCAGTTTTCGAACAGCCAAGAAGTACAATTGACAGAAGCAATACTCCTATTAGTAAAACACCAGTTTTTTTCATACGTTTCTCCTTCGTACACTATTTATTGTTGTTTTCCTAACACAGTTTCTAATTCGGCTTCAGCAATTTTCAAATCGTAAATTGCCTGCAAACGATTGAGTTTTGCCTGACGAAGTGCAAGTTCTGCATCATTCACTTCGAGTTGCGTTGCAAGACCGGTTTCAAAGCGCCTGCGTGCTATTTCATATCCTTGAGCAGCTTGTGCAACAGTCTTATTTTGTCCTTGCACCCGTTTTACAGCTTGTTCAATTCTATAGAGAATACTTAATGCTTGCGTCTTCAACGCCTCTGTTGCTGTTTTCCTCTGTCTCTCAGCTTGTTGTAATCCAATTTCAGCTTGACTTACACGTGCATACGTCTTAAAGCCGTTGAAGAGTGGAATCTGGACTTGCAAACCAACGAGTGTCGTCTTTACCCAATGATAATTCGAAAATTTAAAATCGTTCGACTGTGCTTGGTACTGGTAACTTCCAATTCCAACCACTGTAGGTAAATATGATGAGCGTTCAAGAGCTATAGTTTTTGCATTGATTTTTACTTGCTGTTCCAAAATTGCTATTTGGGGATTGTTCTTAATGAGCTCATCGATTACTTGCTCTTGTGTTGGAATTGCATACGGTTCCTTGAAATCGATTTCACCTGTAATATCGATAGATTCTCTTGCATCTAATCCAATAACAACTTTCAATTGCTCCAGCGCAAGTTGGTAGTTGTTTTCCATTTGCAAAACGACGGGTTTTAAATTTTCAACTTGAACTTCTGCACGGAGTACATCGTAGTCTGAAAGTGTTCCACCTCGCTGAAGTCGTTTGACATTCTCGAAATTATCGAGTGCATTTTTTAAACTCTGTTGCATGACATTTCGCGTTTCTCGTGTAAGGAGCGCTGTAAGAAATGCTTTTTTAACATCACTGATAACTTTACTTTTTGTGTATGTGTACGACCGTTTTGAGATATCCAATGCATTGGATGCAATACCTATACTTTGGTACAATGCCCACGAGAAAAGAGGGACTGAAAACGAAGCAGAAGCTGCATAAGAATTCTCAGCTCCAATTTTCAATGTCGTTCCAAATGGTGATCCAGGAGGTAAAAATATTACAGGTAAGTCGATGTATCGTTGATATTGACCACTGAGGTTCACTTGGGGCAACAAACCACCGTATGCCTCAAGCAATTTTTTTTCGGATTTTTTAACCTCCATTTCTGCAACTTTCAATTCAGTATTCATTTCGAGTGCAAGATTCACAGCATGTTCGAGTGTCAATATCCGTTGCTGAGAAATGGAATCTGTTACTTGTCCGTACATGGACAATGAGAAAAAAAGTAGTACGAAAGCACTGTACTTTTTCATTGTTCTCCTCATATGAATGAATTGACTAAGAAAAAAGAATACTTCTCATTCTAACACCTCTAATGTCCTGCCGTTCGATATTCAGAGATGTTTGTATACAATATACTGTATTGTAAGTGTTGTAGTCTCAGTGTTTCGGTAAATTCTTCCTTTTTGTCGGTAGATTTCGTATAAGCGAAGCTCATGCTTCGCTTATCAACTAGTGAGAGTTTTGGAGATACTTGTGAATTGCTTCAGCTGCTTTCCGTCCATCACGCATTGCGAGAATGACAGTAGCACCCCCTCTCGTTAAATCACCACCAGCGAATACACCTTGCCGTTTCGTTGCTTGTTGTTCGTCAGATACAACGGTACCTTTCTTCGTAGTTTCCAGCCCTGGTGTTGTTGCTTGGATAATTGGATTCGGAGCTTGACCAACTGCTTCAATCACAGTTTGAACAGGGAGTACAAACTCAGAATTCGGGATAGGTATAGGTTTCCTACGTCCTGATGCATCTGGCTCACCAAGCTCCATCCGCTGGCACTCAATAGCAACGACGTTCTTCTGTTCGTCACCGATAATTCGTGTTGGGTTAGTAAGCAGGATAAATTCAACACCTTCTTCTTCGGCATGATGAATCTCCTCAAGACGAGCTGGCATTTCAGCTCTTGAACGGCGATATATAAGGTATGCTTTCTCTGCACCTAGCCGACGAGCTGTGCGAACAGCATCCATTGCTGTATTCCCGCCACCAATCACAGCAACCTCGTTTCCGATTCGTATTGGAGTATCATACTCAGGGAATTTGTACGCTTTCATTAAATTTACACGGGTTAAAAATTCATTAGCCGAATAAACCCCATTCAAGTTTTCTCCAGGTATTCCCATAAAGTGTGGTGTACCTGCACCACTAGCAAGAAACACAGCACTGAATCCCCACTCATCGAAAAGATCATCAACAGTTGCTGTACGACCAACAACAAAGTTTGTATAAATCTGAACACCTAATTGCCTAATACGGTCAACCTCTACATCGAGTATTTCTCGTGGCAACCGAAATTCAGGAATACCATACCGGAGAACGCCTCCCACATCGTGGAGAGCCTCAAAAATAGTTACGTTGTATCCCATTTTTGCTAATTCGGCTGCACAAGTAAGTCCAGCAGGACCGGAGCCAACAATCGCAACCTTTTCTTTTCGTTTTGTTTCAATCGTCGGTACGACAAACCCACCAATACTCATCTCATAATCTGCCACAAATCGCTCGAGCTTCCCTATCGCAACAGGCTCGTACTTTCTTCCAAGGGTACAGACTTTTTCACACTGTTCTTCTTGAGGACACACCCTCCCACAAATTGCGGGTAGGTAATTTGTCTCCCGAATTTTCTGAACTGCTTCGAGGTACTTCTTCTCTGTAATAAGACGTATAAACGATATAACATCTACATTTACTGGACAGCCCTCTATACACACCGGATTTTTACACTCTAAACAACGCGATGCTTCTATCAACGCTCGTTCTTCATCAAATCCTTTCGATACTTCCTCGAAATTTCGTATTCGTTCTTCCGGTGACTGTTCAATAGCACGATTTCTCGGAATTTTCATTCTCTCAGATGGTTTCAGCGTGTTCATTGTATAGCCTCCAACTTGCATGTTCCCTTGCCATGTTCAAAACGCTCCAGTGCTACCCGTTCACTTACTACGTAGGATCTATTTCGCATCAATAATTCATCAAAATCAACCTTGTGCCCATCAAATTCTGGCCCATCTACACATGCGAACTTCACCTCCCCCCCAACAGTGACTCTGCATCCACCACACATCCCTGTGCCATCCACCATAATTGTATTCAAGCTAACGTATGTTTTTATTTCATATGGTCGAGTTACATCAGCAACTGCTTTCATCATAGGCAGAGGACCAATTGCATACACAGCATCAATTGAGGTACCGTTCATTAAGAGTTCTCTCAACGGATCAGTCACAACACCCTTCTTTCCATAAGATCCGTCATCTGTGGTAACGACCAATTCTCTTGAACATGCTTTCATTTCTTCTTCAAGGATCACAAGTTCTTTCGTTCTTCCACCTATGATAGAAGTAATCATACACCCACTCTCATAGAGAGCACGGGTAATTGGTAGTAACTCAGCTGTTCCTACACCACCACCAATGCAAACCACTCGTTTGTTTTGCAGAATTGGTGTTGGATTCCCCAGTGGACCTACAACATCGGGAATTGAGTCTCCACTATTCTTCAACAGCAGTTCCTTTGTTGTTTTCCCAATACCCTGAACAATGAGTGTGATTGTCCCATCGGTTGGATTACTATCTACCAATGTTATCGGAATCCGTTCACCTTTCGGATGCACACGAAGCATTACAAAATTTCCTGGCTTCCGTTTTGGTGCAATGAATGGAGCAACAATAGTAAACTGTGCAACTGTGGGTGATAAAAACTTTTTCTCTTTTATTACGAACATAGAAACTACCCCTTTTATCTTCTATATATTGGATGCATTTCCTTATTCATTAGTACCATAAAATAATAATGAATTTATCAGAATAAAAGATTACTCTAGTAAAAATCTATTTTTTCTACTTAGGTTCTGCATTTGCAATTCTTTTTGATTTCTTTAATATTTTGTAGGAACTATAGACAGTACAGAGGTAACAGTATGAATAAGCTTTTTCTCACAATAATCATTTTTATAAGTATTCTGAACAGTGTACAAGCTCAAAATTCAGTATTTGGAAAAAACAAAGTCCAATACAAAAATTTCGAGTGGGAGTATATCCAAACAGAGCACTTCGATATATACTTTTCACAGAATGGTTATGAAATTGCCCAGTTTACAGCGATTGCTGCTGAGCGTGCATACGAGTCTATTCGACAACTTTTTAAGTACGAAATAACAAATCGTATTTCCATTATTGTATACAACTCACACAACGAATTCCAACAAACAAATGTTGTATGGGAATATTTAGAGGAAGGTATCGGTGGCGTTACCGAACTTTTTAAGAACAGAGTAGTTGTACCCTTTGAAGGAAACTATGCACAATTTCGCCATGTTATTCACCATGAACTAGTACATGCCGTCCTCAATGACATGTTTTACGGTGGAACTATTCAATCATTGATCTCGAGCAGCTCTGCAGTCCAATTACCTGCATGGCTCAATGAAGGAATTTGCGAGTATGCGTCTCAACAATGGGAAACGAACTCTGATATGTTTCTCCGCGATGCAACAGTCAACAACTATCTCCCCGATATTCAAAATCTCGATGGCTACTTCGCATACCGTGGTGGACAATCTGTTTGGTACTATATTGCTACAAAGTATGGTGAAGAGAAAATTGCTGAGATTTTTAGTAAGATAAAGAGTCAAAGAAACATCGATAAAGGTTTTAAAGCAGCAATCAATCTTTCTGTGAAGGAGCTTTCAGAACGTTGGAAAAAAGAACAAAAAGTATACTATTGGCCCGACATCGCAAAGCGTGAAGCGCCATCTGATTTTAGCCATAAACGGTTGACGGATCATAAGAAAGAACAAAATTTTTACAATACAAGCCCAGCAATTTCACCACAGGGGAATAAAGTAGCATTTATCTCCGATCGTGACGATTACTTCGACATCTATCTCATGTCACTCGATGATGGGAAAATACTCAAGAAACTTGTAGAAGGACAACGAACAAACAATTTTGAAGAACTCCATCTTTTGACACCTGGTCTTACCTGGTCACCAGACGGGAAATCTATTGCTGTTGCAGTGAAAGCAGGTGAACGGGATGCAATTTTTATCATTGATGTTGAAACCGGCAAAGAGAAAAAAATTACATTTGATCTGGATGGAATATTTTCGGTGGAATGGTCCCACGATGGTCGATTCCTAACATTCGTCGGATTAAAAACACCACAATCTGATATTTATGTATATAACCTCGAGACAATGGAGTTAAGAAATCTTACAAACGATATTTTTACAGATGAAGACCCTATCTTTTCTCCTGATGGGAAAACACTTTACTTCGTATCTGATCGAGGCATATACTTCTCATCGGAATCAATCCCTTCTAATTTTAAAATTGTTAACCATGATTACGGGCAACGGGATATTTACGCCATTGACCTCACAACGAATATAATTACACGAGTACTCGACCTCCCACGCAGTATAGAGAGTTCCCCTCGTCCATCACCCGATGGAACAAAACTACTTTTTGTCTCTGATTTAAATGGAATTACAAACTTCTATGTCTACGATTTCCAACAACACCGATATTATCCCATTACGAATTCGCTTAGTGGTCTTTATCAACCCTCCGTCTCTTACGATGGGACAAAAATGGTTTTTGCCTCTCTTACAGAAGCTGGGTTCGATATTTTCTTACTACTTCATCCGTTTGAACGTCAACTCTCTGTTACCGAACTGGAACCAACTGAGTTCATTAAAATGAAGTACAATCTCCCTCGCAACGAAAAACCAAAAACATTACTTCCAAAAGCAACAACATCTGATACATTACTCATACGGAATAAGGTAACAATACTCGTGGGATCTCCCTCCGCCGATTTGACCTACTCAGAACGAGAGAAAGCAGATTACTCAAATGTTATCTTTTCACCTGATATGGTACCCCCACGAAATGATACCTCTTCCTTGCCAACCAAAACATTATTTAGTGAAAACATCGATAGTGAAGGGAACTATATCCCCCAACGATACAAATTGAACTTTACTCCAGATTTGATCTACGGTACTGCTGGATACAGCACGATCTATGGCTTAGAAGGAAGTACAATCTTTGCCTTCAGTGATATGCTTGGCGATCATCAAATCGTTCTTGAAATGAATTTGATGATTGACCTCAAGAATAGTGACTATGGACTCTCATACTATTTTCTCCCCTTGCGAATCGATTACGGATTCCAAGCATTCCATAGTGCACGATTTCTCTACATCAACAACATGATATACCGATTTCGAACTTTTGGTGGTACCATCATGGCATCGTATCCCTTTACACGCTTCCAACGACTTGATCTCGGAATTAGTTGGCTTAACTTAACAAGAGAAAATCTTGACTTCCCAAATCTCAATGACCCAATATATGGAAACCAGAAGCGTATCCTCATCCTTCCTGTTATTTCATTCGTGCATGACAACAGTGTTTGGCAAGGTGCTTGGTTCGCCCCGAACAATGGGTCACGATTTAATGCAACATTTTACGGTACTCCAAAGCTCAATAAACAAGGATTGGATATAAAAACACTGACTGCAGACTACCGAACGTATGTTCCAATTGTCAAAGACCTTATTGTTGCATATCGTTTTTCTGGTGGCATGAGCGTTGGTGCAAATAGGCAACTTTTCTTCCTCGGAGGGACAGAGGGTTGGCTCAACTACCGCTTCCAGAATGATGATATACCAATTGTAAATGTCGAAGATTTTGCATTCTTCACAACAGTGCTCCCTTTACGAGGTTACAACTACAATGCAAAAAATGGCTCTTACTTTGGAATTCTCAATATGGAATTGAGATTTCCATTGGTAAAATACTTAATTTTTGGAGCACTCCCACTAGGTTTTTCAAATATTCTTGGTACTGCTTTTATTGATATGGGATCAGCATGGACTGACAGTGACAAATGGAAAGCATTTGGAAAAGATCGAAATGGTAACACAGTAACTCAAGATCTCCTGATAAGCACAGGACTCGGTACTCGACTAGCAATTTTTGGACTACCATTACGCATTGATGTCGCATGGCGATTCCATGCCTCGCAGTTCTCGGAACCATACTATTTGTTTTCATTAGGAGCTGATTTTTGAGGACTTTCATGTGGTGACTTGTTGGTGATACTTATAACTGAAAACTTACTTTAACACTATTTTTACAGTGCCTGGCAATAAACCCATTTTGCGAACTATCTGTTGTCCTTCTGAATGTGTTACAAATGTTGTGAATCCAGCAGCAACATTACCATAGGCATACCTGCAGTATACATAGAGTGGTCGATAAAATGGGTAGTAGCGCAAGTGGATGTATGCTAGGTGAGGTGAATAAAAATTGCCATAGCTTGATGAGTCAACTGGAAATGTTGTGCTTACATTGGAGGTACGAGCTACTTCCAAAGCTACGAGATCAGTTGGTACTTCATTCCACCACCCTAAGGGAAGAATACCTAATACAGAATCATCTCTCTTCAGTCTAGCAAATACCTCTTCATATGTTTGTACACGGATCCAAGAATTGATAGAAATTGTGTTCACTCCAAAGTATGATCGGAGATAGACTACAAGATCAGCTGAATCCTTTAACGCAACACGAAGCGTACCACGATGCTTGCTCTTTGAAAGATCTTGCCAACGTCGAATTTTCCCCCTTACAATATCTTTTACTTCCTCCGTTGTTATTTGACGTGTTCTGTTGCTTTCATTGACAACGAACACAAGTGCATCGTATGCAAACACAGTAGAATTCAGATGTGGCGATATTGACTTTGCTTCTTTGAACTGAAGGTCACTTAATGGAATAGTTGAAAAACAAATCCGAAGTGTATCGTGGAGAAATTCGCGAAGTGCATTTTCTGATGTTGTAATCGAGTATGTAACATCAGCTCCTGATTCCTTATATAAAGAAGAAAACGTCTGTATTTCTTCGATAAGTACTGGTGCGATTGATTCAGGTATACGAACATGTAACTTTCCTCTTGTATTCGTTTCTTCTTGCTCCTGTTTACAACTACCCCCAAAAAGCGCCACAACAATTATTAAGTAACATAGAAGATAACGCTCCACCATATAGTCTACATTTACTTTCATTCTGTTTTAACTCGTTGTAAAAGAAGTATTCCACTAATTAGAAAAATCCCAACAGAGAGAATTCCATACCGTTGACTCATAAACGATGACACTGCACCAAAAACCAGTGGACCAAGAATTGCTGATGCTTTTCCAAAGAACGAATAGAATCCAAAGAACTCCGTTCGTTTATCTTCCGGTGTTAACTCTGACATCAAACTTCGGCTCGTTGACTGTGATGATCCAAGAGCAATTCCAGCTAGGATGCCAATACCATAGAACACAACTTTATCGATAGTAAGAAATGCCACACCAACCACAACAATCCAAAGTAAAAGCGTAATTGTTAATGTTTTTTTTCTCCCCAAGTGATCCGCCACGATACCAAAGGTGAATGCCCCTACCATTGCTGATGTTTGAACAAGAGCAAAGAAAAGAACAATTTCCCCAATATTGAATTGAAGCGTCTCCCGCGCATAGATTGATGAAAACACAATGATTGTATTAATACCATCGATATAGAGAAAATAGGAAAGAAGAAATCGTGCAACATTTCGATAGGCAGAAAAATTTTTGAATGTAACGTTCAATCGTTCAAATCCGATTCGAATAAAATTAACTTCAAATGATCGTACTCGTTGTTTATCGGGTACTGTAAAAAATAATGGTAGTGCAAAGAAGAGAAAGAATATTGCTGCAAGGAGAAAACTTGTTCTCACTGATTGCAAATTCGATTCGACAAAGCCATTCTTGTAGAGTGGAAATGCTAGAAGCAGCGTAACTAAGGAGCCTGCGTACCCCATTGCAAAGCCGTACCCTGAAACACGACCGTAACTCCGTTCTGACGTGATTTCGGGAAGAAATGCATCGTAAAAAACTAGCCCTGCTTCAAATCCAATGTTTGCAAGGATAAGCAACACCATACCTACAAGTACATCATTGCTTTTAACAAAGTACAGAAGTGCAGTTGCAATAACACATTGGAGGGTGAAAAATCCTAAGAAGTACTTTTTCCCCGTCCCAAAATCAGCTATTGCACCAAGCACAGGAGAAAGTATTGCTACACATGCCATTGAGATACTAAATGCGAGTCCCCAAAAAAAATCACCGTATCCACTAGATCCAACAACAACCTCCTTGAAATACAAAGGATAACCAACGGTTAAAATTATAACATAGAAGGCAGTATTGGCAAAATCAAAGAGTGTCCAGGAAAATATCTTCCTTTTCGAGCTTTCCCTACATGTACTTTGTTCCTTGGTAATCATTCTTTCGTTTTAGTCCTGATGGAGGTATCTAACAGTCCACGTCCTGATTTTTTCAATTTCCCCTCTTTTTTCAAATCCAAAAAAACAGAATCAAGAATTCCATTGACAAATTTATCGCTCTTTTCCGTACTGAAACGACGGGCTATTTCTATAGCTTCATTAATCGAGACTTTTGGTGGAATATCTTCAAAGTAGAGAAGCTCACAAATACCCATACGTAAAACAATACGATCGATAACTGCAATCCGATCAAACTCCCAATTTTCAACCTTTCGTTTAATAATTGCATCGAGCTCTTTTCGTTTTTCAACAACCTTACGAACAAGAGAAACAGCAAAAGTGTACTCTTCATTGTACTTCATTAAGTCATGCATTATGTATGTAACAATAGCATCTATAGACTCTTGAGAGAGTTCGTATGCATAGAGAACTTGGAGTACACGTTCGCGTATGGCTCGACGTTTCAATGGCATGGTGTTTTATTGTTAATGCTATACACCCACAGCTCGTTTTTTATGCTCCAGATATGACGTATCAAACTTATTGAAAAATTACTATTGAAACAAACTATGAGTTGGATCATAATCCGATCTGACTACACGTAAACAGTGCAGAGCTGCCAATGATTAGCAAAATAAATTAATGAAATGCACGGTTAATGAAAAAGAAGGGTTGCTTTGAATGGTATTTCCGCTCTTCATCCAATGGAGATGATGTACGGATTATCCAATGAATCTATCGTAATACTGAATAATACATACTTCACTTCATTATAATTTTTGTTCCTTTCCACTCGAGGATACCTTCGACTTTCAACCTCTGAAGCATTCGTGAAAAAGCCTCTGGTGTAATGCCAATGATACTTGCCATATCTTTCTTTGAAAATGAAACTCGAATTTCCGTTTTGTTGCCGTATCGTTCACGGAGAAATTCTAAAAACCGTTGCTCAGGTGTTAATGTACTAACACGGTATAATTGTTCTGTTAAGTATCGTAACTTTTTCATAAGATGGGTAATAAAATCTTTTCGAAATTGGACATCTTCCAAAAGGCATTCAAATTGATACTTTGGGAGCACAAATACTTCACTTGATTCTAATGCAACAGCACTTACTGGATATCGATTTGTTTCAAAGAGTACAACTTCACCAAAGAGTTCACCTGGTTTTACAACCTTTATAACAACATCTTCACCTGACGGTGAGCTTTTAAATAGTTGGACAGCTCCCCATGAACAGAGATACACCGCATAACCTTTATCTCCTTCACGAAAAAGAATTTCTTGCTTTTTAAGCCTTTTAGGAATACAAATTGCTGCAATTCTCCTTCGATGTTCTTGCTTAAGCGAATGGAAAAGTTCCGATTGAAGCAAGACGAAATCAATGTTCATTCCCATATTCAAGAAAATACACATTTCTTAACTTGAATCAAGGATATTGTTTTTCCAATCAGATACCTTTGACGAAGAAAGCAAGGGAGTGATTGCTTCATCAATTACAACAATAAATACTAATTACATATTTCTAGAAAGGAGAATGTTATGAAACGGACTATTATTCACATAGACGAGAATTTGTGCAATGGTTGTGGCCTTTGTATTCCGCATTGTCCAGAGGGTGCTATTCAACTCATCGATGGAAAGGCACGATTAGTGAACGATAGTTTCTGCGATGGACTCGGTGCATGTATTGGTTCGTGCCCTGAAGGAGCAATTACAATAGTAGAACGTGAAGCTGAACCCTATGATGAAAAAACAGCATTAGAAAACATTATTCATAAGGGACCCGCTATTCTCCAGGCACATCTCCACCATCTCCAAAGCCATGGAAAAATGGACTACCTTCGTATTGCACTCGATGTCCTTCGGGACAAACATATTTCTCATACACAACAACCATATCACACTTCTATCCATGCTTGTTCTGGAAGTGCTTCTCTTGCATTCAACGAACAACCAGAAAATAAACATCGATCCGAAAATTATAACCTCCCATCAGCACTTACTCATTGGCCAATACAGTTACATCTCATTTCACCGATGGCACCTTACTTTCGCAATGCTGAACTCTTACTCGTAGCGGACTGTTGTGCTTATGCTTATGGGAATTTTCATCAACGGTTTTTAAAAGGAAAAAAAATTGCAATAGCATGTCCAAAGCTAGACGAAGGTCAAGATGTATACAGAACGAAGCTTACTGCGTTAATTGATAATGCTATGGTAGTATCACTCACAGTTATTACCATGGAAGTACCTTGTTGTCAGGGACTCTTATCGTTAGCATGTTCAGTTCAAGCACAGGCACAACGGAGAGTACCTCTTATGAGTATTGTCTTGAGTAGAACAGGTGAAATACTCAATGAACACTCCTATGAATAGGAAATTACAGAATTAACCATAGTCTCACTACTCTTTTATAGTAGTGTATCACTCAAAAAACAACGTGTGATAGTGATACATCATATGAACCTACAATCGAATTGTTTAACGGAAAGCTATACGATTGCGATTTTTTCAACGTAGCAAATAAACAATTTCAATTTGATATTACATACTTCCTAAATGATCCTACTTTCGATATAGCGATCTTTATTCATGGTTATCCAAGGTATAGTTTACACTTTTGTTAACGACATCCTCGATGCGCACGCATTGAACACTTGCTCCAGAACCAAGTACAACTCATAGCACTTGGTTCATCAGGGTACAATAATGTCGACCTCCACACAGTATACATTATAATCCATGTCGTACGTGTATCAGAGTACTCTCCACCACGCTGTTGCTGAACTTGCTGTTGCACTTATGTTCACGTTGGACCGAAAATTCTATAAAGTATATAACCGCATACGGAATAACAACTTCTCTATACATGGCCTGATACGATCTGATATGTACAGAAAAACTACTGTAGTTATTGGAACTGGAAATATTGGTCGAACTATAATTCAGATTTTAAAAATATTTGGAATGAGAATTGTAGCATATGAACCAGTTCCGAAAGAACCATTATCAAAAGAAATGGGATTTCAGTAGTGGATCTTGACCCTCTGATAGCATTACACTCCACAACTCTTTAACATCTCAGAATATGCCCATGATCGATCACCATTCTTTCGACAAAATGAAATCAGATGTTACGATTAATACTACCAGGCGAGAATAACTCATTAACACAACTGACTTAATAAAGGCCATCAATAGTGGTAAAATCAGTGCTGCAGGTCTTGATAGACACGAAAGAGGAGAGGGAGGTACTTCTTTGAAGTCTTTTCACAGTCAATAATCGAGGATGACACTCTCGGAATACTTTTAACATTCCACAATGTTTTAATTACGTCACATTAAGTTTTTAGAAGTAATGATTGCTATTACCTCTACAACTCTAGAAAATATTCGACCCTTCTTTGAAGAAGATAAACTTCCCAATGATATTTGTTACCAGGGCGGGCGATTGTGGAAGCGTTGTCCTAAAAAATTGACGGGTAGATGTTTTAAACTATCATCTTCAACTGTTGATATCTTGTTTATCTCTCGTCAATTACTATCATTCATAGCAGGAATACCTCACAAAACAATTATTGAACCACCATGTTCGAGAATATTACAACAATTGATTTCATTCCTCTTTTTTTGTTAATTGTACAAATAATGGCGTGGGATTGTCCGACTCACTCATATATCAAGGGCAATCCCTTTTCTGTACTTATGAAGGTGATGTTCTATGGAAGAACTTCCAAAAGCGTACAATCCCAAAGATGTTGAAGAAAAGTGGTACTCGTACTGGGAATCAAAGAACCTTTTTCATGCATCAGTAAATAAACAGAAAACACCCTACACTATTATCATTCCCCCGCCGAACATTACTGGCATTCTGACGATGGGACATGTTCTTAACAACACTCTTCAAGACATTTTTATTCGATGGAAGCGAATGCAGGGGTATGAGGCATGCTGGATTCCGGGTACAGATCACGCTGGTATAGCTACACAAAACGCAGTTGAAAAAGCTATTGCGAAAGAAGGGATTACACGACATCAACTTGGACGTGAAAAATTTCTAGAGCGTGTGTGGCAGTGGAAAGAAGAGTACGGAAGTACCATTATCAAGCAACTTCGAAAGCTTGGTGTGTCATGCGATTGGCAACGAGAACGGTTCACAATGGACGAAGGATTATCGAATGCCGTCCAAGAAGTATTTATCCGACTCTTTGATAAAGGACTTATCTATCGTGGAAAGTATATTGTCAATTGGTGTCCTCATCACCAAACAGCACTAAGCGACGATGAAGTTAATCACGAAGAGATCCATGGTCATCTTTACTACATCAAGTATCCCATTGTTGGATCATCCGAATTCGCGGTCGTCGCAACTACCCGTCCTGAAACTATGCTCGGTGACACTGCACTCTGTGTTCATCCTAAAGATGAACGATATAAACACCTTATTGGGAAAGCAGCGATCTTACCTATCGTTCAACGGAAGATTCCAATTATTGCTGATGAATATATTGATCTTAGTTTTGGTACTGGTGTTATGAAGGTTACCCCTGCACACGATCCAAACGATTTTATTCTTGGGAATCGTCATGAGCTCCCCCACATCAACGTAATGGATGAAACTGGGAAAATGAATGCAGCTGTTCCAAAGCAATACGAGGGATTGGATCGATTCGAGTGTCGAAAAAGACTTGTTGGTGACTTGGAAACTCACGGGTACCTCGTTAAAGTTGAACCTTATATCCACAATGTCGGTAAATGTTATCGGTGCAACACAATTATAGAGCCCTGGCTATCTGATCAGTGGTTTGTAAAAATGAAACCACTAGCTACACCAGCACTCCGTGTTGTACATGAAAAGCTTATTCGTTTCCATCCAGAACGATGGGTAAAAGTGTACGAACACTGGATGACAAATCTACGCGATTGGTGTATTTCGCGGCAGATTTGGTGGGGACACCGAATTCCTGTGTACTATACACCAGACGGATCATATACAGCAGCACGTTCGGAAGAGGAAGCTAGACAAAAGCTTGGTGTCCCTTCTACAGTACCACTCAAACAGGATGAAGATGTTCTTGACACATGGTTTTCATCGTGGCTCTGGCCATTTTCAATTTTAGGTTGGCCTGAATCCACTGAAGATCTTGCATACTTCAATCCAACAGATACATTGGTAACAGGTCCTGATATTATATTCTTCTGGGTTGCACGGATGATCATGGCAAATATGGAGTTCATGAGAGGAATGCCTAACAGAGAAGGGAAACCCAGAAAGAAAGATGAAGACCTTATACCATTCCGTAATGTCTATTTTACTAGTATCATCCGCGATGCTCAGGGGAGGAAGATGAGCAAATCGCTTGGAAATTCTCCAGATCCATTGGATGTTATTGAACAATACGGTGCAGATGCTCTCCGCTTTACGATCACCTACTTAGCACCTCTTGGACAAGATGTGCTCTTCTCAACAGAAAAGTGCGAATTAGGACGAAACTTTGCAAACAAAATTTGGAACGCAGGTCGGTTTCTTCTCATGAACAAGAAGGAACTTTATAGTTCAGATGAACTTTCTCTTTCTGTTCCATCCTTAATTGCTCTCGATATCGCCGATGAATGGATTCTTTCACGCCTCAACACAACAATTCAACGGTACAATGAAAGTCTCGAAGAATTTCACGTAAACGAAGTAACAAAACTTCTCTACGACTTCATGTGGCATGATTTCTGCGATTGGTATCTTGAATTCTTAAAAACCCGGTTCTACGGCGATGAACCACTTGATACTAAACGGGCCGTTCTCCAACGAGCCTTTTGGATTTTCGACCAAGCTTTGCGCCTTCTTCATCCATTCATGCCTTTCATCACAGAAGAACTCTGGCAACACCTTACACCACGGGAAGGTGCTTCTATCATGAAAGCACAATTTCCAACACCAAATCAATCGTACATTAACGCTACTGCTGAAGAACGTTTAGCGTATGTAATTAAAGTTGTGGAAGCAGTACGAAATATTCGGGGAGAGCTCAATATTCCACCCTCTCAACAAATTGAGGTCCATCTCTATCTCCACGGGGATATTGCTGAACGCCTTGAAATTCATGCCGAGTATGTCCACGGCATACTCAATTACATCGATCGTTTGTGCAAAGCCCGGACAATTCCAACATGGCCTTCTCCTTCAAAAACTTTCGAAAAACCAAAACACTCGGCTTCTGCGGTTGTCCATGGAACAGAAATCTATGTTCCCCTTGAAGGTATTATTGATTTCGATGTTGAACGCAAACGCCTCGAAAAGGAAATACAACGGCTAGAAAATTTGCTTTCGAGTATTGAGCAAAAACTTGCAAATACTAATTTCATTCAAAAAGCCCCTGCTACAATCGTTCAGAAAGAACGTGAGAAACAAGAAACCATACGTGTAAATCTCGAAAAGTTGAAAGCGAATTTATCATCACTTTTATAAGCAAGTTTTTTACGATAGAGAAGGAAATGCAATGCTTACAGCTGACATTATGCGTACGTTAAACAAACTGTTCCAGTTAATGTCGCGAGGATTTCGATCAAGCATTGCAGTAAACCCCAAAGAAAAGATTGATCGAACATCAAACAATCCTCTCCCAGTACTACGACGAACAACGTGCCCTCATTGTAAGCTCGATATTCCAGAAGGTGCAAGGGTATGTCATCACTGTCATCAATTCATCAGTGTCCGATTTAATATCGCTAACGTCATTACTATTATAGCCTCAGTTGCTGCAGTATCGATGTCTGTGTATTCTCTATACATGACTGCAACACAAGCTCAACTTGAAAAAAACATCCAAAGTCGTCGGTTTCTCATTGAGACACTCCGCAATATGCAACAAATTCAAGACGAACTCCAACAATCCCGCGAAAAAGCAAGTAGCGAAACTTTGAGTGAAAAGGAAATCCTTCTGCTCAATTATTACCAAGTTCTTTCACGGACACTTGCACAGTATATCAAGCAAGAACCGTATCTCTTTAGCCGAGCTCGCTGCACGTATGCTCCTTTTGTGCGTTTACGTCAAAGTCCCTCTACAAATTCTGCACAGCTTGGCATCGTGATGAAAGATGAAGAGGTCTTTGTCCTCGGAAAATTTTCCTATGGGAAAGGAGAAACGTGGTACTACGTTGCAAGTGCAGATCAACAGAAAATTGGATGGATGTATAAATACATCGACTTCATCCAATAACTAGACACCAAACCAATAGGTTACCTTGACCATTACAATTGAATGGGGATCAGCGTTGAACAATCGATGAAGCATAGGTTGTAGTTGCAACATACTGCTCTCATCAGCAGTGAATCGTGAATGTGTCCAAACGACGTACACTGTGGAACCTGGTCTATATTCCCATCGAAACACAGCATTACCTCGAAAAGAGACAGAACTAAAATTTGGATTAGAGAGGGAAATTCTCGGCGATGGACCACTTCCATCACTGTCTAACTCATAGTATTCAATCCTGCCATCCAAACCACTGACAGGTTGAAAAATTGAACCGCCTTCTCCATAGATATCGAATTCGTTCGAATTTGGTCTTCGGAGAGATCGATACGAAGAATATACACCTGTAGAGAAAAAGGGTTGGAGAAACATCTGGAAACTGATAGTCGTAGTAAGTATGAAATTTACACGCACCTCAGCAGCAACTTCCTTATAGTCCAAATCAGCAAAGAGATATCGCATTCCAAATGTTGATGTAGCCATTGCATCGCTATAGGTCAAAAGCCAGTGGGGTTTTTGTACTGAGTGTGTATAGCTCGGTCCAAGTGTGATGGTAACCCTTGTCGATGGACGAAGCGTCGTTTCTAACTCAAACGACTGCGTATGACCATTTTCACCAATATACCCATAGTATGAGCACCCTCCATAGACATCCATCCTCGAATCTGTTGTATAAGAAAATCCATATTCTTTCCCGTGTGAAAAACGTAACGGCGGCCCTCCCCGTGTTGCATAGACATCGTAAAACGGAAATCCATAATCATACAAGAGATTAAGTGAGTGATAGTTTGGAAACTGATAGTTCAATGATGCCCAAATGCCTTTCCAAAGTTGTACACCACCAAATGTCGTTGTTGAAAAGTAACAAGTAAGGAATCGCATCGATCTGTAATATTGCGTTGGATCTGACCATCGATATCCTGTAGCGATATGATAGTTGAGTATATCAGTCCTCGAAAGAAATCCCAGATCACTAGACTCAAATCCAGGAGAAATCCAACCGAACGCTGCATTTATTACCACATTTCCTTTTTGCTTATTTACAACAACACGACCCGCTGAGCCTTGTAGAGTAGTAGCAGTACTATCAACAGTTGCGTAAGGACGACCAGGCCGTTGGAAGTAGTGCGCTGAACTCTTCTGCACTGCAAGTATACGTTCTGGTGTTCCTGTAATTCGAGAGTATGCAGTCCATCCACTGATCATGTACACTTTTTCTCTATCGAGTGAGGTCCAACCATCGATACCAACAACTGCAGAACGAGTATTCACATCAAGTTGTAAAGCTGGGTCATCCAAAAAGCGATGGGCAATTGTGAGTATTGTACCAATACCTTGGTTTCCATCGTTGAAGTCTCGTTGAAAACGTGCTATGCTGTAGAGTGCTGTCGGCTCGATCTCTTGCGTCCACTGCCTTCCATTATAAGAGAAGGAACCGTACTCACGTCGTGTGAGTGCTCCAATGATACCTATGTTCCACCTATCAAATACTTTCCCTGTAATTTTTGCTGCACCAAGAATCTTTGTTCCAGATGGAATATCACAGTAATCGTACTCAGGTATATTACGCTGTGGCGCTCGACCAATTCTTCGCGTGTAAAAAATGTTTGGCGATTGCCAATTAAAATTCCAATAACTATTTACTCCCCCATAGCCAAAGGAAAATATACTCATTCCCTCCGTAAAAAATGGCCGTTTCTCACTATAGTATGTTTCCACATCAGATAAATTCACAACTGCAGGATCAACTTCTACTTGCCCGAAATCTGGATTCACTGTAGCTTGAAGTGTGAGATTCGTTCCAAGACCAATTTTAACATCTACTCCAAGATCTGGACTGTACTTTGAACCATCATGGAACGGATTACGACCATCGTACCGACGATAATCAGCTTTCTCTAAAACATAAGGAAGACATTCAAAGCGAGTTGGAGGGCGAATGTTCTCGATACCAATTAAGTGTGGAAAACGTGAAACAAATCGGCTTTCATTTCGAGGTCTGTAAACTAAATATGCTTCTTCTTTCTTCCGTGCAATTTCGCGTACCGCATTTATTCCAAACGTATATACACTCTGTTCTTCAAACCGTACTTGGGAGTATGGAATACGAAACTCCACACTCCATCCATCAGGTTGAAGTTGACACGCTGATTCCCAAACCGCATCCCAACTCTCATCACTCCAATCGTCATTGTAGAGCGTACCATCTATTTGTGTTCCCGCTGCTGTCACTGCAAAAAAGTACCCTGTACGATGATCATGATAGGTATCGAGTGCTACTCCAAACATATCGTTATCATCATCGTCATCACGACGTGTTAAGCGAGCAAAAATTGAATCTGGTTGTGAATCATGAAGATATGCAGCAACATAGAGTGCTTCGTCATCGTATGCAACCCAGAGTTCAGTTAGCTCAGAACAGGGTACACCTTGTTCCGGATTTTTTTGAAAAAACTGTGTAACAGATGGTGTTCTCCAAACGAATTCCGACAAAACACCATCAATTCTAATGGATTCATGAATACGGTTCGCCTGAAGGGTTTCGATAAATTTTGGCTCAGCTGCTCCATGAGACCCCACTAGGAATAAATAAACATAGACCAATTTTTTTTGCATCGTTGCTCAACTCTTCAATGGATCGTTACACCCGTAATACTACTATTAATACGAATCAAAACAAAATATGTTTCAAGAACATACCCTATTTGATAATTGGTTTTGACTCTAATTCGGTAAATCCATATCCTGTACATCCAGCAACTGTAAATAAATTAATGAACACTTTGTACTAACCTTGTTTGAATATTTTTGTTGTAGTACATTGAAACTAAAAGGACAATACAATCATCACATACCTATGAAACCTTTAAACAAATCTGTTAAGCTTTTCATGTAGTACTTTCAACTAGTATAGGAGGAACCATGCGTTCAATCATATATGTACTGTCTATCAGCGGAGTTCTCCTTATTCCCCTTCTACTTTTTGCACAAAAACAGAGCATCCAAAAACATATAGCTGATATTGATATACCGTATAAAAAATACGTTCTTGAGAATGGACTTACATTACTTGTCCATGAAGATCATAAGGCACCTATTGTTGCTGTCAATGTATGGTACCATGTTGGGTCAAAGAATGAGAAAGTTGGAAAAACTGGGTTTGCTCATCTTTTCGAGCATCTTATGTTTAATGGTAGCGAGAATTTTAATGACGATTACTTTCAAGCACTCGAACGTGTTGGTGCAACAAATCTCAATGGGACAACGAATGAAGACCGTACAAACTATTTTCAAAATGTTCCCACATCTGCTCTCGACTTAGTACTCTGGCTTGAATCAGACCGAATGGGACACTTACTAGGTGCTGTTGATCAAGCCAAACTTGATGAACAACGAGGAGTTGTAAAGAATGAAAAACGACAAGGTGATAATGAGCCATATGCTGTTGCGTGGGATCTTATTGTTAATGCTACCTGGCCTGCAAATCATCCCTACGCTCACAGAGTCATTGGTTCGATGGAAGATCTTGATGGAGCAACACTCGATGATGTTCATGAGTGGTTCAAGACGTACTACGGAGCTGCAAATGCTACTCTCGTTATTGCCGGCGATGTGAATCCTGATACAGTTTTCGAAAAAGTAAAAAGATACTTTGGTGATATACCCTCCGGTCCACCTGTAGCACACTTTAAAACGTGGATTGCAAAACGAACCGGGGAACAACGACAACAAGTGTACGATCGTGTACCCCAAGCCAGAATAATTAAAGTGTGGAACATTCCTCAGTGGGGCTCACACGATGGTATATTCTTAGATCTCGTCAGTGATGTCCTCTCTTCAGGAAAAACATCACGACTCTATAAACGTCTCGTGTACGACGAACAAATTGCAACAAATGTCTCTGCATTCGTAGATTTGATGGAAATCGCTGGTCAATTTTACATCGATGTTCTTGTGAAGCAAGGTGTCGATCCGAGTACTGTTGAACGAGCGATCAATGAAGAACTAGAAAAATTCTTGAAATCTGGACCTACAGAAAAAGAACTTCAACGGGTAAAAACTCAATACACTGCTGGACTTATTCGTGGACTTGAACGAATCGGTGGATTTGGTGGGAAAACGGACATTCTTGCAATGAGTCAAGTGTTTGCTGGCGATCCTGACGCATGGAAAAAGCACTATCAAATTGTACTCTCAGCATCAAGGAAAGATTTACATCGCGCTGCCAACGATTGGCTCAGTGATGGTGTCTACACACTTACTATCCTCCCCTTCCCACAATTTAGTTCATCTCCTACCGACACTTTACTACGGAAAACAATGCCAGTACCAAAAGAACCACCGGAAGGAAAATTGCCAGCTCTCAAACGAGCAACACTTTCAAATGGATTAAGAATCATCCTCGCCGAACGGAAATCAATCCCTACTATTTCTCTTACAATGCTATTCGACGCAGGATATGCTGCTGATCAATTCGGATTGCTTGGAACTGCAAATCTTGCCATGAACATGCTTGACGAGGGAACAACATCGCGTACTGCTCTCGACATTAGCGAAGAACTTGCACAATTAGGCGCAACCCTTTCAACATCGTGTGCCCTTGACGTTTCTTCTGTATCCATGTCTGCTTTGAAGATGAACCTTGATGCTTCTCTTGCACTTTTTGCTGATGTCATTCTTCATCCATCATTTCCACAGAGTGATTTTGAGAGACTCCAAAAATTAACACTTGCATCGATACAACGTGAAAAAGCACAACCATTCCAAATGGGGCTCCGTGTTATACCACAGTTTCTATATGGAAAGGGACATGCATACTCTGTCCCACTTACAGGAACTGGGACCGAAGAATCGATCAACTCAATGAAACGAGAAGATATGCTCAGATTCCATCAAACATGGATACGTCCGAACAATGGAACACTTCTCGTTGTCGGTGATATAACGTTTGAAGAACTCCTACCCAAACTTGAGAAATTATTTAAGGAGTGGAAACCGGCACCGTTGCCAATAAAAAACATTAACCACGTGAATCCACCTTCACAATCCACTGTGTACATTATGGACAAACCCGGCGCTGAACAATCGATTGTCTTCGCCGCTCAAATTGCCCCCCCGAAAAACTGGGACCATGATATAGCGCTTGATGTCCTAAATACAATACTCGGAGGAGCATTTACATCACGTATCAACATGAATATTCGTGAAGAGAAGCATTGGTCATACGGTGCTCGTACAACGCTCCTTGGTGCTCGTGGTCAACGACCGTATATTGCTTATGCTCCAGTGCAAATCGATAAAACAAAAGAAACAATGATCGAAATCAAAAAAGAATTCGATGATATACTGTCAAAACGTCCGGTTACAAACGATGAGCTTGAAAAAGTAAAAAACAACATGATTCTCCAACTTCCTGGACGATGGGAAACAAATGACGCGATCCTCAGCTCAATCGCACATCTCGTTATCTACAACCTCCCTGATAATTTTTATGATACGTACACGTCGACTATTCGCAATTTGACATGCGAAAAACTTACAGAGGTTGCAAAGATTGTCCTTATCCCATCATCACTTGTATGGATTGTTGTTGGAGATAGGCACAAAATTGAACCTTCAATTCGGGAGTTGAACTTTGGTGAATTGCACTTTATCGATCGAGATGGGAATATTCTCCAGTAAAAAACTTAGAAAGAAAAGTGCTAGTACCTTCAGGGCGAGAGTTCCTCTCGCCCTTTACGTTCTCAAGCATTCAATTACAATGGATACTCACTTGGGTAGTACACGTTTTTAGGATAATTAAAGTAAACTTCTTCAACTCCTAGCATTTTGCATGCAGAGAACAGGATTTTTGCAACATTCCGAAACGCTACTGCAGTATGGTGTGGAAATCGTTTTTCGATGAGCACGTGTCGATAAAATCGCCCCATTTCTCGAACCGCAAACACTCCAATTGAACCAAATGATTTTGGTTGAATCGGTAACACTTCACCATCTGCAACGTAAGCACGAAGTTTTGCATCAGAAGTTGATTGAATTCTGAAAATTGATATGGGGCCTGGTTTTATTTGCCCTTCGAGCGTACCACGTGTAATATTTGGTTCTCGTCCGGGCTCCATCAATCGATGCATGATGAGCTGGTACTGCAACACTGGTTGAATTATGCACTGTGCTGAAGTATTTCCACAGTGAAACCCCATCCATAGATCTGTCAATGTATAATCACCTATAACAGATTTTGACTCTTCATACATATCTTTAGGTACTGTGTTGTTAATATCAAGAATAGCTGGTGGCATGGAAGTTGCGCACACAACCATGTACTCACTCAATGCTCCGTATATGTCTGCTTCACATGCAACGGGTATCCCTTTCGCTGCAAGACGTGAATTAAGGTAACATGGAACATGTCCAAAGTATTTCTCAAAGGCTGGCCAACACTTGTTCGCAAAGGCAGCATAGGATTGAGCTCCAAGATTTTTCTCCATAAATTTTTCCAGTGCATACTCGTACTGAGCAAGTTTTTCAACAAGGTCAGGATACGTATTCCCTTTCCCCAACTCTTTTGTAATCTCCTCTGCCCGTTGCTTTATTTCCGGATTCTCTTTCTCAGCTTGCACAATATCGTAGAGATCGAGTTCACTATTTTCCATAATTTCGACACCAAGATCGTAGAGAGGCTGGATGGGAGCATGGCACGTTAAGAAATCAAATGGCCGCGGTCCGAATGAGAGTATCTTTAATCCTTTCACTCCAACTACAACTCTGGCGATAGGAATAAATTCTTCAATCATTTGAGCAATTTCAACTGGATCTCCTACAGGCATTTGTGGAATATAAGGACGAATACGTCGAAGTCCACAATTGTATGAAGCACTGAGTAATCCGCAGTATGCATCACCACGCCCTTGAATGAGATCACGTTGAGATTCTTCTGCTGCTGCAACTAACATTACAGGTCCATTGAACCGCTGAGCCATCATTGTCGTTGGACCTTCTGGACCGAAGTTCCCTAAATACAACACAAGTGCAGTAATGTTTTTCGCTTTCACTTCTTCAAGTGCTTTTAATACATCCTGTTCATTTTCTATAATTGTGTCTAGTTCAACAATAGGAATTGTTCGCTTAGCACATGCTTCAACTACTTTCTGACGTCGTTTTCGTGAGAGTTCAATTGGAAAACAATCGCGGCTAACAGCAAGGAGTCCTATTTTCAACGATGGTACATTACGCATAACTTTTTCCCTTTCCTAAATTGTATATACAAGAGTGATGAATGGTCTCACTCACCACAATCAACATGTTAACCAACAAAATATAAATACGCTCCGAGAATTAATAAGAGCACAATGAACGAAGCGATAACGTCCCACTTGTTCCAACTTTCACGTGTTTTCTGCTTGTGTTCTTCGGTTGTTGTTTCGAATGTTAACCCTTCAATTTTTTTATAATCTGGTTCTTCTGTTACGTAGCTCACTATAACCATTACTGCAAGTGAAATAAGGAAAATAACTAAGCTATAATACTGAAAGTAAATGTTATTGATAATCCAGAGTAGTGAACCTTCAGGATATGAGAATCCTTGAATCATCTTTACAGGAGTATCAATAGCCAATCTCAGTAAGCCAAGGCCAAAACCTGTGTAAAGTGCAGCTAAACATCCCTTCGCATTTAATCGTTTATGCATGACGCCAGCAAAAAATACAACAAAGATAGGAGGGGCAAGGTACGATTGTACACCTTGTAGGTAATCATATAATCCTTTTCCGCCTCGAATTACTGGGAGCCATGCTAATCCAATAAGTACCATGACCGTCGTTGCAACTCGACCAATCCACACTAAACGCTCTTCGGTCACATTCTTCTTAATACGAGAATAGAAGTCGATAGTAAAAAGTGTTGAACATGCATTGAATACACCTGCCAATGAGCTCATGAGTGCTGCAAGTAACCCAGCAACAACAATCCCTCGTACACCAACTGGCAGCACATGGGCTACCATAAGTGGAAAAGCTTGTTGTGCTTGATCTCGAATAATTTTTCCATCTGGACCAATGAGTTGTTGCTGGAGGACAGGAACTTTGCCACTTACTGCAAGTGCGTAACAAATAATTCCTGGAATGATGAAAATGAACACCGGCAACAATTTAAAGAACGAAGCAGCAATAGCACCACGTCGTGCTTGTGTTTCATTAGGCGCCGATAGTGCTCGCTGAACTATGTATTGATCGGTACACCAGTACCACAAGCCAATAATTGGTGCACAGAATAACATCCCAAGCCACGGGTAATTGTCATTAAAGTACCACGCTATACGACCTGTTTCTTTCACTGGTTCCCACGTACCTTCCATACCAGCCGGAACGAGTGGCTTCCAGAGATTAAACATTTCTGAACCAGCAATCGCCCGAAGCTCAGACCAACCACCAAGGTATGACAAGCCAAAAACTGTTACCAATGCTGATCCAATGATGAGAATAATTGTTTGGAGTGCTTCGGTATAGGCAACAGCACTCATACCTCCGAGGATTGTGTAGATTCCAGTAATGACGATAACGAGAATCGAACCCACCCAAAAACTATCCATTCCCCAAAGGTTAACATCTGGTAAGAGAACTGAAAACACTATGCCACCTGCAAAAACTCCAACTGCAATTTTCGTTAGGACATACGCAACGAGAGAAATTGCAGAAAGGACTGTACGTGCCTTGGGTGAGAATCGACGCTCTAAAAATTCTGGCATTGTGAAAACACGAGAACGCATGTAAAATGGCACCATGACCCATGCTAATACCAACAAGCACCATGCATGCAATTCATAGTGTGCCATAGCCACACCATCGGTAGCACCTGATCCTGCCAATCCAACGAGATGCTCGGAACCAATATTTGAAGCAAATATCGACGCACCAACAATAAACCATCCCAAATTACGACCAGCAAGGAAGTACCCATCGGACGTTTTCTTTTGGCGTTTTATTACCCACCACGCTAATCCTAAGATTACTGCAAAGTACCCTGCAATTACAACCCAATCGATTGTTGTTAGCACTGACATACAATTCCTCCTCGTAATTAGTGTGTTCCAACAATGGTATTAATATTGAACATTACCACAATTCTATAACTACCGACGTATGAGTTAAGTGTATTTCTTACGCAATATAAAGGAAGATTTTTTTATTTACTACATTTTTTTACTCTATCTGCAGATCACTTATGCTGTACAAGAATTATTTCTTCCTCCCATAGAGAGAGTAGCATCTCGTTACTCTCATGGGCTACTATACTTCGATGGACATTTTGTTAGAATATCGGTTGCCTCAAATTTACCGTGGCAGTACTTTCCCCTGACAACAATACTGGATGCATGCTCAAACATTTGTGGAAGGTCACCTTCTACCACAACTTCAGTAGTATCATGCTCGTCGTCAACCATTGAAAATACAATCATCACAGAATCTTTGCGAAGGATTCCTTTCTCACGAATCCACTTCCCTTTTACCTGTATTGCCCTTGTTGTTTTTCGTGCATCAGCAAAAGTACCATACTTAAGAGCACTCTCGAATAAATTTACTGTGGCTAAACCAATTCCAACAATAATGAGACAAACCCCAAGAACCAACCTATATTTCATGGTGCTTCTCTTTGAGTGACAGTTGCTGCTCAAGCTTCTCCACACGCCGTTCGAGGCGATACAAATAAAATAGAAGAGCAATCAACGGTATAAGTGCTGTGCTAAGTGCTATGAAGTAAAACTCATGAATTTCACTTCCCATACAACTACCTTGCTTTCTGATTAACTATTGATTCTTCAATCACTTCTACACGAAGCTTTAATGAGAACATCCAAAAATACAATAATGTAAAACCACATAATGCAAGAATGAGCAGAATAACCATAGTAGCACTAAGTGAAAGATTCCCAAGAGGAACTACGCCAGCCTCATCACCATGCGCTCCGGGATGAAGTCCACTTGTTATACGAGGAAGTACAAATATTAAAAAAAATGCCCCTACACCAGAAAAAATACTATATGCTGATGATAAACGTGCACGTAACTCATAATCTACTATAGCTGATCGAAGCGCAAAGTAAGCACTATAAATCAATAATAGTATGAGAATAGATGTTTCGCGTGGATCCCAATTCCAAAATGATCCCCACGTAACTTTAGCCCACATTGAGCCAGTTATTGTTGCAAGCATACAGAAGAGAAACCCGAGTTCTGCGGCAATACTTGCTCTTACATCGTAAAGCATCTTTCTTGAGGTAAGAAAACGCATTCCATAAAACAATGAAAAAACAAACGCTACCATTGACGTCCAAGCAAGAGGAACGTGAAAGAATAATATTCGTACTGTTTCTCCAAGACCAACAATGTACGGCAACGCAAAAAATAATTGCGTCGATGGTACAACTGGAAGCGAGAGAGCTAAAAGTGTACTTGTCAAAAGACATACACTAGCACACACTCGAACAATTTTCATCTTAGTCATTCCATAGTTTATCAAAAAGGAGAATACTTACCCCACACATAGTAATAATATATCCAACAACTATCCATAGTTCATTTGCAATATTGTGTAATGATTCCCCTAGAACAAGCTTGATAGTTGCTTGAACTACCGTGAGATAGACAGGAAGAAGTGGTGGAACAGCAAGTACTGTATAAAGTGATTCACGCGCTTCAGTTTTTGCAAGGAGCGCTGCAAGGAATGTTGTCGTTACAGCAATTCCTGCATTCCCTGTGACAAGTAGTAGTAGAACGGCGAAAAGGGATGGAAAACCAATCATAGGGAAAAACACTATATATAACAGGATGATGAATATTGATACAACAAAGAGTAATAGCACATTAACACATAATTTTCCAATGTAAATCGAAAGAGGGTGCGCTATTAATCGAAGAGTTAAGTGTGTGCCTTTTTCAAACTCACTTACAAACGAACGTGAAAGTCCTCCCATACTGCTAAAAAATATAATGATCCAAAACAGACCAGCTAAAATTTCTTTATTAGTCGAAAATTTTCCCATAACTAGTACAGTCATTAATACTGAAACCAGTGTAAATAAGAGAAGTACATTAAAAGCATATTTTGTGCGGTACTCAGACCAAACGTCCTTAAGAACAATATATGCAATCTGTTTTATAACACCTAACATGGAGTATAACTTAACGATTCGATTTCTCCAATGATAATACATCCCTGCACCACAGGATTTCGTTTGGTACTGTTGTTGCGAGAACTACAATACCATTTTTTTGGAATTCAACAATACACTGTTGAACAATAAGAATTCCCTCCTGATCTAAATTTGCTGATGGTTCATCGATAAGCAGAACACAAGGATGATGTAGAAGGGCAATAACAAATTTCACCCGCTGTTTCATACCAGTAGACAACGACCCAACCATCTCATTCTCACAGCCTCGGAGTCCAAAACGCTCCAATAATTCGTTCGCATACCAACGATTATAAGAACCTGTACGAATACAAGAAAGAATACGCAAATTCTCTTGAATAGTGAATTCATTGTAGAGCTCAAGGTACGGCGCAACATATCCAACTGTACGCATGAACATTGGAATTGTTGATGGCTTACCATAGATCCAGTAACCGATAGATCCTGATGTTGGTGAAAGAATTCCAGCTATTATTTTCAGTAGAGTTGTTTTTCCAACACCATTTCTCCCTGTGATAGCAAGAGATGTAGGGACGTGAAGCTCACATGAAATATCGTGAAATACGATCTTTCGGGAATATGTTTTCCCTACATTCTTGAGGATAATTCTAATACTCATTGAACCACTGCCAACTTCCAATGCTGTTCAATCCCTTGAACAGTTACAATAACAATGTAAATACCAGAAGAGAGTACCTCCCGCAAATGGTAAATAGGAATAAACACATATCCTTTCCCATAGCGAGTAATTATAGAGTACTCATTTACGTACCGGAGTAGTCCCGATACAGTGTAGAACGCAATACGAGCACTTCCACTAAAAATTGCTCCAAGAGGTATCGAAAGCGGGTACGGTTGACTAAGAATAAGTGGTTGTGGAGCTAGGTAATCTCGCGATGGTATACTCTGTGTCGGTGTATAGGTATTATTAATAAAGAAAAAGTGATTCCAATTACGTTCATAACTCGTAGTAAAAAGTGAATAGTAAGTATTGTTAAGCTGATAACATGGTTTTGAAAAGGAGCGTTTCGAGATTTGTACTTCGAACGAGTCTAGTGTCCCTGTTCGTTGAACCGCTGAAATAATGTCGATGTTAGCAACCATCGTTATTATCGTATCACGTTCACTATAGAACCGTACCATTGTTGTCGAAAGAGGAGAAGCTCGCAGTGTAGCTTTAGCATTTCCGTCTATCATCATTGTTGTAACCGATGGTTGGAACAAAGGGTACTCATTTCCATTTGTATAGTACCGCACTGTATCTGCCCGATGTCCAGTATAGAAATTCCAGAAAGAAAAAGTTGTAAATGCTTCCTCGAGTGAAGTACCATAGTGCTGCTGTAATACCGTGTGTGTACTTAAGAGAAACGGCGTTTGTCGCATTACAGCCCAAATTCGTGGCATAATTTCTCGACCATACAACTTTGTTAAAAACAACGCCCACACCACACGCTCATAGCCATCGAAAGTCGTCTCATTCAGCGACCGACCTCCAAAGTTTAAAAAATACTTTGTAAGGTACTGGTAGTAATCTTTAATTGATGGATAAACAACACTCTCCATCCAAGTTGCTGTTAACTCATATGCGTAGAGTTCATCGTCACTCCAATATCCATATGAACCAAGTTGAATTGCGTGGTGAAACTCGTGTGCTGCAGTTACTCGAAGTCCTTGCATTCCTTTTGTTCTGTACTCGCGAAAATCATTATCAACTTGAATGTATGTTTCATACCGGATCGGAGTGGAGTGCGTTAATTGATTACCAAAAAATGTCTCACCATAAATTGTTCCGTTGTACTCAACAATAAATATGTCGTACTTTTGATCCGGTTGGAGCGGAGATTCAAAGCCATACTCATCTATTTCCATACTCCATACGAAATTAAATACCGCTGCAACACTTTCAGCATACGCGTGGTATGAATTAAGAACTCTACTATTTGTTCTATCAAGAATTGCTGGGGCATTAGTACCTACAGTATCGTAGTGTATTCTAAATTTTCCACGTTCGATGGTATACTGGAGTGTGAACGGTCGTAAGAGTGGATCAATTTGTGCTCGCTCAAGTGCACTGAGCTGTTGACTAACTTCTGCCAGTTGTGCTCGTACACGGAACCCACATTTACCATCAGACCCTATGTACTCATAGAAAGGAACTACTGATCGCTGTTGATGGACTGTTTGAAGTACTCTAACAAGTTGTTGCCACTTGATCTCGTGAATATTTTTCACTTGTGCAACACTACAAGGTGAATACACAAGAACAACTATATAGCTAAGAAGTATGGGGGCGATATAACGAACAATGCTATGCATCAACGTTGTTGGAACCACGTACTTGTACTCACTACTTTCGCATAGTGTTTCTGCGGATACACAACAACCAATTCAGGATATCCATCTCCGTCAACATCTCCTAGATCCGATTGACCAATTCCTTCATCGGTAAAAATTTTGTTTGGTACTGAATATAAAAACGGTTCATGTGCATAACAACACTGTATTGTATTCTCTCCAGGCAGTGTGAAAAGAATCCCAGGGTAAGGAGTTAGAAACGGTGGAATAATTTTAACATTTTCTCTCGATGCGAGACGAAGATTTGAAGTAATAAGTCTGGCATGAGAAAATGATCCGTCTGAATCTCCTCGTAAGCACCAAAGCTGATTCCACGGTGATCCGAGATATATGAGAAGATCGAGTGTATCATCATTATTAAGGTCTGATAACCACATGTAGTATTTCTCTGCGAATGGCAATATATAGTCACCGAGAAGTTTTCGTTGTGAGAAGCTATAGTTGGTATCACCGAATGCTATACTAATCCACGCATCATCAGAATTCCGATAGCGGAATAAAAATACAATATCTAAGAAACCATTATTATCAATATGTCCAATATCGGCACTCAATAACTCAGCAATGGGACCGAGGTGAAGTGTATGTTCTAGGAATGTTTCCTGACGTAGTGCTTCGTAAATACTAAGCGACCGATTATCCGTCTCTATTGAATTGAGAACAGCAATACAGGATCTATTCACAGGAGACGTAAGAAGTGTTGGGTATCCAACTGTAGGAATAATGTTCTCTTTTACCGATCCATTAATATTCAATGATACCACTGATATTGCTCGACGAGTATAATAGGGAACAACAACATCGTTGTGCGTTGGAACACTGGAAAACACCTTAACACTTGAGGGAACATCGTAAATACGATACCATTGATATTGAAATGGTAAAGAAAATTTAACCCCATAAAAAACAGAAATTCCTTTCCCTGCTCCATGAGCAATAATAATATCGTTTATCGAATCGTTATTACAATCGTAAATAGTTACATCAACAGGATTAATGTTTAATGGAAGAACTACTGTATCACCTAGAAACGTCTTATTAGCCTCGTTAGTATATAGTGTCAGTTGTCTTTGCACATCACTCCAAGCAGCCACACACCGTCGAGCTGTTTGGAATGTCCGAAGAGCAACAAACGTAGAAGGCTGGAATGGGATTCCATAATCAACACTGGGTGCAAATAACCTATTCTGTTGAAGTGTATAGACAGTAAACAATTCGTTCGAACGTATAACAATCAATTCATCGTCACCATCTCCTGTACAATCGTAAAAAAAACATTGAAGCGGAGGTGTATCGAACAACAATGTTTGTGTATGCCGTATATCTCCTAATTCATTTCCTTCCCAAATCTGAATTTCTGGAACATTTTTAAGAACGCACGCAACTTTTATCGCTCGATACCAATACTTTTGTGATACACTCAACGATCGGACCTCACCTTGTACAGGAAACACACTTTGCTCAAGGAACTCACCACCTCCAATACCATAGAATACATGAATTGTGCTTTGAACCCAATTATATGCTAACAAATCGAGAAAGCGATCCCTATTGAGTGCAACAGCTGCAACATTTCTTACAAAAATATCACCACGATCTATCCGTTCCTCCCTAAACGAACCATTCGGTACTGAGAACAAGCACCTGATTCCTTGTACTTGAGCATTAACAAGAACAAAATCTACTTGCCCATCATTATTGAGATCGGCAGGAAAAACTGCATCAGCACGTAGCGACGGACGGATAACTACGGGTATATACTCACCTTGACTGTTTTTTCGATACAGTGCCAACGCATTTACCTTCTTGTTAACAACAAGAAAACCATTTGGTTCCCATGCCCAGTCAATGGAAATTACTGTATCTGGCGGAACAACAAATTGTATGGTATTGGTTTCAACTTTTTTTTCGCTGTGAATAAATGTAACGTACAGACCGTACAAAGATTGAGCAGAGTAAAGAATAAGTCGAACGGTGTCATGCGAAGGTGAAGAAAGGAAAGTACACTTTTCATATATACTTGGTAGAGGTATAATAGAGAGCTCATTGAACAGAACAGTTCGTGGTTGTGCCGTCGAACTCCTGAGGGTAATCCATACAAGTACCGCTGTAGTGAAAACTATTTTTGTGGAAAATCCACGTGAATACGTGTAGAACATTGCACCTTGATTTTCCCCTTTAGTGTACTATTGGCGCACCTGCCGTTGTAACAAGCGTTTTTTCCGTCGATGGGCTGCTTCTCGATACCTTTTTTTTTCTTCTTTGGTAACAGGCTTTAGCCGAGGTACTGGCGTTGGGGTACCATCCTCCCCCAACGCAACAAACGTTAAGTATGCTGTATTGGTATGCGTACGTTCACCCGTTAAGAGATTTTCTTTCTCGACTTGTACGCCAACCTCCATGGATGTACGGAACGCTCGATTGACTGTAGCACGGAGAATAACAACCTCCCCTAAATGGATTGGATGATGAAATTGTAACTCGTCAACCGATGCTGTGACACAAAGCGCTCGCGCATGGCGCATTGCAGCAATAACACCAACAATATCTATCCAGTGCATTAAACGTCCACCCAATAACGCCCCAAATCCGTTTGTATCGTTCGGTAAAACCAACTCTGTCATTTCAACAGCAGAATCTCTTGGAGTTTTAGATATCTCCCTCTTCATTAGCTTCCTTCCTGCATTCCTTGCTCTTTTTCAATCTGTTGAATCTTTTTAGGTTTCTTTGCTTCTTCAAGGGCCGCTGCAATACCTGCCTTAATATTCTCAGCAAGTTTTCGTGCTTCCCCGATTGCGGTACTCATGGGATACCTTTCAAGAAATTTTTTCAACGCCTCTTCTGCTTCATCGTATTTCTTTCGATGGTACAGTGCTTCTGCCTTTTTCAAAAGTGCTGGTTCTGCATAGGGAGTATCGTGGTACTTATTAAGAATGATGTCAAAATAGTATGCAGCCGATCGATAATACTTCATTTTCATATAAATTATACCATTCTCATACTCTTTCTTCGCTAACTTTGTGTTTAGTTCTTTAATTCGTTCCTCTGCTATCGTCGCTAGAGAATCCGTTGGATAGTACTCTAAAAACGCTTGGTACGTATCAATAGCTTTACGTGTATACTCCTGGTCTAAGTATGATGAAGGTGAAAGTTTATAGTAACTAGTTGCCTGTTGAAACAATGCCTTCGAGCAGTATGGACTATGTGGCATGAGTTTTAAGAGTTGTTCGTATTCATACGCAGCCAACACATACTCTTCACGCATAAATCGACACTCCCCCATATAGAATTGTGCTGCATCAGCGTAACGTGACCCTTGAAATTGAAGTGTTACAATTTTAAAGTTATCAATTGCTTCAAGGTAATCACCTTGTTGATATTTCCGCATTCCTTCCGAGAATTCTTCTTCTACATTGTATTGTTTCAAAGCTTCATCACTACTACACCCTGAAACAATAAAAACTAGCAGTGCAGTAAAAAGGCCACATACTTGTTTAATGTAATACGACTTCAATGGAATTCCCTTTCTCATAATATTGAAATGGTACAGTTGAGAGATATTTAAGCCGTTGTACAAGAGCCTCCCGTTCGCCGACATTGAGTACGAAGTGCGGTTGGTATCCTGCACGAATTGGAATAACCTTCAACGAAGCAATACGTATCCCGCTACTTGACTTCGACACCAAAAACTCTGCGATAAGTCCATACTTGGTCCAAGAATGTTGCGGCTGATTAAAAATACAATTCCCTAACGAGGAAAGAATGTACGTTGTCCCTACTTTATGAATTCCAAGTGGTACATGAGGGTGATGTCCCACAACTATATTCGCTCCACTCTTTGCAATAAACTCCATGTCACCCAGCGCAGTAGTGTCCTCATCATCACTATACTCACGTCCTCCATGATAACTTGCAACAATAAAATCAGCGTTCGACTTCAACCACTGCATATCATTCTGTATACGAACACTGTCAAAGAGTGAAACATAGTGCTTGCCCTTTTGAAAGTTTAATATTGAGGTATATGCTGCAAAACCAAAAGTAATTCCATTCTTCTCTAGAAGATACGTTGAACGCCGATTGTGTACCACCAGCCCAACCCATGCAATACGACAACTATCGAGGTAGCGAACAGCATCGTTTATTCCTTTGACTCCGTAATCAAACACATGGTTATTAGCAAGTGATACAATAGAAACATGCGCAGCTTGTAAAACATTCGCAGCAACTGGGGGAGCACAGAACACTACGTTCGAATGTGGACTTACAGTCTCACCACCCTGATCGGAAATAACACTCTCAAGATTTGCAAAGACAATATCATTCTCACTCCAATACTGCTTGATCTTTGCAAAGGGATATCCTGTATCACCTTGAAGTAACCGTTGTCCTAATGTTCTTCCTAAATTGATATCACCCAAGCACAGCAAGCGTACAACACTCGAATCTCCAGCTGATACAAAGAAGCTATGAGCAAAAAACAATGCTCCAAGAAACGATATTCGTGTTGCCATTAACTTCGCACTGAAAAAAATAAGTACACAATAAGAACAGAACTACCAATCACAACAATTGGAACAAAGATTCTCTCGAACCAGTTCATTCGATCGTCGTTTGCAGGATCTATCTTCCTGTAGGCTAACAAAGGACCCACAATACCAGCTTTACCGGTTTCAGAATCCCTCCATTGAATCTCTAGTTCGCATACCTGATATGAGACTGATCCCAATGTTTCAGGATGTTGTTTTCGAAGCACATTAATAATGAGCTCTGTTGTTGAATCAGGAAGTATCTGCCTCGATGAAGCCTTTACATAGGGATAAATTCCACGATGTTGCGCAGATCTTAAAAACGCATTTTCGATGGGAATTTTCTCAACTGAATCGAGAACTGTGATTACAACCCTTCTTCCGATAATTGAGTATATTTGAGCGAAAACTTGCTCACTTACACAGTTGTAATCACAATACTGTTCAATCGTTTGAGCACCTGTGAACTGCATTCCTGCAATGAGTAGTACCCACCAGACCAGTATTATTGCAGTACGATTGCAGTTCTCCACAGTATTTCCTTATGATAAACCGCCCATCGCTAATCGCTCAAGTCGCTGGATACGTTCTTCAACGGGTGGATGCGTTGAAAAAAGTTTTATAATTCCACCACCACTCAACGGATTCACAATAAAAAGGTGAGCAGTTGAAGGACTTGCATCTTCCATCGGATTATATTCAACCCCTTTGACAAGCTTTCGCAATGCATTTGCCAAACTAAGTGGCTTTTGGCTAATGAATGCTCCACCTTCGTCAGCAGCAAACTCTCTACTCCGCGAAATAGCAAATTGAATGAGCATCGCAGCTATAGGAGCAAGAATGATGAGGGCTAGTTCAGCGAGCGGATTGGAATTTTCCCTATCTCGTCCACCAAAAAGTGCTGCATACGAAAACATTCTTGCTAACATTGTGATAGTACCAGCAAGTGTTGCAACGATGGTACTTATTAGGATATCCCGGTTTTTAACATGGGCTAGTTCATGAGCCATAACCCCTTCAAGTTCATCATCATTTAATAAGCGCAGTATTCCCTCCGTTGCAGCAACAGCAGCATGCTGCGGATTGCGTCCTGTTGCAAAGGCATTCGGCGTATCACTTGGAATAATGTACACACGTGGCATTGGTAATTGGGCTTGTGTTGCAAGTTTTCGCACGATACCTACAAGCCTTGGCGCTTCTTGTTCTGTTACTTGGCGGGCACCATAACTGAAAAGCACAATTTTATCCGAAAACCAATATGCTCCAATATTCATTACTAGCGAAAAAAGGAACGCAAGTACAATACCGCTTTCACCAGCGAGTAAATCGCCAATGTAAAGCAAAAGGCCAGTGAGCAACGACATTAATAAAATTGTTTTTATTGTATTCGACATAGTTTTTTCCCTTTCACATTTACTCTATAAACAAATGTATGAAAAAATGGAAGGACATTCAAATTCATTTACTTGCTTAGACTTTACAGCGAGCTAAAAGTTTCCACTCTTTCATTCCACAATTCCAGCTTTACTAATATGATGCAGCATGCTCAAGAAAGGATTAGTAATGAAATATGTTTACCGAAGAACAACTTCGTTCGGTAGTTCATTAGAATCATTATACTTTTTTGGAAAGTATCGCGATAGTAATTCTCCAACCTTGTTGATTCCATGGAGCAAACCTTCTCGATACTCATTTTTTGAAAATTGTTCTGCTACTTCGTTTGCAATAGCAGAGAGGATTGATTGATCGAGCTTTGAGTAAATACCTTCATCAGCAAAAATATAGAGCTGACGATTTCGTAACAATACCAAGAAAAGAACTCCAGTTCGATCACGTGTAGCTTGCATCCCTAAAGCAAGAAACTCTTTTCGGGCAATCGATTCCAATGACATAGAACGCTCACGCCAGAGACGTTTTTCGCGAATTACTACCCGTATTTCACCACTTGTATTTTGTTCCACGTTTTGGATCGCTTCTGCAATTGCTTGAGCATCGGAGTCGCTAAAATATTTTTTTACTATGTTTGCCATTAGCATTCCCTTTTTGATTGTTCTATGAAAGATCAATCATTCGTATATCTTTTATGTATTGAACCGTCTTGTCATCTTTAAGATTTTGCAACTTCTCCATTTTAACCTGCATCCGTTCAACATTCTCTTTTATGAGGGATAAATATTTTCTTACTTTTTCATCATGTGACTTCTCTAACAATTTCATAGTTATTGAATGTAAAACTTTTAACGGTTCACTGATTTCGCTAGATATTTTCACGACAACCTCTTGCATTGCCCCTAATCGGCGTTGCTTATGTTCAAGTTCCTCCATTTCTTTTCGTAACTTGTGCTTCTCCACTATGCTTATAATAGTCTTTGTAAATAGAGTTTCTGAAACACTTTCCGTAAACAGGTAATCCTTTACACCCAATTTCATAACTTCCACAACTAGGTTCATATCTTTGTTGGATGTAAGAAAAACTATAGGTTGGTCCTCGTCGATTTCTCGAAGTACTGTACGTGCAAACTGTGCTCCGTTCATCGATGGTAAATAGTAATCAGTTACAATAATGTCGTATTTCTTCCCATCTACAAGTAATGAAAGAGCCTCTTCCGCACTTCTGACATGATGGACCGTTACAGCAGGTGATGTTTCTCCTTTAAAAGCTTCTAGAACTTGACGAACTACCTGTTCTTCGTTTTCTATAAGGAGCATCGTTATCTCTTGACTGTTTATCATACAGGACCTCTTTCTTACCAGCTGCCCGTTGCACCACCACCCCCCGAAAACCCACCACCACCACTCCACCCACTACTCCGAAAACCACCTCCGAGATATCCATGCCATCCTCCAAAACTCCATCCAGAGTAATACACCGATTGCCCACCACCAATAATTCTCCTTCTTCTACCTGCCATTATCGGAATACCAATAACCGATAGAAGTATGAGAAAGAACAAAAAGTATGGGAAAATAGTAGTTGTACCATTTCCATTATCAGCTCGGTATTCACCAGCTGTTGCTCTCATGATTGCATCGATTCCATTCACAAGGCCAGCAAAATAATTATCTTCACGAAAGTGAGGAATTATTTCATTCCGAATAATGCGCGATGCAATAGCATCTGTTAATACCCCCTCAAGACCATACCCGACTTCAATTTTCATCTTTCGATCATCACGTGCAATTACAAGAAGTACACCATTATTTTTTCCTGCTTGACCAATTTTATTTTCACTGAACACCTTGTATGCAAATTCTTCAATTGATTCACGTTCAAGCGAACGAATGATAAGAACCGCTATCTGTACGGAAGTAGAATCTTCAAATTCTTTTAAAATTTTCTCCAACATTTTCCACTCTTGATACGTCAACGTATTCGTAAAATCTGTTACACGTTGATGAAGCTTTGGAATTTCTGTTGAAGCAACTAACACATTCAAAATGAGTAGAGTAAGAATCAAGTTAAAAAGGAGGCGTACTTTCATAGTCTTTTCCCTAAAATTGTATGCGTGGAGCTTGTTCTGAACCTTGAGCAGCTTTAAAGTATTGGACCTCATTGAATCCTGTTATACTAGCAATGATCGAAGCTGGAAATCTACGGATTCTTGTATTATAGAGCTGTACTTTTTCATTGTATTGCATTCGCGCAACAGCAATACGATTTTCGGTACCCTCGAGCTGAGCTTGGAGGTCACGAAAATTCTCATTCGATTTTAACTCAGGATACTTTTCAACAATAACGAGAAGTCTCGAGAGTGCAGCACCTAATCCATCTTGGGCTTGTTGGAATTGTGCAAACGCTTTTGGATCTCGTAAAATATCTTGCGTTACTTTTAGTTGCCCAACACTTGCCCTCGCCTCGGTCACCCCAATAAGTACTTCACGTTCTTGTTTAGCATACCCTTTCACAGTTTCAACTAAATTTGGAATAAGATCGTACCGCCGTTGATACTGATTTTCTACTTGACTCCAGGCTGCTCGTACACCTTCGTCAAGCCCCACGATCTCGTTGTAAATACTTATCCCCCACACAATACTAAAGAATACAAAAATTAACAGTAACCCACCGAGTATTAATATAAGCCTTGCTCCTGAAGCCATATTATTCTCCCTTCGAATTATTTAGGCAAAGTTCACGAAGATTCTGTGATCGCTGTGCAACAAGATTCAACGTACGCTGCGATGTGTAAAAATCTGCTGCACGAGGTTTCCATTGAGTAATTGTCACAGGTTCAAATGAGTAATCCCATGAGGCACCGTAAATTGTTACTTTTAATACGACCGTCTCACTATTAGCACAGAATCCGTTCCCACCAAAAAGAAAGTTCCCTAATGAATAACAGATAAGGCCGTGTTTATACTTCTCATATCCTTGCAAAACATGAGGGTGATGACCAATGATGAGATCCGCTCCAGCATCAATAATTGACCGAGCCAAATTTCGTTGATGTTCGGTTGGGTAATGCTCATTTTCATTTCCCCAGTGAAGTGAAACAACAAGAAAATCAACTCTCGGCTTTGCTCGTTTAACATCCTGCACAATCGTACTTCTCTCCACTGGCAGTGTACCTACATTGTTCTTCGTTGCTATATGAATCCCATTACTCCCATAAGCAAGAAATCCAATCCGTTTCCCCTTTTTGAAAAGAATATATGGTTCGCGTACTTTTTCCACTGTTCCAACTCCAACGGATGCAATACCAGCGACATCAAGCCACCGCATCGTTTCTTCTATACCTCTTCGACCATAATCACCAATATGGTTATTGGCACAACTCACTACTGATATTCGAGCTTGTTTTAATAACTGAAGATATCGAGGATGCATTTTAAATGTATACGGTTTTTCAATATTCTCGTTCGTGAGAGTTATAGGATTTTCTAAATTTACCATCATACAATCGTAAGAGCCAATGGTGTGCCAATCTGAAAATGGATATTCCAAGCGTGATCCCACATATTGCTCAAACCGATGAGCAAGCGTCATATCACCCCCAAATAAAATCGTCAATTCTGACGATGATTTTTGTTCTACCTTTGATACATACCTCTCATCGTAGTATGAGTCAAGCCTCGGTACAACCCACAATAAGAGAAAGTAAAACACAGATACCATAGTGCTCTTGCCCTCTACTTGGCATTATTTTATCAAAACTTCATACTAAAAACAACATTCAATATAGGTTCATACTTCTACGACCGATTCCTTCTTTACAAAAGAATTGCTATTTTATAAAAAAAATAGGTATACAATGAGAATTTATCTGCGATCAAAGATTCATAAAGCGATAGTTACAGAAGCCAACCTTCACTACGTCGGCTCAATAACTATTGATGAAGATCTTATGGAGCGAGCCGATATCGCCGAGTATGAAAAAGTACTCGTTGTCGATAACACAAATGGTAATAGACTAGAAACATACGTTATCAAAGGGAAGCGAAATTCCGGGATTATCGCCATGAATGGAGCTTCAGCGCATCTTATCCACCAAGGCGATGAAATTATCATAATGTCATTTCAAATTGCAGACAAACCGAAAAAACCTATCAATATTCTCGTTGATAAGAACAATCGATTTGTTCGCTACTTGGAAGAAGAATCAGAAATGCGTGATTGTGATGGATGCTAAAAGCTCTCTCTTCGCTCACCATTCAAGAGAGAGCTTTATTAAAAGCTTCCCTTACGATAAAGGCTCTTAACTGTTCATTATTTTTAGGAACTCCTTATTTGTTTTTGTCCCGCGCATCTTATCAAGGAGAAGTTCCATCGCTTCGTCGGGACTAAGGTCACTAAGGAATTTGCGTAAGATCCATACCCGGTTTAATTCATCGGGATCCATAAGCATCTCTTCTTTTCTGGTACCTGTTTTATTGATATTGATAGCAGGGAATATACGTTTATCGCTTAGAGCACGATCGAGTACAACTTCGCAATTTCCGGTACCTTTAAATTCTTCAAAGATAACTTCATCCATTCTACTTCCAGTTTCGATCAATGCTGTCGCAATTATTGTTAAACTTCCACCTTCTTCAATATTACGTGCAGCTCCAAAGAACCGTTTCGGCCTATGAAGGGCATTTGCATCAACACCACCAGAAAGGATCTTCCCACTGTGTGGGACAACCGTATTGTGTGCACGAGCTAACCGTGTAATACTATCGAGGAGAATCACAACATCTTTTTTCGATTCAACAAGCCGCTTAGCTTTTTCGAGTACCATATCAGCTACTTGGACGTGTCGTTCTGGTGGTTCGTCAAAGGTCGAACTAATAACCTCTGCACTTACCGATCGCTCCATGTCTGTCACTTCTTCTGGTCGTTCATCGATAAGTAAAACAATAAGCTTGACTTCAGGATGGTTTCGACTAATACTATTTGCTATTTTCTGGAGAAGAATTGTTTTTCCAGCTTTCGGTGGTGAAACAATCATCCCACGTTGACCTTTCCCGATCGGGGCAAGAAGGTCAAGAATTCGCATTGAGTACTCTCCAGGAACTGTTTCAAGCTTCAATCGCTCTGTGGGATATGTCGGTGTTAAGTTTTCAAACAGCACTCGATCACGAATAAGGTCTGGATGATCGTCATTCACAGCTTCTACCCGAAGAAGCGCAAAGAATCGTTCACCTTCTTTTGGAGGGCGCACTTGCCCGTTGACAGTATCACCTGTTCGTAACCCAAATTTTTTTATTTGGGATGGTGAAACATAGATGTCGTCTGGTGATGGTAGGTAATTGTAATTCGAAGAACGGAGAAACCCATAACCATCTGGTAGGACTTCAAGCACCCCCCGACTGAAACTTAACCCATCTTTTTGAGTTTGTGCTTCGAGTATTTTAAAGATCAAATCTTGCTTCCGTAAATCGCTGTACCCGGTTATGTTTAACTCTTTTGCTATTGTATAGAGTTCAGCAATTTTTTTGGATTTTAACTCGGAAATATCCATTGGCATGGGAGATTTACCTCATAACTTGGTGCTACAAATTGCAAAAATTTACTTTCTTCAACTTTGCAAACAACAATTTAATTTTTCTTTGAGTATGCACTGGGTTGGAACAAGTACTTTGAATAATCTTCGAAATGAAAAGGTGGTAAAACGTGATTTGATTACCAACTTGTTATGAGTATTATACTTCATTATTGATTGATTGTCAAGTATTTTTTTTTCTTATACCATGCATACACTTCTGCACATACAAAATGAGAACCTGTGACCAAAATAGGAAGAGAATCCTTACTTTCAAGAGCACTTTGAATTCCTTTTGCCACTGATGGTGCAATATGAGTAGAAACATTTTTCCGAGAAAAAATTTCTGCAATTACTGATGGTGGTGCGGCGCGGTCAGTTTTCGGAGCAACAGCAATCACTTCTTGACAAACAGGTTGTAGCTCCTCCACCATATGTTCTATATCTTTATCTTTCATTGCACCAAATATTACTCGAAAGTTCGATAAATGAAATTTTCGTATAGATTGTACAAGAGACCTCATTGCATCTGGGTTATGTGCAACATCTACAAGGACTAATGGATTTTTCCGTAGTATCGTCAACCGACCATAAAAATTAGTGTACTCCGTTATGTGTGACAATCCATCACGAATATGGTTTTCATGAATACCATAGTTGAATTGTTCTGCAAGCATTAAACATGCCTTGATTGCAACTGCCGCATTGTATACTTGATACTCACCTGCTAATTCGATTGAAAGTGATTGAATAGTCCCTTTACTAGTTTTGTAGTCAATTATGGATCCTTCTAGTGAAGTCGAATTTATCACACAATGATGCCATTTAACCAAGACGAGTGGTGCTCTCTTTTCTTTTGCAACTGAAGAAAGGACCTGTAATACCTGTCGTTTTTGTTCACCAGTAATAATGGGAACATTCGGTTTAATAATTCCCGCTTTTTCGCGAGCAATTGACTCAAGTGTTGTTCCGAGAATATGTGTGTGATCGTACCCAATTGTCGTAATTACTGAAATCAATGGTACTAGCACGTTTGTAGCATCGAGTCTACCTCCTAAGCCCGTTTCGATGATTGCAATATCAACTCTCTCATTTGCAAAGTATAGGAATGCGATGGCAGTAACAGCCTCAAAAAATGTTACTTGATGTGCTTTTATCAGTGGACGCAACTGTGTCACATACCGTGCAACCTCTCGTGGTGGTATTGACTTACCATTAATTCGTATTCGTTCTTCGAACCTCAATATGTGAGGTGATGTATACAAGCCTGTTTTATACCCAGCAGCTGTGCATATTGCTGCAATCATTGCTGCGGTTGAACCTTTTCCATTGGTACCAGCTATATGAATGGTTGGAATATCATTGTGAGGATTACCGAGCTCCTTAAGCAAAGTGTTGATTCCGTGAAGGCCAAACTTCATTCCATATTTCTGAAGACCGTAGAGATATTGTATTGACTCTGTGTATGTCACGGCTATGGACTTACAACCATGTTTGAAGAATTGAATTACTGAGATTCGCGTTCACACTACCAACGAGCATACCAACATCCTCAATATTATTGATTCGGCAGTATTCATCAATTCCATCGGCAATTCTAACTGCAATGAGTGGATCAACGAAATTCATTGTACCAACCTGTATCGCAGAGGCTCCTGCAAGAAGGAACTCAAGTGCATCATGTACTGTGGCAATACCACCAATACCAAAAACAGGAATCGATACAGCTTTTGATACTTCGAAGACTTTTGCTAGTGCTATTGGCTTAATTGCAGGCCCAGAAACACCTCCGGTAACTGTTGATAGTTTAGCTCGTCGTGTATGAACGTCTATTGCCATACCAATAAGTGTATTGATAAGTGATACTGCATCAGCCCCCTCATGTGCTGCAGCTCGAGCAATATCTGCAATATGCGTAACATTTGGAGTTAATTTCACAATAAGTGGTTTTTCAGTACGTCGGCGAAGTTCCTTTGTAATTGTGGCCACCATTGTCGCACTCGTACCAAAATTCAATCCACCTTCCTTTACATTTGGACATGAAACATTTATCTCGTAAGCATGGACACCATTAACGCTTTCAAGGCGCTCAAGAACAGCACAATATTCATCCACAGAACTAGCTGCTATGTTTGTAATGATAGATGTATTGAGTGTTCGTAGCACTGGGAGTTTTGCGTGAATAAACGCTTCAACACCGATGTTCGCAAGTCCGATAGAATTGAGAACACCGGAAGATGTTTCAACAATACGCGGCGGTGGATTTCCTGCTCGTGGCTTCAACGACAACGATTTTGTAATAATACCTCCTAATTTTTCATAGGGAAAAATATTTCGAACCTCATCACCATAACCAAAGGTACCAGAAGCTACAAAGACACGATTCCTAAATTCAACATTTCGTAGTTTGAAGGTTGTACGAGTTGTGTTAAGCATTAGAGTACTATCTCATCGATGAAAAAATTTGGTCCATCCTTGCAAGCTAACGCATAGCCTTTATTTGAGTCCTTTAGTTGTACAACACACCCTTGACAAATTCCAAATCCACATGCCATTTCAGTTTCCAGAGATACTTCACAATTGAGTTTTTTGTGATGGACCAAAACTCCAAGAGCTTTCAACATCGGTGTGGGACCACATGCAAAAAGTTTAAGTTTCTGCATTTCAGTGTTCTCTAGGTATGCACGTACATTGTCTACAACTGTCCCATGAAATCCTTCCGTGCCATCATCAGTAGAAACAGAACAATTGACTAAATGTTGGGTGTATAGTTGTGACTTTGTCCGAGCCCCAATAAATGTTTGAACTTCTTTACCACGCTCACGGAGTTCCTTCGTGAGAATTGGGAAAGGCGCAACACCAACACCTCCAGCTACTAAAATCGCTGTTTCAAACGTGTTGTCGATTCGAAATGAATTTCCAAGTGGTCCAAGAACTTCAACTTCATCGCCAATATCTTTTTCACTAAGTTTCCGTGTACCTCCCCCAACAACTTGGAGAAGTATTTCAAAGTAATCTCCATCAATCCATGAAATACTAAAGGGACGTCGTAAGAGCGGTTCTATACTGTGAGAATTAACACGGATCATAACAAATTGACCTGCCTTTGCAGAACGTGTAATCGCTGGGCACTCAAGCATAAGAATGTATAGAGTTTCTGAAATTTTATTTTTCCCTATAATGTGTGCTGTTGTGGAGAGCATTAGCTATTATTCTTCTTTATTCACCGTCGTATTCTCAACATCATCCTCTAATGGTGTCTGAACCGGAGTTCTATTACGGGATTCCTGTTTTTCAGGTTGTTGTGATCCCTCTATAAAATTCGTAGTTCTTTGCTTTTCTTGGTCGAGTTTCTTTTCTTCATGAGATGATGGTAATTGTGATTTTTGGTGACGATTCAGATCACCCTGTTGTACATTAATTTCTGAGCTATCAAGCATCATCTTCTCAACATGTGCAGCATAGATTGTTGTCGGATAACGACTCCGAACACTCCTGTAGAGGAATCTTGCACTGTCGATTTTTTGAAAAACAGTTTCATATACCCACGCTCTTGCAAAAGCACTTTTTGCTGCCAGAGGTGAGAGTGGATACTCTCGTTCAATTGTTGAAAATAAGTCTACTGCACGTGTGTACTCTTTAGAATCAAGAAACTTTTCAGCCTGTACGTAAAGTTCCTTTGCAGGATCATGTTCAACCATCACGTACCCGAGTTCTTTACGTGCGATCTTTGCGTATGGCGATGTAGGAAATGTTGCTGCAATATACTGGTAGTACTCCTGTGCGGTTTTTGAAGTCGTCACTACTCCTGTTTGTGCGAGCATAGCAAGCATGTAGTAAAGACGAGGTAAAAATGTACTATCACGACATTCATCTATTGCTTTCGTGTAATATACCACAGCAGAATCTAGTATAGTTAATTCACTACTAAACAGGTCACCAAGTTCTTGGTAAGCAACGAAGCGAAGTCTATGTAATGAATCGAGCTGCATACCCAGCACTGTATTATTAGACTTTGCGATTGAAAGAGCAACAGAATCGTTCATGACCGTGTCAGGTTTTGATGTGAAAAGGAAGTACAGACTGTCTGTCTTTGTGAGTTGTGTTCGAACGTCAAAGTAGCGAGCAAGCGTTTTGACTTTTTTTCGAGCACTATCAGCAACCCAAGGATCAGAACTTCTCGTTGCTTTGGTGTATGATTGCAGTGCTCCAGTGAAATCCTTACGGAGACGTTCATAAATTTTTCCTAACTCATATGCTGCCAACGGTGACCACGGTGTCGAGACATATCCTGTATCAACTAACATAAGGTCTTCAATAGCTTCAGTTGTGTCTTGGAGAGCGAGAAATGTTTTTCCTCGTTCAAGATAAAGGCCAGCTCGATAATCTTTCATACGAAAATCTTGTAGTGCGTTGTTCACAATGGTGAGTGCCTGGTCATAGAGCGTAGCGTTACGAAGAGAACGAACTGTATTTATTCTATTTCTATACAATAATGAAAAATCATCTTTTAGTACATCACATGCCTTTCGATACCACTGGGAAGCTAATTCATACTTCCCCTCGGTAAACGCAATATCACCTAACTTCATGAATGCATACACAAGATCATCCCCAGTTGCACTCTCAATTACAGCACCAAAGTACTCTATAGCAGTACGAAAGTCCTTTTGGTTTTCATACAATTCCGCAAGTAACAAATTTATTTGTGAATACAATGATCGATCTTTTTTTGACTCTGGTGCACGGAGAAATACCTTTCCAACTTCAATTGCTTCTATTATTTTCCCTTGCTGTTTAAGTGATCGAGCATACCACACTTTTGTTTCGGAGAGCAATTCGCTTTCAGGGAACTGTGTTAATAATTCTTTAAACTTTCTTTCTGCACGCTCATACTGACTTTGGTAGTAAAAGGATTTACCAATCAGCAAAAGAACATCATCAACTAATGAACTTTTTTGATGGAAAGCTAAAATGTAGGAACATTTATCAATTACTTTCGTTAACTTTTGCGAAGCAGCTGGCGGTACTTTACTCATTGATGATTGAGTTTCTTCTTGCCCGCGTTTCCGATGTATATCGTTGAGTATTTCTTCTTCTGCCTCATCGAACAACTTCTTTGCATTGTAGTAAACATTAAAGTATGCTACAAAATTATCATACCCTGATGAGATGACATTACTAATAGGCTGAAAAATACTACACCCACAGAGAAAGACACCGAGAAATAGAACAGGGAAAGATTGTACGTATAGGTTCTTTTTTTTCATTATCTAGTACTTAGGGTATACCTCTTCACTGGACAGGTGTTGAACGCATAGAGTTAAACTGCTTCGGCACACACACCTTCCACAGGCTTGCTGATGTGTAATTGCCCCTGCTACACAGCCTCTTTTTTTTGTTGCGGTCGTTTTGCTAAGTGTTCTTCAATATACTTCAGTAATTCGTTCTTACCCATCCCATTGATAATTGAAAATGGTACAATTCCCCGACAGCACCCTTCCTTCAACTGCTTTTCAAATCGCTCCTTGTATTCATCGAGGTGACGACCAAGTTTGCTGACTGGGAGTTTGTCAGCTTTTGTTAAAACTAACAAGTATGGTACTTCGTAGTACTCAAGCCAATCCATCATCATAAGGTCAAGGGGGGTTGGTTCTTGCCGTGAATCGACCAACTGCACAGCAAGGGCAATGTGTTCTTCGCGTTTGAGGAAATCCTCGATCAAGCGTTTCCAACCTGCTTTCATTTGCTCAGGTACCTTTGCGTACCCATAGCCGGGAAGATCCACGAAGTAAAACTCATTATTAATAATATAGTAATTAATCTCTCGCGTTTTACCAGGTGTTGAACTTGATCGGGCTAAATTTTTTTTATTACACATCTTGTTGAGGAGTGATGACTTCCCTACGTTCGAGCGGCCTATGAACACTATCTCACGAAGCTCATTTTTCGGTAGTTGGCGTAAATCCGTTACCCCTTGTAGAAATTCAGCAGAAGTGATTTTAAGCATACCTTCATATCTCCCATGTGGAACAAAAGTATAAAAGGATAGCTATGTGCTATCCTTTTGTTGTATTTCGTCGCTAGATATACTTTGATCGCCCTGGGCTTGTTGTTCTTGACGTTTCACCTCTTGCTTCGTTTGCTGCGATTCTTTAGTACCTGTTTCAGCTTTGTTTCCGGTTGCTGGTTTCGTTTTTTTCTTCGTCTCCGTTGCTCCAACACTAAAGTCGACAAGTTCTAAAACTGCAAGTTCAGCACCATCACCAAGACGTCTTCCAAGTTTCACAACTCGTGTGTACCCACCTGGTCGTGATAACACTTTTGGTGCAATTTCATTAAAGAGTTCTTTAACAGCTGCCCGACTCCGAAGTGCAGCAAAGACAAGACGCCGTGCAGCAACGTTCTTTGCTCCACCCTCTTTCTCTTTCGATACCGCACGTTTAGCACGAGTAATGAGAGGTTCAACAACACGTCGTGCTTCTTTTGCTTTTGCAACTGTTGTCTTTATCCTTTTGTGAACGATAAGTGCAGTACATAACGACGAAAGTGTTGCTTTCCGATGGCTTGCCGTTCGTTTTAACTTTCTACCTTCCTTTAAGTGACGCATAGTTCATCTATCCTTTTCAACACGATGTTCAGTCTTTCAAGTACTTGTCAACATCCATTCCGAATTTCAACCCATGTTGCTCTACAATTTCTGAGAGCTCTGCTAATGACTTTCGGCCAAAATTACGGAATTTCAACAATTCCGACTCGCTTTTTCGAACAAGATCAGCCATTGTTTTAATATTTGCCGATCGTAAACAGTTGTGGGAACGAACAGAGAGTTCTAACTCATCAACTGGCATCATGAGTACTTTGCGAATGCGTGCAATTTCCGCCTCTTGTTCTGATTCTTGTTTTTCCGTTTCAGGTTCTGCACCTAGACTAATGAAGAGTTGAATATGATCGCGGAGAATTTTCGCTGCCATTATAACCGCATCTTGAGGTGTTATTGAACCATCTGTCTCTAACTCGAGAATGAGCTTTTCAAAATCTGTTTGACCACCAACACGAGTTGGTTCTACAACGAAAGTAACATTCTTGATTGGCGTAAAAATTGAATCAATAGCTATCGTGCCCATCGGATGGTCCGGTGACTTATTTTCCTCAGCTGGGACATATCCTTTTCCTCTACCAAAGCGCAACTCGAGTTCAAAATCAGCTTCTTCGTTCAATGTTGCTAAATGGCACGCTGGATTGAGAATTTCCACCTCATCAGTGAATTTAGCAATATCTCCTGCAACAAATTCACCGGGGCCTTTAACGTGAATTGTTGCTCGTGTTGCACGTTTGTTGATCGGTTTCATACGAACCTGTTTCAGATTTAAAATAAAATCTGCGACATCTTCAACCATCCCTTTGATTGTCGAAAATTCGTGTTGTATTCCCTCAATCCGGATTGCAGTAATTGCTGTTCCAGGAAGCGATGAGAGAAGTACACGGCGCATCGAATTCCCGATCGTAACTCCAAATCCCTTTTCTAATGGCTGAACAATAAACCGACCAAAGGTTGTGGTAGCTGTTGCTTGTTCTAACTCTACATGTTCTGGCATTTGTACAGTACTCATAATACTCTTTCCCTCGTAAATGTGCGAGGATACATTTTGTTATTACTTCGAATACAACTCTACAATTAATTGTTCATTAGCGTTCAACGGAATATCAGCACGTTCTGGAATATTAAGGAAAACACCTGTTAACGCACCTTTGTCGAGACTTAACCATGGTAGCATTGCAGAGTCTTTCACTCGCTTCATTGAATCATGGATAATAGCAAGCTTCTTACTCTTTTCGCGTACTTGGACAACATCACCAGGCTTTAAGAGATACGATGGTATGTCGACAATACGATTGTTAATTGTGAAATGACGATGTAAAATTAGCTGACGCGCGGCCTTTCGTGATGGAGCAAATCCTAACCGATAAACAACGTTGTCAAAACGTCGTTCCAGCAGCTTTATAAGTGCATCACCGGTACGACCTGTTTGCTTCAGAGCACGCTCGAAGTAATTTCTAAATTGTGCTTCGAGAATACCGTACATTCGACGAACCTTTTGCTTCTCACGAAGTTGAAGGCCGTACTCTGAAATACGTGCTCGTTTCGTTAGCCCATGTTGCCCCGGAGGGTAATTCCGTTTCTCAAGTGGGCACTTTTCGGTCAAGCACTTTACACCTTTGAGAAACAACTTTTGTCGTTCTCTTCTACATAATTTGCAATTGGCATTAATATATCGTGCCATAATTCTCCTGCTATAAGTTCATATGCATTTTCTTTGTCATCCCGTTGTGCCACACACTTATACACGTCGTCGCTTTGGAGGACGACACCCATTGTGTGGAATGGGGGTGACATCACGAATAATTGTTATTTCAAGTCCTGCAGTTTGAAGCGATCGAATTGCTGCTTCACGTCCACCGCCAGGACCTTTCACATAGACTTCAACACGACGGAGACCAAGATCGTATGCTTCTTTTGCAGCTGCTTCTGCTGCTACTTGTGCTGCAAATGGTGTGCTCTTTCTTGAACCACGGAAACCATTCTTACCAGCAGAAGACCACGCGATGACATTGCCATATGTATCTGTCAATGTCACGATCGTGTTATTAAATGTTGCTTTAATATATGCACGCCCATTCGAATCAACATGCACTTTTTTCTTCTTCTTCGTCGTCTGTGAAGTACTTTGCTTTGCCACAGTTCACTTCCTTCTTACATTAGTGAAAAACCTAAATTATTACTTCTTCTCGGTTGCTTTCTTCTTTCCAGCGACTGTCTTTCGTTTCCCTTTTCGTGTACGCGCATTTGTTCGAGTTCGTTGACCGCGTACTGGGAGTCCTTTTCGGTGTCGCAAACCTCGGTAACACCCAATATCCATCAAACGCTTAATGTTGAGCTGTACCTCACTTCGTAGCGCACCTTCAACCTTATAGTCAGATTGAATTACAGAACGAATTGCAGCTACTTCTTCATCGCTCAACTCTGAAACACGCTTTGTGTACGGTACGTTGGCCTTATCCAGAATTTCTTTCGACGTTGAACGACCTATTCCGTAAATGTACGTCAATGCAACTTCTATGTGCTTATTTTTAGGTAAATCAATTCCTGCTATACGAGCCACAGAGATACTCCTTATCCTTGTCGTTGCTTATGTTTTGGATTTTTACAAATAACCCGGACAACTCCTTTCCGGCGAATGATTTTGCAGTGCTCACAAATTTTCTTTACCGACGATCGTACTTTCATGCGTTGTCACTCCTAAATCCGTGTTCAATCACTTATATCGATATGTAATGCGACCCTTTGTTAAATCGTACGGAGAAAGCTCAACAGTTACGCGATCTCCTACAAGAATTTTGATATAGTGCATGCGCATTTTCCCCGAGATATGCGCAAGAATTTCAACACCATTGTCGAGACGAACACGAAACGTAGCATTGGGTAACGTCTCGGTTATAACTCCATCCATTTTAATAGGACCTTGTTTTGCCATCTAATCCGTACGAGTTAGTATTTCAGCATTCCCGTTTATAATTGCAATAGTATGTTCGAAGTGCGCCGATGGTCGTCGATCAGCGGTGTAAACCGTCCATCCATCTGACGCTACAGAGACTTTCCATGTTCCACTGTTAACCATCGGTTCTATAGCGAGTGTCATACCATTTTCCAAAGCGATACCCGTTCCTGCTTTTCCAAAATTTGGTACGGATGGCTCTTCGTGAAGCATTCTTCCTATTCCGTGTCCAACGAGATCACGTACAACCGAGAACCCATGCAACTCAACGTGCTTCTGAATAGCGGCTGAAATATCGTGCAACTTATTTCCTACTCGTGCTTGCTCAATACCTTTCATAAGTGCTTCGCGTGTTACTCGTAGCAACCGATCTTTTTCATCAGAAACACGACCGATAGCAAATGACCATGCTCCGTCGCCATAGTAACCATTTTTTCTCACCCCAACATCGATCGAAAGCAAATCACCATCGCGAAGTTCCCGGCTGCTTGGTATCCCGTGAACAACTTCTTCATTGATCGATGTGCAAAGGGTTGCAGGAAACAAATTTTTTTTATCCCACCCATACCCTTTGAATGCTGGTTCAGCATCGTTGGAACGTATGTACTCTTCAGCAATTCTGTCAAGTTCTGCTGTTGTTACACCTGGTTGCGCAAGTGACCCTACAAGCTTCAATACTTCCGCGACAATTCTACTACTCTCACGTATTCGCTCAATTTCCTCAGGTGTTTTGAGCAAAACCATCGTATTCAACCGTTAGTAGCGGCGACCTCGAATTCGACCGCTCTTCATAAAGCCATCGTAATGCCTCATGAGCAGGTGTGTCTCTATTTGCTGAAGTGTATCGAGTGCTACACCAACGACGATGAGCAAACTTGTACCGCCAAAGAACGATGCAAAGCTCGGAGTAACTCCAAGCCTCATCATGATAGTAGGCAAAATTGCCACCACCGCTAGAAATATAGAACCTGGTAACGTTATTTTTGTCAAAATGTTATCGATGTATTCTGCTGTGTGCCCACCCGGACGAATACCGGGGATAAACCCACCTTGTTTCTTCATGTTATCTGCAACATCCTTAGGATTGAACGCCACAGCTGTATAAAAGTACGTAAAGAAAACAATCATCAATGCATAAACAATAGAGTATGGCCACGACGTGTAGCTAAACCAATCCGTAGCGAGAGTTTGCATAAACTCACTTTCTGGAAAAAATGAGAAAACAATTTGTGGCACAAACATAATTGCTTGTGCAAAAATTATTGGCATTACACCAGCTGTATTGACTCGTAAAGGGATATATTGCGTTACTCCACCATATACCTTACGACCAACAACACGCTTCGCATATTGGACTGGTATCCGTCGTGTACCCTGCGTTACGAGCACTACACCAGCAACAATAAAGCCCATCGCTATAAAAATAACAAGCTCAACAATAAGGTTTCGAGCACCGCCGGAGACTAATTGAAACTCGTCGAGCACAGCGTGAGGGAACCGTGCAACAATACCAATAAAAATGATGAGAGAAATCCCATTACCAATTCCACGTTCTGTTATTTGTTCGCCTAACCACATTACAAAAATTGTCCCTGCTGTAAGAATAATCATTGTTGAAACATAGAAACCAACCCCCTGAACCTCTACTGGTACAATTGGTACCCCTCCAGAGGTTGTATGGACCAGTTTTACTGCAACCCCCCAACCTTGGAGCATTGAAATGAACACAGTACCATAGCGTGTATATTGTGTAATTTTCTTACGTCCTTCCTCGCCTTCACGTTGGAGTTTTGCAATGTAAGGCCATACAGCACCAAGGAGCTGAATAACAATTGACGAACTAATGTATGGCATAATCCCCAGTGCAAAAATAGCCGCATTACTAAATGCTCCACCAACGAATAAATCGTATAAACCAAATAGAGTATTCTCTGAGGATCGTCGGATTGTGTCAGCAAGAAGAACAGCATCAACCCCTGGCAAGGTAATATGTGAACCTATCCGTACAATGATCAAAAGAACTGCTGTAAAAAGCAAACGCTCTCGGAGTTCTTGAATTTTGAAGATATTTGTAAAAGTTTCTGTCAGCTTACTCATAGATCTTTTAGCCGTTATGATGGGAGAACAGTAACTGAACCACCTGCTGATTCTATTTTTTGAACAGCTGCTTTACTAAATGCATGAGCTTTTACATACAATTGTATAGTGAGCTCACCTTCGCCGAGAATTTTTACTGGCTCATTCTTCTTTGAAATGACACCGAGATTGTAGAGAACTTCAGGTGTAATAACACCATCAACGACTTTCTTTTCTTCTACAAGCTTTGCTAAGCGATTTACATTGACAATCTGCATTTCGACTCTATTCCTACTCTTAAAACCAAATTTTGGAATACGTCGTGTGAGTGGCATTTGGCCACCTTCGAACCATAGTTTAAACTTGTGCCCCGATCGCGATTTTGCACCCTTATGACCACGGGTAGCAGTCCCACCATGCCCCGAGCCCTGACCGCGCCCAACACGTTTTTCTTTTTTCCGCGACCCTGCAGCGGGCGTTAACCGACTGAGAATATCCTTTGCCATTATTGGACCTCTTCGACTTTCACAAGATGTTGAACCTTTCGAATCATCCCACGTATCTGTGGAGTATCATTCTTAATCACAGTGTAATGAGGCCTTCCAAGGCCTAAAGCTTCAATTGTTCGTTTTGCATTCTTGTTTTGCTCAATCACACTTCTTATCTGAGTAATTTTCAATTTTCTTCGCTCTTCCATAAAACTTTCTCACAACGATTACTGATTAAACAATTCTTTCAATGTCATTCCACGCCGCTCCGCAGTCATTTTTGCATCTGAGAGGCTAAGTAAGGCTTTCATTGTTGCTTTTACAACGTTATGAGCATTTGAAGAACCAAGCTGTTTAGTAAGCACATCTTTCACACCTGCCATTTCGAGTACTGCACGTACACCTCCTCCGGCAATCAATCCTGTACCGGGTGAAGCAGGTTTTAAAAGTACCTTTGCCGCACCAAACTTACCAATAATTTCGTGCGGGATTGTACCATTCACAACAGGAACTTTGTAAACGTTCTTTTTTGCATCGTCAGTTCCTTTTGCAATTGCATCAGCAACTTCGTTTGCTTTCCCCAATCCAATGCCGACGTGACCATTTCCATCACCAACGACCACAATAGCATTGAAACTAAATCGCCGTCCACCTTTTACCACTTTGGCTACGCGGTTAACAGTTACCAGACGTTCCTTTAATTCCAATTCACTTGCTTTAATTTTTCCCATAAAAGTTTTTCCGTATTAAAATTTCAAACCACCTTCACGAGCTCCCTCTGCGAGTGCTTTTACTCGACCATGATAGAGGTAGCCATTTCGATCGAAGACAACCTTTGTAATATTTTGTGCAAGGGCTTTCTTTGCAATCGCTAATCCAACAAGCTTGAATTTCTCAATGGGCGATGCTGCCTTCGCAATGTCATCTTTAATAGTTTTCTCGAGCGTTGATGCAGCTACAAGTGTTCGCCCATTAATATCATCAACAATCTGTGCATATGCGTGCTTTGCACTTCGGAAAACAACCAGTCGTGGCCTTTCTGGAGTGCCGCGCACTTTTTTTCGAATGCGCATTTTCTTTTTCAATCGACTATTAATGTTTTTCCGTATCATACTATTTTACCTCGAGTGACCATTCGCTCTTAATTTTACTTCGAACCAGTCGCAGCAGCTTTACCAGCTTTCCTGCGAATGAATTCACCTTCGTACTTAATTCCTTTCCCTTTGTATGGCTCTGGTGGACGAAATGAACGAATCTTCGCTGCAACCAAGCCAACAAGCTGCTTATGAATACCACTCACAACAATACTTGTTTGTGTTGGTGCTTCCACCTTTACATCTGCTGGTGGAGAAAACAGTATGGGGTGGCTATAACCGAGTAAGAGTTGTAGTTTATTGCCTTTCATTTCAGCCCGGTACCCAACTCCAACAATTTCAAGTTTTTTCGTATACCCTGATGTTACACCAACAATCATATTGTTGATGTTAGCACGCCACAAACCATGGAGTGACTTGTGTTTCTTCTCATCCGACGGTCGTGTAACGATAATTGTTCCATTTTTGATCTCAACACCAATATCTGGATGGACTGTGTCCTTAAGTTCACCTTTTGGTCCCTTCACAGTAATAACATGGTCAACAAAAGTTACAGTAACACCCTTCGGAATTTCTATCGGTTTACGTCCAATTCGTGACACGTTTCACTCTCCTTTACAAGCTACCAAATATAGGCAAGTACTTCGCCACCTACGTTTTCTTTTCTGGCCTGTGCATCTGTCATTACACCCTTTGATGTTGAGACGATTGCAATACCTAAGCCATTCCGTACCCGTGGTAATTCGCTCGCGGGTTTATAGTAACGAATTCCAGGTCGACTTACCCGACGCAATCCCTGAATAACAGGTTTACCATTATGGTACTTCAGTAAAATACGTATAATGTTTTGCTTATTATCTTCTAAAACTGTATAGTTCGCAATAAACTTCTGTTCAAGAAGTATTTGCGTTATCGCTCTTTTCAGCTTCGAAGCTGGTATATCGACTCGCCGTTGACGAGCTTTTACAGCGTTGCGAATACGAGTTAAGTAATCTGCAATAGGATCAGTTTTAGACATTCGAGCACTTTCCTTTTTAAATTTTACCAACTTGCTTTACGAACGCCTGGGATTTTCCCCTCAAGCGCAAGTTTCCGTAAACATATTCTGCAAATGCCAAATTTCCGGTAGTACCCCCGTGGCCTTCCACAAAGGTTACACCGGTTGTGTTGTCGAACCTTAAACTTAGGCGTCTTCTTCGCCTTTACTCTCATTGCTAACCGTGCCACACGAACTCCTTCTCTTACTGTTTTTGTTCGGATTTTTGTTGAACTACTTCCTGTCGTTTCACAAATGGCATGCCCATTTCTTTCAATAATTCGTATGCCTCAATGTCACTCTTTGCTGTTGTCACAAATGTTACATCCATGCCATTGATACGAGTAATCTTATCAACATTAATTTCTGGGAATATAATTTGTTCTTTAACACCAACAGTATAGTTACCGTGTCCATCGAATGATTTATCCGAGACACCGCGAAAATCACGCACCCGTGGAAGAGCAATATTGATAAAACGATCGAAAAATTCATACATCCGCGCTCTTCGAAGTGTAACACGGCACCCGATTGGTACGTTCTCCCGTAATTTAAAATTCGAAATAGCTTTCTTCGACTTCGTAATTGCTGGTTTTTGTCCAGTAATTGCTTCTAACTCACGTACTGCCACATCAAGAAGCTTTGGATCTTGTGTCGCATCTCCAACACCAATGTTTATCGATATCTTTTCAAGACGTGGAACCTGCATAACATTCTTATACCCAAAACGCTTCATCAGTGCAGGAATAACATTCTTCTTGTAATGAACGAACAGGCGTGGTGGCGAGGTTTTTTCTTCGGCACCACGCTCGACTTTCTGTTGTTGAACTTCTGCCGCTTCAGCTTGTGCTTTCCCTTTTTTCTGTTGTGTTTTCTCTTTTGCCATAGGTACACTTCCTAGAACATCTCTTTACACTGTTTGCAAACGCGCATTGTCTTCTTCTTTTTACTCGTTGCATCAACAACGTGTGCATGACCAACACGAGTTGGTTTACCGCATTTTGGACAAACAACCATCACATTTGAGGCATGAATTGATGCTTCCTTCTGAATTATACCACCTTGAGGGTTTTTCTGTGATGGTCGGGTATGTCGCTTTATGATATTAACGTTCTCAACAATCACGCGTTCAGTTTCAGGGAATACCTTTAGAATCTTTCCCTGTTTCCCTCGGTAATTTCCCGAGATAACTACAACCGTATCATTTTTATGAACATGGAGATTCTTAGACATAGTTCACTCAGAGCACTTCCGGTGCCAAGGATATAATTTTCATAAATTGTTTTTCACGTAATTCACGAGCAACGGGCCCAAAGATACGCGTGCCACGAGGTTCTCCTTGATTATTCAAGAGAACAGCGGCATTTTCATCGAAGCGTATGTACGAACCATCTTTTCTTCGTACTTCCTTTTTTGTACGAACAACTACTGCGCGCGACACGTCACCTTTCTTCACTGGTGCTCCTGGAATAGCACTCTTCACAGACACCACAATAACATCACCTACTGTTGCATACCGTTTGTCGTGTCCGCCGAGTACTCGAATACACCGCACCTTCTTCGCGCCAGAGTTGTCTGCTACCACTAAATTCGTTTCTTCCTGTATCATTGTCGTTACCTACATTAATGAACTACTTTGCCTTCTCAATAATTTCAACTAAACGCCATCGTTTACGTTTACTCAATGGCCGAACTTCCATTATTTTCACAATGTCACCGACACCAGCTTCTTGTTTTTCATCGTGTGCCATAAGCTTTGTCGTCTGTTTATAATACTTCTTATAAATTGGGTGAGCAACCTGCCGTTCAATTGCTACTACAATACTCTTTTGCATTTTATTGCTCACAACTTTACCAATACGGACTTTCCGTTGACCTCGTTTTTGTTCAGCTATAACTGTCGTTGATTCTGTCATTAGTGTTTACACCTTATACTTTTTGTTCATTTTGTTCTGATGAACTACTACGTTTTTGGAGAGAACGTTCGCGTAAAATCGTGTACATCCGTGCAATATCACGTTTGATTTGACGAATCTTCATTGGATTTTCTAACTGCCCGATTACTTTTTGAAATCGAAGATTCGCTAAGTTCTCTTCTTCCTCTTGAATTCGTTTTTGTAATTCTGCATCGGATAGTTGGCGTAACTCGAACGCTTTCATTCTAACCCTCGTTATTTACTCTCGTAATCGAGACGTGTAACAAATTTTGTTTTTATTGGTAACTTATGTGCTGCAAGACGCATTGCTTCTTCTGCATCTTTTTTACTAATGCCAGCAATTTCGAACAATACACGACCTGGTTTTACAACTGCAACCCAAAACTCAGGAGCTCCTTTTCCACTTCCCATCCGTGTTTCTGCAGGTTTTTTCGTAACAGGTTTGTCGGGAAATATCCGAATCCATACCTTTCCTTCACGCTTCATCATACGAGTGAGCGTTACTCGTGACGCCTCAATTTGCCTCTGAGTAATCCACCCAGGTTCCAACGCTTTCAATCCAAAATCACCAAATGCAACAGTATTTCCACGTGTCGCTTTACCTTTCAAACGCCCACGTTGAGATTTACGAAACTTTACCCGTTTTGGCATTAACATAGCAATCGTCTCTCCTTATGAACGACGTCCGAGAACTTCACCGTTGCAGATCCATACTTTTACACCAATGATACCATAGATTGTTTTTGCTGTTGTGCTTGCATAATCGATATCAGCACGCAGTGTTTGAAGCGGAATGCGACCTTCTTTGTAATGTTCAGCACGGGCGATTTCCGCACCACCCAAGCGACCCGAACACATTACTTTAATCCCTTCTGCTCCCATTCGCATCGCTGCAGTGATTGCTTGCTTCATTGCACGACGAAATGAAATACGTCCTTCGATTTGTGTAGCGATCGTCTCTGCAACTAAGTAGGCATCTAGTTCTGGCCGTTTTATTTCATGGATTAGAATCTTTATTTCCTTCGATGTCAGTTTCTTCAATTCCTCTTCAAGTTGTGCAATTTCTTTCCCGCTTTTTCCAATAACAATGCCTGGCCGAGATGTGTGGATCGTTACAACTGCACGTTTTGGCGTTCTGTCAATTTGGATCCGCGAAATTCCTGCTTTCTTCAAGCGATTTCTGATATAATTGCGGATCATGATGTCTTCTTGAAGTTTTCCAGCAAAACTCTTGTCATCATACCAATTAGCATCCCACTGTCGAACGAAGCCAAGACGAAAACCGATTGGATTTGTTTTTTGACCCAAGTGAAATTCCTCCGTTTAACGTTCTTGTGTTTCTGTCACTTGTTCTTTAGTTTCAGGAAGTGTTTGTGCTTTCTTTACCTTTGACTCTTTCTGCACTTGAACTTCTCGTTGTGCAACGACTATCGTTAGGTGATTCGACCGTTTTCGAATCCTATATGCTCTTCCTTGAGGAGCAGGAAGAATTCGCTTTAGACTCGGTCCACCATCAACATATGCCTCTTTTATGTATAAACTTGAAATATCTACCCGACCCGACTCTGTTTTGTTTTCAAAATTTGAAATTGCTGATCGAAGTACTTTCTCTGCAGTACGCGCAGCATGTTTTGGAGTAAAGTGAAGAATGCTCAACGCTTCTTCAACATTTCTCCCGCGAATGAGATCAATAACTAATCTCATTTTTCGTGGAGAAGACCCAATGTATTTATTTACCGCTCGTGCTTCCATACTCATTTCTCACTTAGTTATGACGATGTCGTCCGCTCCGTTTTCACACCAGGATGACCACGAAAAATTCGTGTTGGAGCAAATTCACCCAATTTATGCCCCACCATAGCTTCGTGCACATATACAGGAACAAACTTGTTCCCATTGTGCACTGCAAATGTGTGCCCAACAAATTCCGGTATTATCGTGCTAGCGCGAGACCATGTTTTAATAATTTTCTTTTGATTGGCTTTGTTGAGCGCTTCCACTTTTTTCAAAAGCTTTGGATCGACGTACGGTCCCTTTTTAATTGAACGACTCATAGCTGTTCCATTTACTTACGACGTTTTACAATGTACTTGTTCGAAGGATTCTTTCGTTTCCGTGTCTTCAACCCTTTCGCATACTTTCCCCACGGCGATTCTGGATGTTGCCACCCACCACCTGACTTTGACCGCCCTTCGCCACCTCCCATCGGATGATCTACAGGATTCATAGCCATTCCTCGAGTTTGTGGTCGAATACCTAACCATCGAGAACGACCGGCTTTTCCTAAACTTATGTTTTCATGATCAGCATTCCCAACAACGCCGACTGTTGCATAGCAATCAGCTCTAAATTTTCTGATTTCGCCTGAAGGCATTTTCAACGTAACCCAGTCACCTTCCTTTGCCATAATTTGGAGAGAATTACCTGCACTTCTTCCAATTTGACCACCTTTCCCAGGAAAGAGCTCAACATTATGAACCATTGTTCCCGCGGGGATACTTCGAAGCGGTAATGCATTACCAACTTGAACTTCTGCATCTGGACCTGACATTATTTTTGCACCAACTGTTAACCCCTCGGGAGCAAGGATATACCGTTTCTCGCCATCCGCATAGTGTATCAATGCTATTCTGCACGTACGGTTAGGATCGTATTCAATGGCAGCAACGGTCCCAACAATTCCATGTTTATCTCTATGGAAATCAACAACTCGGTACATCCGCTTATGCCCACCCCCTCGGTGTCGTGACGTTATCCGCCCTAGATTATTTCTTCCACCGCTTTTCTTTAGGGGCCGTAACAACGACTTCTCAGGTTCCGTTTTTGTGATCTCTTCAAACGTCGAAACCGAAAAAAACCGTGTTCCTGGTGTTATTGGCCGTAACTTTCTGATACCCATAGAACTCTCATCTCTCTATCAAACATTACCAAAGTAATCGATCTTGTCACCTTCCTTGAGGGTAACAATTGCTTTTTTCCAAGTTTTTGTTCGACCCTCGAATCGGCCACGTCGTGTTAATTGCGTTTTCCGTTTTCCTTTGACAATCATTGTGCGTACACTTACAACTCTAACATTAAATTTCTTTTCAACAGCTTTTCCGATCTCTATTTTATTTGCGTCCAAAGGAACTTCAAACGCGTACTGACGTGATTCTCCAAGGATTGTCATTTTCTCTGTAATAATTGGACGTAGTAAAATTCCAGTCATTGTTACATTCCTAGTTCTTTAGTGCACTTTGCAGTACTTCTATGGCACTCTTTTGAATAAGAAGTACATGATTACTGAGAATATCGATAACCGATGCCTTATGTGCTTCAAGAATTTGGAGATTCTCGATATTACGACCAGACTTAAAGACGATTTCATCTTTATCCTTCGTTAGTAAAAGCGTCTTGGTCTTAGTCAATGAGAATGCCTTAAGAATTCCCTCAACGTTTTTTGTTTTAATTGAATCGAAACTAAAATCCTCAATTATTTTTATTTCTCCGTCTTTGGCTTTATAAGCCAAGGCTGACTTCCGTGCAAGTTTTCGTACTTTTAATGGTACATTTACAACGTAGTCGTGTGGATATGGCCCAAATATTGACCCACCACCAACCCAGAGTGGAGAGCGAATTGTCCCAGCACGAGCGCGACCTGTTTTCTTCTGGCGGTAAGGTTTCTTCCCTCCACCACTAACTTCGTTCCGTGGTTTAACTTTATGCGTGCCTTGGCGTTGATTTGCCTGAATACTTCGAACAACCATGTAGATTGCGTGATCATTCGGCTCAATTTCAAAAACCATCGGATCGAGTTCAATTTTCTCACCCGATGGTGTCCCATCGACTTTGTAAACATCAACTAGCATTTGTTATTCCTTACAAATTCACTACTCGTGCTTTACAATTTCTAAGTATCCATTAATGGCACCTGGAACTGACCCTCGTACTATAAGGAGGTTCGATTCCGGAACAACTTTTATTACTTTCAAATTCTTCACTGTAACACGTTCATACCCCATTCGTCCAGCCATTCGCATCCCTTTAAATACACGAGATGGAAATGAGCTTGCTCCAATTGAACCAGGTGCACGCACACGGTCCGATGCACCATGCGTTGTCATACCAACTCCACCAAAATGATGACGTTTGACAACACCCTGGAATCCACGCCCTTTCGATCGACCGGTTACGTCAACAAGGTCACCCTGAGCAAATATTGAAACATCAATTTTATCACCAACTTTCAGCTCTTTATTTCGAAAACATCGGAATTCACGGAGTAATTTCAGCATCTTCGTACCGGCTTTTAAAAAGTGGCCTCTTAGTGGCTTATTCACGATACGTTCTTTTACTTCATCATAGCCCAACTGCACGGCATCGTACCCGTCTTTTTCCTTCGTTTTTACCTGTGTTACATAGCATGGACCAGCTTCGATTACTGTACAGGGAATTGCTTCCCCATTTTCATCGAAGAGGCTTGTCATGCCAACCTTTTTTCCTAATATGCCACTCACGTTTATACTCCTTTATTCACACTCGAAAATGGCAGCGGAGCCGTTACCATTTTCTCAAAAATTCTCACTTTTTGTTCGACTAAACTTTTATCTCAACTTCAACACCGGCTGGTAACTCAAGTTTCATTAACGCATCAACAGTCTTGCTGGTCGAATTTAAGATGTCAATCAATCGTTTATGCGCACGTGTTTCGAATTGTTCTCGGGACTTTTTATCAACATGTGGAGAACGATTGACAGTATACACTGTACGTTTAGTTGGCAAAGGAATTGGACCTGCAACCACAGCTCCTGTTGAGCGTACAGTTTTTATAATCTTTTCCGCCGATTTGTCAATCAAATTATGATCGAACGACTTCAATTTAATTCGTATCTTTTGCCCACCCAAGGACATACTCTCCTTACACTGATAGTACCTCCCTTATCTTCACGACTAAAGGAGGTACTTGTGATTCTTATTCAAGAATTTTAGTTACAACACCAGCGCCTACAGTGCGACCACCTTCACGAACTGCAAATCGCAAACCTTCTTCCATTGCAATAGGTGAAATGAGTTCGATTTCGATTGAATCGAGGTTGTCACCCGGCATAACCATTTCAACACCAGGTGGCAATTTTACTACACCCGTTACATCTGTAGTTCTGAAGTAGAACTGCGGACGGTACCCAGTCATGAATGGCGTGTGTCGACCACCTTCTTCCTTCTTCAGAACGTAAATCTGCGCTGTGAACTTAGTATGGGGTGTAATAGATCCGGGCTTCGCAATAACCATTCCACGCTCAAGCTCATTCTTTTCAACGCCACGGAGCAGAAGACCTGCATTATCACCAGCTACCACTTCATCAAGCTCTTTACGGAACATCTCAGCACCAGTGATGACTGTCTTCTTATGGGCACCAAGTCCAACGATTTCAACTTCATCACCAACTTTTGCCCGTCCGCGTTCAACACGACCTGTACCTACCGTACCACGACCAGTAATTGAAAAAACATCTTCTACCGGCATTAAGAATGGCTTGTCGATATCGCGCTGTGGTAACTTAATATAATTATCCACTGCATCCATCAATTCGTAAATGCATTTGAATGCTGGATCATCTGGCTTCGAATCCGGACGAAGCGCTGTCTCCATTGCTTTCAACGCTGAACCACGAACAACAGGAATTTCATCTCCTGGGAATTCATACTTCTTTAACAAATCACGGATTTCAAGCTCAACAAGATCGAGAAGTTCAGGATCATCAACTGCGTCAACTTTATTCATAAATACAACGATGTAGGGAACGTTAACTTGACGAGCCAAAAGGATATGCTCTCGAGTTTGAGGCATTGGACCATCAGTAGCAGCAACAACTAGTATCGCACCATCCATTTGTGCTGCACCAGTGATCATATTCTTGATGTAGTCTGCGTGACCGGGACAATCAACGTGTGCATAGTGACGCTTTTCAGTTGAATACTCAACGTGCGCAGTATTAATTGTAATACCTCGAGCTTTCTCTTCTGGTGCATTATCAATAGAATCGAAGGTACGAGGCTGCGATAACCCTTTTTTAGCTAACACCATCGTTATAGCCGCCGTTAACGTTGTTTTACCATGGTCAACGTGACCGATAGTACCGATATTGACGTGCGGCTTACTGCGGTCAAATTTTTCCTTTGCCATAGGTTAATCTCCTTTTGTTATATAGTTAGTCCCGATTTTTTAAACTTATGAAGTTACAAAACTTTTCCCACGTACTTTTTCTATAATAACATCAGCAATTGACTGCGGTACTTGCTCGTAATGTGAGAATTGCATTGTGTAAATTGCACGACCTTGGGTCATTGAGCGAAGGGATGTTGCATACCCAAACATTTCTGCTAAAGGTACCTGGGCTTTTACAACTTGCGCATCTTTTCGTGGCATCATTCCCTCAATTTTCCCACGCCTCGAACTAAGATCACCCATCACATCACCCAAGTACTCTTCTGGTGTGATCACCTCAACAGCCATGATTGGTTCCAGGAGAACTGGATCGGCTTTCTTTGCTGCTTCTTGAAATGCAATCGAACCAGCAATCTTAAACGCCATTTCTGACGAATCAACAGGATGATACGAACCATCGAACAGTTTAACTTTCACATCTTCAACTGGGTACCCTGCAAGGACACCATTCTTCATGGCCTCAAGAATACCTTCTTCTACAGGCTTAATATATTCCTTTGGTACGACACCACCGACAATTGCATTCTCAAATTCAAATCCTTTTCCTTTTTCATTCGGCTCTACCTCAATCCACACATGACCATACTGCCCGCGACCACCAGTTTGGCGGATAAACTTCCCTTCAGCTGTTACCTTCTTCGTTATTGTTTCCCGATATGCAACCTGAGGTTTACCAACATTTGCTTCGACTTTGAATTCACGCTTCATTCTATCAACAATTATTTCAAGGTGAAGCTCACCCATCCCACTTATAATTGTTTGTCCAGTTTCTTCATTCGTCGAAACGCGGAATGTAGGATCTTCATCCGCAAGCCGCTGGAGCGCTTCACCCAACTTTTCCTGATCGGCTTTTGTCTTTGGTTCAATAGCGACATCGATCACCGGATCAGGAAATTCCATTTTTTCTAGAACGATAGGGTCCTTTTCTACAGTTAACGTATCACCCGTCCGTGTATACTTCAAACCTATCGCAGCGACTATATCACCTGCATACGCTTCTGCAACCTCCTCGCGATGATTTGCATGCATGCGAAGTAAACGGCCGATCCGCTCCTTTTTATTAGCAGTAGCATTAAAAACATACGACCCAGCAGTCAGTGTTCCAGTATATACACGAAAATACGTTAACCGTCCAACAAAAGGATCACTCATTATCTTAAACGCAAGCGCTGTAAAATCTTCCTCATCACTTACTTTTCGAATAACATCATCGTGTCTATGCGGATGGTGCCCATGAATTACACCGCCATTAATATCGAGCGGTGATGGTAAATAATCGACGACAGCATCGAGTAACTGTTGTACACCTTTATTCTTAAACGATGAGCCACAGAGAACTGGAACTATACTGACTTTGAGAGTTGCTTTTCGTAAAACGGCTTTAATCTCATCAGGAGATATTTCTTTTCCTTCAAGATACTTTTCAAGAAGCGTATCATCTTCATCTGCAACAGCTTCGAGCATTTTTAGCCTGTACTCATTCGCACTGGCTCTAAGCTTTTCTGGAATTTCGATCTCATCCCATGTTGCTCCCTGTGTATGATCATGATACATCCGTGCTTTCATCGTAATGAGATCAATCACACCCGAAAACATATCACCTTCCCCAACTGGGAGCTGAATTGGGATAGCATTTGCCCTAAGCCGATCACGCATCATCGCCACAACATTGATGAAATCAGCGCCCGCACGATCCATTTTATTGACAAAGGCAATCCGAGGAACTCCGTACTTATCAGCTTGTCGCCACACTGTTTCTGATTGCGGTTCGACTCCTCCAACAGAACAAAAAAGTGCCACTGCTCCATCTAGAACTCGAAGGGAACGTTCAACCTCAATAGTAAAATCTACGTGACCTGGAGTATCAATAATATTAATCCGATGTTGTCGCCAAAAACACGTCGTCGCAGCACTCGTGATAGTAATACCTCGTTCCTTCTCTTGCTCCATCCAATCCATCGTTGCTGCACCATCATGAACTTCTCCGACTCGATGCACCTTACCTGTATAAAACAAAATACGTTCCGTTGTCGTTGTTTTCCCGGCATCGATGTGTGCCATGATACCAATGTTTCTAGTTTTTTCTAATGAATACTCTCTTGGCATAAACCTCAAACCACTACAATAACCGCTACGCGTCCATTGCAAATGAATCGTAGGGATAAAATTTTGAAATTAAACTATTCTAAAAACTTTACGTTACCACTTAAAGTGGGCAAAAGCCTTATTGGCCTCTGCCATTCGATGAACATCGTCTCGCTTTTTAATTGCACCACCCTCACCAACGGCTGCTGCCATTAACTCGTTAGCGAGCTTTTGTTCCATCGACTTATCCGAGCGTTCTTTGGCATACGCAATAAGCCATCGGATTGCAAGAGCGGTTCGCCGCTCGGGACGAACTTCTGTAGGCACCTGATAGGTTGCTCCACCAACACGGCGAGCACGAACTTCAATAAGAGGAGCAGCATTTTCAACCGCCTTTCGAAACACCTCGAGTGGATCTTTTCCCGTTTTTTCACGTATTATATCGAGCGCATCATAGAGAATCCGTCGAGCAAGGTGTTTCTTCCCTCGTCGTAAGATGCTATTGATAAATCGCGCCACCAAAACATCATTATATTTTGGATCTGGTGCAATTCTTCGTCGTATTGCCCGTTTTCTTCTCATGTGTTACTTACGCCTGTTTAGGTTTTTTTGCTCCGTACTTTGAACGACCTTGTTTTCTATCTTGTACTCCTTGAGTATCAAGAGTACCTCGAATAATATGGTAACGAACACCAGGTAAATCTTTGACACGACCACCACGAATCAATACAATCGAGTGCTCTTGTAAATTGTGCCCTTCTCCTGGAATATACGCCGTAACCTCAATCCCATTCGTTAAACGAACACGAGCAACTTTTCGCAACGCCGAATTAGGCTTTTTAGGCGTCGTTGTGTATACACGTGTACACACACCTCGTTTCTGTGGGTTCCCGGTTAATGCTGGCGATTTACTTTTCCACTTAACTTTCTCACGCCCGAATCGTACTAATTGATTAATCGTAGGCAATGATATAACTCCATCTATACGTTTATTAAAATTTTGAAGCTTTTTAATATACAAATTATTTTACTTCTTGTCAATTATGAATCCAGAAATTTTATGGATTGATTTTTGTTTTCCGCTTTACCTTCTTTACAACTCTTTCCTTTTCAACCTCTCCGGTCTGCTCTTGAATTTGCTGTGGTTCACTGACAACTACTTCTTCTTTAAGCTCTTGATGCGTTTCAACTGTTGGTTCAACAGTAGTTACTATGAGATCTCTATACTTCTTTTGACCAGTACCAGCAGGTATGAGATGTCCCATGATAACGTTTTCTTTTAATCCTCGGAGAAAATCAACCTTTCCTTCAATAGCTGCATCTGTTAGAACTTTCGTCGTTTCTTGGAACGAGGCAGCAGAAATAAAGCTCTCCGTTGTCAAGGAGGCCTGCGTAATTCCTAATAAGATAGGTTCTGAGGTTGCCGGTAATGCATCTCTAAATTCGATGAGTTTCTTATTTTTCTTCTTTAATTCAATATTTACTTCCCGTGCAACTTTCCTTGAAATGAGTTGTCCATTCTTAAACTTCGAATCGCCTTTACTGATAACAACAACCTTATCCATAATCGCTTCGTTTTCATCATTTAATAGATTCTTATCAACATGATCACCCTCTAAGTACCTTGTATCGCCGGGATCAATGATCCGCACTTTTTGCATCATTTGTCGTACAATAACTTCGATGTGCTTATCATTGATCTTAACACCTTGCATGCGATAGACTTCTTGAATCTCGTTTACAAGATATTCTTGGACTGCAACAGTACCTTTAATGCGCAGTATATCATGTGGATCAATAGCACCAGCAGAGAGTCGTTCACCTGCGCGTACAACATCGCCATCTTGAACAAGGATGTGCTTGCCAAAAGGTACTAGGTACACACGCTTATCTTTTTTATCGTGACTTTCGACAAAAATTTCACGTGCGCCTCGCTTGGGTTGGCCAACAGTCACAACACCATCGATTTCACTAACAATAGCCGGATCATTTGGATGACGCGCCTCGAAGAGTTCAGTCACTCGTGGTAATCCACCAGTAATGTCACGAGTCTTTCCAATATCCCGAGGAATTTTTACAAGTATTGTTCCAGCCTCAATTTCTTCCCCATCTTCAACAATGAGATGGCCACGTGTGGGAACTGCGTACGTTGCGACTTTTTTATCGCCTTTGTAAATAACAAGCGACGGAATTAAATTTCGTTCACGGCTATCAATAACAACTTTTTGAATGTGTCCCGTTTGTTCATCTGGCTCTTCGCGATAAGTGACATTTTCTTTGAGATCCACGTATCGAACAACACCGCCATGTTCTGAAACGATAACAGCGTTATATGGATCCCACTCATAGAGGATCTCACCCTTTGCTACTTTGGTTCCTTCAGTTACCATTAACGTAGCACCGTAGGGAACGTCGTACTTTGTCAATACACGATTATCTTGATCGACAATGTTAATAACTCCACTTCGTCCTGTTACAACAAGCTTACTATCAGAATCGCGTACTATTGTTTTTACACCTTCGAAGGAAACTTTACCCTCAAACTTCGTTGTTATTTGTGATTGAGCAGCAATCAAACTTGCTGTACCTCCGGTATGGAATGTACGCAACGTAAGCTGTGTACCAGGCTCACCAATCGACTGTGCTGCAATAACACCAACGGCAAGTCCTGGATTTGCAAGATCACCAGTTGTCAAATCCCTTCCATAGCACTTAGCACACACACCACGTCGTGAATCACAGGTAAGCACAGACCGAATAACGACTGTTTCAATTGATGTTTCAGAGATTTGCTGAGCCTTCTCCTCATCGATCATTTCTCCAGCTTGAACAATAACTTCACCGGTAAGTGGATCGATAACATCTTGTGATGCAACACGCCCCAGGATGCGTTCAGCCAATGGTTCTTTTATATCTTCAGCTTCTTTCAATGCACTAGTTGCTACTCCCTGAATTGTTCCACAATCATATTCAGAGATAATTGCATCCTGTGCAACATCGATAAGCCGCCGTGTTAAGTACCCAGCATCTGCCGTCTTCAATGCTGTATCTGCAAGTCCCTTCCGAGCACCATGTGTTGAAATGAAGTACTCCAAAATGGATAATCCCTCACGGAAGTTCGCAATAATGGGATTTTCAATAAGTTCCCCTGTTGCACCAGAAAGACTTTTTTGTGGCTTTGCCATTAGCCCACGCATTCCTGCAAGCTGGCGTACTTGCTCTTTTGAACCACGAGCGCCAGAATCGACCATCATATAGAGAGAGTTGAAACCGTCACGATCTTTTTGGAGAGCATCAAAAAGACGATCCGCAATACGGCTTGTTACACGTGTCCAAATATCGATAACTTTGTTGTAGCGCTCTCCATTAGTGATAAAACCACGGAAGTACTGTGACTCGACATTTTCAACATCACGTTGTGCTTTCGCAACAAGCTCGTATTTCTCTTTTGGTATTACTACATCTTCAATGGATACTGAAAGGCCACTTTTTGTCGCATAGTAAAAACCAAGGTTTTTCAATTTATCTAAAAATTGTGCAGTTACTAAGTTTCCACATCGTCGGAAAACTGTCGCAATAATTTGGACCAAACGTTTTTTATTAAGTAGCTCATTGACAAATGGGATTTCCGGCGGTAAAATTCGATTGAATATTACACGTCCGGGGGTTGTCTCAACATACTCACCATTAATACGAACTTTTATTCGAGCATGAAGTCCAACTTGGCCATGGTCATGAGCAATAATAACTTCGTCTGGCGAAGAAAATATCTTTCCTTCACCACGATCTCCAGCTCTCGATTTGGTTAGATAGTAACATCCCAGTACCTGATCTTGTGTCGGTGTAACGATTGGTGTTCCATTTGCTGGTGAAAGAATGTTGTGACTTGAAAGCATCAACATTCGCGCTTCGAGCTGTGCTTCGTACGAAAGTGGTACATGTACAGCCATCTGGTCACCATCGAAGTCTGCGTTGAATGCTGTACAAACCATCGGATGAATACGGATAGCTTTCCCTTCCACCAGTACTGGTTGGAATGCTTGAATGCCAAGGCGGTGAAGTGTCGGTGCACGATTGAGAAGTACCGGATGTCCATCGATGATATTTTCAAGAATATCCCAAACCTCTGGCCCCTTTTTCTCAACAAGTTTCTTTGCGCTCTTTACTGTTTTTGCTAACCCACGTTCAATAATTTTACGAATAATGTGTGGCTTAAAGAGTTCTACAGCCATATCCTTTGGAAGGCCACACTGATGGAGCTGTAGTTCAGGCCCCACAACAATAACAGAGCGACCTGAGTAGTCAACACGCTTTCCTAGCAAGTTCTGACGGAAGCGTCCCTGTTTACCTTTTAGCATATCAGAGAGAGATTTCAACGCACGATTATTGTCAGATCGCACTGCATTTACTCGTCGTGAGTTATCAAACAGTGAATCGACAGCTTCCTGGAGCATTCGTTTTTCGTTCCTTAGAATAACCTCAGGAGCTTTTATTTCAATTAGTCTCTTGAGCCGATTATTACGAATAATAACACGTCGGTAGAGGTCGTTTAAATCTGATGTAGCAAAACGTCCACCCTCTAAAGGGACAAGTGGACGGAGCTCAGGAGGAATTACCGGAATGACATCCATCACCATCCACTCGGGTTTGTTTTCGACTCCTTCAGGTGGATTTCGAAATGCTTCTACAACACGAAGACGCTTGAGAAGTTCTTGTTTCTTTTGTACCGATGATTCATTTACGATTTCTGCACGTAAATTCGCTGCAAGCTCTTCAATGTTAACGCGTTTTAAGAGATCCTTAATTGCTTCGCCACCCATTTTAGCAACAAACTTACGAGGATCAGTATCTTCTAAGTCCTGATTACCTTCAGGCAACGAAGTAAGTATCTCTAAATACTGATCTTCAGTAATAAGGTCGAGTTTTTGAAGACCAGTTGGTCCTGGATTTATAACAACATAAGATTCATAGTAAATAATTTTTTCTAACTCTTTGCTCCCAATACCTAGTATCATACCGATCTTACTCGGTACAGATCGAAAATACCAGATGTGAACAATAGGAACAGCTAATGAAATATGTCCCATCCGTTCCCGACGTACGCTTTTTTGGGTTACCTCAACACCACATCGGTCACAGGTAATACCTTTGTATCGAATGCGCTTATACTTTCCACAGTGGCATTCCCAATCCCGTACTGGACCAAATATCTTTTCACAGAACAGTCCGTCTTTCTCAGGGCGAAATGTTCGATAGTTGATCGTTTCCGGTTTTGTCACTTCGCCATGCGAACGACTTAAAATCATATCGGGTGAAGCAAGGCTAATTGTAATTTTTGAAAACGCTCTTCTTGTCGAATCTTGCATTGTCAAAGGCATATTGGCTCCATAGTAAAATAACGTTGAACACTCATGTTTTACTGTTATTCAATTTTAACTTCTAAACCGAGACCTTGTAACTCTCGAACAAGAACGTTAAAGGACTCTGGTACATTGGGTTCAGGTAGATTATCTCCTTTAACAATTGCTTCATAAACCTTTGCCCGTCCAATGACATCATCGGATTTTACTGTGAGAATTTCCTGTAAAACGTGTGCAGCACCGTATCCTTCGAGGGCCCACACTTCCATTTCACCAAATCGTTGCCCACCAAATTGTGCTTTACCACCGAGTGGCTGCTGAGTGATAAGGGAGTATGGACCTATCGATCGAGCATGAATTTTATCTTCTACCATGTGCGAAAGCTTCATCATGTAGAGATAGCCAACAGTTACTTCTTGATCGAATGGCTCACCTGTTCTGCCATCTATAAGCTTTGCCTTTGAGTTCATCGGCAATCCTGCTTTTGCAAGTTGCTCTTGAACATCTTCCCATTTGGCACCATCGAAGATAGGAGATGCATATTTTACACCAAGTTCATGGCCAGCCCATCCAAGAGCAACTTCGAAAAGCTGTCCAAGGTTCATTCGCGATGGCACGCCCAGTGGATTAAGGATGATATCAACAGGTCTACCATCAGGTAAGAACGGCATGTCCTCCACTTTGACAACCGTCGATACAACTCCTTTGTTTCCATGTCGTCCAGCCATTTTGTCACCTACCTGGAGCTTGCGTTTCTTTGCAACATAGACCTTTGCAAGTTGTACAATTCCGGGAGCAAGCTCATCACCTAACTGGATTTTATTTTTCTCATGCCGATAGAGTTCTTCGATTTCGCTCTGCTTTTGACGGTAGTTCTCATAAATTTTAACAATAATATTATGCTTTCGTTTATCATCAACCCATTCTTGTTCATAATCCAATGAATCAAGATTTTCAAGTTGCTGGAATGTATCATCTTTTAAAGTAACACCAGCACGGATAACGATTTCACCATCTTTATTTCGAATTCCAAGAGATTTTTCTCCTGCAAGCACTTGGTCGAGTTTTTTTGCTAATTTTTCATGAAGCTCTTTTAGATCTCTTCGCTGAGCTCGTTCGAGTGCCTCGAGTTTTTTCTTATCTTCCTTCTTGCTTTCTGTGTCTTTCTTTTTCCTGCTAAAGAGTTTTGTTGCAATTACAACCCCCTTCATTCCTGGAGGAGCTTTCAATGACGCATCCTTAACATCACCTGCTTTGTCTCCAAAGATTGCTTTCAACAATTTTTCTTCAGGCGTTGGGTCAGTTTCTCCTTTCGGAGTAATTTTACCAATCAAAATATCGCCTTCTGAAACATCAGCGCCTACTCGGATGATCCCATTTTCATCGAGATCCTTCGTTGCTTCTTCACTCACGTTTGGTATTTCACGTGTCAACTCCTCTTCACCACGCTTAGTATCGCGTACTTGGAGTTCAAACTCTTCAATGTGCACAGAAGTAAAAATATCCTCTGCAACAAGGCGCTCACTCACTATAATTGCATCCTCAAAGTTATACCCACGCCACGGCATAAAAGCAACAAGGACATTGCGTCCAAGTGCAAGTTCACCATTATCAGTCGCACACCCATCAGCGAGAATATCTCCTTTCTTCACTCGCTGACCAGCTTTTACAATTGGCTTTTGATTAATGCACGTGTCTTGATTTGTCCTACGGAATTTGATGAGTTTGTATTCAACCCGCTTTTTATCTTCGAAGCTTACGATTGCTTCAGTACTATTTTCATCAATATCGTATAAAACAACAATGCTATCGCTATCAACCTTTTCAACAATCCCATTTCGTTCTGCAATGATAAGGGTACGTGAATCGCGTGCAACTTTCGCTTCGAGGCCAGTACCAACGATCGGTGACTCTGGGCGTAGGAGTGGTACGGCTTGTCGTTGCATGTTTGACCCCATCAATGCACGGTTTGCATCATCATGCTCGAGGAAGGGAATTAGTGCTGCTGCTGCACTCACAATTTGATTCGGTGCGATATCCACGTATTCGACTTTTTCTGGCTCTACTACAGGATAGTCACTTGTGTACCGAGCTTTAACTCGATCTTCAAGAAACTTTCCTTTTTCATCAATAGGAGTATTTGCCTGCGCTATGAAGACCTCTTCCTCTTTCTCTGCTGTAAGGAATTCAATTTCTTCAGTTACTTTCCCGTTTTTGACTTTGCGGTATGGTGTTTCGATAAATCCAAAATCATTGATGCGAGCGTGAATGCACAACGAAGAGATAAGCCCAATGTTAGGACCTTCAGGTGTTTCAATTGGACAGAGCCTTCCATAATGTGTGTAATGCACATCGCGTACCTCGAATCCTGCACGTTCTCTCGTTAAGCCACCAGGCCCAAGTGCCGATACACGGCGCTTATGTGTCATTTCCGACAAAGGATTAGTTTGATCAAGAAACTGAGAGAGTTGGTTTGTACCAAAAAAGGCATTGATAACACTTGTAATAGTACGAGCATTCACCAAGTCTTGTGGGGTCAAGGTTTCGGCGTCTCGTAAATTCATTCGTTCACGAATGGTTCTGGTCATACGCGAGAGGCCGATGTTGAATTGTTGTGCGAGCTGTTCACCAACTGTTCTGACACGACGATTTCCAAGATGATCAATATCGTCAACTGCTTTCTTCCCCTGTTGCAAATCAATGAGGTATTTCACAATTGCTATAATATCTTCTTTCGTAAGTGTCGTAACATCTTCAGGAATCGTGAGCCCAAGCTTGCTGTTCATTCGATGCCGACCGACATCACCCAAATCATATCGTTTTGGATTGAAAAAGAGTCGATCGATGAGATTCTTTGCAGTATCGAGGTCTGGTGCTTCTCCGGAACGCAACTGTTGGTAAATAGCTTCCAGTGCGTCTTCCGATGATCGTGATGAATCTTTCAGAATAGTGTTAGCAATAACAGAACTTGTTTCTGGACCTTCAGACTTTAGAAAACGAATTTTCTTTACATTCGCTTTCTTGATTTGCTTGATATGATCTTCAGTGAGTTTTGTATCCTTTGTAATGAAAATTTCACCCGTCTTCTTGTCAAATACATCACTGCATACTTTTCGATCGATGTACTCCCTCAAATCAACTTTGGTAACATCCACTTCTTCTACAAGATCGAAGAGATCGAGAATTTCATCGTCAGATGAGTAGCCAAGAGCACGGAGTAAGGTGGTAACAGGAAACTTCTTTTTCCTGTCGATATATGCATACATAACATTATTGATATCCGTTGCGAACTCAATCCAAGATCCACGGAATGGAATAATCCGTGCTGAGTACATCATTGTCCCATTCGGGTGCATTGTTTCACCAAAAAATACACCTGGTGAACGATGAAGTTGACTTACAATAACACGTTCAGCGCCATTAATAATGAATGTCCCTCTGTACGTCATCGCAGGAAGATTTCCTAAGTACACTTCCTGTTCGATGGTATCTGTAAACTCCTTTGAACCTTCTTTCTTGGAAGACAACCGAAGTTTTGCCTTTAACGGGACAGCATACGTTAAGCCACGCTCCTGACATTCTTCAACTGTGTACTTAGGTTTTTCGACATAGTATTCCACAAACTCCAAAAGAAAGTTTTCACGAGTATCCGTGATTGGAAAATTCATTTCAAATACTTGCTGGAGTCCGATTTTTTTCCGTCGATGTGGAGGAACATCGGCTTGTAAAAAGTTATTGTAAGAATCGATCTGAACATTGAGGAGATCAGGAATTCCAATGACTGTCGGAATTCGTGCAAACGATATACGTTCACTTCTCTCGTTGGATTGGTTCTTCAACGTCACCACTCCTTCTAAAAAATAATAAAAGTATTCTACTTACATATGTGAATGCTAAAGACAACGGAAGCCGATGATTCTCCCCATCGGGTACTGTGAACCATCGGCTTAATTTTCATATTGTTTATCGCACTTGGATGATGTGCAATACTGAACTTTTTTATTTTAATTCTACTGTTGCGCCAGCTTCTTCGAGTTCTTTCTTAAGCTTCTCTGCTTCTTCTTTACTCAACCCTTCTTTAACTATTTTCGGAGCACCATCTACGAGGTCTTTTGCCTCTTTCAATCCAAGACCAGTAGCTGCTCGTACAACTTTGATGACATTGATTTTTTGAGCGCCACCACTCTTTAATTCAACAGCCCACTCAGTTTTTTCCTCGGCTGCCGGTGCTGCAGCACCTGGTGCACCCGCTGCAGCAGGCATTACTCCACCCATAACAACTGGAGCCGCCGCCGTTACACCAAACTTTTCTTCGAGAGCCTTTTTGAGTTCGACAGCTTCAAGCAATGTAAGCTTTTCAATTTTTTCAACGATTTCTGCAACAACTGACATTGTACTTCTCCTTCATATTAAATGGTTAAACTTCCTTTCTTATGCAGCTTTTTTCTTTTCAATTGCATCGAGTACCAACACCAAATCACGCATGACAGCATTAATTGCGTTGACAATGCCTGATGCTGGCGCCTGGATACTCCCAACAATTGATGCCATAATTTCTTTCCGCCCCGGCATGCTTGCAAGTTCATCGAGCTTCGACCCATCATATAGTTGTTTTTCAATAACAGCTGCTTTTAATTTAAATTTACCAGTCCTTTCGGTAAACTTCTTTATTACTTTGGCCGGTGCAGAAGGATCATCGTATGCAAATGCAACCCCTGTTGGACCAACGAACTTATCCAACACATGATCATAGCCTTGAAGTTGCTCAAGAGCTTTTCGGATAAGTGTATTCTTTACCACCGTGTATTCTACTCCGCTCTTCCTGAATTCACGGCGAAGTTCTGTTTCCTCAGCAACTGTCAAACCGGTGAAATCAGCAAAATACAACGCCACAGCCCGTGAAGCTCGTTCTGCAACTTCAGCAATGATCGCTTCTTTTTCGGATCGTTTCATAAGTACCCTTCATAGTTGTGTTGAATGAGAAGCACCTCACCCACTGGTGAGCATTCAACGGTTGAACTAATTAAGATTAAGAGTGCGTAAAATCATTCATTACACTGCAACTGCTTCCTGCTTATTTATCCGAATACCAGGCCCCATCGTTGTTGAAATGGATATACCTTTTATGTATTGACCCTTTGCAGTTGCAGGTTTTGCACGAACAATCGTACTCAAAAACGTTTGGATGTTCTCAATGAGTTTTTCTTTCTCAAAAGTCACTTTCCCAACAATCGCGTGCACGTTTCCTTCTTTATCAACTCGGAATTCAATTTTACCAGCTTTGATTTCTTTCACTGCTTTAGCAACATCTGGAGTAACGGTACCACTCTTAGGATTAGGCATCAATCCACGGGGTCCTAAAATTTTACCAAGCTTTCCTAATTCACCCATAACGTCTGGAGTCGCAATGATAACATCAACATCTGCCCATCCCTGTTGAATCTTTTCAAGGTACTCTTTGTACCCAACGTGGTCTGCACCTGCTGCTCTGGCCTCTTCGTCTTTTGGAGGCTTTGCTATCACAAGCACCCTCACTTCCTTCCCTATACCATGCGGAAGTGCTACAGTACCACGAATAGCTTGATCTGCTTTTCGTGGGTCAACACCTAATCGAACTGCAATATCGACTGACTCTGGAAACTTAGCACTTGCTGTTTGCTTTACTAGTTCCACGGCTTCCGCAATTGAATATTCCTTTTTCTCAACTTTTTTAGCTACAGATGTATATCGCTTGCTTCGCTTTCTCATACTACTATATCTCCACACTTAATCTTCAACCGTTATTCCCATACTTCGAGCTGTACCAGCTATCATACTCATTGCTGCTTCGATACTTGTTGCATTAAGATCCGGCATCTTAAGTTCTGCAATTTCACGAATTTGTTTCTTTGTTACCTTACCAACTTTTTTTCGATTCGGTTCACCAGAACCTTTCTCTACTTTCGCAGCTCTTAGTAATAATGTGGAAGCTGGCGGTGTTTTTGTAATAAAGGTAAACGACTTATCACTATACACAGTGATAACAACTGGTATTATAAGCCCTTGTTGATCTTTTGTGCGAGCGTTAAACTGCTTGCAGAACTCCATAATGTTCACGCCCTTTTGACCAAGTGCAGGCCCAACAGGCGGTGCTGGATTAGCTTGACCAGCTGGAATTTGTAATTTTATAAAGCCAACAACTTTCTTTGCCATTCTTTACTTCCTTACAATATCAATTATTTTTCTAATTCAACTTGCGAAAAATCTAATTCCACCGGCGTTTTTCGACCAAAAATGCTTACCATTACTTTTACTTTTAATCTCTCTGGATTAACCTCTTGAATAAATCCGTTGAAATTGTTGAACGGACCATCTATCACCTTAACAGCATCACCAACATGGAATGGGATATCAACAATTTCTTGTACTTCCCCTTTCTGTTGCTCCATTTTTCCAAGGAGACGACGAACTTCATCAGGCTGTAAGGGAATTGGGTTATTCTTATCTGGTACAAACCCCATGACTGAGGGCACCTCGAGAATAAGGTGCTTTGTATCTTTATCAAGGATTGCTTCAACAAGTACGTACCCCGGAAAGAAATTTTTTACCCGTGCTTTTTTCTTTCCATCTTTAATTTCAAACACTTTCTCTGATGGAATCAACACGTTCGTTATTTTCTCTTGAAGGCCAACTCGTTCAATCTCTGACTCAAGATAGCTTTTTACCTTTGACTCATGGCCTGAATATGTTCGTACTACGTACCAGCGTTTTTCCAACGTTGCTTACCTCTTTATCTATAAACTATAGAATTGCTTTAAGTAGCGAACTCACAGCATAATCAACAAGCCATGTAAAAACTGCAAGAATAAGGGTAAGCACAATAACAATTTTCGTAGACTCCATTAATTCTTCTTTTGTTGGCCAAGTAACTTTTTCCATTTCTTTCCGAACATCGATGAAAAAGTTCAATATTTTTTCCTTCATAAGTGTGCTTGCCCTTTCTTGCATTCTATGCGATATCACTTATCTGCACGTGAGGAGGGAGTCGAACCCCCAACCTGCGGTTTTGGAGACCGCTGCTCTGCCAATTGAGCTACTCACGTATGTGTTCACAGAATCATTACTTTGTTTCCTTGTGGATAGTTCGCTTATTGCACCATGGACAATATTTTTTGTACTCTACACGACCGGTTTGCTTCTTCTTGTTCTTCGTTGTTGAGTAATTTCGTCTTTTACAAGCTGTACACTCTAGTATTATTATTTCTCGCACAGTACTCTCCTCTTAAGAACTTCATATTGATTGTACAAAAAAAAATTTCACTGCTCTCGAGCTTGCGACCGGGATTGAACCGGTGACCTCTTCCTTACCAAGGAAGTGCTCTACCAACTGAGCTACGCAAGCGCTCGAAATCCCAGGTTCATCCGAGCGGGAGACGGGACTCGAACCCGCGACCAACAGCTTGGAAGGCTGTGACTCTACCAACTGAGTTACTCCCGCAGAGAAGTACTGTGGGCAGGGAAGGATTCGAACCTCCGAAGGCATAAGCCGTCAGATTTACAGTCTGATGCGTTTGACCGCTTCGCTACCTGCCCAAGCTGTTTACCACCGAGCTGGCGATCGGACTTGAACCGATGACCTGCTGATTACAAGTCAGCTGCTCTACCAGCTGAGCTACGCCAGCATCAAAATTTTACAGAACATATCTTTACGATTCATGCTGAATCGTACTTCGTTCAAACCTCTATTCCTACATCACTCACGAGCAAAACCCCCAAAAAACGGGTTTACGAAATGGCAGTCTTTAAATATAGAAATAATTTCTAAATAGTCAACGTAGAAAAGAAAAATTCTAGCACTAATTTTTGTCAGAATTACTTTTTTGCTGAAGACTTCGCTATCCATTGTTCAGTCCATAGTACCATTGACCGACGGTAGTGGTCTAAATCCCTACTGACAATGTGTTTGCTGCTTTTTACACCTTTCAAGTACTGAATTATTCGGTATTGAGATGTAGTGTCTTCAGGTGGAACAAGTCGTATCATCGCTCCCCATGGTATTCGTCTCATTGTTTGCGGTAGTTCGTTATGAAGCCTTAGATCTACAAAAAATGAACAATTTCGACTACTTTGATCAGCAATACAGTGTAGCATGTTTTCCCACTTCGTTTGAATCTCCAATGGATTGTATGGTTCGTTGTGTTCGAATTTCGACAACTCGCCTAAGAATGCATCTATGTTAGTCGAACATCGTTCATAGAGCCACGGTGCTAAGTTCCGGAGTTGGATAAAGTACCATGATCGATTTTTTAAAAGATGATAATCAAGGATAACAACGTCTTTTCGGATTCCTTCAACATGTTGTAAGTACAGAGCCGGTGAAACTAAGTAATCCCATAATCCCGTAAGTACCACAGCATTTTCTGGTAACGATTGGAGTGTCTCTCTCGCAAACATCTCTGCTTCAAATTGTGAGTTTTCTCGAACCATGTCTATATTATTCATTACTTGAAGAAAAGCAAATAGCAGCAAGAAACCAACAACATGTATATAAACCGATCCTCGAATATAGCAAGTTAGAAAAATAAAAAACTTTACCAGACCTATCGAAAGAATAATGGCAATTACATAGTACGACAAGAGGAAGTATGATTCAATGTCAAAAATACTATAGTTAATCGCATAAAGTATTGTCGTCAAAAAAAAGAGCAGTAAAATCCAAAAGAGCTTTCGAGAATGTCTCCACAGTACACTGCCACCCCATAGTACAAAAATAAAAAGTGGAAAAACAAACTCACTGCCAAGAGAAGAAAAGTACCGAACGAGTTGCCGTCGTGCAACATCCCAGCCTTCAAACATCCAAATCCGATATTGTTTCCCACTAATGTGCCATAGTAATTGTTCAATTGTTGTAGGATCCCCCCACACTAGTGGCGGCGAATGTTGTCCACGAACCGGTAAATAACAATAGACACTTACCCCAATTAAAAAAAAGCCTAAGAGAACCACATTCGGTAGAATATAACTTTTCCATGTTTGTTTGGTAGTGAACCAAACAAAAAGTATAGCAGGAAGTGTAAGTACTGTTGTCATATGATTCCCAAAGCTAAGTCCAAGAGTGTAACTGGTAAAACACATCCATCGATAGGACTGTACATCATCATCTGAAAAGAGTACTTTAAATACGCTATACAGTAATAGAGCAAGAAACAGGAGGTGTAAGGAGTAAACCTCAATATTGACCGATTGGCTCCATACTGTTGTTGAAAACGCAAGTACTACCGTAGTTCCACATGCAATGGTTCTTACCTGAGTTCTAGTAATTTTCTTTGTAATTTCAATTTTCGTTAGTACATACTCTAAAGCACAATAGAACACCAGCATGGAGCTGAGCGTCATCACCATAGCAAAAATATTGTACTGAACAATGAGTTTCGTTGAAAGTGGACTCATAGCAACTAATCGACACAGGAGTGTAAATATGGGGTATCCTGTTGGGTGTGCAATTGAAAGCGTATATGCAACCGCAGCAAGTTCACCACTGTCTGTGAACCCTATCGATCTATTGAGGGTAATACTATACACACTCCCAATCGTACAGCTAAGAAAAAGGAAATAGATCCACCCGTATTGATTGTTCTTCATAGGATACATATGTAAAATAAGTATAGTGATGAGTACATTGTCAATATTGTTTTTTCTTGCTCTCTTTTGTACGTTGGAAATGTATGAACACTGATAAGTTGATAAAGACAGTTGCCGTTATTGGAATAGGCCACAAAGGGACTGTATTAATTCGCCTTATCGCTACAAAAGGTTTTGACGTTGTTATATACGATGTCAATGAGACTCTCTTAAGACGATCTATTGAGCTCATAAAGAACGATCTCCGTAAGGCAGTTCAACAACGAATTTTCTCACATGAAGAGATAACTAAAACTTTAGAGCGCATCAAAACGAAAACACATCTTCCCGATACCGGTAATTGTGACATTATCATTGAAACTGTACCTGATGATATTAAAATAAAGAAAGACATACTAAAACACCTCGACATCAATGCAAAAAATTCTTCGCTCCTCGTTACTACGACATCGCTGTATACAGTATCATCTGTTGCATCGTACGCTAAGAACACTGAACGTATTGTAGGTCTTCGTTTTCCACACTCTATTGACAATGCACGGTGTGTTGAAGTGACACCCACACTTCAGACGAAAGAAGTAATGGTAGCAAAAGCTTTTACATTTGTTCAATCTCTGGGTAAAATACCGATTCTTACTAACGATTCCCCAACTTCAATTGCTGAAAGTGCAAACCTTGCATGGTATCGTGAAGCACTTTACATTGCTGAAGAAGGTGTTGCAACGTTTGAACAAATTGATCGACTTGTCACAATGAATCTCGCAATCCCACAAGGTCCATTTCAGCAGATGGATATTCGCGGTCTCGACCAAATTCACCATGCTCTCACAACACACTATCAACAACGATTTTATAATCCTCGATTTGTTCCATCTTCACTCCTCCAACAAATGGTTGATTTAGGACTCCATGGGACAAAAACAGGCCGTGGATTCTTTACCTATCCACGGGAGGCGCGATGAAACAAAAAACTATACAACGCAACAGCACGAAGATGGACTCATCAAAATCAGAACTAACTGTTTTCGTATGCGGCGAATCTCCACTTGTAGAAGAAATTGCATGCCGCTGTGCAAGTCATGGGTACACTGTTTTCATCTACCTGAATGAATCTCCCCAAAAAACTCAAACGAACTTTCTTCATCAACGTATTTCTGAGGTAACATCATTTCCAAGTTCATGTAACGTTGCTATTGAAGTAACAAACACTAACATTGAGCAAAAACGAACTAACATTGTAAAACTTAGTACTTCTCTTCCCCACACAGTTCCCCTCCTTTCATCTTCTGTTACTATTACCGCAAGTGAGCAAACACGTTGGATTCAAGGGAAACACCGTTTAGTTGGTATCGGAGCATTCCCTACTCTCCTTTCAAAACCACTTATCGAAGTAGCCCCAACTATCTATACTCCCAAAGAAACGTTGACAGCTGTATCGAACTTCTTTCATACTCTGAATGGTACGATTGAGATTGTAGAGGATCGTGTTGGTATGGTCCTCCCCCGCCTTCTCTGCACGTACATAAACCATGCTTTCTGGACACTCGATGAAAACATTGCTGCTCCAGATGACATCGATCAAGCAATTACCCTTGGTACCGATTTTCCGAAAGGACCTATCGAATTATCTGAAAAATTTACATTTCAACAAATCTACGCAGTGCTTTCAGCTCTAAACCGTGAACTGTCGCCTCAACGATACACAATTGCACCACTAATTCGACAACTGGCACTCACCGGTGCTTGGTGGCACTCACAGCATAAGGAGAACTTGCTATGAGAATACTCAATATTCTGTTTATAATTACACTTTTGATATTGTTGAATTGTTATTCGCAACCTAAACTATCAGTGAATGCGACAGAAATATACTTAGGTAAGATCTACAGTGGTGAAACAATCAAAGGCACTCTCACATTAAAAAACATTGGGAATGACACGCTTATCATTCACGATATCCGTCCGTCATGTGGATGTACTACTGTTAAACAACCCAAACGCTTCCTGCTTCCCAAAGAGAGTGATAATGTTGAAATTGAATTCAAATCTGCTGGATTCCGAGGTCAAGTCGCAAAGTTCGTCAATATTGTTACAAATGATCCTTCTTCCCAAACAATCACAATTAAACTTACAATTGATGTCGTTGAAATCCTCACGCCTCACACACCTACACCATGGTTTGGTGAGATAGCATTACACGATACAGCAAGCCGCACACTTACCTATACGAACACTTCTGGGAATGCACTAAGAATAACAAACATTATCACATCTACGAGTAACGTCCACGTTCTGTGGGATAAGAAAACTCTCCAACCAAACGAACTCTTCACAATAAATGTTACTGTACGAGCAACAAATCCTGGATTTCGGAATGAATACATTTGGATAGAAACAGATCATTCAAAACAAAAACGTTACGAAGTACGAATCTCATACATTGGAAAGCAATGAAGAAACAACTCTTCATAGAAGTATCACTCTTGCTTGGGCTTTCTACCATTGTAGGTTTTCTATATACATATATCGCTCAGCAAGGATTCTTTGCACCCAAGAAAGCACCGACTTTCACAGTGCTTAACCTTTCCGATGCGAAAAAGTACTTTGAAGAGAAATCAGCACTATTTCTTGATGCGAGGAGTGAGTATGAGTATAAACTGGGACATATTCCAGGAGCTCTCAATGTTCCCCTCTATGAACTCAAGCAATCGTCTTCGATATCCTCAAGTATTCCCCACAACATTTTTCTGATTGTATACTGCGATGGAAGTGAATGTCATTCCAGCTTCCAAGTAGCAGAATATTTACTCACGCGTGGGTATACAAACGTAGGTGTATTTTATGGAGGATGGCAGGAATGGACAAATGCAGGATTACCGATCGAATAACACTATACATGACCCACCCTGTGGTTCATTTTATCGTACGGTGTATCCTTGGGAGTATTTTTATTATTGCTGCACTTAGTAAAGTGAATGCTGTCGATGAATTTACGCAAACTATTCTAAATTACAGAATTCTCTCCCCCCTTATTGCCACAGTTGTTGCAACTGTCCTTCCATGGATTGAACTCTTGTGTGGTGTCTCATTGCTTCTTGGTATTTTTCAACGCTCATCAGCATTTATTCTTTCTACATTACTGATTGTCTTCACTATCCTCATTGTGCGAGCACTGTACCTAGGTCTTTCTATTACCTGCGGGTGTTTTTCACAGGATCCATCGAGTAATACTCTTGGGTGGTGGAAAGTTCTTGAAAATAGCGTGTACATTGCTTTAGCTGTGTACTTGCTACTTTGTCCAGAAGATCAATTTACTATTTTCTCTTTGTTTGATAAACGCAATATTCAATTACCACGTGCTAACGACCACTACTAACAATTTCCCATGCTTATTCCTCTTGAACACAATCTCTATTTACGAACTCTCTCTCTCGAAGATGCACCTGAATTATTTACGCTCATTGAACGAAATAGATCGCATCTCCGCCAATGGTTGCCATGGGTTGATGCTACAAGAACTATCGAGAACACCATTGCGTTCATTGAATCGGCGCTCCAGCAAAAACTCTCAAATCATGGGTTTCAATGTGGTATATGGTATCAAAACAAGTTAGTGGGGGTTATTGGATATCATACCATCGATTGGAACAACAAGAATGTGGAACTTGGGTACTGGCTTGGGAAAGAGTACGAAGGGAAGGGGATAATGACCAAATCGTGTCGGGCCCTCATCGACTACGCTTTCACCGAATACAAACTCCACAGAGTTCAAATTCGTTGCGCTGTTGGTAACCATCGCAGCCGTGCCGTCATCGAAAGACTCGGACTTGTCCAAGAAGGTATTATGCGCGAAGCTGAATTCCTTTACGACCACTACGTTGATCTCTTCATTTACGGAATAACCGAACAAGAATGGAAATCTCGTACAGATATTCCATAGAAAATACTATAACATGTGGTAACCAAAGTACTTAAAACGAAAAAATAGTTGTGGAGGGATTCAATGAATCATCACATGATAACTACGGCCAACAGTCTTGAAGGATACAAAGTAGTTCGAACACTTGGTATTGTTCGTGGTATCGTGGTCCGTTCACGTTCAATTTTAGGTAACCTTGCAGCCGCATTACAAATTCTCGTCGGAGGAAATATTACCTTGTATACAGAACTCTGCGAACAAACACGGCAAGATGCCTTTGAACACATGGTGCGCCACGCTGAAGAACTCGGTGCTAATGCAATCATTGGTTTTCGGTACGACGCTACGGAAATAGCAAGTGGAGTTACAGAGGTTCTCGCATATGGAACAGCTGTTATCGTTGAGAAAAGTTGGTAACCTTTTAGTTACGTTAGAGCATTGATGGTACATGTTTTCAACCGATGAGCACTAGCACCGATCATACCTTACCGCTTGTTGTCTCCTCACTGATAAGCTTTGTAACAAGCAAAACCGCTTCTTCAACGAACTGTTGTGTTTGTGGGGATAGAGTTTCTGAAAACATTACAGAACATGCTGGAATACTAACGATAAATGTCTTTCGAGGATATGTACCGTAAAGATGCGCACTCAGTGCAAGAAGGTCATGTGGAGTAGCAACGTGTGAATTGTGTCGGTACTTCCATGGTGGTTCGGTGATCGGTGTAATTTTCACTGAGTTACTAGTAAAATCAGCATCGAGAAAAAACGCTAACGATACCCTCGATAGTACTTCAGCTATTTCTGGTGTTAGCTGATGTACACAGAGGACATTGATTTGTGGGTATTGTTGGGCTATGAATTCCGCTGCCCGTACACCAGCACCATCATCAGCACGGAGTGTGTTCCCATACCCAACAACAAGGACTGAACTCATCGCACGACTTCATCGAGGAGGATACCATCTGCATCGAAAAGTGTAACACGGAGGGGCATGCTCCCAATCGCATGTGTTGAACACGATAAGCATGGATCGTAACATCGGATACCAGCCTCTATTCGATTCAACACACCTTCTGGTATTTTCCCTTTCTTTCCATCAATGAACGCTGCTGCGATTTGATGTACAGTACGATTCATTGCCAAGTTATTTTGAGCAGTAGCAATGATGAGATTAGCCCGTTGAATCACACCATCTTTGTTCACGCGGTAGTGGTGGAAAAGAATTCCCCGTGGCGCCTCAGCACAACCTATTCCTTCGAGACGATTGATGGCGGCTTGTGCGCGAATATGATCACTAAGAATAGCAGGATCATTGAGCAATTGTTCAATTCTCTCAACAGCAAAGAGCATTTCAATGCATCGTGCATAGTGATAGTAGAAGGAATTGTTCACAACTCCAACGCGACCACCGAGTTTCTTAAATTCTTTTCGTTCAGCTTCCGCAAGTGGTGTTTCTATGTAATCACAAATATTGACACGAGCTAAAGGGCCTACCCGATACATTCCCTGAGGATAATCCAAAGGTTTATAGTATGGGAATTTGAGGTACGACCATGGTTCAACGGCTTCACCGAAATACTCAAAATACTCACGTGGATTAATCTTATCTGCTATGAGATTTCCTGTGCCATCCATAATACGAATTACACCGTCGTAGTACTCGAGGCCACCGTCAGGAGTAACAAGACCCACAAAAAGGGAACGAAAATTCCCAAATTCCGGAATCTCTTTTTGGTACTTCTTGTGGACGCTTTTAATTGTCTCGAGTGCAATCATAACTGTTTCTTTTGCCTCAGGAATCCAGGAAAGTATATAGTCACGTTTTTCTGGTTTTAGAGGGTCACGAACACCGCCTGGTACAGTCCACGGTGTATGAATTCTTCGTCCACCAAGAATTTCGATAATTTCTTGTCCGAACTTTCGGAGTCGAATCCCACGTCTAGCAAGCTCTTTATTCGCTGCAATAACACCGAAAACATTTCGTGAGCCTGGCTCGGAATCGAAACCGAGTAAAAAATCGGGTGACGAAAGGTGAAAAAAACTAAGCGCATGCGACTGAAGCCATTGTGCCAAGGTTAGAAGGCGACGAAGCTTTTCTGCAGTTTCTGGTATTTCAACAGCAAGAATGTGATCTCCGGCTTTAGCAGATGTAACCAAGTGACTCGCCGGACAAATTCCACAGATTCGTGACGTAATGCCAGGCATTTCCCATAGCAAGCGTCCTTCTGCGAACTTTTCAAACCCTCGAAATTCATCAACATGAAAACGTACATCTGCTACATCGCCTTTACTATCAAGTTGGATTGTTATCTTCGCATGACCTTCAATACGCGTGACAGGTGAAATTGTAATTGTTTTCGACATAGCTAAGCACCTCATATTCGCTTGTATTGAACGAAAATATTATCCGTACCGTAAATAAGCTGGTGGAAGTACTGGAATTTTACCTTCGAGTAACGATGTCATTGCAAACCATATCTGATCAGCTGTTGGAGGACATCCATGGAGCCATGCATCGACTTTGATGACCTCGTGCAATGGTCGTGCTTTTTTGAGTAATTGTGCAAGAGTTGTATAATCATTCGGAATTTGGGGATTTTTCTCAGCCAATTCTATATAGGAACGTTTTAGTATTTCATCCGGCGTAAAACGATTTCGCATTGCTGTCACATTCCCTGTTGTGGCACAATCACCAAATGCTACAATAAACTTTGACCGCTTACGAATGATATGAGCATACTCCTCATTTTCAGAATTTGTTATTGCACCTTCAACCAATGTTACATCAACATTATGGGGAAATTCCTTTATATCAGCAATAGGCGAGTAAACGAGTTCCATTTTATCCGCAAGTTCAATCAAACGTTCATCAAGATCCAGGAACGACATGTGGCACCCAGAACATCCACCGAGCCATACAGTTGCTACTCTTGGTTTCATAGTTCACTCTCTCTTCTATTATAACATCTTTATTCTTCTTCGTGGTCTTCAACAGTAATCCATTCGTGCTTGCTTCGAGCTGTGACAATAACTTTCACGAAGCCACGTTCTTTCTTCAATTCACCTACTGTTGCACCTTTTTCGAGCAATGCACCAACAGGACACACACGAACACATTTTCCACAGGACGTACAGAGGTCTGATTCACCCCAAGGTGTATTCATATCAGCAATGATTTCACAATTAATACCTCGATTCGCAATATCCCAAACGTGTGCACCTTCAACTTCATGGCATACACGAACACAGCGCGTACAAAGGACACATCGATTTCGATCGATAACGAACTCTTTGTGCGACGCATCAAGTGTCTTAGCAGGATACAAGTAAGGAAACCGCACGTGATCGAGTCCAACTTCGTATGCTAAGTCTTGTAGCTCACAATGTCCATTCACCACGCAAACAGCACATTGATGATTCCCTTCAGAAGCAAGGAGTTCAACTATCATTTTCCGATACTTTTTCAACCGTTCGGTTTGAGTTCGTACAATCATTCCTTCTGCAGGTTTCGTTGTGCAAGCAGGGAAAAGTTTTGGAGATCCTTCAATTTCAACTAAACACAGTCGACATGCACCAACTGGTGAAAGACCTTCTAGAAAACACAGTGTAGGTATATGCACACCATTATCGCGTGCAACTTTTAAGATTGTATCCCCTTCATTCGCACTATACTGAACATCATCCATTGTAAATGTTACGACACCCATAGGCACCTCACTTCTGTTCTCCGTTCGTTTCCGTTATTGTACTTGCATTTCCTTCGTAACACGATGTAGGTTGGAGTTTCTTCGTATACTCTTCCCGGAAGAATCGTATTGTTGAAAGCACTGGATTCGGGGCAGATTGTCCGAGACCACACAAACTCGTTTCCTTCACCATCACACAGAGTTCTTGGAGAAGCGCAAAGTCTTCTTCTGTTCCCTCTTCTTTCACGATTTTATCGAGCATCATGTATATATGTTTTGTACCAACCCTACATGGAATGCACTTCCCACACGATTCATCCATACAGAATTCCATGAAAAATTTTGCCACATCGACCATATCCGATGTATTATCCATTACAATCATTCCACCACTTCCCATGATAGAACCAACACTTTGGAGAGATTCATAATCAACAGGTAAATCAAGGTGTTGTTCAGGGATACAACCACCCGATGGTCCACCTGTTTGAACTGCCTTGAATGTAGAACCATCTGGTGTACCACCACCGATATCAAAGACAACTTTTCGCAAAGAAATTCCCATTGGAACTTCAATGAGACCAGTACGTTTTACCTTTCCAGCGAGAGCAAAGACTTTTGTACCAGGGCTTTTTTGTGTTCCAATACTAGTAAACCACGACGCCCCATTCCGAATAATGGGTGGTACATTGGCAAACGTTTCGACATTATTAATCACAGTCGGTTTATCCCACAAACCTTTCTCAGACGGGAATGGTGGACGAGGACGGGGACGACCTCGACGTCCCATGATTGAACGGATGAGTGCAGTTTCTTCTCCACAAACGAATGCACCCGCACCAATTCGAATATCGATGTGGAAATTGAAGTTCGACTCAAGAATTCTATTTCCCAAAATACCCAATCGTTCAGCTTGTTTAATTGCAAGTCTCAACCGTTCAATTGCGAGTGGATACTCAGCACGAACATAGATATATCCTTGATTGGCACCTACAGCGTATCCAGCAATAGCCATTCCTTCGAGAACACGGTGTGGATCGCCTTCCAGTACGCTTCGATCCATAAATGCTCCCGGATCACCTTCATCAGCATTGCAAACAACATACTTTTGATCCGAAGGACTTTTTCTCACAATGTCCCACTTTAAACCAGTTGGGTACCCGGCACCACCACGTCCGCGGAGGTTCGAACGCCGAATTTCACTAATCACGTCTTCTGGTGTCATCCCACTTAAAACTTTTACAAGCGCTGAATAGCCATCGGCTGCAATGTACTCTTCGATACTTTCAGCATTAATTTTACCCATGTTTTCAAGAACAATTTTCTTTTGCTCAGCAAAAAATGGATCGTTGAGATCGATCGTGTGTTCTCGAACAATGTTTCCTTTGAGAATGTGTTCCTCAACTATTTTCCGAGCTATTGTTGCATCAACACGTTGATACAGCGTTTGATCATTGTGTACGAGAACAAGTGGACCTTCGCCACACATCCCAAGGCACCCTGTTCCAACTAACTCACACTGTTTTGCCACACCATGCTCTTCCAGAGCTTGCTTTAATGCAGTACGGGCAGCTTCGCACCCACTCGATACACAACCAGCGGATGAACAATAGAGAATACGATACTTGTACTGCGCCTGTCGTTGTCGTTCTTTCTCTGCTAACTCGTGTAAGTCTTCAATTGTCATACGTTCCTCTCCTTTTCTGTTTCCCGTAACTCACGGACTCGTTGGAGGGCTTCATCCACCGTCATCTTTCCATAGACTTTGTCATCAATCACTGCAACCGGTGCTAAGCCACACGAACCAACGCACCGCGCTGAAATGAGCGACACACTCCCATCGCTTGTTGTTTCACCAAATGAACATTTACACTCCTGTTCTAATGCTCGCTGGATCTCATTAGCACCCTTTACGTAGCATGCTGTTCCTGTACACAGGACAAATGTATGCTTTCCTTGAGGTTTAAGTCGGAAGAAGTGATAAAAGGTCGCTACTCCATACACGCGGCTCGGGGGAAGCTTTAGTGCATTCGCAATGTAGTAGAGTAATTCGTTATCGAGGTACCCAAAAATGCCTTGTGCTACGTGGAGAATCTCGATAAGGGCATATCCACTGTTGTGATGCTTTGTGATTGCGCGATCAAGTAACTTGTACCGATTATCGATTTTCCCTTGGTCCGCTTTTTTTGATTGTGCCACCATAGTTCACTCTTTTCGCTCCATAAATTAATGATTCACCGATATGTTTTGCCTGAGCCAACTACACCAGGAATCAAGTCCATTTCCCTTGCTACACGATACTTCGAAAATTGTAAGTTGCGGATTAATCTTCGTTGCATTCGCCCGAAGAAGTTCGATGTTGGAAGGTACATACGGGAGAAGATCTACTTTATTGATAACAAGTATCGATGCATTGCGAAACATCGCTGGGTATTTCAATGGTTTATCATCACCTTCAGTTACACTGACAACGACTACTTTCATTGTTTCACCCAAGTCGTATCCAGCAGGACACACTAAATTTCCAACATTTTCTATAAAGAGAATATCAATCGTTGACAAATCGATGTGTTGCAAAGCATCGCGAACAAGCATGGCATCGAGATGACAACTTCCATTCGTGACAAGTTGAACAACAGGAACTCCAAAGCGTGCAATACGTTGAGCATCGATGTCTGTTTGTACATCACCTTCAATGACAGCTGATTTGATTGAGGTACGTAATCGGTCCAACGTTTGTTCTAGAAGGGTCGTTTTCCCTGCACCTGGGGAACTTACCAAGTTGAGTACAAAAACATTATGGTGCTTGAAAAGTGCTCGATTACTCCTCGCTATCTCGTCGTTTTTTTCTAAAACCTTTCGTTCAACGGTAATAACGGCCATATTACTTTATCAATCATCGGATATTTCAATAGCTGTCACAGTGAGTTCATTTCCACTTACAACACATGTTTCAAAGGAGTTACAAAGAGGACACTGGACAACTCCATCATCTATTTTAGAAACCCTGCCACACGTTGTGCACTGAATTTGAAACGGAACAGCCTCGATTGTTAATTGTGCTTGTTCGAGAGGTGTTCCAACCGTGATTGCTTGAAAGGAAAACTTCAGAGAATCAATCACTACACCTACCATTGCCCCAACTTTCATTCGAATTACTAGGACACGGTGGAGGTTTTCTTGTCGCACCGTGTTTGTAACAATTTCAACAACACTTTGGGCAATGGATAGCTCATGCATAAAATATACTAACACATTGGTGTTCAGGCAACAAAGGAATTACCATATTTATTCGTGCGAATCGTTAGTTGTATATATGGTAGTAAATTCTTCAACTTCAAGTTCTGATTATATCGCTTTTCATTCAAGTAAATAGAAGTTTTTTCAATACCTATTGGCTGTATTGTTTGTTGCCTCGTATAAACAACATTATCTCCAATTTCATAACGCTACACACATACAACGCGGAACACCACACTCTAGTAACTCACTAGCTTACAAGCCTACGTAAAGCTGTAATAGACGACTCTCTTTGCTTTTCTTACTTTTCAATGCTCTGTAACAACTCTGCAGCCTGAGATCGAAAAAGATCGTCATCCTCATCGAGCTTTGGGAGTGAAGGAATAATACGTAGGTGTTCTTTTGCTTTTTCGTACTCTTTTTGTTCAATGTATGCTCGTGCACAGTCAAGTCGATACATGATGAATTGAGGTCGTATTGTTATTGCCTTTTCATAGTGCCGTAGTGCATCTTCCATTGTAGCCCAACTCAATCCTAGAGGCCAACGTACAACCTTTGGCTTCTCGCACACTTTGTGGTGTGTACGAGCAAGAACATAGTATGCTGTTGCATTCTGTTGATCTAGTTCGATGGCTTTCTCACAATCCTTTTTCGTCTGTTTTACAAGATCAACTGCATCCCACACCCCACGGAAAAGGGCAATTCGACCGTAAACAATAGCTCGCCGTACATACCCCATTGATCCACGAGGATTCACTACAATGGCACGATTCGCATATTCAAGTGCTTGTTCGTATGTTTCCAGTTGTTTCCGTCTCTCTACCTCTGTGTGCGCCGGTAAGTGCTCAGCAATGTCTACTAGGGTTCGACTCAATTTCCATAAGACTTCGTAATTACTCGGGTCGTGTTTCAGTGCTTCTTCATACTTTTGAAGAGCTTTCTCGTTATTAAACTCACGTTCTGCATATTTATCACCTTCTGCAATACACTGTGCAAGTGGTGAAGAATTTTGACTGAGAAGTACGGATGAGAGTATTACAGAAACACACGTAACTAGATGTACCACAGTTCTCATATATATTCTCCGAATAAAGTGAAGAGAACGAATCAACACTATCGAAGGGTTTTTGAGTTTGTCACAAGTTCTGTGAGAGGATTTTTTTTATTTCATCTCTGATTTGTGCTGCGCGTTCGTAATCCTCTTTTGCAATTGCTTCATCGAGGCTTTTCTGAAGCTGTTCAAGTTTTGACAAAGGAGTTTTAAGAGATTCCTCTGAAGCCTGTTTTGGTGGCTGTTGTGACTGGATATCTTCATCATTCTCTGGCACAAACGAAGCTTCTTCCATGACTTTTTCAGCTACGTAAATCGGGGCACCGAATCGTACTGCAAGAGCAATTGCATCGCTTGGACGTGAATCAATTTCCTGTGTGTCGAGATTTAAACGAGCGTAAAATGTACCCTCACGCAACTCTGTAATAGTTACATCTATTAAATCCCCACCTAGTGCCTCAATAAGTGTTTTCATAAGATCGTGCGTCAAAGGTCGAGGTGGTTTAATGTTTTCAATTTCTAGAGCTATTGATTGTGCTTCAAACGCACCAATAATTATTGGAAGGCGGCGTGGACCATTGACTTCTTTGAGTATCAATGCGTACGCACCACCACTCGCTGGATTTGTTGAAAGTCCTAAAATATCGACTTGTACTCTGTCCTCACCGGACATGTTACTTTCCTAACAGTTTTTTTACCTCTTGCGTCAGTGCGGGAACAATTTCGAACGCATCGCCCACAATACCATAGTCTGCAATTTGGAAAATTGGTGCATCCTTATCTTTGTTTATAGCTACAATATACTTGGATGAAGACATTCCTGCAACATGCTGAATTGATCCAGATACTCCTACTGCAATGTACAACGTTGGCGAAACTGTTTTCCCTGTTTGTCCTACTTGATCTCCATGTGGCCGCCACCCAGCATCAACAGCTGCACGGGATGCGCCAACAGCACCACCTAACACCTCTGCTAGGTCTTCAAGCATCTTGAAGTTCTCCGGACCTTTCAACCCACGACCACCAGTAATTACAATATCAGCTTCTGCTACGTCGAGTTTACCACTTCCTATTGTTACAGCCGTTGTCCTTGCTGTAAAGTCAGCATCTTGTAAACTCACCGAGACAACATCACACTGTGGGCGTGTACCATCAATTGATTGAACAGCAAATACATTCGGACGAATTGTAAGTACTTTCACAGGTGTTGTAATTTTCACGTCAGCGAGAACTTTGCCTCCATACATCGGGCGTGTTGCACGAATGTCACCATCTTGTATATCTACTGCAATACAATCGGCTGCTAATCCAGCATTAAGCTTTACCGCTACACGCGGTGCACAATCTTTTCCAAGCGCCGTGGCACTCAGAAGTACGACCGTTGCATTTTCTCTTGCTGCCATCTCAACTATAATTCTGGCATACGCTATTGGTGAGTAAAGTGCTAATTTTGGGTCCTGAACAACAAGTACACGATGTGCTCCATATTCCCCTAATTCCGATGCAATACCATCAATACTATCACCAATAACGAGAGCAATGACTTCGCCACCTGTCTGTTGTGCTAAAGTATATGCAACACTTACTACTTCAAACGCTGCTTTTTTGAATTTTCCATTTCGTTGTTCGGCAAATGCAAGAATTTTCATACGTTCAATATCCTCCTCTTGTTCCATCAAAGTATTTTTGCTTCCTCATGGAGTAATCGTACAAGCTCTGGTACTGCCGATACGTCTGTACCAACAATTTTTCCAGTACCTTTTGAAGGTGGTCGTCGTATAGCTACGACTTCAACTTTCTGAGCTACCTGACTTGGTATGCGTTCTTCTATCGGCTTACTTTTCGCAGCCATAATTCCTTTTAGAGCCGGATACCGTGGTTCATTTAATCCTTTCTGAGCAGTGAAAAGAGCCGGCAGCGTAACTTCAACAGTTTCTCGCCCACCCTCTATTTCACGTTCAACAATCGCTTGCGCACCCTCAAGTTTCATGCTTACAACCACAGATACAGATGGAATGCCAAGGAGCTCAGCAATCATCACCCCAACTGCTGCATTGTCAGCATCAATCGATTGCTTCCCACAGAGGATAACATCAGGAGCAACATCTTTTATGTACTCAGCAAGCGCTGTAGCTACACCAAAAGAGTCACGTGTCGATTCATCTTTCAAAAGCACGGCTTTGTCGACTCCCATTGCTAATGCTTTTCGTAGTGTTTCTTTGTGCGAATCGCCTCCAAGTGAAACAGCGATAACTTCGCCACCATGTTTCTCTTTTATCCGGAGTGCTTCCTCGATCGCAAACTCATCGTAAGGATTAAGGACAAAAGCAACTCCCGTTTTGTCAATTGATTTCCCATCAGGTGCAACATTAATTTTTGCTGCCGAATCAGGGACATGGTTAACACAAACAACTACGTTCATAACTCCTACCTTTGTTATTATACATGCATTGATTGTTACTAACTGTATCAAGGTATAAAAGTTTTCTAATATGGGCAAGTGTTGGAAGTTGTTATATAGTCTGCTCAACTCTCTACGAAATCATGCAACTGAATACTCTTTACTTTATCGAAGTCGTTTGCGGAAACGAAGAACACTCAATGTAAAAATTGAAATACCAAAAATTAACAGTGCGAGTACTTGCGGCCAAAGAATAGTAAGACCAACACCTTTTAAGAACAAACCACGTACAATAACAAAGAAGTATCGTAGTGGAAGAAAGTAGGAAACGAATTGAATTATTCGAGGCATATTTTCAATTGGAAATACAAATCCTGAAAAGAATATCATAGGAAGAATGAAAAAGAATATTGCTGTCATCATCGCTTGCTGTTGAGTACGTGAAATTGTAGAGATAAACAAGCCTAACCCTAAGGTTGTAAGAAGAAAAATTCCACACAACACAAAGAGGAGAAGGACACCTCCTTTCACTGGTAAATCGAAGACAAGCGTCGTAAATACAACCACGAGAAACACATCGATCATCCCAATCGTGAGGAACGGGAGAAGTTTCCCTACAATGAGGTGAATTGGCTTCACCGGTGTTACAATTAACTGTTCTAATGTACCCATTTCCTTCTCACGCACAATCGCCATCGAAGTCAAAATCATTGTCATGATAACCAATAGTAACCCTAACACCCCAGGAACCATGAAATTTCTACTCTTTAATTCAGGGTTATACCAAATACGTGGTACAGAAATAATTCGCGGTGGGGCTTTGATCGCACCATACTTTACGAGAGATTCAACGATTGTATTCTGAGCTACATTCTGTACTATAAGCATTGCATAGGAAAAAGCTGTACTTGCAGACGTTGTCTCAGAACCATCAGCGATGCATTGGACTTGTGTCTGTTGCCCATTAGCAAGTTTTCGTTCATATCCCCGAGGTATAATAAGAGCTATGGATGCCTGACCATTGTCGAGCCACCGATCAACCTCAGATTCCCGTCCAACTGCTGCAACAATACGAAAATAACCGCTCGCAACAAAGTTTTCTACAAGGTACCGACTCGATGCTGAGTTATCTCGATCGCAAACTACTAACGGAATATCTCGGACATCGAGCGATGCTGCATACCCCAAAACAATTAACTGAATGACGGGAGGAATAAAACTCATAACAAACATCTTCTTATCATGGATAAACTGTATTAATTCTTTCTTTACTATGTGTAAAACGATTCGCATACTATTACCGTAATGCTTTTTTCATCCGCACGATTGTACCACTAAGAATAATGACTGTGAAAATTGTAAGATAAAGCACCTGATCCCAAAATGCTTCAATTCCAACACCTTTGAGAATAATTGACCGTAATCCAACGAGGAAGTACCGCGCTGGTACTAGGTAGGTGATTACTTGAATAATCTCCGGCATATTCCGAATAGGAAACACAAATCCAGAGAGAATAAAAGTTGGTAACAATGTTGTTACAGCAGCTATCATGAACGCTACTTGTTGTGTTTCAGCAATTGTTGAAATAAATAAACCCATTCCTAATGCCGCAACGAGATAAATTACAGTAACACAACTTAGTAAGAGTATACTCCCCTTGATTGTAACATCGAAAAGAGCGAATCCCACTCCAAGAATGATGATCGTCGCAATAATTGAAAGGACAATGTATGGGATTGTTTTCCCAATAATTAACTCTGCTGGACTCAGTGGTGCTACGAGCAATTGCTCCATAGTACCTAGTTCCCGTTCACGTACAACAGAGAGTGCCGTTGATATAACTGCAGTCACCATCATAATGAACGCAATGAGCCCAGGAACCATGAATTTTGCACTCTTGAGTTCAGGATTATACCACAATCGTGGTCTGTAATCTATCGGTATTGTCAGTGACGTTTTCCCACTTCGTTGAAATGCATCCATAACAATTTTCAATGAGTATTGTTGAACTATAGAATTTACATACCCCAACACAATCGTACCTGCGGTTGAATTTGTTCCATCAATAAGTACCTGTACTTTTGTTTCGATATTCCTCGCTAAATCGTACGAAAACCTTGAAGGAATGACAAGCACAACACGTACTTGTTCCCCATCAAGACGCTTATCAATTTGAGATGGATGAGTTAGGTATTCAACAAAGTCGAAGTACTCCGAGGTCGTAAATTGTTCTATAAATGATCTACTCATACTCGATCTATCTTCATCATACACAGCAAATCTTGTGTGTTTCACATCAAAATTGAGTGCATAACCGAACATAAAGAGCATAAGTCCTGGAATGAATAGGAGTACAGTCAGAATACGCTTATCGCGTCGTAACTGGCGAAATTCTTTTACGATAACAGGTACAATATTCATGATTCAGTATGGAATGAGTTTTGTTCTTGGTGTAGTACTGTGTGAATAAAAACGTCTTCCAACGACGGAATAGTCTTTTCAACTTTCCGAATTTCAAAGCCATTCTTTTCGAGTATTTTTCGAATTTTAAGCCCTGCACGAGGAACATTCTGAACACTGACGTGAAATGCTGTACCAAACATCGATGTTTCTGCCACCCACTCTTCTGCCTGAAGAACTTCCATTGCTTCGAGTGGTTGAGTACTCTCTACTTCATACACAGTGTATCCACTGAGCTTCTGCTTCAGTTCTGTTGGTGTTCCAAGAGCAATGAGTTTACCCCCATACATCAACCCGAGTCTTGTGCAGTGTTCTGCTTCATCCATGTAATGGGTTGTTACAAAAACTGTGGTTCCTTGATTAGAAAGTTCATAGATTAAATCCCAAAAAATTCTTCGGGATATAGGATCAACACCGCTCGTTGGTTCATCTAAAAAGAGTATCGGTGGTTCATGGAGTATAGTACAGCCAAGTGCAAGTCGTTGTTTCCAACCGCTTGGGAGTTCGCCTGTGAGCACTTTTTCTTGACCTCTCAAACCAGCTATATCAAGTGCCCAATGTTTTCGTACTTCAAGTCGTTCACTTTCCAAACCATATATGCCACCAAAGAATATAAGATTCTGTTCGACAGTTAAATCCTCGTAAAGAGAGAATCGTTGCGACATGTACCCGATGCACTTCTTTACCTCATCGGGTTCTCTTCGTACATCGAATCCACCAACCCATGCATTTCCATCTGTGGGTTCAAGGATTCCACATAACATTCGGATTGTTGTTGATTTCCCTGCTCCATTAGGGCCAAGGAATCCGAAAATTTCTCCTTTTTCCACTACGAAGGATACACTATCTACTGCAACAAATAGCCCGAACTTCTTCGTTAATGAACGAACAACAATAGGATGTTCAAAGTGTCCAATCATTACAAAGTTCCCACTACCTTCTTAAACGAGTAAGTATTAAATAATTACCAATTGTAACGTGTGTAAACCTTAATTTTACCAGAAGAAACTTTGTTTTGGCATTTGTTAACTCAGGTACTTATTACAAGCTCTGCTTTAATTTTTTTCGCTGTTTGGTACTATTCTTCAGCAGTTGATAGTTCTCCTTGCACATATAAAGAAGGACTACTAACCCTTATACGGGTAAATGTACACAAGCATTTTGATAATTATCAGAGAAGCATTTGTCGTTCTGAACGCGAATCCAAGATAGTTTTTACACCTAATAGCAATAAATTAATAATTTTACCTGTGATCACCCATGCCTCATGGATTTCGATGTCATTTGTGCAACAAATACATCTTCCAACGATGCCGTTGTCAGCCGATAGTCTACTATATCAATTTTATGGCCACGTAAAAGGTTGAGAATAGTTTTTACCTTCCGCTCCTTCTTTGATACTAGAACATGAACTCGATCACCGTACAATTGGACTTGCTCCTTCCCAAAGTGTTCAACAAGCACTGCGAACGCAGAACGTGCATGAGAACATACTACTTCGATGACTCCATATGGAAATGTTGTACGTATAGCTTGCGGTGTATCACAAGTCAAAATAGTTCCCTCACTCATTAATGCAATTCTACTGCAACGCTCTGCTTCATCGAGGTATGGAGTTGTAACTATTATTGTTAACCCCTCTTTCAAGAAACTCAGGAGAATTTTCCAGAACTCTCTCCGTGACACTGGGTCTACACCCGTTGTTGGTTCATCGAGAAAAATAATTTCAGGTGAATGAATAAGTGTACAAATGAGTGCAAGCTTCTGTTTCATACCACCAGAAAGAGCACCAGCTAAACGGTCACTGTATGGTGCTAATCGAGTAATCTCGAGGAGTTGTTGTTGTCGACGTTCGTAATGTTTAAGACCATGAATTTTTGCAAAGAATTCAATGTTCTCATTTACCGTTAAGTCGTGGTACAAACTGAAGCGTTGGGATAAATATCCAAGGCAGCGCTTAATGTGCTCACGTTCACGAGTAGTGTCGTATCCTGCCACAGTGATTACTCCAGAGGTTGGCTTGAGGATACCACACATCATCCGAATAATTGTAGTCTTCCCAGCTCCATCTGGACCAACCAAGCAAAAGAGCTCCCCACGGTATACAGAAATGGAAATCTCCTTTATCGCTTCAACGGTTCTGTGTTGACCAACATACGAAAATGAGGCCTTCTCTATTGTAACTATCGGCTCTATCATTGAAGAATCACATCAGCGGGAATTCCAGCTTTAAGAATTTTCTCTGGATTCTGAACCTTAATCTTTACAGCAAACACCAATTTTGTTCGTTCGTCTTTTGTTTGAACGTTCCTGGGCGTAAACTCAGCTATCGATGCTATATAGGTCACACGTCCAGAAAATACTCGATTCTTAAATGCATCGACCCGTACATCCGCACGTTGCCCGTGCGACACATATGGTAATTCCGATTCTGGTACATAGATTCGTACGTACATTTCGTTAATATTTGCAATCCGGAGTACTGCCATTCCTTGTGTTATCAATTCACCCTGTTCCACATATTTCCGAACAACTACCCCATTCATAGTGGCACGAATGGTACAATCCATAATTTTCTTTTCAAGTAACTCACTCTGAGCAACAGCTTGTTCCCAACGGGCACGAGCAGTTTGGATTTCTTCGTACCGACTCCCTTTCTTTAATTTTTCAAAGTTCTGAAACGCAACAATGTATCGAGTTTCAGCATCGTCCAACTGTTTTCTAGAGATACTCTTTGCAGAGTAGAGTTCTTTCATCCGTTCATAATCCTCTTTTGCACTTCGATAGTTTGCTTCAGCTTGTATAATGTCTTCTTCACGTGTTCCTTTCAACGCTAAACGGTACTGTGCGTAAAGTGCATGTGCATTCGCTTGGGCTTGCTTCAACTGTAAGGTATATTCAGTTGGATCAATACTAAGGAGTGTATCACCTTGAACAACCTCAGAACCTTCATCTACGTAGATCCGCTGCACTATTCCACTAACCTGAGCACTGACAAGTGATTCCGTTGCCTCCAGAGTACCAGTGGCTTCAATAGTAGGTTTTTTATCTCCTCCACATCCCCCTACTATGACGGCGCTTACTAACGCACATAGTAGCTTTTTCATTGTTCTAACTCCATAAAATGGTGATCGAGAGATTCAAGGAATTTGTGAATATGCCGTTTCGACTTTGACGTAACAGCACCTTCAAGGAGAATGCATAACAATCCACGCATAGCATCGACGACGGAGAAAGACTGTTCCATAATCACTTTTGGTGTAAGTACACCTTGTACAGCAGAAACAAACACAAGGTAGAAAAGTTCCCCAGAAATGTCTGCTCGGAAAACACCTTCTTTTTGAGCTTGCTGAAAAAGTTTTTTCCAATATAGAACAATGATTTCCTGACGATGCCGTTCAATTTCCTTCCAATATGAGGGATAATATTTTTGCAAATCACTGATGAATTGTTGTCGTACCTTTCTCATTTCATGGCCGAGAATCACAAGAATCAAACTCAATTTCTCTTCAAAGGATTGCTCTTTTGTACATATGGCGTGCAGCTGTGTCCTAACATTTTCCCACATTCTTCGGATAACAGCTTCAAGCAATTTATCTTTCCCTTGGAAGTACTTATAGAGCGTCTTTTTGCTAATCCCAACGTCAGCAACAATTTCATCCAATGTGACTTTGGTTATCCCGTACTCAAAAAAACGCTGTGTTGCGCTTGTGAGAATTCGTTCTTTCACTCTGTCCATTGATTACTAATAATCCTTCGGAAACTATAAAAGTATTATTAGTGTACATAAGATAAAAAGTCTCCTTCTGCACTTCTTGCATATGATTATTTCAAGAAAATGGGAGAAAACCTTGATTTTCGTACACCTTTTTGTGTCACTCCGGAACGATGTGTTTCTTTTAGCTTACTCTGTCTTCTGTGAAGATATTTTTTGCGACTTTACTGTACTCTCCTGATACTTTTCACCCAACCACCCGCCAAAGAGTGTCAATAAAAACCCCATTATAAGTCCTGTTAATAAATATGATAGAGGTACATGGAGTTGGACAATAAGATCGATGAAAATCCAATCGAGCAATACAGCAATGATGCCTGCAACAGCAGGTTCTTTAATTGTTTCCCCAGGTGAGTGGAGACCAACTATGAATCCTGTAACAACAAGACTTAATACAAACCCAATGAATGCTGTTTTCATAATGTGAGTAACAATGAGAGCTCCAATAACAAAAACAACAAAATTAATTAATGCAAATCCAACAATGACACCAATAATAACCCACCTCCATTGAAAACCTTTTGGCCGATGCTCCCCTTCTTCTTCGGTGCTCCCTTGTAACTGTTCACCGACCCAACCACCAATCCACGAAAAACTAATACCCATAAGTAGTAAAAGGAAATCGAGTATGACAGTTTGCTGAATATCTTTCGTTTTGAGGAGGAGAAGAAGGATGAGCATTATAAGGAGTACAATTGCTCCACCGATCGTTGATTCCTTGATCGTAATACCTGGAGAAAAGTACCCAATAATTGTACCCATGGTGATGAACCCTATGAGCATAACTAGTACCTGAACCTCCGGACTATGGAGTGTTGGTGCAACAATGAAGTAGGATGCCCCAACAAAGATGAGACCAACCACGATGGATGCAACAATCCACTTCCAATGCAATTGGCGCTCTTGGTGTCTTGGATTAGTCATTGTTTTCTCCTCGCATAATGTTTTGTAAGTTCGTCTTAACAAAATATTGTAAAAACGAGTTCAAAATGCAATGCACCTACATCCTTGTTAAATTCAATTGCTCTGGTGAACTTTTTGATGGTAATTGTGCTACTTTAAGCCGTTCAGCTATAGTATTTAACTGTTTATCAGCTTGATCGTACTTGTTCTTTGCATTTACAAGGTGCGTACCAAGCGTTTCGAAAATATCAGTAAACTTTTGCAACTCAGTCTGTAACTGTCCTAGAGTTTGTACTATCTGACGTGCACTTTGTTCAATCTGCATTCCTTTTAACCCTAGTGCAATAATTCGTAAATGTGCATAAAATGTATTGGGAGAAACAGGAACAACGTGTCGTTGTGTTGCATACGTGTAAAGACCATCCTCAGTATCGAATGTTTCCTCCCGTATAATTGTTTCATAGTAAATATTCTCAGCCGGTATATACATCATCGCAAAATCGAACGTACCTTCATCAGGATGTATGTACTTCTCAGCAATTACATCGATATGTTTTCGTACATCTGCACGAAATTGACGAACAGCTGTTTTTTTCTCCACTTCTGTTTTTGCTTCTACCATCCTTCGAAAATTTTCAAGGGGGAACTTTGCATCAACAGGAACAATACCCCCTGAAGTACGAATAATAGCATCCACTTTTTGACCATTTCGAAAGGTATACTGCACCTCGTAAGCATTCGCTGGGAGAACCTGCTTCAATAAATCCTCAAGTAATAACTCCCCAAGTCCACCACGCAACTTTGGTGCACGAAGCATTTCCTCCAACTTTGAAACGCTCTGTCCCAGTTCCTTTATTTCCTGTGTTGCCTTCCCAAGTTCACCCAGTTTTCCTTGGACCTCTTGAATTACTCGTGCTGCTGTATCCAACCGCTGACCAACTTGTCCTGTATTATTCTGTATTTGCTGGGTTACTTGCCCAAGTTGTGTTGTGACAATCTGCAATTGTTGATTCACTGTCTCCTTCGTTGAGTTCAGCTGTTGGAAAAGCATGGTAGTTGTATTGTGAAGTGAAGTGGACATAATATCCGTTGTATTCTTCAATGCTTGTTGCATCTCATTTCTCAACGTATCCAGTTGTTGTTGAAAGAACATAAGTGATTCGGGCGTCTGTTCTTTCTGCCTTGTGATATATCGAATTATTACTATAGTAATAACAGCAACGAAAACGCTTACTACGATTAGTATTTCCATAGGAAACATACCTACCATACTCATCAAATCGCTTTTTACTCAATATACTTATAAAATTTTGAAAAAATCTTTACGTTCTCCTATGAAAACCTTCTCTTGCTAACACTTAATTGGAGACCCAAGCTCACCCCTACTTCATCAATGACCTCACCATCTAACCTACTCGTTCTCACACAGTAATATCGAATTATAGTTACTAGTTTCTCACTTGAACATATCAAAGAAATATTGTAATGTTAACAGAGTAACTTTCAATTTTTTGTGTTTTGGTACACAACAGTGGAGTGGTAAACCTAAAACCTTTATAGGCTCTCTATGTGGGAAGAAAAACTCATTGGAACCGTAAAAGAAGTTACTAGCACAACAGCAACTATCCTTCTCAATCGCTCCATAACCACATTAACCAAAAAGTTAGGTGATAAGACCTATTATATTGGGCAAGTTGGTTCTTACCTTTTTGTTCCTGTTGGGAATGAGTATACGTTTGGAGTTGTTACTGATTTCCGGAAGGAAGAAATCGCTATTCAGAGCGGCAGCGAGTATCGTTACCTTATCACGATGACTTTTATTGGGACATTCCGTAATGGAAAATTCGAAACAGGTGTTGCAGTACTTCCTACTGTTGATATGCCTGCATACTTGCTAGAAGACAAAGACATTCAGGGAGCATTTGCTACTTACATTCAATACAAATTTTCTGTTGGAACACTTTCACAATTTGGAAATCAACGAGCTTTCCTTGATCCAAACAAGTTTTTTGGGAAACACGTAGCTGTTCTCGGTTCAAGTGGTTCAGGGAAATCCTACACTGTTGCTTCACTCTTACAAAAAGTTTCACAACTTCCAGAAGCGCACATCGTCATTCTCGACCTGCACAACGAATATAAACAAGCTTTCCCCAATCAGTGCCAGTACTGTGCCATAGGTTCTCTCGAACTTCCCTATTGGCTTCTCAATGCAGAAGAAATGATCGAACTCTTCATTGATCCACAGGATGAAAATGCATCCATTCAAAGTTCTGTTCTCCAAGATCTTATCTACAACGCAAAGAAATCAAAAAATCCAAAACTCTCAGACTCAATAACAATCGATACACCAGTATACTATGATCTACGAGAAATTATATCAAAACTCAGGTTCCTTGATACAGAACGCATTTCATCACCAGCTGGATCGAAAGAAGGGCCATACTATGGAAAATTTTCTCGCATGCTTGTCCGACTCGAGAGCAAACTGCACGATCCACGCTATGCATTCATGTTTCAACCAAATATCTGTAAAACAACCGAAGACATCATTCCTTTAATGAAAATGATTTTTGGACTCGATAGCAAGTACCGTATTACAGTACTTGATCTCAGTGGTGTACCCTTTGATATTGTCAAAACAATTGCTGCTCTCCTAGCACGTATTACATTTGATTTCAACTTTTGGAATCCAAAGCACACTGAACTTCCGATCCTTCTTGTTTTTGAGGAAGCTCATAACTATCTCTCATCGACATCAGAAGGTTCAAAGGCCGCCCGGCGTACTGTTGAACGAATAGCAAAAGAAGGTCGCAAATATGGGGTAAGTTGTATGATCGTTAGTCAACGACCATCTGAAATATCCGAAACTATTCTTTCGCAGTGCAATAACTTTGTTGTGATGCGACTCGTGAATCCAAAGGATATTACATATATTGAACGCTTAGTTCCTGAATCGTTTGCTGCTCTTAAGAGCGTTATCCCCCTCCTTCGTCAAGGTGAATGTGTGATTGTTGGCGATTCAATTCCCCTACCACAACGAATTTTTATAGATATGCCTAATCCGACGCCTGAAAGTGTTGATGTACGATTCTTCGACAAATGGAAGCAGCCAGGTCAGAAAGCTGATGTGAATGAAATAATGGACCACTGGTGGAACCAAAAACGATCGTAAGCTCTTCCCCACAATCTTAGAAGTCGTGGGCCCTGTAGGGCTCGAACCTACGACCCGCAGATTATGAGTCTGCTGCTCTAACCAACTGAGCTAAGGGCCCTTTCAACAATACTAAAAATATCAAAATTGGCTCCTAAAAGCAAGAAACACTATACTCTGCACCTTTTTTCTTCTTTTACACTCTAAATTACATGCATATCATGAGGCTAAGTGTCTCCATAACCCTGTATACCACAGCTAAAGCATTGATAACATTCACAACAGTATACACATGTTGTTAGAACCGAATCACTAGATACAAAGAATTATTTTTCCTCTCTATCACTCAATTACGCAATTTTTCCTAACTCAAGAAATTCTTTATATTTCTTTTCAAAGTGGGATCGTACATTTTGGTACTCAGGTTGGCGAAGATGTGGATCATTTTGTACAAGTTGAAAAGCTTCAGCTCGAGCAATTTCGAGGAGTTCACGATCTTCAATAAGATTTGCTACTCTCAAGGCTGGCATCCCACTTTGACGTGTACCGAAAATATCTCCCGGACCACGGAGCTGGAGATCAACTTCAGCAATTTTAAACCCATCTGTCGTTGCAACCATTGTTTCGAGTCTTCTACGAGCATTTTCCTTTTCATTCCATAGTTCGAGTGCATCTTTCCCTTTTCTATTTTTATCATACCACTCGTAGTTTGCTATGAGAATACAGTATGATTGTTCAGTACCACGGCCTACTCGACCTCGTAGTTGATGAAGTTGCGATAATCCAAAACGCTCAGCGTTCTCTATGATCATAATCGTTGCATTAGGAACATCAATACCTACTTCTATCACCGTTGTGGCAACGAGAATATGGTACTCACCTCGTTTGAATCGCTCCATCACTTCGTCTTTATTGGAGGTTGTCATCCTACCGTGAAGTAGAGCTACACGAAATTCAGGGAACACATCTTTTTGGAGTCGTTCGAATTCTCTCGTTGCTGCTTTCAGATCGACCTTCTCAGATTCTTCTATAAGAGGAAAAACTATATATGCTTGTCGTCCCCGGTGAAGCTCCTCTTTTACAAAAGCATACACTCTGGGTTTGTCTTGTTCAGTGCGAATTGCTGTTCGAATTGGTTTTCGATTGCTTGGAAGTTCATCAATAATCGACACATCGAGATCGCCGTAGAGTGTCATGGCAAGGGTTCGTGGAATGGGAGTTGCAGTCATGACAAGCACATCAGGAGATGTACCTTTCTCTTTCAACATTGCCCGGTGAAGCACACCAAAGCGATGTTGTTCATCAATTATGACGAGTCCAAGATTGTGGAACTTAACACCTTCTTCAATCAAAGCATGGGTACCTACTACGAGATGAGCTGTTCCATTGGAGAGTTCTTCCAAAAGTACTTCCCTCTCCTTTTTTCGTTGACCACCAATTAACAATCGGACTGAAACAGGGAGAGAGCTTAAGAATTGTCTTATTGTTTTGTAATGTTGCTCTGCTAATATTTCGGTCGGTGCCATAAACGCCACTTGTAAACCACTATCGATAGCCATAAGTGCTACGAGAAGTGCAACAATCGTTTTCCCACTCCCAACATCTCCTTGCAACAATCGATTCATTGGGTGAGGAGAGCGGAGATCTGCAATAATCTCATGGAGTACTTTTTTCTGAGCAGAGGTCAATGTGAATGGAAGTGATTGAATGAGCAACCGTGGTAACAATGTTTCAGATTTATACTGAACTGTACGAAGCTCACGTTGTACAATAGCACGACGATAGGCAAAAAGAAGCTGTAAAAAGAACAATTCTTCGAATTTTAACCGGCGTTTCGCTTGTTCCAACTCTTCTAATGAAGAGGGAAAGTGAATTGCCCGAAGTGCGTCTGAACGGGGAATGAGAGAAAGTCGCCTACAGAGTTCATTCGGAAGTGTTTCTTGAACATAGGGGACGTACTGAGCGACGGCAAAACGAATAACCCTCCGAAAACCACGACTATCTAAACCAACACGCTCAAGTTGAGCATTCGAACGGTACTTTGGGATGATACCACCTGTGTTAAAAAGTTTTCCCCAATCTGGCTCATCTTCGTCCACGCGCTTCAAACGATCGAATTGTGGATGAACAAACTGCGGACGCCCATATTGATCGAATGTAGGTATAGCTGAGAGTGCTAATATCTCACCGAGTTCGAATGCGTCCTTATACCATTGCCATCCCTCAAACCATACGCATGTGAGGTACCCGCTGACATCCTTCACTGTAAGAAAAAAAATCATTCGATTGGTTGTGCGAGCACGACGAGTTTCTGTTCTAAATACTTCAGCTATAACTGTGACTGGTGTACGATTGTGGATATGAAATGCAAGGTCCACAATTCGTACAATATGACTTCGATCGAGGTAACCTCGAGGATAATATTGAAGAAGATCCTCAAGAGTAGTAAGCCCCTGAGCTTGTAGCACAGCAGCTCGTTTCGGCCCAATTCCCCTAAGGTACTGGAGCGGTGTTCCCACAACTTCTTTTTGATCGGTCTGAATGGTTGATTTCATTACTTCCAAGTGCAAAACATAAAAATTGCTTTGACTTCGTTGTGAATCTATCCTAAATTTTTTAGCAACAAGGTGAAAGTATATATTTCAATGAAAAAGATTCTCCTACACTATACACTCTTAACAACATTTGCAATTATTTGTGTTGGACAAGAACACCAACAAGTTCAAGTTGAAGAAGATACATTACACTCTACTTGTAACGAACCACCAATTCCGATTATCTACTTCAACAACACTCTAAACAACACTCTAAAAGACACTCTCAAGGAGTCTCCTCATCTACGACAGTACCACGATTCGGTATTCCTTTCAGTAGGTCAACGACTTGACTCACTCCAGAACTCTCTTGAATACAAGAATTCTATTTTTATAACGGTTGCACTGGTTGCTGGGGGACTGGCCTTCCTTTCCATTCTGTTGACACTTATAATGTTCATAAAATTTCGACAACACTTGAACCCAGAAGCTTACGCTTTCACAATATTGAGTACCTCCCCCAAACAACAAGTAGAGGATCAACATTCACGCATACAGCAAACATATCAAGAACAGCTTCCATCTCCACAATCTTCCCCACAGAAACGGCAGTCCACAAAACGACGAAGCAAATCTTCTCCTTCAGCGGAGAGTGAGTAATTTCTGTTTTGCTATATATCTCAACGTTGTATAAGGATGCTGTTGCAACAACATTTGATAGGCTGATTCAGCAAGAACACGATTTCCAACATGCTCGTAACATTGTCCAAGCATAAACAAAGCAGCATCGCGTTTATCTGAGGAGGGGAGCTGGATAACCGTTAGAAAAGATTGAATTGCTTTCGACACTTTCCCAAGTTGAAAGTAACAAACACCTGACCAAAAGTGACAATTATCTTTGAGCGATTCAGCGATAGTGCTACTCAGTAACACATTAAAAGCACCGAGGGCTCGTTCGTACTTCTTTTCTGTGTAGTATCGAAGTGCCTTTTCATATGTTACACTTTGATGGGACCGTTGCACTTCGTCAATTGGTTTTGCATCAACCCGTACAACTGCATGTTGAGCTGCCTGCACGTGGTGTGGATATTCTCGAGCTCGCTGTTGAAGATTCTTGAGCTGTGTGATGTTATGACGGAGCTCTGTCAATATTTTCTCGAGCTTACTCTGCCATTGCCGTCGTGATTCGCGTTGAGGTACCTCCTGCTCGTTTAAGAACACTGCCTCGTGAATTGCAGTGCTCCTTTGCGAAAGCAACTGCTGAAGGTGCTGTATTTCTTTCGTTTGTTGTTGAACAAGCTCATATATGTTATCGAGAAATTCCATTCTTGCTTCTATCAATTTTCGTGTTAGTAGTGAATAGTACTTACTCCTACCTAAGTTTTCTGTAAAATCTTCGTATGGAGTAAAGAAATCATCATTATGTCGCATTGGAGTTGGTATTGGTGAACATGAAAGAAAACATAGCACAGTGCTTATCGAGATGGCAATACTTCCATGAATGAAGTTCCTATATGTTTTCATCAAGCATCCCTCCATTAAATATTGTCAATTTGTACAAATTACTTCCTTTTTCTCACGAATCGTTCTTGTTCTTTCGTATACTTTACTACCGCTTTGACAAAATCTCTAAATAACGGATGCGCTGCAATAGGACGCGACTTCAACTCAGGATGAAATTGGACAGCAACGTACCATGGGTGATCAAGAAGTTCGATGATCTCCACAAGGTCGTTATTCACAAAGGTACCACTGAATACCATGCCAGCATCGGCAAGTCTTTTTCGGAATTTATTATTTACTTCATATCGATGTCGGTGACGCTCCGTAACTAATTCTCGCTTATATGCATCGTACGCTCTGGTTCCTTTTTGAATTGTGCATGGGTATGCACCAAGACGCATTGTCCCACCAAGGTTGCGAACTGATTTTTGTTCCAGCATCAAGTCGATGACGTTATGTTTTGTTTTTCTGAATTCTGTGCTGTTTGCATCTTTCATACCACAGACATTTCGTGCAAACTCAATGACAGCACATTGCAACCCAAGGCAAATACCGAAGAATGGTATTCTATGCTCCCGCACGTATTGAATAGCAGCAATTTTCCCCTCAATACCACGACTTCCAAAACCCCAGGGCACAAGCAAACCGGGAATTCCTTTCAGGTACAGTTCTGGACCATTTTCCTCAACATCTTCAGCACGAATCCACTCCAGCTCAACTGCCACGTTATTCTCTGCACCAGCATGCACAAAAGCTTCAGTAATACTTTTATATGCATCTTTCAAATCCGTATACTTTCCACAAACGGCAATCCGCACTTTATCTTTTGGATACTTTACCTTATTGACAAATTGAATCCACCGCGTTAGATCTGGTTTATTACACTGAATATTTAATTTTTCGAGTACGATATTAGGAAGCCCTTCTTCTTCAAAGTGAAGAGGTACTTCATAGATTGAATCTGCATCGCGACCTTCAATCACTGCTTCTGTTTCGACGTTACAGAACAACGCAATCTTTTGGCGAAGCTCTTTCGATAATGCTTTTTCTGTACGACAAATTAAAATGTCTGGTTGTACACCAATTTCCAACAACGTCTTCACACTATGTTGCGTTGGTTTTGTCTTAATTTCCCCTGCAGAATGAATGAACGGGACAAGGGTCACGTGAATACTAATAGCATTACGTTTTCCAACTTCGAACATCATCTGTCGAAGCGCTTCAAGGTATGGCAAACTCTCAATATCTCCAACAGTACCACCTACTTCAACAATCACAATATCGTACTTCCCACTGCGGGCAACTGTTTTAATACGGTTCTTAATTTCATCGGTAATATGAGGAATTACCTGTACTGTAGCACCGAGATAATCCCCTCGACGTTCCCGGCTGATAACTTCGTAGTAAACTTGTCCAGTTGTAACATTGTTAAACCTTGTCATATTTTCATTTAAGAACCGTTCATAGTGGCCAAGATCAAGATCTGTTTCTGCACCGTCTTCTGTTACGTATACCTCGCCGTGTTGGAAAGGATTCATAGTACCAGGATCCACATTAATATAGGGATCACACTTCATAATCGTTACTCGTAAGCCTCGAGCTTTCAGGAGCATTCCTAATGATGCGGCAGCTATTCCTTTCCCCAACGATGAAACTACACCTCCCGTCACAAAAATATATTTTACTTGCGACTTTGCCATTGAAATCCTTTCCTATGCACTATAGTGTAAAATACGCCGTACACGCTCAACATCATCCTCTGTATCAACTGCTATACTCTCAAGCGAAGTTATACCGATCTTAATTTTATAACCATGTTCAAGAATTCTCAATTGTTCGAGTTTTTCTAGTTCCTCAAGTGTGGTTTTTGGAAGCGATGTATACCAGAGTAGAAATTCCCGTCGATACACATATATCCCTACATGTTTGTAAAACACACCATGGATATACCATTTCTCACGATCTGTAATATCACGGAGGTAGGGAATTGCCGATCGTGAAAAGTAGAGTGCATACATAGAAGTATCGAAAACAACTTTGACAACGTTCGGATTCCAAAGATCTTCAGGACAGTTAATGGGATATACTAATGTTCCTACCTGTGCTTGTTCGTCCTTCAAAAGCAACTCAACACACTGATCTATCATTGCTGGTGGAATAAGTGGCTCATCTCCTTGCACATTTACAACAATATCACACGTAAGTGTCCCTGCAACTGCCGCGACTCGATCGCTCCCACTTGAAAGTAGCGGCGATGTCATAACGGCTTCGCCCCCGAAATTTCGTACAGCCTTTGCAATGCGTTCATCGTCTGTAGCCACTAGTACTCTTTCAACAAGCTTCGCTTGCCGTACCTGCTCGTACACGTGTTGAATCATAGGTTTGCCCCCTAAATCAATCAATGGCTTTGCTGGGAGCCGTTGCGAAGCATACCGCGCTGGTATTACGACAACAACAGTAGGGTGAGCCATTTCTACTTTTCTCCAAGCACCTTGGGAACGCGGAAAAATTCCTCTGTAGCAGAGGGTGCATTTTTCAGAGCTTCTTCAGTTGAAATACCCGGTTGTACAAGATCCTCACGGAACACATTTGAAAGGTCGAGTACATGAGAAAGTGGTTCGATAGTATCTGTTTTAACTTGGTTGAGCTGTTCCATGTACTCTAAAATTTGGTTGAGTTCACTTGTCAACATCTTCTTCTCTTCATCAGAAAATTCTAGTCTCGCCAATTCTGCAATATACTCAACATCTTTCAATGTAACTGACATAGGATCACCTCTCTTGATCTTTATAGTATTGTGCAATAACACGATAGACCTGTTCCATCAGTTCCTGTTCTCCAGCTCTGTCTCTGATGCTACTGGTTGGTATTGGCTCACCAATAATCAATTCAATATCACGTGGACGTATATTGAGTGACCCTTTTGGTAAAATACTAAATGTATTGTTTATTGTTACAGGAACAATTGGAATTTGAGATTTCACTGCAAGACTGAATGCACCTCGTTTGAAGGGTTGTAGCTTCCCATCTTTTGTTCTTGTTCCCTCAGCAAACAAAAGTACTGACTTCCCGTGCTGTATCGACTGCGCTGCTCGCTCGAGACTTTCAATTGCTTCTCGTGGATTACTCCGATCAATCATAATGAAATGACCATACCGCAGTGCCCATCCCCAAATTGGAATTCTAGAAAGCTCTTTTTTAAAGACAAGGGTAATATCATTTGGAATACCAGCAAGTACTGCAGGGATATCGAACATACTTGCATGATTTGAAACAAAAATGTAGTGCTTCCCTCGCTCTATCTTCTCAAGTCCAATTGTATGCAAACGAATCCCAAATGTCCTTAAAATAATTTTTGACCACACCACAGCACACCAATGGAAAATTTTTCCACTTCGATTAAAGGGAAGGCTAATGAGAGCAATTACTGAAAGAAAAAAGGTTACAACACCGATATATAGTATTTTAATGACAGTTAAAATCATTCTACTTACTTTGTGAAACTAAAAATTTGTGAGAGATTTCAAGAGGTGTGCTTAAAGGGGATAGTTCAGCCACAACCAATACATGCACCTTACATCTATTTTGTGGCTTCTTCAACCCTTTCCTTCTCTGCTCCATTCTACTGATATTGTTACAATCTCGAAGCTACTTAAAAAAATAACAAAGCTCTTGATGAAATGCAACGCGAGTATCCATTCTACTCTTAAATTCATAAGCATGCTATCTCCCTGTTTTGACAAGAGAAACGAAGTTAGAACGATAAAGAAACATAGATACATGCTATTATTACCACTCCAGGTCCATGAGAACATTTCCCACTTTTGCATACCTTGTTTACTTCAATTAAGGTAATTCACATCACATGAAGCTATTGACGATTAGAATTACATCTCTTACAACTCATGACACAAACTTCTATTTACGATTACTTTACTCCTAGTTGTAAAAAACTTTTATCTTGCCTTGGAAACAGTTGTTTTGTATATTGTTGACGTATAGATTGCCCCGTGGTGTAATTGGCAACACGTCTGACTCTGGATCAGAAGAGTCCAGGTTCGAACCCTGGCGGGGCAACGACGTAAGAAGCTTGTTTTTTCACAAAATTCGAACATGGCCCTATCGTCTAAGGGTTTAGGACGTGGCCCTCTCAAGGCCAAAATACGGGTTCGAATCCCGTTAGGGCTACCACCGGAAGGATTACGTGAGGATTTTGTTCTTTTTGAATGAACACAACCGTGAGGCACTTTTGTGACACTTCAATTCATCCACCAACCCTATCTCACCACAACTACGGAATTTCACTATGGGTAGCGACTTACTAGAACAGCATTTACCTCACATTGGAAACTCAATTATACGTCAATCAATAAGTATCTATGACTGGAAATATCGTGAGTACTCACCACATGAATCACTTGCAACTGCTTCTTTGGATTCTCGAGGAACTTCAATTCGTATCCCTTTTGAATGGGCGAAACAAAAACCTATATGGATAAAGCAGCGCGTTATTATACCAGAATCTCTTGATCACTCGACAGTAGCTATTCGTCTGGGACTTCCATTTGGAATCGCTTGGGTCAATGGAATTCTCCGTCAAGCAATCAGCGAAACATCGAATTTGCTCTACCTCACATACGAAGCTCAAGCGAATCAAGAATTTTTCATTTCGATTTTTATAGAACCAACGCTCGATCAACATTCTTTTTACTTCAAGAGTGCTGAGCTTCTCAGCGTCGATATCACAGCACGCAGACTGTACAACGCCCTGCTCATGCTCCGTGATGCCCAAAACACTTTAGATCCCCATACCCCAGAGTCAAAAGCAATTCAAGACCTCATTCGTCGAACACTTGTATTTGTCAAGTACTTCAAACCAGGAAGTGAGGAATATCCAAATGCAATCAAACGAGCTTATGCATTCCTTACCCGGACACTTGAATCAGAGTATAAAGCAACCATTCCAGCAACAGTCCATGTTGCCCTCTTCACAACTATCAATACACCAATCCATTCATCCACTGAACACAACGCTAAACAAGTGCTGAAAAACTTTGCTTCACTCTCTCAAGTTATGGAAGAAAATCCAGAGGTTGTTGTTTCAATAGTTGGGGTAGATTGGTATCACACACTACGAAAGTATTTACCTGCTACTCATACTTATTTGAAGCGAATGGTTTTGGGTAAGCGTTTGATTGTCGTTGGGAATGCACTATCACTCCGTGATTACCATCTCCATACAGATGAAGCACTTTTACGCCGCTTTCTCATTGAACGCAGTATTATGCAAAATGGTGAAACACTTGATATCGAATACTTCTTCAACAATTCTACAAACACATCATTTCCGGCACTTCCCCAAGTCCTTTCACAACTTGGGTACAAAGGTATTGTACAAATTCACACTCCTGAAAATACCAGTGTGTTTCCATATTCCACTTTTCTATGGAAAGGATCTGATGGAACGACAATTCGAACCGTAACAACCCCTCCCCCGCACCCTTTAGAACTTTCCTCTCGTGAGTTTCTCTCCGATGTTGAAGTTTTAACAGAAAATATTCAGGAAGGTACTTCATCGTTCTTACAACTCTATGATAGTACAACTGTTCAACATTCTCATATTGATAAACTCTATGTACTTAGAAACCTTCCTGGTTTGCCTTCTATAATTCTCTCATCAATTCACGAGTATTTTAAGTCATTCTCTTTGAACAATGAAAATCTGGAAAGTATACAGGACAAGGAATATAGTTCTTGCTGTACACCATTACCATACTATCCTTACAACCTCATAGCTGACATTCATACAAACGAACAGTTACTCATCCAAGCTGAACTCATTGCAGCACTTGCATCGGGGACATTAGCGAAGCGTTCCGCCTACAAATATCCGTTTGCACTTTTCGAAGAATGGTGGAAACAACACTTCTCTTCTCTGCTTGCGCACTTTGCAGAACGTACTGCTACACCAGAGCAATACACTGTACTCCGTGGAACTTACAGAAATCTTCAAAGCCACTGTATGGAAATAACTTCCAAAGCTTTTTCATACTTGCTCGAGAAAATACCAACTAAAAGTACTCGAACATATTGCACAATCTTCAATCCATCACCATGGACACGAAGCGATTACGTAACTATTACACTACCAGAAAAGTATTCAACCGTCCATGTTACTGACGATAGGGGAAAAGTAATTGAGACCCAAATCCTTACTACAAGTGTATGCAATACAACTGACATACTCTGTTACATCAAAGATATTCCTGCCTATTCAACGAAGACAATCATTATTGAACCATCATCAACAAAGGAGACTACCCACAGAACGGACTGGAAATTTACAAGCAGGAGTGTTGAAACTCCTTGGTATGCAATTCGTTTCGACACGAAAGGAGCAATAACATCGCTCTATGCTAAACATCTCCGACGAGAACTCGTAGCAAATGGAAAAAAATTCAACCTTTTTAGAATTTTCCATGAAATCCAGAAATCACAAAGCGAAAACACCAAGTTAAAAGCTCTCCATCCTGTTAGCATAACAATAAAAAATTTCAAAATTCTGGAAGCTGGACCACTCCGTGGAACACTATTGTTCGATTTAAAAGCTGAAAATCATACGTCACTTCATGTGTATCTTTTCTTCTACCATGCAACTCCACGAATCGAATGTAAAGTCAAGCTCCACTGTAAAGAACGCCATAGCCGTATTGAAACATTATTTGCTCTTCATGCAACTGCTCCAACATTACGCTTCGGTGTACCATTCGGAACAGCTGTCATACAACCTACTTCCAAGAGAAATGAGGCAATCAAAGTACCAAATACCTGGATAGACCTTGTTGACAAATCGTTCGGTGTTTTGTTTAGTACTGAACACTTGGTTGAATTCTCAATAGAACGCTCAACCGTAGCTTTTACCCTTTTGCAAACACATGCTGTACCTCGCCACGACAAATCCCATTCTTCAATTGATTTCACGTTCTATAATCTTGGAGAGTACACACTACGGTATGCTCTCACACCGCATAAAGATCAAATAAGCAATTGGGAATTAATACGCGCTGCAGGAGAATTTCAAACACCTCTCGTGGTACTTCCAAACACAAAAGGACTCCTCCCAGTTCCATTGCTTACATTCAATAAAAACTCTATTCAAATCACATCCATTCACCGCATTGAAGATAACAACACATTTGTGGTGCGTTGTTATGAAACCGACGGAGTAGCGACAGAAACAACCCTCCGATCTCACCTCCCACTTAAAAGTGTCACTGAATGTACAGTTGCTAATGTACCACTGAAAGAACACAGTGTTTCAAAGAACCACTGTTCACTTCGTTTTAAACCTTACGAGATTAAAACATTGAGAATTGTTGTGGATCAGAAACAGAAAAAACGATAGATGTTTATAATCCACTACTGAGACTTACCATTGAGAATACTCTCGATCATGTCAATGATTTCAGGAGGATTGTATGGTTTTTGAACAAAATGTTTCGCTCCTGTAGCAAGGATCTTCGCTCTCAATTGAGGATCAAAGTAACCACTCGCTAAAATTCCCTCTACCCGTGGATTAATTTCTTTCATTTTTTCGAATGCTTCCCATCCTCCTAATCGAGGTAATCCTAAATCAGAGAGCACAATAAGGATTTCATCTTTGTGCTGTTCAAAAGTTTCGATAGCTTCATACCCATCACCAGCCTCATACACTTTATAGCCGTATTCTGCGATCATTTCCTTTAAAAGCACCCGAAGGAACTCTTCATCTTCAACAATCAATATAGCCGGCTTCTCTGGCACTGTTTAATACCCTTAAAATGGGAAATCTTCCAGCGGTTTCTCTTCCCGGTATTCCTCGAACGTTGGTTCTTTAGCAACCTTGTGGACACTGTGTGGCACAACATAAATAGCCTTCCTTGGCTCTGCAGGACATACATGTTCACAAGCACCACACCCAATACAATACTCAGAGTGCATCTCTGGAATAAAAAGTTCGCCATATGGCACCATCCGAACAGCTTTTGTTGGACAATGCTCAGAACATGCACCACAGTCTTTCTGCTTTACTTTCACAATGCAATCATCCGCAATGAACTCAGCAACTCCAATCTGCGTTACTCGCTTTTGTTCAACTGAAAGGGGAGAAATTGCTCCTGTTGGACATACATGGCTACAGATGGTACAATCATAGTTGCAGTAGCTGACAGAATAATCGAGGCGCGGCTGGAACAATCCGCTCATCCCATACTGCATCGTTGCTGGTACCAATACTTGTGTAGGACATTGTTCAACACATAAGTAACAAGCTGTACAATGTCGAGAAAAGTGACGAACGCTCCGTGAACCAGGTGGTGTAACAGGAATTGTGCGTGCTTCGAAGTATCGACTTCGTGTCTCTTGGGCACCTAGTTTTTGCACAACTGTTGCTACTGATGCAACAATCGGCGTTAGAAAAGTTGCTTTGAGAAAATTCCGTCTCGAATTTTTTACCTTGGTAGTTTTAGTTTTCATCATTTTTCTTCCTACATACATTATTCCAGCAGTTGGACACACATCGATACAATTGAAACATCCTACGCAAGCAGCAAACTCTACCTTCTTCTCACGCGCATCAATACATCGTGCTTTGCAGACTTTTTCACATGCACCACAATCCTTACACAGCGATTGAACAATTGAAATTTTAAAGAAAGAAAATCGAGAAACAAGCCCCAACAATGTTCCCACAGGGCAGAGCAAGTTACAAAATAAACGACCTTTTGTATATGAAAGTATTGCAATAAAAACAAGTAAGCTACTCGTTACTCCAAAAGTACCCCACGTGAAATGTCGATACACAATCTCGGAAGTACCAAGAAGTACTGCAAGAACATTATTCACTCCAACAATGGTGGGCACACCAAGAGTAACAATAATCCGTCCATACACACTGTATGGTTCAAGCATATTGAGAAGCCAGTAACTACCAGCAATAGCAGACACCAGTACTACAGTAAAAATAGAATACTGTGTTTTAAAATAGGGTGGTACAAATCGATACCGTCGCTTGTTCCTCTTATCTTTCCACACTGGTATATGACCAAACAAGTCTTGAAGTAGACCAAGCGGACACAGTGTGGAACAATACACCCGACCAAACAAGAGTGTTGCAATAAAAAGAACAACGACAATAACTTGGAGTACACGATTGCTTAACGATTCAAGGATTGCAGGACCGAGTTGAGTCCCAACAAGTGCAGTTACAACTTCGAGTGGAATTGCATGAAAGACATCGAGGAAAACAAGGGTAAGTGCACTACCAACAAATAAAGAACTAGTGACTCTTGCAACTTTTAGCCAGTGCACTCCACACTCCTACACAGCAATTCGTTTAATATTTAACTTTTCTAAGTTCATAGTTCCAACGTTCATCTCAGCTGCATAGCGAATGTAATGCACACTTTCTGGCTCTAACCCAAATAACTTGACAGCTGCAGCATCAGCTGCTACAATATCTTTGCTTATGATTTGTGCTTTCATAATTGTAACATCGCTAACAGAAACACCACGAGGACCATTACGCTTCATGACAGCGTATGCATCAATGATTGTGAGTGTCGTCTTCCTGTACGCAGCAAAATCCGCAATACACTGATGGAGATCAGTTGCATGCCAAATACCTCGATTCCACACATTCCCCATTAAATTTTTCATTGCAATACTTACTTTTGTTGAGCCATGGTGTTTCAAAACTGGAATATTGATAAATACATCAGCATTCAGCACAGCTTCGTGCTCTTTTGCTTCCTTTAATGCTTTACCGTTAACCTGTACAGGATGGTAGTAACCCTCGCTATGACCTGGTATTAACTTCCCACCAGCATCGAGAACAGCTTTCTCTATACCACTATTGGAATAACATCGCTGCCACTGGTCGCAGGTATGATCAAAAACAACAACCTCTCTAGCACCTGCTTCGAGACATGCTTTCACAACTTCTCCCACAAGTTTTGGATTCGTGTTGGCAGCCCGTTCTGGAGTAACATCCCATCCAATGTTTGGTTTAATAACAACTCTGCTTCCTTTTTTTACAAAAGTGCTCATCCCTCCAAGTGCATCGATTCCTCTCCGAAACATGACGTCCGGTTCACCACCCCGTACCGCAACAAGATCGTATGGCGATACTGCTTTCTCTAACCTTTGCTGTGCTGAAAGTGTATGGAAAACCGATGAAATTGAGCTAGAGGATACAATGACTGTAGAAAGACCGAGCGTAGAACGCAAAAATGATCGCCGATCCATATGAACTCCACCATAGTTGTATGTGAAAAACGCAATGCTTCTACGTAAGAACCGAATTGTATGCGTTACTAGTCTCGATACGCCTTGTAGTACCGTGAAACAATTGACGTTGCTGCTAATACTTTAACAGCATCCCAAATGGTAAAAACCAAAAAACCGCTACTCAAAGCTTGAACCCAATTACGAAAGAGGACATTGTAAAGGTGGATTGTACCTAGCACGAATATAAGAAGAGTTCCCACACTCATTGAGAAAAGTATCCACAGGTAACGCTTGTGTTTTTCAATAAGAATCGCCACTACTGCCGCTGCTATGGGAAATGAGAGAAGGTAACCACCGGTAGGTCCGAGTATTTTCATAATTCCAGATGTCCCACCAGCAAAAACAGGGAAACCGATTATTCCTAAACCTACGTAACTAAGCATGCTTATGAACGCTGATTTCTTATCGAGAATCCCACCAGCAAGGAGCACACATAGTGTTTGTAAAGTAAAAGGTACCGGGGTTGTTGGTATTTCGACCTGAGCAGCAAGAGCTGTAAGCACTACAAATCCAATTATACGTGTACCGTAGACTAACTGTTCACGATAAACATCAACCGTTACTGTACGCGTTTGCATCATAGTGTATACACCCTTTCTCTATTATCTTGATACCAAGATATTGAAACAGATATTGAAAATCAAACTTTCGTACGATTCCAATTCTAACTTCATTGGTGTTAGAATGTTGCAAAAACAACATCTCATTGACTCAGTGAAGTCTCCTTGGAATTTATATACTATGGCAGGGATGTTTACTTTAAATTGGTATTGTTAATACTTCAAGAAGCTAATTGAGAAAAGTACTGATGAACCACTGAGACCATCACTTAAGCTGATACTTGAAATATCAAATGTAAAAAAAACATATTTTGCAATTTCATAGCCAATACCACCATACAACACCGTACCTGATTTTGGGTCTCCAAACTCTGGAATCGACATTGCCGGACCAAAACCAACATTTACATACACACCAGAATTCTGCACTAAAAAATGTCGATAATCAGCAGTCCATGTTAACCCCTGGTACGGACTATCCGTATCAATCCATGTCCATCGGAAACGAAATGCCAGGATAGACTGTTCAGTAAACCCATACCCAAGATATACTTGAGCACCATATGATGACGCACTTTCAGAATTACCACTTCTATATTCAATGGAACTACTCCCGAGTACACCTCCAAGACCTAATAAAAAACCTTCCCTCATTCCATCACCAAGTTGCGCAAAAGAGGTGAATGTGAATAACAGCCCCCCCACAAAAATCAACAGTAGTAAATGTGTCTTCATACTCTACTCCTTCCCTTCAAAAGTGAACTGTAAAAGACATCCCTGCCCTTTCAATGCATAGCATAATAAACTTTTTGCCAATTTACAACAAACGGTGAGAAATATCCTTTTCTGAATTAATACAATACTATTGTTATAACTGCTTGCCACTTGACCCTATCGTATAACTCTGATGGTTCGAATTATTTCCCTTTATCAAGTTTTCCGAGGAGATCTGCTGCTATGTTGAATTTTTCCTGAACTCGTGATTTGATCTTCGAAGGGAAAGGATGATTCTTATAACTAAGAACTGTTTTGAGGTGGTTATTGACTCCAACAGTATCATTGAGTCTTAGTTTAGCTTTTGATAAGTTCAACCGGCATACAATCTCATTATATGGGTGAGCCTGTTGTGAAGAAAGAATTTCTTGAAGGAGAGTAGAGTACCATTGAACTGCTTCTTCGAGTTTTCCAGCTCGGTCGTACGCTGTTGCTAGTCCCCAAAGGAATACACGGTTCCGGGGGTACTGCTGCAAAGCTCGTCGAGCCCATGTTTCAGCTTTACTGTATTCTTTAAGTTCAAGGTAAATAGTTATCAATGAACTCATCGCACTGAAGCGATTATATTCAGCTCTTTCTGATGCTATAGTAAGCATTTGAATTCCCTTCATTCGATCATCAGAAATGAAGGGAAGCCATGTTAAGAATTGTGTTTTTTCGCTCTTCCAAAAATAGTACGTTCCCACACCAACGTATGCCTCATAAAACGTTGAATCCGCTTGGAGAACCTTTTCAAAGTATTGGGCACTCGATGAACCATATCGCACAGCCTGAAGCCACCTTCCTTGATCAGCAGCATAGTACGCTCTGTACCCATCAACAAGCCCACAAAAAAACTCCTGCCACGGCTGTGGGTATCGTTCTGCAAGTTGTTGTGCACGGACTAATAGAGAATCAAACAAGTGTTCATCAATAGGAGTTTCCAAATCGATAGCCATTGCCTGCAAGGTAGCTACTTGATATAAGTATCCATAGGGGTGTTCTGGAGCAAGGTGTGTAACTTTTTTGAAATGGTTCAACGCTTCATGGTATTGTTGCAACAGGATGAGATGAATTCCTTCTTTTACTAAACGATCGAGTGGATTGTTCAATGATTGAGCAACAGCGGTTATAGAGAGAATGTAGAGAAAGAACCATACACCTCTACATTTTATTCTTTTACTTGGTACCGAAGATACGATCACCTGCATCACCAAGACCTGGAACAATGTATCCAATTGAATTTAACTTTTTATCGATTGCACAAGTGTAAATTGATACCGATGGACATGAATCTTGCAGTGCCCGAATTCCTTCTGGAGCAGCAATCAAACTCACAAAAACAATAGTACGTGCCCCATGTTTTTTTAGCAATGATACAGCCATTACAGCACTTCCCCCTGTCGCAAGCATTGGGTCGAGGACAAGAACGCGAGCTGTTTTCAACACGGGGGGAACCTTAAAATAGTATTCAACGGGCTGGAGTGTACGTTCATCCCTAAACATGCCAATATGACCAACACGAGATTCTGGCACCAGTTCAATAAAACCATTGACTAATCCTAATCCTGCACGGAGGATCGGTATGAGAATAACATCTTCTTTGAGTTTTACCCCGTTCGCTTTAGCAAGAGGTGTTTCTATGGAAACTGGTTGCATAGAAAGGTCTTTCAAAACTTCATACGCCATACAACGAGAAATACGATGGAGCACAGAACGAAAGAGTTCGAATGAGGTGTTTTTATTACGAAGAATTGTAAGATCTCGTTGAATGAGGGGATGTGTGAGTACAGTAACATTTTTTTTCATCGTGTCACTCCCTACTGAATTTTCAAAATCCGTGACTCAATGTTCTTTTTTATTTCACTGAGCGGAACCATCCGGAGAAGTGGTACCTTTATATTCAAAAGAATATCTTTCCATCGTCGGACAGGACTATAGTGCTGACTCTTCACTGTTCGAGCAAATGGTTCAACGTCTTGAAAGATTGCTTCTACTTCTGCAAAACATTCAAGAAAGTCTTTATTGTTCCGGTACGTATGGAGGAGAGCTTCACGGTAACGATCCAGGACATTGGTTCTGTCGAGCGCTTGTCGTTGTCCAAAGAACGCATAATGAGCGACGAGAACATCACCTACAATACAATTTGCCATTCCGTATTCTGCTGGTTTAATAATAGAAAGGAATATCTCATCATCAATAAAATCAATACTGCCACCAAATTTTTGAAATGTTTCTCCGAACCAAAGAATGGTGTTAATTGAGAATCGATTGAGCCCAAAAGGAATTGGAGGAACATGGAGCTCCTGGTAACCATCGAGGAGAATTTTTGCGAGAAACCACTGATGAAGATCAATAACGAATTGCGTATTCCGCGAAACCAAACTATCTTCTGACCAAGGGTGAATAAAGCGAGGATACTCAAACTTCTTAAATGCTTGGAGAACAGTTGTGCAGAGCGCGTTGTTAATGGTCAGTGGAGTCACAAAGAAGAACTCAGGATGTGTAAGTCGAAACTGAACAAGTCGTTCGAGAAAGTGTGGTTCTGCCCATACAATATCATCATCAAGTTTAACATAAATTGTATGGGGTTCAGTAGCTCGTTGGTAAAAATCGTTGATTGTCCGGTTCCCTTCACATCGACCATTTGGATGCGGTATAAGATTAATTTTTGGGAACTTCTTGGCCAGTAGTTCAAAGAATAGAATATCAGCACGGTTCGTTGTGTTAAGCCAAAACTCGTATCTCGTAATATCTGATGTGAGTACCAATGGAACAAGAAAACGCATATACCGACGTCTTCCAACTGGTGTTACACATACGATCGTATACTTTTTTTCACTCATTTACCATTATCCTATCTATTTTTTCCTAAACACAATTCCAAGGGGTACACCTTCGAACCCAAAGTGAGCTCGGAGACAATTTTCTAAATATCTCCGATAACTTTCTTGTACTAACGTTGGCTCATTACAGAAAAATGCAAAGAGTGGTGGCTCTGTTTTAATTTGTGTCACATACTTTATTTTTATCTCTTTTGGACTAGATGATTTTGGAGGGTTCTTTTCAATATCAACCATGATGGTTTTATTTAAAACACTCGTACGAATACGCCGGCATTGTTCCTGGTGAACCAATTTAGCTTTGTCGATAACTTTGAAGATCCGTTGTTTTGTAAGAGCCGAGATAAACACAATTGGTAAAAAATCGTACACTCCAAGACGTTTTCGAATAAACAGTTCGTAATGTCGTGCAGTATTTGTGTCTTTTTCAATTAAATCCCACTTATTCACAGCAATGACTGCAGCGCGACGTCGTTCCATTGCTGCATCGACAATCTGTACGTCTTGTTTGTCAACACCCTGCTGAGCATCAAAAAGGATAACAGCAACGTTGCTGTGTTCAAGCGCTCGAAGTGTGCGCAGTGTACTATAAAACTCTATACTCTCACGTATTTTGCTTCGTTTCCTAAGACCCGCTGTATCAACCAAAATTATCTCTTCCTCGTTATAGTTAAGGATTGAATCAACAGAATCGCGTGTTGTACCAGGTATATCTGTAACAACTTGCCGAGGTTTCCCAAGAAGTGCATTTACAAGTGATGATTTTCCTACGTTTGGCTTCCCTACAATTGCAATCCTGAGTCGATCATCTTTTTTCTTCCGTTTTGATGGTTTCTTGATATCCGATGTGATGATATCGAGGAAGTCTCCAATTCCTCGGCCGCCGAGTGCTGCAATACTCATCGGCTCACCCAACCCCAATTCATAAAATTCCGATGCGAGTGCTTCTCGCTTTGCTGAATCAACTTTATTAACAACAAGGTATACCCGCTTCCTTGTTTGACGAAGAATCGTAGCAATTTCCCTATCGAGAGGAGTTACCCCATCAAGTGCATCAACTAGGAAGATAACAGCATCTGCTTCTTCAATTGCATACTGAGCTTGTTCACGAATTGCTTTTTCAAATACGTCGTCCGATGCAGGGACAAACCCTCCTGTATCAATGAGTGTAAAGCTCTTGCCTGCCCACTCTGCCTCTGCATATCGTCGATCTCGAGTTACTCCAGGTGTATCGTACACAATTGCATCACGCATTCCAAGAATGCGATTATACAATGTCGATTTCCCCACATTCGGTCGCCCTATGATTGCAACTATGTACTCGCTCATTCAATTCTTACACAATGAACTTCAAAGTTTTTTTTCTAAGATACAAAGAATTTTCGATTGGTCTGTTCATGCCTGAAATTTGTTTGTTGCAAAAATTACCAGATATCAAAATGAATCATTTCTTAGCGTTCTTGCACAATCGGTTTACGTCCTCTGATTACTGAAATCCATTGAGGTATAGCATTTGCGAGAACAATAACAACACAGCCCATGATAATAATCGTTAATAAACAATTTATTGTTCCTTGAACTCGCGTTGGTAAATGCAGAATTTGAGGAATGAAAAGGTTCACAATATTGAGTGTGCCAGCAGACAATGTAGTAATAGCAATAAACACCAAGGGAAGAAGTGTTACCCAAGCATATCGTGCTTTCCCTCGATTGACAATGTACGTTGTTCCAACAGTGAGAGCTACAGCTGCAAGAAGTTGATTCGCAGTACCAAACATTGGCCAAATTGTTGTTACAGTTCCAGTATATATGAAGTATGCCCACGCAAACACAACGAGAAAGCTTGCAAATAAGTTGCCTGGGAGCCAATTTGCTCGTCCTAATGGTGCATAGATACGTCCCATTGCTTCCTGGAGAATGAACCGCCCGATACGGGTACCTGCATCGATCGTTGTCAGAATAAACAAAGCTTCGAACATAATAGCAAAATGATACCAATATGACATCAAACTCGTTAATCCGGGAATGGATGAAAATATTTGAGCCATTCCGACAGCAAGCGAAACAGCTCCTCCTGTTCGTCCAACGATTGTTTCACCAACTTCGGCAGTGAGTGTTTCTATATTCGATTCTGTGAACCCCATAGCGCGGAGTTCTGGCAAGATATTCTGTATTTTGTCTGCTGGTACATTGATGAGGAAGTAGTCTAAAGGAAGTAAACTTGACGCGGCAATGAGAGCAAGTACACTAACAAATCCTTCAGAGAGCATTGCACCAACAGTAATAAATTTCATATCTGACTCACGCATGAGCATTTTGGGAGTGGTCCCTGAACTGACAAGTGAATGAAATCCTGAAATCGCACCACATGCAATTGTAATAAAGAGATAAGGGAAAAGTGTCCCTGGGACTATAGGTCCACCACCTTGGATGTACTTCGTAAAGGCTGGCATTTTCAAATCCGGTGCTACAATAATAACGCCAATAGCAAGCATAGCAACAACACCAAGCTTCATAATTGAACTGAGGTAATCTCTTGGTGATAACAGTAACCACACAGGGAGAACCGATGCTAAGAATCCATAGAGAGCAAGAAGCAGAGCAAGAGTTTTATGATCAAGCAAAAACCACGAGGCAACAGACGATTCCGGCACATACTTCCCATAAATAACAGCAAGAACAAGAAGTATTACACCCCCAATTGTTGCTTCGGCGACCTTTCCTTTACGAAACTGAAACATCCATAACCCCATCAATACAGCAATTGGAATAGTGGCAGCAATAGTAAAAACACCCCACGCACTCTCTGCTAAAGCGTTTACGACTACTAGCCCCAAACCAGCCATTGCGATGATGAGTATAATGAGTATTGCAATCGAAGCGATTGTTCCACTCAATTTACTAATCTCTTCTTTTGCGATTTCAGCAAGTGATTTCCCATCGTAGCGAATAGAAGCAACGAGAATAATGTAATCGTGTACTGCACCAGCAACTACAGCCCCTATAACCATCCAGAGAAATCCAGGAAAGTACCCGAATTGAGTTGCAAGCACAGGACCAACTAAGGGACCAGCACCTGCAATTGCAGCAAAGTGATGCCCGAAGAGAACAAACTTGTTCATAGGGTAGTAATTCTGTCCATCGTAGAGTCGGTGGGCAGGTGTATGTCGAAGATCATTTGCTACAGCAATTTTTGCTGCTATGAAACCAAAGTAAAACCGGTATGCCAATGCAAAAAACGCTAAAGCACCAAGAACTAATGGGATCGAGTTCATTGATTCTTTTTCTCCATTCAAACAATATTCTTCAGATGATGAATTCTTGCTGATTTCGCATCGATTTCTATCCCGATAAAATCAAATCGACACGGACATTGATCGATGTTCCGTTCATGAAAGTACCCTTCAGCTGCACGTTGAAGTCGTTCTACTTTTTCTTCAGTCATAGCATCTACAGGATCGCCATATTTTTGATTTCTGCGTGATTTAACTTCAACGAACACAATCTCACTCCCTTCACGTGCAACAATATCAATTTCAGTGTGCTGAAAGCGGTAGTTTTGTTCAAGTATAGTGTATCCTTGAGCTTCCAGATATTGCACTGCAAGTTTTTCACCGAACTTCCCAATTGTTGTATTCGATCGTACCATCGAGCTATGGTAAAAATGAAGTTAGTAAAACATGTAAGTATTTGCAATGAAACATTGTTTAGAGATGCTCCAGTGAAATACTTGTTCCGTTCGAATACTACACACTAGTGTACCCATTTGTGATATTCAATAATGAATACTGTCTCTTCTTCCCAGCATTGCAATACAATCAAACCTTGGGTATATTGTAAGGAAGAGAAAAACATTTGGTGTATGACTGCTCATCAACAATTCCCATTTCGTTGTTTTGTCTTCGATATGGATGGTACGTTGGTACAAACAAACCAGCTCATCTTCGATTCCTTCAATCACGTTGCCAATAAATTCACGAACACAACGTACTCCAATGAAGAAATTATTGCTCTATTTGGACCACCGGAGGACCATGTCATCCGCATTCTTGTTGGGAACGACAATGCCTATGCAGCGATGGAAGAATACTTGCAATTCTACAGAAAGGAGCATCGTTTTCGCGCAAAGCTCCACGACGGAATCCACCACGTACTTCACGCATTGAAAACAGGCGGAAAACTTGTTACTGTTTTCACTGGGAAATGCCGTGCAACAACGAAAATAACTCTCGAAGAATGTGGTTTGCAACAATACTTCGATTTGATTATAACCGGAGATGATGTACAATACCATAAGCCCTCATCAGAAGGCTTACAGAAGATTATGAACTACTTTTCCCTCATGCCACAGGAAGTTCTCATGATTGGTGATTCACCAGCTGATGTACATGCAGCACGTAGTGCGGGAGTTACCATAGCAGCAGTGTTGTGGGATTCCTACGCTAAGGAAACGATGCTTTCTCTCCACACTGATTTCACTTTCCACAATGTTCATGAATTTCAAGAATGGCTCTTCCATTATGTATTATAACGTTGTATCTCTACTCACAATGAACTTTCTCCTCTGCTGGAGTACCATATTAGCTCAAACGCCCCTTGCAGAACGAATTAAAAGTATTCGTGTTGAAGGAACGGGGTTAGCTCAGTTCCCCCTCGCCCATCGTTCGGCACACCCTGTAACTCTACGCTTTGATATTGATGCACCACATCCCGAACATCTACGTGTTGCAATCATCCACTGCGATAAGAATTGGCTTCCAACACCTTCCCCGTTTATTAACGATGAATCACAAATCACACCACTTGAACATATTCCCTACCAAGAAGCACCCCCTGGAGTCCGTGGTTACCGATGGATCTACACATTTCAATTACCAGGATTTCCAGGATGGGAATATTTCCGCTACTCAGGTAATTACAGGATTGAAATTTGGAACCGTTCCTTCACCGAACTTCTCGCACATGCACGAATGTTTGTTACAGAAGAGCAAAATGACTCACTCCTTGATAGTAGAAACAACCAGCTTCCATCTACAACCTTCCCGTGGTACCAAGCACATAGCATCTCTCTTTCATACATTCTACCATTGCACGACGAGTGGCAGAAACGTTCTTTTACTTTATCACTGCTCCGTACATGCGACATCTACGTGAATCGTAAACTCAACTTTCCTTACCGTATCGATGTTGACGATACAAATCCTTATACGTTCGTACAAACAATAGGAACTCGGAAGATGATATTTCGAATAGACAGTATTTTACCCGGGAATGAATACCGTACACTCGATTTTCGTGATGTCGCTTTGTATCCACCCCGTTCTGTCGTACGCTCTATCAATGGAACAGACATTGTACGATTTTTTGAACGTGGTACACCAGATAACGATGGAACATCACTTCTGACAAGTGGTACACAATACGCTGATTATGAAACAGTCCGTTTTGAACTTACAGCCGACAGTCACCATCACGATACAATTTTTATCGTCGGTGATTTCAATGGATGGACTCCTTCAAAAAAGTGGGTTCTTTCTTTTGACTCACTTTCTCAACGGTACTACCTTACTACGGAACTACGACGAGGCCGTTACGATTACCAGTACGTTCTCAACAATAACTGGTATACCCTTGAAGGGAATGACTGGCGTACTGAGAACGTGTACACAGCGCTCCTCTACTATTCAGATCCATCTATGGGAGGGTACGATCGAATTATTTTTGCTGCTCAACGAAAAAATCGATACACCCCTCTTACTCAAGATCAGTGAAAGGGAGAACACTATGGAAATAACTCGCGTTGGCGTTATTGGCACTGGGCACCTTGGAACATTTCATGCTCAACAATATGCCACAATTCCAACAGCACAGCTCGTTGGAGTTTACGATATTGACATTCACCGAGCACAAAAACTCGCTGCTGAATTGAATGTTCAAGTTTTTAGTGCTCTTGAAGAGTTGTTGGTTTCCGTCGATGCTGTTAGTGTTGCAACACCAACTCAAACGCATTACAACGTAGGAAAGATCGTTCTTGAACATAACGTTCATCTCTTAATCGAAAAGCCAATAACAGCAACGGTTGAGCAAGCAAAAGAACTCATCAATATAGCAGAACAACGGAATCTCAAACTTCAAGTTGGTCACATTGAGCGGTTCAATCCGGCAATTCTTGCGCTAGAGCCGTACAACCTAAAACCGCTATTCATTGAATCCCATAGACTCTCGCAATTTAATCCACGGGGTACAGACGTTGCTGTCGTCCTAGATTTGATGATTCATGATATTGATCTCATTCTTAGTCTCGTCCAAGCTCCCGTTGAACATATCGATGCAACCGGAGTTGCGGTTATTTCCGATACTGTCGATATTGCGAATGCACGCTTGAAGTTTGCAAATGGTTGTGTTGCAAATGTTACTGCAAGTCGGATTTCACAAAATAAAATGAGAAAAATGCGTCTCTTTCAGAGTAACGCATACATCTCCATTGATTTTGCACAAGGACTTGCTGAAGTGTTTAGACTTGTCGATGAAGATGCTCATGAAAGTAAAATGACTATGCTCTTAGGAAAAATAGATCAGGGGAAGAAAAAACGACTTATCGTCTATGAGCAACCAGAGGTGAAAGAAATTAACGCTCTTCGGGTAGAACTAGAGAGTTTTATTACTGCAATTCAAAACAATACAGAACCACGCGTAAGTGGACGCGATGGCCTCCAAGCACTTGAAGTAGCCCAAGAAATTTTATCAAGTATTGAATCTCAACAATTACCACTTGATCTATGAGCACAACAATCACATTGAATGATGCTGTTCTGAAAAAAATTGGTAACATTGCCGATGCTTCAAACGTTCGTGCTTATGTCGTTGGTGGCTACGTCCGAGATCTTCTCCGTGGCTTCGAAGTTAAAGAGATAGACATTGTCGTTGTTGGAAACGGCATCGAGTTTGCACAACGTGTTGCCCGGGAACTTGGATGCAATGCCCCTGTCGTATACGAAAATTTTGGGACTGCACTTCTTCTCCTTCCCGAGAGGAAACTAGAATTCGTTGGAGCACGGAAAGAAAGCTATACACGAAATTCCCGTAAGCCCCGTGTCTCCGTTGGTACACTCGATGAAGATCTCTCCCGCCGAGATTTCACGGTTAATGCTATAGCAGTAAGCTTAAATGCAGATACCTATGGCGAAGTAATCGATCCCTATAATGGTATTAAAGACATAGAATCAAGGCGCCTCACTACTCCACTCAATCCTGAAGCAACATTTGACGATGACCCACTTCGTATTCTCCGTGCAATGCGTTTTGCTGCACAACTCCAGTTTTCTATTGATGAACGAGTACTCCAAGCTGCACGGACAATGGCCGATCGCTTACGCATTGTTTCTCAAGAGCGAATTACCGAAGAACTCCTCAAAATACTCGCCACACAAAAACCTTCCGTTGGATTTTTTCTCATGTACGAAACAGGTGTGCTCTCCGTTATTTTCCCAGAACTAGCAGCATTGGGAGGTGTTGAACAACGTGAAGACTATCACCACAAAGATGTCTTCAAACATACGCTCCAAGTTGTCGATAATGTTGCTCTCGTATCCGAAAACCTCTGGCTCCGTTTTGCAGCACTTGTTCACGACATTGCAAAACCAAAGACAAAAGCATTTAAACCTGGTATTGGGTGGACTTTCCATGGCCATGAAGAACTTGGTGCTCGAATGATTCGCCCTCTCTTTCAAAAGCTTCGGTTACCATTAGACAAAGTACCATACATCGAAAAACTCGTCCGCCTTCACCTCCGTCCACAGGCACTTGTCGATGATGGCGTGACAGATTCCGCTATTCGCCGATTAATGTTCGAAGCTGGTAACGATATTGACGATCTTATTACATTATGTCGTGCAGATATTACATCGAAAAATCCGAAACTGATTCAACAGGTGCTCCAGAACTACGAACGTGTCCTCCAACGTATGGCAGAAGTGGAGGAAAAGGACCGAATTCGCAACTGGCAACCCCCTTTGCGGGGCGATGAAATTATGACTCTATGTAACTTACAACCAGGACCTATGGTCGGCTACATCAAAGATGCTATTACAGATGCAATTCTCGATGGGGTCATTCCAAATGATCACGACGCTGCTGTTCAATACCTGCTATCAAAAAAAGACGAACTCTTGCAGCAAACACCTGTAAAAAAGAAACAGCGGAATGCACAAGCGTAGTGAACAGACAATGTGTAAACAAGTATCCAAAGAACACTACGAAACTTTATTGGGAATTTTTCGTTTATAGACACAGAGACCATTTACATACACTAACAATGGGAGACCGTGTCGATGAATAGATGTGTGTTATTCCTGTATCTTCTCTTTCCAACGTCCTTACTCTTATCACAAACAAAAGTACTCACGCTCAATGATGCAATCGCAATTGCCCTTCGCAATAATGTCACTATACAACAATCGAAGAACTCACTGGAAGCTGTATCGAGCAACGTACTTTCTGCATACGGTCAGTACTTGCCAACAATATCAGCAACTGCCGGATATTCCCAAAGCGAAGTAATTACGCCAAACGTTTTTACTTCAAGTGGCTATGATGCCAGCTTGCAAGCACGTTTGAAACTCTTTGATGGACTTGCCAGAGAGGCAAACTTGGAAAAAGCGCTTTCACTCAAAGAACAGACAATCCAACAGCACGAACGAACAAAACAAGCAATTATTTACCAGGTACAAGCAAGTTACCTCTCCGTGCTCCGTAACGAACAACTCGTCAAAGTGAACGAAGAGAACCTCAAGCGCGACCAACGACAACTCGAACGGATACTCGAATCAAACCGTGTCGGTGCACTCGCTATTGGCGATGTATACCGCCAACAGTCACAAGTTGCTCTCGACGAGTACAACCTTATCAATTCAAAGAATGCATACGATAAATCAGTTGCCGACCTCATCGCACTCATTGGGCTTGACGTAACAGATGACTATACCATTGCAGATCCAACAATTTCTCCTGTGCTCGACACACTCGAGTTCAGCGATCTCCCAACACCAAACAACTTCGAAGAATTACGAAGACGTGCATTGAGCACGAGGCCCGACTATCTAGTTGCACAAGAAAATGTTAAAAGTGCTGGATATGGTGTTCGTTCGGCATACAGCACTTACATTCCTAGCATCAATGCTTCTGCAGGGTATTCGATGGGGGGAGCCACGCTCAATGGAATTACTGACCGTCAAACCTGGAATGTGGGAATAAATGTAAATTGGAATATCTTCGATGGCTTTCTTACTAACCTGAACGTACAGAATGCTAAAGTACAAGAACGAAATGCAGAAATGAATCTTGCACAAACAGAGCGATCGATCAGTGTCGAAGTCAAAAAAGCTCTCCTTGACCTCGAAGCTGCACGAAAGCAATATGAAGCAAGTGTAAAGAGTGTAACTTCTGCAGAACAAGATCGTAAAGTAGCAGAAGAGAAGTACAACCTAGGATCGGGGACACTCATTGATTTACAAGTTGCTAATGCGAATTATGTAAACGCACAAGCAAACAAAGTTAACGCAATGTATAACTACATAATAGCAAAACGAACACTTGAATATGTTCTTGGAGTCAGGACTTACTAAAGGAAGGACGAACAATGGCAGTAAACAATAGCAAAAAAAAGAAGAAACGTATTATCATTTTCTCAGTCATCGGTGGAGTACTTATCCTTCTCATAGTTCTCGTTATTATCGGAAGTCAACGAAAACCGGTTTTCACTGTGCAAACTGAAAAAATTACTCGCAGAACAATTACACAAGTTGTCACTGCAACTGGGAAAATTCATCCGGTTACACAGGTTGTCATTAATGCAGAAGTAAGTGGTGAAATTATTGAACTGCCTGTAAAAGAAGGACAACGCGTAAAGAAGGGGCAACTTCTTGCTCGGATTAAACCTGATGTTTACCAAGCACAATACGAAAGTGCACTCGCAAACCACGCTATGGCAGAGGCAAGTTTCATAAGAGCTGAATCCGATTTCAAACGGGTTTCTGAGTTGTTTGCGAAAAACCTCGTTTCACAAGCCGATATGGACGTTGCTCGTGCAAATTACTTAAGTGCAAAAGCTGCCAATGAACAAGCAGCTGCCAATGTACGCCAAGCGAAGGAAACGCTGAGCAAGACAGTTGTTCTTTCTCCAATGTCAGGCGTTGTGAGCCAACTTAATGTAGAAATTGGAGTACGCGTGAGTGGAAGCACCTTTATGCAAGGAACGCAACTCATGACAATTGCTGATCTCTCCGTTATGGAAGCACGCGTTGATGTTGGTGAGAATGATGTCGTGCTCGTTAACATAGGCGATACTGCCCGTATTGAGGTCGATGCATTCCCTGACCGTGAATTTATTGGTACAGTAACTCAAATTGCAAATACTGCAAAATCAACCGGCCTTGGAACACAGGACCAAGTAACGAATTTTGAAGTACGTATTCTCCTACACACACCACCGGGCATTGAATTCCGCCCCGGGATGTCTGTTACTGCTGATATTGAAACAGCAACAAAAGAAAATGTCTTTGCCGTCCCAATTCAATCTGTGACAATTCGTTTGCCAAAATCGTCTTCCCCCGAAAGTGATAGCGATGTCCAACTTGTCAACGGATCGAAGAAAAAACAAAGAGAAAAATTGCAAGAAGTTATTTTTGTTGTAAAAAACGGCGAGGCGAAAACTGTACCTGTAACACGTGGCATTAGTGACGATACGTACGTGGAAGTTAGTGGTGAGAATCTCGAAGGACTCGAAGTCATCACAGCACCGTTCAAAGCAATCAACCGCGACCTCGAAGATGGTTCAAAAGTACGAGTTGATAATAAGAAAAAAATGCGTACAGGAACTTCAATTGAAAAAGAAGGTTAATGGTTTAAGAGTACTTTTCATATGGCAGAACTCATTCGTTTAACAAATATTGTAAAAATTTATCAGGTCGGTGACGAGCAAGTTCATGCTCTCGATGGTATTACTCTTCAGATCAGGAAGAACGAGTACGTTGCAATCATGGGGCCATCTGGTTCTGGAAAATCAACAATGATGAATATTATCGGTTGCCTCGATACACCAACTTCCGGGTTATATGAACTCAATGGAATGAACGTGAGTGACATGGATGATAATGAACTTGCACGTGTACGAAATAAAGAGATAGGATTTGTTTTCCAAACATTCAATCTTCTCCCTCGTTCGAATGTACTCCACAATGTAGAACTCCCGCTAATCTATGCGGGAATGCCTGCCGAAGAACGTCGTGAACGAGCAAAGGAAGCAATTGCACGTGTCGGTCTTACAGAACGTATGCACCACAAACCGAACGAACTCTCTGGTGGTCAACGTCAACGTGTTGCTATTGCACGCGCACTTGTTACACACCCATCGATTCTTCTTGCAGATGAACCAACTGGAAACCTTGATAGTAAGACAGGAGAAGAAATTATGGCGCTTTTCGATGCACTCCATAAGGAAGGGAATACCATCATCCTTGTTACCCATGAAGAAGACATTGCATCGCATGCACACCGGATTATCAAACTTCGCGATGGCAAAATTGAAGGTGATTTCCCTTCCCGAAAACGACCGACTCCTTCACCAGCTACTGTTTCCTAAAAAGCGCTATGGTTACTATTAACGAATTACAAGAAGGATTCCGAATTGCGCTCCAATCTATTTGGGCAAATCGGATGCGATCAGCTCTCACAACCCTCGGAATTGTTATTGGAATTGTTTCTGTTACTTTAATGGGCACAGCATTGGAAGGATTGAGTCGAGCTTTCGATAAGAGTATTGCACAAATTGGTGCTGATGTACTCTACGTTCAAAAGTGGCCATGGGGGGGTGGGCAAGATTGGTGGAAATACCGAAATCGACGGGATTTGCGTATCGAACACGCAAATGCTATCGAACGATCAGCAGAACTTGTTGCTTCACTCTCGCCAATCATTGGAACTTCTCAAGATATTAAGTATCAAGGGAAATACATTGAAGATGTAATCGTAGTCGGCACAACCCATACGATGATCGAAACGAACCCTGCAAACCTTGCAATCGGTCGCTTCTTCTCTCGCTCGGAATCGGAAGGAGGTCGACCCGTTTGTGTTATCGGATCAGAAATTGCATCAAGCCTTTTTCCGAACGAATCCCCGCTCGAAAAGGTAATCAAAATTGGCGGCTATGCGTACCGTGTTGTGGGCGTTTTCGAAAAGCAAGGTAGTCTCTTTGGCGGCGAAAGTCTTGACAAACGTATTTACGTTCCTATCAACCGTTTCTTTACCCAATATCAATCTCGACGTGGTGGTATTACTATCATGGTAAAAGCAAAATCGCTTGACCTCCTCGACGATACCAAGGAAGAAGTACGCGGCATTCTCCGACGAGCTCGGGGATTAAAACCACGTGATGAAGATGATTTTTCTATTAACCAACAAGAGATGATTATTCAGATCTTCAACCAAATAGGCGGTGTCATAGCAATCATCGGTTTGTTCATTACAGGCCTTTCGCTCTTCGTTGGTGGTATCGGTATTATGAACATCATGTTTGTTTCAGTGACCGAACGAACAAAAGAAATTGGTATTCGAAAAGCAATCGGGGCACCACGACGTGCAATTCTCCTTCAATTCCTCATTGAATCATCGCTTATTTGCTTCTTGGGAGGCATTATCGGAATTGCAATTGCTTTTCCACTGAGTTTGATAGTTGACCAAATTCTCCCAACAGCAATGCCATTGACAATTGTTGGAATAGCGCTCTCCCTCTCATTACTCGTTGGCTTGCTCTCGGGGATCATTCCAGCATACAGAGCTTCGAAATTAGATCCAGTGGAAGCATTGCGGTATGAATGACGGAGTACTCTATGAATTACACAGAAATTATTACCTTTGCAATTCAATCACTCCATGCTAATAAGTTACGCTCAGCACTTACGCTCCTGGGGATTGTTGTTGGTGTTTTCTCAATCATTGCTGTCATGACAGCAGTTCGTGTTCTACAGAACAGTATCGAAAGCGGATTGAGCGTGTTAGGTACCCATACATTTCAAATTCAAAAATTCCCTGTAATGGCAAGCCACACTGAGTGGCGAAAAGCGCAAAAACGAAAAGATATTACGTACGAACAAGCACTCCAACTAAAAGAGAAAATGACACTTGCTGAATTTGTTGCCATAGAAGTGTGGGGTGGTCCACGTGTAGTGCAATATGGTGGATTGAAAACCAATCCAAACGTGACTATCGCTGGTGAAGAACCAGAAGGATTACTCGCAAATAATTGGACTATTGCTGAAGGACGTGGCTTTTCATCAAACGATCTTACCTACACTGCCCCGGTTGCTATTCTTGGTGCCGATGTTGCTAAAAAAATATTTCCACGTGGCGGTGCAATCGGCGCTGAAGTACGTGTTGGAAATGATAAGTATGAAGTTATTGGGGTCTTTGAACCACTCGGCTCAGTACTCGGTGGGAGTCAAGATAACTTTGTTGCAATCCCAATTACAACGTTCCTCGAGAAGTATGGGAAAAATCGCAGCGTCAATATTATGATCAAAGCTAAAAGTGCTGCTGTGTACGACGATTGTATTGAGGAAGCTCGAAACACCCTACGAACATTAAGAAAAGTACCTCCCGCCGAAAAAGATGACTTTGAAATCTTTTCGAATGAATCTGTAATTCGTACGTTCAATGAACTCACCAAGTATGTCAAGTTAGGTGTGAGTGTTATAAGTTTCATTGCCCTTATCGCTGCAGGTGTTGGGATTATGAACATCATGCTCGTTTCAGTAACAGAGCGAACTAAAGAGATCGGTATTCGAAAAGCTGTCGGTGCAACAAAAAGGAACATCCTGGCTCAGTTTGTATTCGAAGCTATTGTTATTTGTGAACTCGGAGGCATCATAGGTATTGTCCTTGGAATTATCGGTGGTAATATTGCTGCTGTAGTATTCAGCATGCCAGGTGTATTTCCCATCGATTGGGCAATTATTGGCGTTCTTATCACATCGCTTGTTGGAATCATCTTTGGTGTTTATCCTGCGTGGAAAGCTGCAAATCTCGATCCCATCGATGCACTCAGGTACGAGTAGCACAACACTTCACGATTCCTCGTTCTCTTGGATGCATCGAAGAGAGTAAGGAGTTTTTGTTGTGTACATTAACATATCATTAACAGGAAGATATATGAGTATGGAATCACTTCGCGTTTGGTTTTTTCTAATGCACTGTGTTATCAATACTTTGGCCCTTTCTCAACCTATGCCATCGGATACATTGTACTACACACGGGAAAAATGCATTACTCCATTCGATGCATCAAAGATTGAGAGTACGAAAGCGGGGTACCAATTCTGGTTCGTTGACAAAAATTTTCTCGATGGTCGAACATTGAAACTGAGTGTTGTTAAACCACGCGAAGCAACCCACGCACCGCACAAACATCCTGAAGATGAATTCTTCTTTCTCCTTGAGGGAACTGCAGAAATTTATTTATTTGGAAAATGGACACCCGTAACTCCCTACACAAGCATCTATTGTCCACCCCATGAGGTCCATGGGATCAGAAATGCCGGTGATACAGAACTTAAGTACCTTGTCATTAAAAAGTATCCCAAATGAATTATTCTCGTTCGCTACTGGGATCGATTACTTCGTATCATCCGCTACAAGGAATCCCGCACATGCATTGCTCATGAGAATGGAAACATACCACTCATGTTTTATGAAAAAAAATGTCAGAAGGTGCTATTACTTAAATACTATCCCAACGGAGACGTGATGGATGCCTCCAACATTCCCAAAAGAATTATACGCATAGTCAACAAGGTACTCCTTCAATACTACCCCACCACCGAACGAGAATCCAGCAAGCTCAGTTTTCGAGAGAAGTTTCCAATCTTTCCGCCGCTCATTGTTATACCCAACGCGGAATCTGAGTGAGCTACTCAAGAGAAATTCAACTCCAAATGTAAATGCCCGAAGCCGTTCTGCAAATGTCTTCGTTGGACGATTAAGGCGATGGAATACAAGATTTAAGTAGGCTGGTAAGTGTTCTGGACGTTTTGTCAAACCAATTGATACATCAAGTGGGAGAGATTCTTTCGTTGTTCTGTACGACGTAAGTTGTTTACCAAAATGGAGAATACTTCCACCAATCACTAAATTTTGGGATGGTACTGAATACGTCATACCAATCCCTATGGCGAGAGCAGATGATGTGAATTCGGCAATTGATGAATGAATAAACTCAGCACTAATCCCAATGGATGTTACTTCATCCAGCATTGTTCCCCACCCTCCTATCAGTGCTACATCCGAAGCACCAAATGTACCAACTACTTCTTCTGTTGCATCAACACGTTCGAAAGTACCATAGTCAAAGTAGAGTACTCCAATACCAATAGTACCAACCGCTTCAAACGTATCTACATACGATGCATTCCCAGCATTAATGCCAGCAAGGTGTTTAAAGTACCCAAAAGATATCTGTGGGTGAGTAATTGAAGAAAGCGACGCTGGATTATAAAACAAGCTATTGGGATCGTTTTGTATTGTGAGGAAACTACCATTCAACCCTGCTGCACGAGCACCAATATCAGTCCGAAGGAACTCGTAGATAGCTGGTTGTGCATATCCATACGTTCCACAAAAGAAAACAAATAAAACCCAATACGCTTTCATACTTACCATAAAATATCGAAATAGAAATGCAAGTGCAATCATTATATCCACTATATCGCAATTCAAAAATTTTTTCTTACATTACAACGAAAAGAGGTGACTAATGGTATTTTCGAAAGAATTCATTCGCCAACTACCTAAAGTTCTTCTTCACGATCATCTCGATGGAGGATTGCGACCACAAACTATCATCGAACTAGCACGCGATCTAAAGTACACAAAACTTCCAACAACTGATCCAGGTGAACTTGCAGCATGGTTTCACCGTGGTGCAACACGTGGCAGTCTCCCTCTCTTTCTCGAAGGATTCGAGCATACCTGTGCTGTTATGCAAACAGAGGAATCGCTCGAACGTGTTGCGTATGAACTCATGGAGGACATGAAGAACGACGGAGTTGTATACGTCGAAACACGCTTCGCCCCCGTATTTCATACGCAAAGAGGATTGGATTGGCATAAAGTCGTAGCCTCTGTCCTAAAAGGATTAGAACGTGGAAAGAAAGACTTCGGAGTCCAGTACGGCCTCATCATTAGTGCAATGCGAAACATGGACCCAAGTATATCTCTTGAGATTGCAGAACTTGCAGTTGACTTCAGACAACGAGGTGTTGTTGGGTTTGATCTTGCAGGTGAAGAGGGAGGTTATCCACCGAAAAAGCACATCGATGCATTCGAATTCATCCAACGAGAAAATTTCAACATTACTATCCACGCTGGTGAAGCATTTGGCAAAGAATCAATTTGGCAAGCAATCCAATGGTGTGGTGCACATCGCATTGGTCATGCAACCAGACTAGTTGAAGACATGCGCGTGAAAGATGGTGAAGTTCTCAGCATGGGAACGCTTGCGCAGTATGTGCTCGATAAGCGCATTCCCCTCGAAATCTGCCTCACAAGCAATGTTCACACAGGTGCTGTGCGGAGTATCGAAGAACACCCCTTCGGTATCTACTACCGGTACAAATTCCGCGTTACGCTGAACACCGATGACCGTTTGATGAGTAACATTACATTGACAGATGAGTACATCCGAGCAGCAGAGGTGTTCAACTTATCACTTGACGACCTTGAGAAAATCACCATCAACGCAATGAAAAGTGCATTTATGCCTTATAAGGAACGAATTGCTATTATTTACGACACATTAAAACCTGGTTATGCACAAGCACGCGAACAACTGAAAACATTCGTGTAAAGAGGTCACACAATGAACTCACTGATACTTATCACATTTTTCCATTTACTAGGAGGGCCAACCATGAACACTGACCACATTCACTGGTTGGGGCACGCTACCTTTCGGATCGAAGACGACACTCTACAACTCTACATCGATCCATGGAAGCTCCCAGAACACGCACCGAAAGCCGATATCATTCTCATAACTCATGCGCATTTTGATCATTTCTCGCCTGAAGACATTGCAAAAATCCAAAAACCTAATACACTCTTTGTAGCACCTCGTGATGTTGGTTCACAGTTGAAAGGGAATGTTGTCATTGTTGAACCAGGTAAAGAGTACACTGCAGGACGAATAAAAGTCCGTACCATACCAGCATACAACCCCAACAAAAAATTTCATCCAAAAACGAACCAGTGGGTTGGATACCTTATCACTCTTACCAACGGACAAACAATCTACCATGCCGGCGATACTGACGCAATACCGGAAATGAAACAACTCAAGGTTGATGTTGCACTTATGCCCTGTGGCGGTACATACACCATGACAGCAGAAGAAATGGCAGAAGCTGCAAACAACTTTATGCCGAAAGTACTAATACCCATGCACTGGGGCGACATCGTAGGTGTACAGAAGGATGCTGAAACTGTAAAGAAGATTTTCAAAGGAACAACTGTGATTAAAAACGTTGAACGATAAAAAATCGAGATTACTGAAAAAGTGTTACTAGACAATATCACTCAACAATCAGATCTTACTACTAATACATTGTTAAGCAAACTTAGCGAACAAAAGTGGAATTTACTATTATTGTTCGTATTTGTATTCGGATTATTCTTACGACTTTCAATTGCTTTTAGAGATATAACTACAATTGATAGGTACTTTATCCCAGATGATACCTACTACACTCTTGCACTTACACGATCACTTGCTGAAGGAAAAGGACCAACCATCGACGGTATTATACGTACTAACGGTTTCCAACCTCTACTAGCTTTTTTACTCGTTCCGTTTGCAAAGATTACAACAAATCCAGATACATTACTTCGTATTGACATAATCCTGCTTTCTTTTATTGACAGTGGTATTATCGTTTTATTAGGATTATTAGCCAAACGAATCTTTTATAACTCACCTAACTATTACTCCCTTGCTATAGCTTTTGCTTGGTCTATTAGCTCTGTCGGAATTTCTAATGCTTTAGGAGGTTTAGAAACTTCTCTAGCAGTATGTCTTGTATTACTTTTCGTCGAAATTTGGTTGCGTGCGATAGAAAATACTAACAACCGATTATACATTTTCGCAGGTATTATTGCCGGATGTTCCCTCCTTGCACGAATCGATACATGCTTTACACTCGGAATCATTGGCTTCTATGAACTAGTCTCTAGAAAACGGATAAAACAACTTTTTATTACTGTTATAACAGCGATCATTGTTGTTTCCCCCTGGTGGCTCTATCAGATAGTTTATTTCAATACAATAATACCTGAAAGTGGTGAGGCTGTCCAAACACAGGCATACCTTCATCAAATCATGTACTTAAAGAAAACGCACCAAGTTGCTTGGGCATTTGGAACATTACTCGATTTTCTGACTGGAGAACTTTTTTATATCCGTAGTATATGTTTCCAGTTTCCATATCTTACCTCAGTATTGTTCTTAGTAACAACGACACTTTTCATTATCTTCCTAATAAAGAAAATTATAAACACTGAAAATGGAGCTCCTATTTTCCTTTACATACTTTCTGCGTTCATTCTTTGTTGGTTTTATGCTCTTTATGTCCCAGCTGTATGGTTCTTTACGCGATACTTAGCTACAACACAAACCGCGACACTTCTTTTACTCGTTGTTGGAATAAAAAAAATCACTAATTATACCCGAACTACTGCTGTAATCGAAAAATGCTTTATCATGTTTACTATACTTTTTTCTGCATTTAATGTATACCAAAATATTAACTACCTATTTGTTACCCCTACTTCAAGTAAAAATTACGGCTTATTAGGAGCAAAAGGTTACCGACTCCCTGCTCTACAAATACTCTCACAGGCCCCTATTAATTCAGTTATTGGTGCTTTTCAAAGCGGTGCATTAAGTTACTATGCTCCAATATTCAAGAAAAATATTACAATAATAAACTTAGATGGCGTTGTAAACGGTGAATCAGCTCAGGCTCTAAAGAACTACAAACTTTCTGACTATGCCAGAAAAAGAAAATTAACTCATTTTGCTGATTGGGAGTTCAATAAATATATGTTCATTCTACGTTCCGGTGAACCAGGATACATAATGAGTATTCTCACAGCTGTTGGTTTTGCGGAACCCCAATATCCTGCACACATTAAAGCAAACGATTACTTTGTACTGTATGAATTAAAATGGTAGCAATAGTAATTTACATCGTACCTTAAAAAGGTTTTTCAAATGAAAATAATATCTACACATTCTTATACCATACTAATAGCTATCTTTATACTTGCCATTATAATACTACCAACCCTTTCTTATGTTCTCACTCTAACGAACAATACATTCGTCTATGCACTTGACGACACATACATTCACATGGCAATGGCAAAAAATTTAGCGCTCCATGGAGTTTACGGTGTAACACAGTATGAATTTAGCTCTGCATCCTCGTCACCATTTTGGACCGTTTTACTCGGAGGCCTCTACAGTATCTTCGGAGTTTCTGAATATACTCCCTTCATCGTCAATGTTGTCTGTGCTGTTGCTATCATCATTCTTCTCCAGAGAATTTTATCAACGCGTGGAGTATCACCATTTATCGTTACTCTTGTCCTCTTCTTCATTATTCTTGCAGCACCAATGAATGCACTCATCCTTATGAGTATGGAACACGTACTTCAAATTTTGCTGGTGCTCTTGTTTGTGTGGTACTTCCTTAAAATCCTTGATACACCTCCTTCTACAGCGGTGCTTTGGAAACTAGCCCTCTGCACAGCACCTCTCGCACTTACACGTTTCGAAAGCTACTTCCTGTTTCTCATCAGCGGTTTTCTCCTTATGTTCAAAAAACAGTGGAGAGCAGTACTTATACTCTTCATTAGCGCTGTTGTTCCATTACTAATCTTTCAAATCATTTCAGTAACTCATGGGTGGTTTCTGCTTCCTAACCCAGTACTCATTAAATCACACACAACTGGTTTTCCTAATTACTCACATCAATTTTTTTCATCCCTTGGCTCTATTCTCCAAGGTGCTGAGTACTACATGGCAAATGCACTCGAGAATTATTATCAAGCAGAATACATCGTTTTCTTCGTAGGCTACGCAGTAATTCTAAGCATTGTTCTTACAGTGTACTATAAAACATTAAACACTCCTACAAATCTTCTCCTCATTATGTACATCTTCCTCACAGTGCTCCATATACTCTTTGCACGGTTCGGTGCATACTTCCGCTACGAAGCATACCTTATCGTTCTTGGTATTGTTGTCCTCAGTACCACTCTTCCAGAACTCATTACCGTTCTCAAAGCATGGAGTATACATCCTGCGCTTAAAGCATTTATTGTACTCATTGGCATTTACTTTTCTATCCCAAGCTTTACCGGTGTTATCAAACGAGCAAAAACAGACCTCCTGTTCACTCCACTAACCTCTCGAAACATTTACGAGCAACAGTATCAAATGGCACGATTTCTAAAGAAGTACTATAATAGTGCAACTGTAGCACTGAACGATATAGGTGCAGTTACGTACTACAGTGATATTCGATTAGTTGATGTTGTCGGTCTCGCTAGTGTGGAAGTACTGCGTTTAGCAGCTGATAAGAACTATACAACAGCAGAACTCTATAAACTGTGCAAATCAAAAGATGTGGATATTGCTATAGTCTATGATGACTGGGTACGATTAAACTTTTTCCCACCACCTCCACCCCAATGGAAAAAAATTTGTTACTGGAAAATTCCCTACAACGTTATCTGTGGTGATTACATTGTTACTTTTTATGCTGTAAAAGAACATGAGGTCGACTTACTACGGAAACGCATAGAAGAGTTCTCACCGGAATTACCTCCGACCGTGAAGGTTGAGTTCGTTGATGAACACTTATCCCCACCGAAGGATGAATTCCCCTACAACAATGAAACGCGTGCTCAGATGTACAACGTTTACTATTAGGAAGGAATACACAGCAAAAACAAAAAACACCATACTGAAACGTTGAGCGCCATTACAACATGGTACGACGCAATTCCTCATTCGTCTTTGGTGAGAAGTACTTTGGAGCTATATCAAACACGGTTTGAGCCCCAATGACTCCCTCAGTTCTCAAACGATAAGCAGCACGTGCATAGGCAACGAGAATATTTCCAGTAAATTCAGGGTTACTCTCGAGTTTCAATGAGAACTCCATAAGAAACTTATTCCAGGATGCTGAAGATCCACTCGTAAGAACAAATCCCCCATGCGGCATTTTTGAGTGCTTTTCGATAAGTTCGACATGGGAGACAAAGTGAACAATTGTATCATACTCTGCAAAATAATTCGGCATTGATTTAATCTCTGTTTCAACTCGTTTCCGTTCATCTGGTGTATCGTTTTCTAACACCACATAACATACACGGATGTGTTTTTCCCGCGTTGTCAATTCTGGATTACTTCCCGACCGTACGTTTTGTAGTGCAGCATCGAGCGGTATAGTATACTGCCGCGCATCTTTCACCCCTTTTACACGGCGAATGGCGTCAGAATGTCCTTGGCTAATTCCAGGTCCCCAAAATGTGTAACTCTTTCCATTTGGTATACAAACATCTCCAAAAACTCTGGCAATAGAAAAGAGCCCTGGATCCCACCCCGTCGATATAATCGCAAGTGTACTATTCCTTTTTGCGACATCATCCATTACTGTAAAGTACTCTGGAATACGAGCATGTGTATCGAAACTATCGACTACATTGAAGTACTGTGTAAAGTACGGTCCTTGTTCAATTAGATCAGTTGCCGATCCTCCACAGAGAATTGCTACATCAATAGCTCCTTGAAGATCTATTGCAGCCTCAGTGGGATACACAGGTACGTTTGACAAATGTGGTCGAATAGAACCCGGTGAACGTCGCGTAAGGATTGCCACAAGTCGAATATCTGGATTTTGAGTAATTGCTAACTCAGTCCCCCTTCCAACATTACCATATCCGACAATTGCTACATTTATTAGTACACTCATCAGTTTTTCATTCCCCTATGGTTGCAGTTTTACATTAGTACGAAATCTATAAAGTATTTGGTCTAAATCTTCCACACCTTTTGAACATTCGACGAGAGATCCCTTGTACTCCATGAGGATATTGGCACGTCCTCGCAGACAGTAGCACGACGACATAACATCACCGTATGCACCAGTATCAAGAATACCAAGAATATCACCCTCGCGAATTTCAGGGATAGCTCGAGTTTCATCTTGCGTGAATGTATCCCCCGTTTCACATACGTTTCCATCAACAGAATAGTGGTAAAACTCTCCATTTGGATTGGATACGTTGATAATTTCATGATATGCATGGTAGAGCTTAGGGCGAATGAGTGTTCCCATACTCGCATCGGTGTACGCATGGAGAATTCCATTTTTCTCTTCAACAGTATTAACCTTTGTTAAGAGAATTGTTGAATCCCCAACGAGACTTCGTCCAGGTTCAAGAATAAGTTTCTTGATTTTCACACCGCTCGCAATAAGTTCTTCACGAATTATGCGCGCATACGTATCGAAAGGAAACGATTCCTGCGATTCTTTGTATCTGATTCCTGGACCACCACCAACATCAAGATTCAACTCTGAAAATCCATGGTTTTCGAGTTCCCTCATAACTCTGAGTGTGTTTCGAAGTGCGAGGCGAAAATTTTCAACATCGTTCCCTAACCATCCAGAGCCAACATGGAAATGCAGCGTATCTGGGTAAAATCCATACTCCCGTGCAAGAAGGAATGCGTCGATAATTTTCGCTTCCTCAATACCGAACTTAATAGGTACACCATCTTCATTTCGAACACCTGCTGTAATCACATCGGGATTATGACCAGCACCTATGTTCGGATTTATGCGAATTGAGAGTTTTAGCCCACGAATATTCCACTCATCTCTATGTTCTCGCAACTTACGAAGTTGAGAGAGTGAATCAATATTTATCTTATAATTCTCCGACTTTACGAGAAGTTCCATCTCTTCTTTTGAAACGGAGGTTCCAGTAAACATGATCTTTTCTTTTGGGATGCCTCTCTGTTCAGCTAGAATTGCTTCGTTGGGGGAGACTACGTCAGCACCTAATCCAAGGAGAGCAATTAAATCGAGAATTTGTGGACAGTAATTCGCTTTTACAGCATAGTTGATCTCAACTGGTCCACAGTAGTGTCGTTCGAACGCTTCTCGAATGAGACGTGCTTTGTCTTGAATACGTTTTCCGTTTGTAAAGTAAATTGGAGTTTGATACCGTTGGGCAAGAGTATCTAAATCAAACTCCTTGAACGAACGAGACCACACTTTGTTATTCTTAACATCGTATCCTTTGAAAAACCACCAATACTGCCTATCCACCATAGAACTTCCGAATAGTTTGTTATTAAAAATTTAAGTATGGAAAAGTAATAAAAAGTGAAGAAAAAATCCGTAATACTCGTTTATAGATGAATCGAAGAAATGTTGTTAAAACATTGCTTTCAACAATTCAGCCCCATAGTCGAGGCAAAGTGAACGTCGGAGATCATCGTAGTCTTCAAATCGCTCAATCAATGCTCTTGTCTCGTTATCCAGTAAACGCTTGGTTACCCTTCCATTAAATACACGGGAGGGGAGATTCTCTACACCACAGAACGTTGCGAGGTGTTTATCGATATATTTCACTTTCTCTTCAGTCCCTACGGGTTTTCTCATATTGCCACAAACAATGAAGTATCCTCGTACTTTCTTTCGCAGTTCTTCCTTATGGTTTTCCAGGAAAGAACAAAGTTCTTTTGAAACTTGTCCATAGCGTATTGATCCACCGATGATTATGTGGTCGAAGTATTCAATTGTCGGTTCTTCCCGAACGTCAAACACATCAGCGATCCCCCCCATTCCTTCTGAGATCCACACAGCAGCATCACGGGACGATCCGCACCATGTACTGTAAATAATAGCAATCTTCTTGTTTGATGGTTGTGGATAATATTTCAATGCAAAGAGATCTTGCGATACCAGGCTAAGACCTCCTAGGGTAAGCGTTGTCCGTAAAAATGTTCGTCGTTGCATAGGCATTTATTTCTCTACATCTGTTATTCCACAGAATATTATTGCTAAAAATGTTTCTTTACAGTAACACCATAAGTATTGTCAATGCTACCAATGTGTAGTATTCCTTCACCCTATTGGTGCATTCCTTCCTTTATTCCTCATGCAGCATAATCATTTCCACATCAACGATCAGAGCAGAAATTCATATTTACGAAGTATAAAGTAGCTGATTTTTGAGTTTCGTTTTCTACCTCTTCAATCCTTTTGAATCCTTTTGGCCTTTGGTCTCTTGTCGGGGCGGCGGGATTTGAACCCGCGACCTCTTGGTCCCGAACCAAGCGCGCTAGCCGGGCTACGCTACGCCCCGATAGAAACGTTGTTCAATATATTAAATGTATGTTCTAAAATCAATTTTCTGTGCATTTTCGAAAGTATTCAATAATCTCACCTGCAAGCTGTTCCCACTCTGTACTTCCAGATACAGGAAACCATCGAATCCTCTGATCTGCTCGGTACCATGTAAGCTGGCGTTTTGCAAATCTTCGGGTGTTCCGCTTGATAAGTTCAATCATCGTTGCATATGAAATTATCCCTTCAAAGTAATCGAACGCTTCCTTGTACCCAACTGTATTCAGAGCATTCAACGTCCGAGAATATCCGTTCTCTTGAAGCCAACGTACTTCATCAAGGAATCCACCATTAATCATTGCGTCAACACGTTGATCGATTCGTAAATATAGTTCGGACCTTTCCCAGAAAAGTCCAACTTGTACGATTTTAAAAGGAGGACGTTTTTGTTGTGTTAGGTGAAAAAAAGAAATGGGTTTTCCAGTAAGGTAGTACACTTCAAGCGCACGAATAACTCGTCTTATTTTTGTTGGATCCATCGTTGTAGCTGCTGCAGGATCAATACTCTGCAATCTGTTATAAAGCCATTCTGCTCCATACTCATTGAGTTCTTCGAGAAGCTGTTTTCGTAGTTCTTCACTTTTCCCAACGCCTTCAAAAAGACCATCGATTACTGCCTTTACATACAACCCTGACCCTCCAACGAGCAGTGGTTGTTTTCCTCGTTTATGAATGTTTTCGATACATTTCCTCGCCTCGTTACCATACTGTCCTGCACTGTAATCTTCCCTCGGATCGAGAATATCGATGAAATGGTGAGGTACCAGACGTAGCTCATCCTTCGTAGGTTTTGCAGTACCGATCGTTAAATACTTATACACCTGCCGAGAATCAGCAGAGACAATTTCAGCATCGAGTCGGTTTGCTAGGATGAGAGAGAGGTGTGTTTTTCCTGATGCTGTTGGTCCAACAATTGCGAGGATTGCTTTCTGTTCGGAATTCTGTTTCACTGAAGAGTTTGCTAGTTTTTCTACGGTGTAGAATTGATCCCGTTCCACCCTTTTTTACCAATGAGTGGAACAAACTTAAATCCCAAAACTTCTTCCACTGAATATTCGCTTCCTTTACGCGTGATAATCTGCATTGCTTGGGTATCAAGATTACCAACTGGAATAACAAGTCGTCCTCCATCCGCAAGTTGATCGAGCAACGGTTTTGGTACTTCAGGAGCTGCTGCCGTTACAATAATACCATCGTACGGTGCAAACTCACTCCATCCAATTGTACCATCACCACAGAGCGTTGCAACACGGTATCCCAGTTTTTCGAGGAGTTTTCGTGCTTGGAGGTGAAGTTCCATGTGTCGTTCAATTGTAAAGACACGGCACCCCATCTCAGCGAGAATTGCAGCTTGATATCCAGATCCTGTTCCAATTTCAAGTACTTTCGAATCCTTTCCCACTTGTAATTTCTCAGTTTGGAAAGCAACAGTGTAGGGTTGTGAAATTGTCTGGCCTTGAGATATTGGTAGTGCTGTGTCTTCGTATGCACGATTTACATGAGCAGGATGAACAAATAATTCGCGCGGTACTTTACCGATTGCTCGAAGCACTTGCTCATCCCGAATACCTTTGCGTCGGAGTAGCTCCACCAACTGTTGTCGTTCATGCTCAAATCGTGTCATGAGTAGTCCTTGAGTAGCACATTGAGAAAGTTAACAGTTGTTTTCCATTTTTTCATGTAACTTTTTTCATTTCCATACACTGTTTGAATTGGTACATGAGCAACAGAAAATCCTCGAAGCACCCCTTTGATGAGAAACTCTGTCTCTGCTTCATACCCGTCCGATTGAATTTTTATGTGCTCCAACACAGTTCGTCGAATCATTCGAAATCCACATTGGCTATCAAAAATCCGAGTACCTGTCCGTGCTGAGACAAGGAATGATGTTATCACATTAGAACACCGACGATGGAATGGCATAGATGTTCCGTATCGTTTCCTATAACCAAGAACAATATCGGCGTTCGTTTTCCGCTGGATTTCAAAGAACTTCGGACATTCCTCAGGTATGTGCTGTAAATCTGCATCAAGTGTAATTACCCATTCAATTGATGTAGCGTTGAGCACGTACTCAAATCCTGTACGGAGTGCAGCTCCTTTGCCTAAATTTTTCTCGTGAGAAAGAAGTGTTATGTGGCATGGATTAACACATTGCTTCGTCCCATCTGTTGAACCATCATCCACAACAATAATGGAGCTGTTTGGCATTACACATTGTACTCGTTGAATGAGTTTCAAAAGTGTAGCTTGAGCGTTGTAAGCAGGAATCACAATAGCAGGTCTAAGTTCCATTCACTATCCTTTAAGAACATCGACAACTTGTGCAACTCGCTTCATTACTTTCACATCATGTACTCGTACAATTTGTGCTCCATTCAAAATACACATAGCAACCGCCGCTGCTGTGCCTTCCACACGTTCGTGTGGTGGCAGATTCAATATTGCACCAATAAACGACTTTCTGGATGGCCCAACAAGAAGAGGATACCCAAGCTTTTTGAATTGTGAGAGTTCACGAATGAGCTGTATATTATGTTCAAACGTTTTTCCAAAACCGATGCCAGGATCAACAATAATTTGACGAATCCCTCTTTGTGTTGCATAGAATGCTCGTTGTTCTAAAAAATTAAAGACTTCACTGGTTACATGGTTATAGGTTGGATGTTCCTGCATCGTTTTTGGAGTTCCCTGAATATGCATTAGAACTACCGAAGCATTGCTTTCTGCAACAACATCGGCCATGTGAATGTCAAACGTCATTCCACTAATATCGTTTACTATTGAAGCACCTGCATCTAGCGCAGCACGAGCAACTTCTGACTTGTACGTATCAATCGAGATCGGAATCACCGTTCGTTTGGAAAGTTGGTCAATGACAGGAATTGTACGGCGTATTTCTTCATCAACCGCTACTGGATCGGATCCTGGTCGAGTAGATTCACCACCAATATCAATTATATCGGCACCTTCATCAATCAATTGAAGAGCATGGTCAACTGCTGCACTGGTTGAATAATACTTACCTCCATCAGAAAACGAGTCTGGAGTGACATTGACAATCCCCATTAAATATGTCCGTTGTGAAAAATCGTATTCAACAGAACCAAACCGATACCGCATAGTTACTTCACGAGGCTTTAGTTTTTATTGTACATTTTACTTTGGTTACTTTGATATTTCTGTATTATCCCACGCGAGTCGTAATAAACCTATGCCGACCGCTTTCACACCCCATACAATGTGTGGTTCGCGATCTGTTGTTAACCGAGGGATGTCGAGTGAAGAGTGATAGTACGGTGAATATCCAATGATGACAGTATCAGCGGCTCCTTTCCACGCCTTCGAACCCCACCCTTTTGTTTGAGCAACGGCTTTTGGTTCATTCCATGCAGCAGTGAAAACAGTAATCACAGGGATTTCTCGCTGACGCACGCGCAATTGTCGTAGATACTGCGGCAAAAAAACATGCGAATCAGTACCACCTTGGAACGGAATCGTTGTTGCTTCTTTCCAAAACCCTTGCTTCCCAGCGTATTCTTCGCCAATAGAATTGAAAACCCGAAGAAGATGTTCATTGAATGGTACATCATTTCCTTCGAAGTAGACACAATATCTGGGACGACCGATGCCAATTTGGTCAACATTTATAACTCCACGAATCTGATCGAGCTCATAGTCACGTTTTTTTACAAAATCGCTTGCTGATACATACTCCGTACCCCAGATGATGAATCGAAGTGTATAGACTGGCGGTTGAATGAGCTTCATCCTTACCATGGCACTTAAAATACGAGCAACCTCCAAGATACCAGCAACGCCCGAGGCGTTATCGTCAGCTCCCGGACCACCAGAATCTGAGTCACCGTGTGCGCAGACGATATAGTACTGCGAAGATTTACCCTTTAGCGTAGCAATGACTGTCTTCGAATTACCATACCTGATAACAGTCTTCGATGAATATCGAAGTGTAATTGGGGTCCCGTACTCAAGTTCCTGTCTTAGTCGTTCTCCTGCAAACCGGGAAATATTGTACACCGGAACTTTATTGGATTGCGAAGGTGTCAATTGGGTAATCATCGCTCCATGCATGTAGGCCTCAGAGTTGACTACACTGTAGTGAAGAATACACCGAATACCGGCATTGGAAAGTTCTTCGTAGAGTTCGTGTGTTAATGGTACATTAATGAGTACTGCTCGGTTACGAACACTATCAAGAGTGAGTGCACCAGGGCGAATGTACTTCAACTCGCACACCGTTTCTGAAACAGAAGGAGAAAAACCTGCAAGCCATTCATTTTGAATTAACCCTCTTAACCGCTTGGGTGATTCTACTTTGAGTTTCCACTGGTGGTGAGTGTATGTAAGACGTTCCGGTGATTCCAAAATCTCTACAGACAGTCCATACTCTTTGAATCGAGTACTTATCATACGAACAGCTTGATCACCCGAGTTTGTTCCACCCATTCTATTTCCAATCAGAACAAGTTCACGTACAGTTCGCTGGAGTATCTGTTGAGAAACTTTAGTGCTGAACTGTACTTCTACACTGCGCTGAGCCAAAAGAGGAATACAATAGAGGGAAAAAAGTACTATGACTCTTAACCGAATGTTCACGTCCAACATTTTAAGCTCATGGAAAGTAAAAAATACCTTGCAAACAGTATACCGAATAGTTGGAAAATCATCAACCGGAACACAGATGTAGGGGTAGACAAAATCTTTCAGATGTACTTTCGCACATCGACCCAGCGCATACCTGCACGTTCAGCTGCAGCCAAACCAAGATCACCATCTTCAAACACGAGACACTGGTGAGGTTGAACATTCATCCGACGAGCAGCTTCAAGAAAAATATCTGGTGCTGGCTTCGGCTTTACTGAATCATCGGCAGTCACAATCACTCGAAACCATGAGAGAATTCCTAGTATCATTAACTCCTTTTCTACAATTTCACGTACTCCACCAGAGGCAACTGCCATGGGAAGTTTCGATCGATACTCTTTGGCAATTGCTACAACAGCATTAATCGGCGTAATCATGTGGATGTGATTAAGAACGTAGAGATGTTTCAATCGTACAATTTCAACACTCTTTAAAGCAGTTCCAAAATGATTGTTGTACTCGTCAATGAGTTCTGTTTCCTTCATCCCTTTACGTAAGAGGAAAAACTCATCATCGTACGGTACTCCCGACAAAGAAAGCACATGTTTCCAGGCGGCAGTGTGAAGTGGCATAGAATCAACGAGTGTTCCATCGCAATCAAATATCAAACCTTGACAATCTGAAGGAACACTTATTCGACCGTACAGAGTGGATACAGACATCGCTTCGCGCATCTAGAAGGGATTTTTACCGCTGTTGACCGTAGTAAGCTCCTGAACCGTGCTTTCGTTGAAAATGTTTTCGAAGAATATACTTTGGAAGTTGTTGACTTGTTGGTTGAAGAATAAGAGTGTACAATGCCATTTCTGCTATACGCTCAAGCGATAACATGTGTTCTACTGCCTCCAATGCAGACGATCCCCAGGTAAACGGCGCATGCCCAGCAACAAGTACACCAGGCAATGACTGAGGATCTAAATTTTTAAAGCGTTCGATTATCACTTTCCCTGTATTGAGTTCGTACTGTGTTTCAACCTCCTTTTTCGTGAGAAACCGCGTTACAGGGACCGGACCATTGAAAACATCGGCATGTGTCGTACCGACGCATGGTATTTCTACTCGTGCTTGTGCAAATGCCGTTGCATAGGTACTGTGACTGTGCGCTATTCCACCAATAGCAGGGAACATTCGATATAATTCAAGGTGCGTTGGAGTATCAGAGGATGGTTTTAATTCACCATCAATGAGATTACCATTCAGATCAACGACAACCATGTGATTCGGAGTCAACTCAGCATATGGTACACCACTAGGTTTAATGACTACAACACCTTTTTCACGATCAATCCCGCTCACGTTTCCCCACGTAAGAGAAACTAGCCCCCACTCAACTAATTTTAGGTTTGCTTCGAAAACTTCTTTCTTTAGCTTTTTATACATTCGTACCTCGTATTCCTTCTATCTTCGTAAAAACCACACTTTCATTAGTGTATTACCTCGATTTGCCCAGCAAAAGTATGGAATCGCTGTAAACGGTACAGTTTGTAAGTGAGATAGATCTGAAACATTTCCTGAAACAACAACCATGTCTCCAAGATCTGTTCTCCGATATTCTGCACGTAAGGACACTGTATTGTTGACGACAATGCTATCAAGAGGATAGTTGTTATCAATACCTTCAGCACAGTAAATAAAGGGACCATATTCGATCACAACACGATTTCTGTTTTCAAGAACATTCTCATGAGCTACAACACGACGTACTTTCATTGGGTAATCAAGAACAAGTCGATCGTTTGTATTCCACTGCCGAGTAATGGTAATATATCCACGGTCGTATATGATCGGTATTTTTTTTCCATTTAGTACAATACGTACCATCGTACTGGATGAATCGAGATAGGAATACAGTGTACCCGGAAGTACAGAGTTTTGAACCCAACCAGGGATACGGACTTTAAGAGTGAAAGGCTTCGGTTTCTCTGTCTGTACTCTAATTTTAACTTTCCCATTCCAGGGATATTCACCCTGTTGTACCAGGTGAACGGTGTTCGATCGAAGCGTCAAAGTCGCATTACTAGCAACATAGAGATTGATATACACCGTATCACCACTTGTAGAGTAGATATAGCTTGGAATACTTGGGAAAAACCGTACTACATTTGTTGGACAACATGCACACTCGAACCATTCTTGTCGTGTTTGAAAACCGACATTGAACGGTGTTGTTCCATTATATTCGAGTGGATTAACATAGAAGAATCGCTTCCCATCCTTTGAAAGTCCAGAAAGGAGGCTATTGTAGAGTACCCGTTCGATCACCGTGAAGTAGATAGCATTCCCCGTAAGCTGGAAGAGTCGTGCATTCCACAGCACCGTTCCGATAGAAGCACATGTTTCACAGTATGCAGTGCTATTGGGAAGTTCATACTCCTCTCCAAATGACTCGCCATCGTGACGTGATCCAATTCCGCCGGTAATGTACATTTTCTTTTCAACCATATTGTGCCATACTCGTTGTACAGCACGTAAGTATTCAACGTTATCATAAAGTTGTGCAATATCCGTCATTCCAGTATACATGTAAACTGCACGTACAGCGTGTCCCACAATTTCATTTTGCTGTAGTACTGGAACATGGTCTTGGCTATAAGGCCCATAGAGTTTATGTGTGGTTGAATCTCCTCGAATATCAAGAAAGAATTTTGCGAGTCGTGCATATTCTACATTTCCTGTCACACGCGCAAGTTTTACTAATCCAGTTTCAACTATTTGGTGCCCAGGTGGAAGTGTTAATTTACCATACCCAAATGTACGGAGTAACAAGTCTGCATTCTTGATTGCAACGTTGAGAAGAGTACGTTTTCCTGTTGCAATATAGTGGGCAACGGCAGCTTCGTATAGATGACCAGCGTTATACAATTCATGATTTGCTTCTTCGCCAAGCCACCTTTCCCCTACTTTTTTTGCCCACCATGCTGGTGGATTTTGTGGATCGATTGTCATCCACGTTGTAAGGTAACCATCTGGCTCTTGAGCAAGAGCAATGGTTGTAATAAGGGAATCGATCATCGCTTCGAGAGAAGGATTAGGGAACAACATGAGTGAATAAGAAGCCCCTTCGATAACTTTATACACATCGGTATCATCGAAAGGCATTTTCCCTCGTACTGAACCTTTCTTTATACCGGCAGCAATGAGAAAATTATCAATTCTCCCCTCTTCATTGCACTTTGCTATACAATGTGGAATAGTTACACTTTGAATAAGTTTCATTTTTGGTAACCAAAAACTATCAGTAAGTGTAACATTGCGGAGAGATACAAACGAAATGGGGTAATCAGGGAGTACTTGCTGTGAATAACACACAAGTGATACTCCAAAAAGGAGAACTTTTACTTTTTTCACTACTCTTTGGTGTGTCACCTTGATCTACCTAGACTGCTGGCGAACAGAATCCCGGATTTGAATAAGTTCTTTCATGACATTGTAGAGTGAACCGTGCCACGCCTGCGTTCCAAAGGCATCGTGCAATTGCCAGTAAAGTGCATAGAGCTTCTTGTAGATTTCGTGATTTTTCGAATTTGGATGGTATACTTTTCCAATACCTGTCATAGCATCTTTTGCTTCTTCAATTGTTCTATAGCCACCAGCACTTTCACCTGCAGCAACCGCAGCAAACATTGCCGCACCAAGAGCTGGGGTTTGTTCACTCCGTGAGACTTTCATTGGTCGTCCTGTAACATCTGCATAGATTTGCATCAGGAGTGGATTTTTTGTCGCCAGCCCTCCACAGTTGATTATGTCTGTAATCTTGACACCATACTCTTCGATCCGATCGATTATGCGGAGAGCGCCAAATGCAGTTGCTTCAATAAGTGCACGATATATTTCTGGTGCTGTTGTATGGAGAGTTTGGCCAAGGAGCAATCCTGTGAGCCGTACATCGACAAGGATTGTTCGATTCCCATTATTCCAATCAAGAGCAAGGAGTCCACTCTCACCAGGTTTAAGCTTCCTTGCTTCCCGTTGAAGAGAGTCGAATTTATCCTCTTGTGTTTTTCCATAGGTATTGGGTACCAAGGAATTCACAAACCAGAGAAATATATCACCGACTGCCGATTGACCAGCTTCGATACCATAGTAGCCACTCATAACAGAGCCATCGACAATACCACACACACCAGGAATATCATTCAGCGGTTTGTCGTGCGGATAAACCATAATATCGCACGTACTAGTACCGAGAATTTTCACAAGCGTTCCAGGACTAATACCAGCACCAACGGCTCCCATGTGTGCATCGAATGCTCCAACTGCAACAGCTGTTTTCTGCGATAATCCTAATCGCTGTGCCCACTGTTTTGAAAGAAATCCTGCACATTCGTCTGCAGTATAGGCTTCATTGTATAACCGTCGACGAAGAGATCCTAAGCCAGGTTCCAATGTTTCCAAGAACTCTTCATCAGGTAACCCACCCCACTGCTTATTGTACATTGCCTTATGACCTGCAGCGCATACACTCCGTTTAAACGTTGAGAGCGATGGAGCTTCGATGAGCATCATTGGAATCCAATCGCAAATTTCCATCCAACTGAATGCTGCATTGTATACCTCCGGTGCAGTTCGTTTACAGTGAAGAATCTTGCTCCACCACCACTCCGAAGAATACACGCCACCAATCTTTGCAAGATACTGCGGACGTATTTTCTGTGCAGTTTCTGTTATATATTCTGCTTCCGCAAAACTCGTGTGATCTTTCCACAACCATACCATAGCAGCTGGATTTTTCTTGAAACGCTTATCGAAGCAAAGCGGTAACCCTCTTTCATCGACTGGTAATGGACTACTTCCCGTTGTATCAATACCGATACCAATAACAGCATCTGGAGTAAAAGTTTTTTTCACATTTTTTGCTTGTCGCAGAACACTCTTAACACATACCTCAATTCCCTTCAAGTAATCGCGAGGATTCTGACGTGCCAAAAGCGGGTTTCGTGGGTCAACAATTACCCCTGCTTTTCCAGAAGGGTACTGAAAAACCTCTGTTGCAAGTTCTTTCCCATTCGTAACATCAACAAGCACTGCTCGACATGAATTCGTCCCAAAATCCAATCCTATGACATACTTTGCCATTATATTACTCCCTCAGTGATTCTATTCCCGAGTGGTAAACTTATAGATTGTTGTTTGCTTGTAGATTTGACCAGGACGTAAGACAGTTGACGGGAAATGTGGGTGATTTGGAGAATCTGGGAAGCACTGAGGTTCCAAACAAAATCCTGTTCTATGCTCATACGCAACACCTTTGCCTTTTGCGGTTCCATTGAGGAAATTCCCTGCGTAGAATTGGATACCTGGTTGATCAGTCCATACTTCAAGTACTCGACCACTTGTTGGTTCATACACCTCAACAACTTTACGAACTGTCCCATTGTAGTTCTTCAATACCCAGTTATGATCATATCCTCTTCCATATAAAAGCTGTTGATGTTGTTCATTGATGCGTGAGCCAATGAGAACTGGTTTTCGAAAATCGAACGGTGTATTCTCAACACTCACGAGTTTACCTGTTGGAATTAATCTTTGGTCGATTTCTGTAATTGAATCAGCATCGATCTTCATGATGTGATCCGTAATAGGTTTCGTAAAGGATCCGCTTAAGTTGAAATATGAATGATGGGTCGGGTTGAGCACTGTTGGTTTGTCTGTGGTACCTTCGTACACAATCCGCAATGCGTTGTCATTTGTTAGTGTAAATGTTACTTTTATTGTTACAGTACCTGGGTATCCCTCATCCCCGTCAGGGCTCACATACGTCATTGCAACTGATGGACCAGCAGTATCATCAACAATGGTTGCGTTCCATACTACTTTGGAAAATCCTTTGTGACCACCGTGCAAATGGTTTTCGCCGTCGTTAATCGTGAGTTGGTACTTCTTTCCATCAAGAACGAATGAACCTTTGTTAATGCGATTTCCATATCGACCAACTGTAACACCAAAGAAAGATTTATCCTCTAAGTAGCCTTGCAATGAATCGTATCCAAAAACAACATCACTCAGTACACCATTACGGTCTGGGACCTTCAGCAATGTTACCGTTGCACCATAAGTTATGAGTCTAGCTTCCGCACCTTTAGAATTCTTCAGAATATACTCATAGACTTCTGTACCATCATGTAATTTCCCATACAATCGTTTTTCAACCATAGAGCTGATTCCTTTCGAACAAGTATTGAAGACAATTCCACTACAACATATGAAAATACTTACCATAATACTACCACCATACCTCCACATCGCTGTACTCCTTACGTTGTTTAGTGTAACGTACACACTTAAAAGTTTCCCTGTATAATAACGAGCACTTCAAAAAAAAACAAGCACGAATATTCTCAGACCTGCACCACAAGAATACTTTGCACAAATAGAATGTTTTTAAGATATTGTATACAAATGGAAGGAGAATAGGAACTGTGACACCAAAACCTGAACTCACAGCAACATTACTTTTTTCTTGCCCAGACCAGAAAGGACTTGTCTCACGAATCTCTCACTTCCTCTTTGAACGGAATGGGAATATTCTCGATCTCGATGAGCATGTTGTTCAAGAAGAAAAGCGATTTTTTTTACGAATTTGTTGGGACATGAAAGACTTTACCTTAAGTCCACAAGCAACCATTGAAGCTTTTACCCCGCTCGCAAAAGAATTTTCAGCAACCTGGCAAATACGGTTTAGCAATCAGCGACGACGAACAGCTATTTTCGTTTCGAAGCACGGCCACTGTCTCCAAGAACTTTTGTGGCGACACTCACTCGGTGAATTCGACACAGAAATTGTGCTAATCATTTCGAACCATCCCGATTTACACCCTCTTGCAGAACGGTACAGCATTCCCTACTACGTCTTTCCGATAACTCCCGATACAAAAGTAGAACAAGAAAAGAAGGAGCTTGCTCTTCTTCAACAACACAATATAGATACAATTATTTTAGCACGGTACATGCAAGTACTTTCCCCTCAATTCGTTGAAAAGTATCCAAACCAAATCATCAACATTCATCACTCATTCCTTCCTGCTTTTGTGGGGAGTAATCCGTATAAACAGGCATACGAGCGTGGCGTAAAAATCGTTGGGGCAACAAGCCATTACGTTACAAATGAACTTGACGAAGGACCAATCATTGAGCAGGATATTGTTCGTATTTCTCATCGCGATAGCCTCGATGATCTCATTCGGAAAGGACGCGACCTTGAACGACTCGTTTTAGCACGAGCGGTTCGTTTGCACCTTGAAGATCGAGTACTCGTTTACGGGAACAAAACTGTTGTCTTCGAGTAGTTATATGGCTCGAGTTCTTTACCCGGAATCGCTTGAGATACCTGAACTTCAACCATATCGAGTACGGAAGAATAACTACGAACTCTTACGCGATGGTATATTTATCGCAGAAGGAAAGCGAGTTGTTGTACGCTTGCTTCATTCTTCACTTCATACTCGATCAGTGCTTACAACGCAGGTAGTGTGGGAATGGCTTGAGCAAAACATCCCTCAAGGTGCTCACACCGACCTTCCTGTTTACATTGCACAGCGTGAATTCCTTGCTCAGCTGGTTGGGTACGATGTTCAACAACCTATTCTTGCAATCGGAGAAGTACCACACGATACTCAGCCAGAAACGATCTTGGCACAGAAAAGTTCAAAGTGTCTCTTCCTTGCTACTGATCACCTTATGAATCCGGATAATCTTGGTGTTATCGTGCGAAACTGTGTTGCTTTTAGCGTCGACATTCTCATAGCAGGCCCATCTTCAGCAAGTCCATATTATCGGAGAGCTGTTCGTAATTCTATGGGAAGCATTTTTCATCTACCAGTATGCCATACCACTTCACTCACAAGAATCTTAGAGACCTTGAGAGATCGCTGGAGCTTTCAAATTGTTGCTGCTGATCCTAGTGGCCAAGAAGATCTCCACACATTTCGGTTTAGTGAAAACGTCTGCATCGTTGTAGGAAATGAAGCAAGCGGTATTAGCGATTGTGTGTTGAATGTATGCACTAATATTGTACGAATCCCACTCAGTCCAACTATTGATTCCTTCAACGTTTCAAATGCAACTGCTATCTTCTTGTGGGAACTGTGGAAACAACGAACGCTCGCTCCCTACACCTGTGTTTCTCTCTGAACTTCACGATAGACACTGCGTATACAATTGACAACCTCATTGATATCATACCGTTGCTCTATGAATGAACGAGCCCACAACGGATCATGGAGCTGTGGAGTTGTGAGAATTGAAAGCAATGATTGAACGCAGAGATCAGTTGCAAATGGTTCTCGAACATTGAGATCACCAAAGTTACTGTAATATGCAGCCTCTGCCGTTTCTCTCCGAATTAAGCCGATAACCGATGATTCACCCACAGCAACAACTGGTGTTCCACATGCTAATGCCTCCATTGCCACACGTCCAGCTCCAACAATAACATCGGCAGTATAATATACTGCCTCGATGTCAAACATGAATCCTCGGAGAATAACGTACGTTCCACCAAGCCGTTCGTTGATAGACGCAACTTCCCGCTCAACCTTCTGCCTATCGTTCATCCCACCAACAATGTGGAACTCAACACTGGGATATTCCGCACACACGCGTGGTACCACATTCTTTAACAATGCAAGGAGCGCATCACCCTTAAACCCTGTAAAACGACCTACTATGGCAACCCGCTTCTTTCCATTGGTACATTCTCGTTGTGGACGGAACTTCCATCGTTGACAATCGATGCCGTTTGGAACCATCACAAGTTGTTCTTTCTTATACTTCATATCATTCTGCAAGTGATCGTAAATGGCACCACATACTGCAATGAGTTTTTCACCGTACACAGAAAAATGACGACTGCTAAAATGGAGATGCTGACGCATATGAATACTGGAAACTAGTGGAATCCTTGTCACGCGTGTTGCAAAGAACCCCACCCAAGCAGCAGCACGGGAATGTGCATGAACAACATCGATTTCTCGCTCACGTATGAGCGTACTCAGGTACTGTATATTACGAATCCTCTGTGGATACGTTCGTTTACCAATCGGATGCGTGAGAACAGCTGCTGCGGTCTTTGTATGGAACGTGTCCGAAACAATAGTAACAGTATCACCCCGGGCAATACACGCGTCTGCTAACGTTGCCGTATACGTTTCTGCTCCATTTACCTCATACTGAGAGAGTATGTGGAGAATATTCATTGGATTGTTAAAGCTCCTCGAGTATGTTTCCACTCACGGCATCTCCGTTTCCATGCGAGTGCAATACCAATAAGTACACACAATGCAGATGCCCACATCATACTCATCCATGGTTTACAACTTACCTCAACAAGGAGAGCTCGTGTCCATTCTCCGTTAACAGGCCGTCGCAATATCCCAAGCTGAACACGTGGTACTTCGATTCCCATTGGAAAACTGAGAGCAAGAAGTACAATACCATAACTACTATCATGTAGAAATGTTGGACGAGCTTCCTTTAGATCCCCTCCATCAAAAACTGAGTATACACAAAGAGTATCAACACTTGTCCGTGACCGTACTTCGATGAGAGCACCTAAGGGTAATGTGCCTCCCATGTTGGTAAGTGTATTTCCTTGAAGTTGAAAACCCACGAATCGAAACTTTGTATTGCCGAAATGCCATGATTCATTCTTCTTCATTGTTAGGATTGTATCGTAGTGCCGCGAATGTCTTGGAGAGTAAAGTTTCAAAGGTTCAATGTATATATCCTCATTCCAACGAATCCAATAATCTGGTGTTTTATATATTATTCTACCATCATTACTCATCACCATCGATGGTTCAAGAATAGACTTTGATGATCCATCACGCACCTCAATCCCACAGAGTATAATATCGTTCGAAGTAGACCGAGGACCAAGAAATGTAAATTCTTTCCCATAGAGTTTCTGTGGTATATTTTCTTTCAATATAACAGTTTGTTTCTCGCTGTATTGTGATGAAGTAACAATCGCCAAAATAAAGAGAACAACGCCACTGTGTGAGAGAAGTCCTCCAAGTGCTATTGGATTTGATCGAGCAATCCTGATACTTTGAAGCACTCCAACACTCAGTGCAAAGGATGATGTAAAACCAAGCAAAAGTACAACACTACTCCTAACTCCAAGAAGCAGTATTCCCCCAAGAGCACAGGATGCGATCCCACAGTGCACAGCAAGTTTTCGAAAAAACATCCTCCGTGAATTTGTATGCCATTGGAGTATAAGACTTATGCCAATGGTAACTACTAGACACACTGCAAGTGGCAGCAGTGACGTATTGTAGTACTCCACCGTCACAACTCTTTGAGTAAAGAGAGGAAGAAATGTTCCAATGATGACAAGCATTCCAATGCACCCTAGAATGAGGATTCCCAATACAACCATTGATTCACGAGAGAGAGGTGAACTTTCTACCATAGTACGTTGAAAATGTTTCCATCGACAAATAATAAGAAAAGCACCACCAACAAATATCACTACCATCCAAACGATAAGCATCCAGTATAAACTACGACTCGGATTGAGAAATGAGTGTACCGAGGAATCGGCTAGTATGCCACTGCGTGTTAGGAACGTACTAACTACAACAAAAAAATATGAGAGCCATGAAAAAATGTACACCGAACGATGGAGATAGTTTGTGTGCATGTGAACAATCACTGCATGAAGTGCCATGAGGAGGGAAAGCCACGGGAATAATGATGCATTCTCCACAGGATCCCAGCACCACCATCCTCCCCATCCAAGGACGCCATAAGCCCAATACCCACCAACAATTATTCCGATTCCTAAAAACAATAGTGCACCCAAAACCCATGGCAATATACTCCTAACGTTTCCAGTCCCTTGCAAACGCATAAGGAATGCACTCGTGTACGCAAAGGGAACCATACACAGTGCATACCCTAAAAACAACAATGGAGGGTGCAGCACCATCCAAAAATTTTTAAGGAGAGGGTTAAGGCCTCGACCATCAAGTGGTACTACATTTGGTCTATGATCTTGGAATACTTCCCAGGTGTAGGTGAACGGAGATTGAAGAGCAAGAGTAGTTGTAAGAAAGAAGATCGTAGCTGTGTACACAAGCAATACTTCTCGCTCTACATTGAGAGACGTTGCATGATTTAAAACAACGATACCTATCCACGCAGTAAAAAACAGCCAGAGCAATAAGCTACCCTCTGGTCCTGCCCACAACGAAGCAATAAGCAGCGGTATTGAAAGTGAGCGAGAACTATACTGGTACACATATGCATATTGAAATTGATGAGTGAGAATGTTCAAGAGTACTACAACGGTTACTGCAGTAACACCTGAGACAGAAAATAAGAACGCAATTCGTGCAAACGGAACAGTAGATGATCTCCGAAACGAGACACCGTAGAGTATAAGAGATGTACCCGATGCGATAACTGTTAACGTGAGAAGTATTGAACCAAGCATAGAGTTTTAAGAAACAGAGTTAGGAATTACCAGTGTGTTGTTCTCAAGAACACTTTGAAAAATTTTACCAGTCTGTTTTTTTTATAAAGAGAGATGAAAAGTACTGTTCTAACTCACTTCTGAACTTTGGATGAGCAATTGAAATGAGTGCCTCAGCTCGTTGATGAATATTCTTTCCATGGAGAGAGGCAACACCATACTCTGTTACCACATAGTGAACATCGGCACGCGTTGTTACAACTCCGGCACCCTGACGGAGTTGAGGAACAATTTTTGAATATTTCCCATCTTTTGTTGTTGATGGAAGAGCAATAATAGGTTTTCCACCTTTCGAGTAAGCACTTCCTCGAATGAAGTCAACCTGTCCACCGAATCCACTGTAAATTTTGGTACCTATAGAATCAGCGCAAACCTGGCCAGTAATATCAACTTCAATCGCTGAGTTAACAGCAACCATTCTCTCATTCTGTGCAATGATAAATGGATTATTAGTGTAATCACAGGGATGAATTTCAAACAATGGGTTGTTGTTCACATACTCGTAGAGCTGCCTGGAGCCAAGTATGAACGTCGCAACTGCTTTGTTTGGATGAATGGTTTTTCTGAGGTTAGTGATAATTCCCTTCTCAACAGCTTTCATTACACCATCAGACACCATTTCTGAGTGAATACCCAAATGTTGCTTGCCTTCGAGGCGAGCAAGAACCGCATCCGGAATCCCACCGATACCCATCTGTAATGTTGCTCCATCCTCAATCATCGGTGCAATGTAATCTGCAATTTTTTCTTCAATGTCCGTTGATGTCTTAGGTCTATATTCCAAGAGTGGCTCAGAACACTCTACAATTTTATGAACACGAGAGACATGAACGAAGACATCGCCGAGTGTCCGAGGCATTTGCTCATTTACCTGGGCAACAACAATCTTTGCAGATTCAACAGCTGCTTTCGAAGCTGCGCATTCAACCCCTAGGCTCATGAACCCATGAGCATCGGGAGGTGAAACGTGAATAATTGCAACATCTAACGGAATGTAGCCATGCCGAAAGAGATTTGGAACTTCAGAGAGATGAACAGGTACATAATCTGAAACACCCTGTGCAATTGACTCTCGATCACCTGGTCCGACAAAGAGTGAATTGTGATGAAAATGACTTTCCATCCCAGGTTTTGAGAGTGGATCATCACCCATAAGAAGGAGATGATTCACTTCCACATTCGAGAGTTCATTTGCACGTGCAGCCAGTGCCCTTGTGAGCAGAAGAGGTGTTGCAGCATTTCCACTGATGAAAATTCTATCACCAGATTTAATGCATTGCACCGCTTCTTCGGCAGAAACAATCTTTGATCGATATTGATCAACCCACGTCATACGTTCCCTCTTTTCCCCACAAGAACTATACGATGCTTGCGATTTCAGTATACTCAATATTGAAAGCACGTGCTGCAGCTTTGTTTGTGCAGTATCCCTTGTACGTACATACACCGTTGGCAAGTCCTTTATCCTGCTTGAGCACCTTCTCAATACCCAGTTCTGTAGCTTCACTGAGGTATGGAAGAAGAACATTTGTCCACCCAACCGTTGATGTCCGCGGAACTGCGGCTGGCATGTTTGGTACACAGTAATGAACAACGTGATGAACAACAAACGTCGGATCAAGGAGCGTTGTTGGGCGACTCGTTTCCACACATCCTCCATGGTCGATTGAGACATCAACAATCACAGATCCTGGTTGCATCTTTCTTACCATTTCTTCTGTTACAAGGTGTGGGGTTTTTTCTCCTTTCAGTAATACTGCTCCAATAAGAACATCTGCTTTTTCTACAGCAAGTTCAATGTAGTAAGGATTTGCAATAGCTGTTGATATACGCCACTGGAGAAGATTCTCAAGTTCACGCAATTTGGTAATGTTTCTATCAATCACAGTGACGTTTGCGCCTAGCCCTAATGCAACACGAGCTGCTGTTCTCCCAACTGTTCCTGCACCAAGGATGACAACATTTGCAGCGGGTACACCGGGGATACTTCCTAAAAGAATTCCGCGACCGCCTTGTTTTGTTTGCAGGTAGTGTGCTGCAACTTGGATTGAAAGTTGGCCTGCTATTTCACCCATCATCTGGACAATCGGGAGTTCACCTCGATCGTTCTCTATAAGCTCATGAGCTATAGCTGTTACTTTCTTTGAGAGTAACGTCTCAATGACTGTACGTTTTGCAATAGGTAAGTGAAGTGCGGAAAAAAGTGTTTGATTATCGTGAAGAAGGTTCAATTCCTCGAGTGTAGGTGGTGATATTTTCAATATGACATCAGAACGATTGACAAGCTCTTCAGCGCTGTAAACAATTATGGCTCCTGCTTCCTGGTACTCGTGGTCGCTAAAAAAGCTTTGAGCTCCAGCATTACGTTCAACATACACGGTCGCACCTAGTTTTACAAGCGCTCGTACACCTCCTGGTGTTAACGAAACTCTCCGTTCGGAAGGGAACCGATCTTTTAAAACTCCGATGTTCATCCTAATCATCCTCCACTCTTCATGTTACGTACTATCCCTCCAACCAATAACATGATCGATAGATACAACCCTACCCAACGTTTCTGTTTACTTCACAAGGCTCCATGCTCTTGCAATCTCTTTTCCACGAACTAATGCTCGTTCGTTGCTGTCGATGAGATGTTGCCGATGGGATGGTAAAACACTCCGAAGCGCAACCAGAATATGTTCTGATTTTACAATTGGAAGCTTCTCTAAAAAGGCACCAAGTAGAACCATATTCGCAACTTGTTTACTCATGAGTTTTTCTGCCTCTACAATGCCAGGGATGCAGAGCACCTCAAGATCATTCCTCAGTGGTGGTCGTATAATCGTTGACTGTTCGTATACCAGAAGTCCTTGAGGACGAATTGCTCTTTCAAATTTATCGAGTGCTGGTTGACTCAATAAAATGGCAGCATCAAACGTTGATACTAGTGGAGAGCTAATGTGCTGATCGGAAATTATTACGATACAATTAGCTGTCCCACCACGCATCTCAGGACCATACGATGGCATCCAACTAACTTCTTTCCCTTCGCTGACTGCAGCGTACGCAAGAATTTGTCCAAGCAAGAGTACTCCTTGACCACCAAAGCCAGCGATAATCAATTCATACGTTGATTTCATCCAACTTCCTTTTCATTCCTTCGGTACCTTCAAATCACCAAGAGGATAGTATGGAATCATGTGCTCCATGAGCCACTTATTTGCCTCCACTGGCGTCATTTTCCACCCTGATGGGCAATTCGATACAACTTCAACAAAGCAGGTACCTTTATTCCTTCGTTGGTACAGAAACGATTGTGTGAGTGCCTTCTTCAACTTTCGTACAACCTGTGCATTGTACACTGCTTGCCGTGTAACATAGTATGCTCCGGGCAGTTGAGCAACGAGTTCTGTGATTTTCAACGGAAACCCCATCGTACGAACATCACGTCCGAATGGTGTTGTAGACGTCTTCATACCCTCGAGTGTTGTTGGTGCCATTTGTCCGCCGGTCATCCCATAAATTCCATTGTTGATAAAAACCATCAAAATATTTTCACCCCTATTCACAGTATGAATTGTTTCACCAGTACCAATAGCAGCCAAGTCACCATCACCTTGGTATGAGAAAACATACTTACCTGGAAGTACTCGCTTTATTCCGGTCGCCACAGCACTTGCTCGTCCGTGAGCTGCCTCTTGCATATCAATATTCATGTAGTCATACGCAAACACAGAACACCCTACTGGCGCTACACCAATTGTTTCGGATTGAATACCAAGTTCTTCAACTACTTCCATGAGTATTTTATGTACAACACCGTGTCCACATCCAGGACAGTAGTGCATTGGTGTTTCTGTGAGTGTGGTTGGTCGTTGGTACACAACCTCCATGTGAATGTCACGCATTATGTACTCCCTTTTCAACAAAGTGATTCAAGTTTTTCCAAAATTTCTTCTACGGTAGGAATAATCCCACCAAGTCTTCCATAGAAATGAACAGGTCTCTTCCCATTAACACTCAGTCGCACGTCTTCTACCATCTGGCCGGCATTCATTTCAACTGTTAAAAACACCCTTGCTGTTTCTGCAAGCTGTTGGAGGATAGTTGTTGGAAATGGATACAACGTAATAGGACGAACCATTCCCACTTTAATTCCTTTCTCACGAGCAAGTTCGAGTACTTTTTGACATATTCGAGCCATCAACCCGAATGCTACAAGCATAATCTCTGCATCCTCTGTTTGGATACATTCGTATCGTACATCCGATTCCCGCATTTGTGCATACTTTGCTTGGAGTACGAGATTAACTTCTTCCATTTTCTCAGGTTGAATGAACAGTGAGGTAATGATGTTACGTTCCCGTGTTGGTGGTTTTCCAGTTGTTGCCCATGGTGCCGGCGCTGGAGGAAGAACACCCTTTGGTGGAAGCACGACCCGCTCCATCATCTGACCAAGTGCACCATCAGTTAAGATCATAACAGGATTTCTATATTTCTCAGCAAGTTTGAAACCTTCAATAACAAAATCCACCATTTCTTGTACCGTTGAGGGAGCGAGGACAAGGAGGTGGTAATCCCCATGTCCTCCACCCTTTACAGCTTGAAAGTAATCAGCTTGCGATGGTTGGATAGTACCCAATCCTGGGCCACCACGTTGAACATTCACAATTAAAGCAGGAAGTTGTGCAGATGCCATGTACGACAAGCCTTCTTGCATTAAACTAATCCCTGGACTTGAGGATGAAATCATCACTCGTGCCCCCGCACCAGCAGCACCGTAGACCATGTTGATTGCTGCCACTTCACTCTCAGCTTGGAGCACCACAACACCTGGATATTCATGGGCATGGAGTGTTAAGTATTCCAATATCTCTGATTGAGGTGTAATAGGGTACCCAAAGTAGGCTTGCATCCCTGCACGGAATGCTGCCTCAGCAAGTGCTTCATTCCCTTTCATCAGTCGAACATCATCCATGCCGTTGGTTTTCATATCTTCTCTTCAGCCTTCTGCTTGACCTGCCGATACACTGTAATCACAGCGTCGGGACACACAAGTGCACAATTCAAGCATCCAGTACAAGTATCAGCAATCAGTTGCGCGTATCGATACCCTTGGGTGTTTAAGGATTCGCTCAAACCTAAACACTGCTGGGGGCATGCTACAATGCAGAGTTCACATCCTTTACAAAGATTGATAGTAATTTCTACTGAACCTTTAACCGTTGCCATTGTTCACACCTTTTTGTCGTTGACATAAAAATAGCATCCTCAATGCTCGTAAAAAAGGTAGTGAGATTTCTTTTAAAAAAGCGAGTGAAAAATTTTCCCCTATACTTACAAAGTATAAAAAGAAAAGAGTAATACGCTGAAAAAGTTAAGGATTTCGATTGGTACACTTAACAAGGAGTAGAGATGACTCATCTCAGATATTAAATCGGACGTACATAATATCACCATCTTCAAGAATATAATCCCTCCCATGGATGTAGAGTAACCCTGCATCTCTGACACCTTGCTCAGAACCAATTCGATCGAGATCAGAGAACTTTATGATTTCTGCTCGTATAAACCCACGTTCAAAATCTGAGTGGATTTGCCCAGCTGCTTTGAGAGCAGTTGTTCCTTTCTGCACAGTACGAGCACGCACTTCTTTCTGACCAGTTGTAAAATACGTAATAAGATTAAGCAATTCATATCCCTCACGAATCACTCTCTGTAATCCTGATTCTTGTAAACCGAGTCCTTCTAAGAACTCTGTTCGTTCGAGCTCTGGAAACTCTGCAATTTCTGCTTCCGTTTCTGCACTTACCACAACAACGCGTGCACCTTCTTTGGCAGCAATGGTACGAACTGCTCTTACATACTCGTTTTCGTTACAGAGATCTCTCTCATGAACATTGCAAACGTACAACACTGGCTTTGATGTAAGTAACTGAAGCTCAAGGAAAACCTGGTGTTCCTCTTCGCTTTTCCAGTGAATAGAGCGTGCAAGCTTTCCAGCTGCGAGATGTTGTTTTAAAACAATAAGAAAATCATACTCAATTTTCGCTTTTTTATCTCCAGAACGAGCCTTCTTTTCACATTCTCTCAATCGTTTTTCAACAGTTTCTAAGTCTTTAAGTATTAATTCTGTTTCCACAATTTCAATGTCGTAGTGTGGATTAATTCTCCCATTGACATGAACAATATTTTCATCGTCGAAACATCGGACAACGTGAACAATTGCATCAACATTTCGAATATGTCCAAGGAATTGATTCCCTAACCCTTCTCCTGTACTAGCGCCTTTCACAAGACCCGCAATATCGTGGAACTCGAGTGTTGTTGGTATTATCTTTTCTGGATTATAGATTTCTCCAATACGCGTTAGCCGAACATCGGGAACAGGAACGATTCCTACATTCGGTTCAATGGTGCAGAATGGATAGTTTGCAACTGCAGCATGAGCAGCGGTAAGTGCATTGAAGAGCGTTGATTTTCCAACATTGGGTAATCCTATAATACCACAGGTAAATCCCATTCACAATTATTCTCCTGTATTGTACTTCAAATATATTGAACCATTTTTTATGAATCCAACAGAAGTACCTTGAATAGAGCATTTGTCTTTAGTGGATGCGATACTTATAAAGTACAACTATCAGATTTGCAATGCCACCCATGGTATGAAGAATAGAAGAAATTTTCTATGTTTTTCGGACGAGTTGTAGTAATGTCCGAATATTCATGCGATCATACTGTAAGTCGTTGCTTTTCGGTGTTTCAAGAATTTTCGGAATCGTGCTGAATCGTTCATCGTTCATAAGCAATCGAAAAGCAGAAAGCCCAAGAGCACCTTTACCTATATGTTCATGTCGATCGATACGAGAACCACACTCACGCTTCGAGTCATTGAGGTGAAGTACCTTGAGACGATGGAATCCAATAACTTCATCAAATTCACGGAAAACAGCTTGGTAGCCATCCTCAGTACGAATATCGTATCCAGCAGCAAAAATATGGCACGTATCTACGCAAACGCCAACACGACTAGTTTGGTTCACACGATCTATGATTGCACGAATGTGCTCGAACGTATACCCTAATGTTGTTCCTTGTCCCGCAGTACACTCAAGGACACTCATTACCGGTTCATCTGCAGTAGTTTCGTGAACAATATTTAACGACTCAGCAACACGTTCTATACCTTCCTGTTCCCCTTTTCCCATGTGAGCTCCTGGGTGAAAAACAAGGTACGAAATTCCGAGTTGAGCGCAGCGACGAATTTCATCAACAAGCAAAGTACGGGAACGTCGTAAAAAGTCTCTCTTCACAGCACAGAGATTGATGAGGTATGAACTATGGGCAATGACCGGAGTAATTCTTGTTGCTGTGTGGTAATGGTGGAAGAGTGCAATATCTTCGCTCTTCAATGGAGTACTATGCCATTGTGTTGTATTCTTGACAAACAATTGTACAGTTGTACATCCAAGAGAGACTGCTCTTTCAAACACGCGCCACATACCACCAGCAATTGACATATGGGCACCAAGAAGAATACCAAATGCTTGTGGGGTAGCTTTTCGTTGCATCAATTGCTTACGCTGAAAATGTTTTGTATATTGAGTTCGCGTTTGGACGCTTAGCTCAGATGGTTCAGAGCGCCGCCCTTACAAGGCGGAGGTCGTAGGTTCGAATCCTACAGCGTCCACAAGTTACTATCGAAGCTCTTCAAAAATCCCTGTCCGTTTATTTTTTCGCACATTATCCCAGGTAAAGTATCGACCATTCATAGCAATGTATACACCTTGCGGTAATACTTGTGCAAAAGCGAGTGCACTCCCTAAGTTAAAGAGTCCATCGGAACTGCCAAATTTGTAGGGTACCATAGCTCCTGTTAAGACAATCGTTTTTGGAAGATTCGCTTTTCCAAGTGTGTGGGCAGTACAATCCATTGTATCTGTACCATGGGTTATCACAATACGGTCTTCTTTCGCACGTCGACACTCATCGACAATGAGTTGACGATGAATCTCTGTCATCTCAAGGCTATCGATGAGCATCAGTGTCCGCACTTTAACATCGACTTTGTTTCGTCCCAACTGGAGCATCTCAGTTACATGAGTGTTTTGAAAGAAGAGTGTACCATCGAGTTCGTTATACTCTTTATCAAACGTTCCACCTGTAACAAGGATAAGAATTGCCATAGATTTCTCTCATAGTAGAGTGTAGAGTGTCTTCAGAACAGTTTCAATTTCCTCTGCTGTATTATAGAAGTGAGGCGAAAAACGTAACTTTTCCTCTCGGAGTGAAACGATTATATTGAGTTCCGTAAGTGTTTTGTATACTTTTTTGAACGAACCACCACTATTTTTTTCAATCGTTACGATTCCCGACCGATGATGATCATCCCAAGGTGAAAGAAGAGTAATACCTTCTATACGGCGTAGTTCTTCAGAGAGAAAAGAAGTCAAATCCAAAATTCGGTTGTGGATTCGCTCGATTCCAGCCTCGAGAATCAATTGGATCGATGCGTTTAGTCCACGTAATCCGCAGTAGTTAAGAGTACCTATCTCATATCGCCGAGCAGAGGATGCAAGTGGCTGTTGATAGTCAAAGAAGTGCCAAGGATGTTCAACTGATAACCATCCTACGAACGGTGGATGCAGTGCCGAGTGCATTCGTTGAGAAACATATAAAAATCCTGTGCCCTGTGGTGCCATAAGCCATTTCTGTCCACCACAAGACATAGCATCAATGTTCATATGTCGAACATCAACTGGTACTACCCCAACACCTTGAATACCATCAACAACAAGCCATATATTCTTTGATCGGCAAAGTGCACCAATGGCTGCAAGGTCAATCCGGTACCCGGTGAGAAATTGCACTGCACTCAACGCCACGAGCTTTGTTGAAGGTGTTAGCGCTCTATTCAACCGGTCACGATCAATGATCCCGTCGTCCATTGAATAGAAATCTACTTCAACCCCAAGAGATTTGAGATGAACATATGGTATGACATTTGCGGGGAAATCCTTATCACACACCAGAACACGGTCTCCTTCTTCCCAGTGGAGTCCTCGTGCAATAACATTAATTGCTTCGGATGTGTTTTGAACAAAAGCAATACATTCCGGTGATTCTGCATTAATGAGTGATGCAATACGATTCCTGCAGGTTGTTACAACTTCCTTATCTTCTTCGTACGTATCGATCATCCCTGCACTGTGTTCGTGAAGATACTCACTCATGGCATACACTGTACGTTTTGGGAGTGGTCCTGTTGCAGCGTGGTTGAAGTATAGCACCCGATTGGTCAGATAAAGGAATTCTCTCCGAATTTCCTGAATCTCATGTTCTGTAAACATTCACTTATCCTTCTCGTATGCAGCTGGCAATATACTGCTCGATTGTTCGAAAGGCAATGTTTCTTCCATGCACTTCATACCAATTTTTTCTATCTTACCACACAACTATGGAGTACCATCGTATAAGGAACAAAACGTTTGTATGTATATGTGTCCTTTGGGCTTCACTCAATGCTCAATCAGGCGGTACACATACAACAACTACACGCGATACAATGTTCCAGCAAACCCGCAGTGGCATCGACACTCTCATCACCTACGCTGCAAAAGATTCAATTGTGTATTCATTGAAAACACGCTTCATGTACCTCTACACTGCCTGTGAAATGCGCTACCAAAGCATTCACTTACAATCTGAACGAATCGATGTTAATTGGGATACGTCGACACTGACATCGTACGGTATCCGTGATACAGTGAAACAAGATTCTGTGATCGGAAAGCCTATTCTTCGCGATGGTGATGATACATACTACGGTGATAAAATCGACTACAATTTCCGCACACAAAAGGGACGGATTCTTGTAGCTCACACACAAATGGACAATGGCTACTACGTAGGTCAAACTATTAAGAAAGTAGCAAAAGACGAGCTCTTTATCGCAAACGGTCGCTTCACAACGTGCGACAATCCTACCCCACATTTCTACTTCGAAAGTCCGAAGATGAAAGTTTTTGTACGAGATGTGGTCGTTGCTGAACCAGTATATTTGTACGTTGCAAATGTCCCCGTTTTTGGATTACCGTTCGGCATATTCCCGAGTCATGGTGGACGAGCTTCGGGCGTTATTGCTCCTGCCTACGGTCAAGATCACGATTACGGGTGGTACCTCAGCCACATTGGGTATTATTGGGCAGCTAGTGATTACTGGGATATAGCAACGATGTTCGACATTTACGCTCGTGGAAAGTGGATGAATCAAACACAAGTCAACTATGCACTCCGTGATGTTCTTGGAGGCAGTCTAACCACTCGTATTACAAGTATGAAGAAAGGTGAATCAACAGATCCAGATCATCGTACACAACGAGACTACTACGCCAATCTCACGCACAACCAAGTCATATCACCAACATCGAGAGTAGATGTGAACTTTACCTTTGCAAGCTCAACGTACTTTAAGAATTACAGTACGAACATCAACGAAATTCTCTCACAAAATATTATCTCAAATGCTACGTACTCCACATATTGGCCTGCGTCGAACCGGTCGCTCAGTATTTCGATCTACCGTGATCAAAACCTCATTACCGACGATGTGCACGAACAACTCCCATCAATTTCATTTACTCAAAATCAACTGTACCCTTTTAAGAGTAGAAAAGCGACACGTGGATTGCGTGAAGAAAGTTCTCAAACTCAAAGTTTTGCTGATTTGTTTGGAATTAACTACTCAGCATCCTTTACAAATGATCGTTGGAAACAATCCACCTTGTACGACAGTGCATACACACCAGCAGGATGGCGACACAACGTAAAAGAATTCAGCAACATTTCAAAACTTACATTCAATCAATCTGCTTCAATGGGAGTAGCACCAAAAGTGGGCTACTTTACAGTTTCACCTTCAATATCATGGAGTGAATCACGACAGTACCTTTATGGTTCATACCCTCGAGATATTGATTCAGTTATCGTCCATCGTGATACAACACAGTGGGAAACTTCGGGTATTATTAACACTGGTGTAGGTATAAGCACTCGATTTTATGGTATTGCTCAACCAAATGTTTTTGGCATTACCACATTCCGGCATACAGTAACTCCATCGCTCTCATTATCATACAACAAAAAAATCTATGGTGCTACCATTCCAAAGTACCAGATGCTTGCTTCTGTGAACATCGGCAATCTCTTTGAAATGAAAACTACATCAACCGACTCAACCAAACCTGAGAATAAGTATCAATTATTGAACGTTGGTCTCTCAACGAGTTACAACTTTGCGGCTGATTCGATGAAGTTCAACGACATCAATGTATCGTACCGTACAGATATTGCTTCTCTCTTCAGTCTTAGTGGAAGTGCAACGTATTCATTGTACGAATTTGATCCCCGTGCAAATCGAGGGTATGGTGCACGTGTGAATCGCTATCTCCTCTCAACACAAAAACGTTTTGCCGATCTTACTCGATTCTCGATTACCTTTTCTACAACTCTCCGCGGTGAACGGAAACAACGCGAACAACCACCTGGAACACCTCCTCTTTCTGTACTCGAAGAACAGGAACGAGTCAGTGGTACACCGCAGTTCCGACAGACACAACGATTATACGAAACACTCTACGATATCGAGGAAGCCGATTTCAGCATTCCATGGCAACTCGATTTTAGTTACTCATTTTCTCAATCACAGAGTGATCCACGAAAAAAATACAGAACATCATCTGCAAACATAGGTATTTCCTTCAACCTAACTGAGAAGTGGAAAATTAGTGCACGTGGATCCTACGATTTCGTGAAGAAACAACATTACATACAATCATTAAATGTCACTCGTGATCTCCACTGCTGGCAAATGAACTTCACATACTACCCAATGGGAACACTTGCAGGATTCCGTTTTGAACTCCGTGTAGCAGCACCTCAACTTCAGGACATAAAAATAACAAAACAGAGTACACGACCTTACTAAGGATTAAACAATGATTTGGGGTAAGAAAGTAACTGTTGTCCTTCCTGCATACAATGCAGCGAAAACACTCGAACGGACGTACAACGAAATTCCCAAGGATATCGTTGATGATATCATTCTTGTTGACGACGCAAGTAACGATGAAACAGTCACCATTGCACACCGACTCAACATTCACACTCTCATCCACAACGAAAATATGGGGTACGGTGGAAATCAGAAAACATGCTACAAAGCTGCTCTCGACCGCGGTGCAGATATTATCATCATGCTTCACCCAGACTATCAGTATACACCAAAACTCATTCCTGCAATGGCATATTTACTCGTGTCGGGTGAGTTCGATGTTGTTCTTGGTTCTCGGATCCTTGGTGGGAAAGCACTTAACAAGTACATCAGCAACAGAATCCTCTCGTTTATCCAAAATCTCCTTATTGGATCTAAACAATCTGAGTACCACACTGGGTACAGGGCATACACACGAAAGGTACTTCTCTCAGTACCTTTTGAGAATAACTCAAACGACTTTGTATTCGATAATGAACTCCTTTCCCAAATTATCTTCGCTGGATACCGTGTTGGTGAAATATCGTGTCCTGCACGCTACTTTCCTGAGGCATCCTCAATAAATTTCCAACGGAGTATTACTTACGGCATTGGATGTTTACGTACCACCTTACTGTTTCGACTAACAAAGTGGAACCTCATAGAAAATTCGTTGTTCTCGGGTTTACCTCTAGCTCAGCACTAATTGAGGTGAACAACATCGGCAATTGCGTGCGATGTTGTTGCTAGTGCATAGAATGCAACATTGGAACTCGACGGTATAAGTTTAAGGGTATGTTTTTCTCTTGTCTGATGAGAGAGGATGTGATAGAGTCGAGCAGTTGAAACGACAAGTATTGAAGTTGATCGATGAGATTGAATGAGATCCCGGCCATAGTCACTTTCAGGAACAACCTTACCATCAACTTCAACAGTTACTTCGACTGGTAATTCACGTTCAGATCCGAGGAGAGCATAAACATCTTTCGCATCGTACTGTACCACGCAATATCCTTGATCATTGAAGCATCGCATCGCTTCCCGTTCGCTGAGCCATTGACCGTGAAAGTAGCAACGATCCGGAAGGTAGTAATGTGGATCAGAGTACTCAACAATTGATTCGGGACTGTGCCCCTCAGGATTACCAATAAAACCACGCGTGTAACCAAGTGCAATATCAATTGTTCGTACTCGATAGAACTGTTCATCTTCGTCGTGATGCTTGAGCGAGAGTACTTCCGGGAGTTCCTCATCAAATCCACACTCACTCACTAGTTGACGAAGTGCACGTTCAAATTCTACAATGTTTCCATCTCCAGTGAATTTAAATCGAAGACGTCGTTCTCTATCAACAAGAAAAAACGTTGGGAGTTCCTGCACATTGTATGCAAGAGCAATTAGTCCGTCGTTATCTATCACTACAGGATACCATACATTGAAACGCTGGAGTGATTCTTCAACAAGCAAAGGGTTTTTCCCAAATGAATACTGAGGGACGTGAACACCGATGACAATGACACCACATTCCCCATAGTGTCGTGCCCACATTCGTACAAATTGTAAACTTTCAACACATTTTAGTGAAGCAGAATCAAAAAAATGTAGTACGATTACTCGATTTTCGAGCGTTGACAGTTGTAGAGGTTTGGAGTGGAGCCACACCGTTCCATAAAGGTCCGGCGCTTCACGATGGAATACTTCTAATGCCATTCTGCTTTTGCCCGTAAGATATCGTTGAGTTCTGTAAAAAGCGCGTCACAGTGCTCTTTTTCAATAATGTACGGTGGCAGGAACCGAATAACGGTTGTGTTCGTACAATTTACCAAAAATCCTCGTTCAAGTAGTGTATCAACGATTGATTGACCTTCGATCGTAAGATCAATTCCGATCATGCATCCACGACCACGTACTTCTTTTATAAGAGTTGGGAATTTCTCTTTCAGCTCGCTTGCACACGTGAGAATGTACAACCCAATCGCACCAGCTTGTTCCATAAGCTTATTATCAACAACTTCTTCCATCACAGCACAACCAGCAGCACAGGCAACTGGATTACCACCAAACGTCGTGCCATGAGCGCCATATGCAAAACACTCAGCAACACGGTCGTTACCAAGAAGAGCACCAAGGGGTAATCCTCCACCAATTGCTTTTGCGATAACTACGATGTCAGGCTCTAATTCTAAATATTCATAACTATAGAATTTTCCGGTACGCCCAATTCCAGATTGAATTTCATCCACAATGATAAGAAATCCATACCGCTCCCTGAGTTCTTTCAACGCGCGGGCAAATTCTTGACTGACAATGTTGATCCCCCCTTCACCCTGAATACACTCAAGGATTACTCCAAGCGTGCGCTCAGTAACTTTACTCAATAAATCTGGCACACAGTTGAAAGTAATGTATCCAGTGTTTGGTAAGAATGGGTCGAAGCCATCACGGTACTTTGGCCGCTCTGTTAATGAGAGCGCTCCCATTGTACGACCATGGAACGAATTTGTAAGACAGAAAAGATCAACTTTATTGTTTTCTTTCCCCCACTTCCGTGCCAACTTAATTGCTCCCTCAACGGCTTCTGTACCACTGTTCGTAAAGAAAATTTTCTTCATTCCTTGTGATGCACAGAGAATACGCTCAGCAAGTTCAACTTGTGTATCCTGGATAAAGTAATTCGACACATGGTTGTACCGTCGTATTTGTTTTTCAATTGCACGAACAATTTTGGGATGACAATACCCCAACGCATTTACCGCAAGTCCACCGAAAAAGTCAACAAGGCGCCTCCCATCTTTGGTGTAGAGGTACACTCCTTCACCGTAATCGAGCTCGAGCGGTAATCGACGGTACGTATGAAAGAATAGTTCATCTTCTCGTTGAAAAATTGTTTTATTCACGTTTCAGTTCACCTTTCATTTGTAAGAGCAGTTGTGTAAAAAATGCTACAGATCGTTCAAGATCTTGAAAAGAACCTGTGTTACGGATGATAAAGTCTGCTTTTTTACCTTTGTAGACTGATGAATATTGGGCTGCCATCCGAGCACGCACCTGCTCTTGAGAAATTCCGTCCCGTTGACAAACACGTTGAATACATACATCCACTGGCGCATCAACAACGAGAATGTAATCACACATTGTTTCCCAATGGGCCTCATAGAGCAGTGCAGCTTCAAGAATAACAAAAGGTACTGATTGAGGTTCTAGCGATTTCAACTGTCTTTCAATTTCCTCCTGTGTCGGTGGATGGACAATTGCCTCATACTGCTTCCGGAGTGTTACATCGGAAAATATTTTCTCTGCAATAAACTGTCGATTAAGGTAACCAGTGTCTGTGAATGCTTCTTGTCCAAGAAGACACTGAATTTGCTTTCGCACATTGGGGTTAGATACAGCTACATCCTTGGCAATATCATCAGCATGAAATACTGGTATCCCCCGTTGTTCGAAAAGCGAGCACACTGTACTCTTCCCACTCCCAATTGGACCTGTTACACCAAGAATGTTAATTTTGCACCTTTTATTCATTTCATCGTAAGGTACTCAAAAGTAAGTTATGAATGCAAGTGTTGATTAGTACTTGGGTACTATTCTTTGAACACTGAGGTACAAAGTGACTAGCTTGACTGCATATTTCTGTGTCGTACTATCAGGAAAGAGACAATTGACATGAAAATTATTTCTTATAGTTCTTACCTTGAATCTTAACCGAAATTTCTGCAACATACCAGCCGCATGTTTGCTATTGTTTGTTACTTCAACAACTGTATGGAAATGGAAAAGCCGCATTTCACTCATACAGCACTCCTTCGTAGGAACGTATGTTCATCAACCATCCCATATCATACAATACCTTTAATAGTTCGAGGTTAATATGATTCATCACACAGTCAAGTATTACCCTGCTCCTCACATTGATTCAATCCAAGATATGCTTCTACAATCAGCACAAAAGTACACTGATAAACTAGCTCTCGAAGACTTGAAAGATACCCCTCTTCCTCGTGTTACGTACACTTCTCTCCTCCGTACTGTTCTCCGTTTTGGTACAGCACTACGAACACTTGGGATCAAGGAGCGTACACACATAGCGCTCATCGGCGAGAATCGTGTACAATGGGGTATCGCGTATCTTACAGCAATGTGCTTCAACCATGTCATCGTGCCAATTGACCGAAACCTTACAACAAACGAAATTCTCAACATTATTCACGAATCTGATGCAGAAGCAATTGTCTTTTCAGAATCATTCGAGGCAATGCTTCGTGACGAACGAAAGACTTTAAAACGGTTGAAGTACTACATCAGCATGGATTTACTTACAGAAAAAGAAGGGGTGTATTCGATGGTGCAGCTTATCAATGAATCCGGTGGGTGCACACTAGAAGAACTCCCCACTATAAATCCAAGTGCAATAGCAGCCATACTTTTTACCTCTGGTACACTGGGACGTTCGAAAGGAATTATGCTCTCGCAAAAAAACCTTTGTTCAAATCTCATGGGAATGGTTCAAATGATTCAACTATTCCCACAAGATCGATTTCTTTCTGTTCTACCGATTCACCACACATACGAATGCACGTGTGGTTTCCTCTGTCCATTGTATGCAGGGGCCTCTGTCCATTACGCTCGTTCACTAAAAACTGTTGTGGATGACTTACAAACTGTCAAAGCAACCATTCTCCTTGGAGTTCCTCTTTTATACGATAAGATGTTCAAACGCATCTACCAAAGTATTCGTGAGAAGAAGATTGTTGCAACATTAATTCCAGCGATCATAAAAGCAACAAACATTGCCAATTGGTTTGGCTGGAAGAGTGCAAAGAAACTTGTTTTTTCTGAAATTCACAAACGTTTTGGCGGACATATTCGCCTTTTCATTGCCGGCGGTGCAGCTCCTGATCCTGCAGTCGCAAAAGGTTTGCGAGAACTTGGTTTCACGTTTATTCAAGGCTATGGGTTAACTGAAACATCTCCTATCCTTGCACTCAATAAAATTGAGTACTTCAAAGACGATGCCGCGGGATTACCTCTCCCCAATGTCCAACTCCGAATAGACCAACCAAATGATGATGGAATCGGTGAAATTCTCGCCAAAGGTGAGAATGTCATGATAGGAATCTATAAGAACGAAAAAGCAACGCGTGAAGCTTTCACAACTGATGGGTGGTTTAGAACAGGTGATCTTGGCTATATTGACAACGATGGGTTCCTACACATTTGCGGGCGAAAAAAGAACGTCATTATCTCTCGTTCGGGGAAAAATGTTTATCCGGAAGAAATAGAGGATCTTCTCAATCGAAGTCCCTATATCCAAGAATCACTCGTATATGGTGAGAATGACCCTAAACTCGACGAAGTTATTGCAGCGCAAATTGTTCCGGATGCAGAAGCATTCATCGAACTCTCAGAATCGAGAGGGGTAGCACTCACCCCAGAACTCATTAACGATATTATTGCTCAAGAAATTAAAAAAGTAAATGAGCAACTTCCCTCTTTCAAACAAATCAGGAAATTCATTATTCGAGAACATGAATTTGAAAAAACTACCACTCAAAAGATAAAACGATACCTCGCAATACCGAAGTAGTCTAGGGATAGGGTACGTCTCGGTAGTTCCCGATTACTCCGTCTCACTTCTTCAATTTTCTCCGTACATTGGTTGTAACCATGGAACATCGAAACACGTACATAGCGCACCTCGACCTTGATTGTTTCTTTGTTTCCGTTGAACGCATAAAGAATCCAGCACTCATTGGAAAACCCGTAGTGGTCGCCGGGGTACCACAAGAACGTGGTGTTGTTGCTTCTGCCTCGTATGAAGCACGTATGTACGGTATCCACTCCGCTATGCCAACTGCACACGCGTTGAAACTCTGTCCATCACTTATTGTCGTTCAGCCACATCACCACGAGTATATCCAAATTTCTGATAGAATTTTTCAACGATTGTGCGACTTTGCACCATCTGTTGAACGAGCATCCATAGATGAAATGAATATGGATTTTACAGGATGTGAACAACTTTACAACAACGATTTTCACAATTTTCTCAAATCACTCCAACGACTCATTGCTCTAGAATTCAAACTTCCTTCGACAATAGCTCTCTCCTCAAATGCAACAGTTTCAAAAATTGCTGCAAATCTTGTAAAGCCCAATGGTTTGTATATTGTTCCTCACGGATACGAAGCAGAATTTCTTGCTCCTATCAATATTAATGTTATTCCTGGCGTTGGTAAAAAAACTGAGGAAATCCTTTGTCGTGCCGGATTCCGCACAATTGCGGACATCCAACGTTCTTCTCTCCAACAGCTCACAATGCTCCTTGGTAAACACGGTCTATGGATCTACAATGCAGCATTCGGCAAGGGACCAACAACTCTTTCAGCACCCTCAATACCAAAGAGCATTTCTCGTGAAGAAACCTTTGTGAAAGATCTTCATACTATCAACGAAGCAAAACGATCTCTTTTCGAACTTGTTGAATCATGTTGTTCACATCTCCGAGAACAACAACTCAAAGCTCGGACGATTACACTGAAACTTCGTTACAGTAATTTCTCAACGGTGACTCGTTCTCATACTGTTCTCCCAACCGACGAAGATCCCATTGTGTTTTCGATTGCTTTTGATCTTCTCATCAAATCGTGGGTACCTCAGAAACCACTCCGATTGCTTGGCGTACGGCTTTCAAATCTCGATGGTTCCGATCAATTACCGCTCTTCTTCTTTAACGAAAAAACAACAAAAATTCTCACGGCTCTTGATGAATTACGCAGAAAGTATGGAAACAACATTATTCACTTTGGGAGTGTGGAGTAATACCGTAGTCAAGATACATTATGAAAAACTCACTCCATTGATATCCAACAATTTATCCCTGAAATTCTATTCTTATTTTCACATCCCAAAAAGAATTTGTACCTTATAAGTAAAGATCAATACGGGAGAAGCTCGTGGCTCGATTTAAATTGTACATAGAGTACGAAGGAACGCGGTATAGTGGCTGGCAAGTACAGAAAAATGCTCGTACAATCCAGGGAGAACTGATTGGAGCTGCAAAGTCAGTTTTCCAAACATCTTCCTTTGAACTATACGGCGCAGGACGGACTGATGCAGGTGTTCACGCACTCTGTCAGGTTGCTCATCTCGATGTCGAAACATCTCATACCCCTGATACTATTCGTGTACGAATGAATGATAACCTTCCGGCTGATATTGCCCTCATCGGTGTTGAACGAGTGCCCTCTACATTTCACGCTCGGCATAACGCTGTTGCACGAAGTTATGTTTACCAAATATCTCGCCGTCGTACTGCACTTGGAAAACGCTTCGTGTGGTGGGTAAAAGATGAACTCAATGTCCCTACTATGGAACATGCTGCACAACTATTCCTTGGATTGAAAAATTTCGAATCTTTCACAGCAGACGATCCAAGTGATAGATCAACGAAAGTACACATTGAATCCATCGAACTTCGTGAAGTTGGATCACTCATCCTTTTCCGAATTATCGGCTCCCACTTCCTGTGGAAAATGGTTCGCCAAATGGTTGGAGTTCTCGTAGAAGTAGGGCGAGGTACATTGAGCATTAATCAAGTAAAAGAACTACTCCACATATCGTCGGACCTACCAGCAACGCTCACGGCACCACCATCAGGGCTATTTCTCGAACGAGTGTACTACTCACACGCTAAGCAAGTACCTCCATTGAGACCAATTTTAGAAATCCCATCCTTTATGCACTATCGGGGGTAAACAATGAGAAAAAAACAACAAGCTCAAAAAAGACGAGATCTTCCTGAATTCTGTGACTTTCATTGTACACATGCATCATTTACAGAACCAGAAACATCAGGTGCTTGCAGGCGCGAAGTACCTGTATACTGCTCATTGTTCAAAAAACTTAATACGAAACACTCGCCATGCTTAGAAAAAAAACGATGAACCTTGCAATGTTCGCACTTATCATAGGATTCTCTGCACCCCTGTACGCTCAAACTATCCGACAACCCATTCAAGAAGAGGTACAACGATACCCAAAACTCGAAATTCAAGACCTTTACAAATTTGCCTACCAAGCTGCAATGGGCAATGCTCACTTTGTGCGCGATTCAGGAACCATCGCAGACGACGTCCTCCATCAACTTTCTCGCATCAACGCATCACCCCATGAACCACTATTCATTGCTCTCACCACTGACAAGCGTATTGTTCGTCTTTCACTCCGCACAGCGAAATACTATGGTATACCACCAACAGCTATTATAAATGCAATTCTCCACACTGCTCGGAATGTGAAACCATCAAAAACACTCCTCGAAACATTCCTTATGGATATAGAAAAGCTTGCTGATGATTCCCTTCTTCCTTTCTCCCATACTGCAGTCCGGACATATTTTCAACGTATGAAAGAACAACAGTATCCACCAGTCCACCATTCTAAAACATTCATTGAAACATACGATCCTGTATACTACATCATCGATGGAACACTATGTGAAACACTCCTGAAGAGTATACGATGAACATTATGTTCAAAGCGTTTGTTAGAACTCTACGTAAAAATCCTACTCATAGTAGGACACTATGAAAACTCTGCCGCAATGTTATTTAGTTCCCCTATCACTCTTTCCATAATGAACTCATACAAACGGCATCTATATTGTATTGCTTCCCCTGAGAACAAATAAGATTTGAGAGGCGAGTACTCTTTCCCGAGTGCATATTTTCAACCAATTAGCAACTGACCGCTTCCCGTGGATCCAGTAACCAACATAATCCCTTGTAGATTGAACTGAAGTAACAAGTAACGAGGAACTTCCTTTGTAAACAACGGAGTTACGAACAAAAACACGCATAGCGCCTGGTATACACGCTTCTTTCATCTAAACATGCAACTCAAAGAATTCGATCTTTCGAAACACAGAGACGTTTCACTATCAACTGCAGTCAACACTTGAATTCGTACGTAGCTCCAGGATGTGACAACTTGGCCCCGAGAAAAATTGCACCATTTGATGGAAAGTTTTTCGTACATTACTAGTAAGTTGTGTTGTTCTATTGGAGTTAGTACATGGCACCAGTAAAAGTTAAAGTACCAAAAGAGACTCTTCCGTTTTTTGACAGATTAATGTATGAGGTTAACTATCGACTTAAAAAAGTCGAAGACCTCGATATTGCAGGGAAATCAGTTCCACGGTACTATGGTGAATTTTGGACATCAAAACAACGACAGGCTCACTCACTCCACGAAATCTCATATCGTGCATGTTTTAAACCACAACTTCCAGGATTTTTCGTTGAGCATCTTTCAAATCCTGGTGATGTGGTGTATGATCCATTCAGTGGTCGAGGAACAACAATTCTTGAAGCTGCTTTATTGGAACGAACTGTCATTTCAAATGACATTAACCCACTGTCCCGCATTCTTACAGAACCACGACTCTCCCCACCACAGTACACTGAGGTTGAACAACGATTGAAAGAAATTCCGATTTCCGAAAAGGCAGAAGCTGACATTGACTTGTCGATGTTCTACGATAAGCGTACCGAAAGTGAAATTGTCTCCCTCCGTACATACCTTCAAAAACGTCGCGATTTTGGTGAAGAAGATTCGATCGATAAATGGATTCGGATGGTTGCAACGAACAGGCTTACAGGGCATTCTGGTGGTTTCTTTTCTGTGTACTCTCTGCCACCTAACCAGGCAGTATCACCTGAAAGGCAGAAAAAAATCAATGAACGTCTGGGACAAAAACCAGAGTACCGTGATACTCGCGCAATTATCTTAAAGAAAACACGGTCTCTCCTAAAGGATGTAACAGCGTTTGATCGGACAATACTCCAAAGAGCAGCACAAACAGCCCGATTCTTTTCACAAGATGCTCGTGAAACAAAGAGTATCAAAGCTAACTCTGTACAACTCACAGTAACCTCACCACCGTTTCTCGATGTAGTCAATTATGTACAAGACAATTGGTTACGATGTTGGTTCAATGCCATTGACGTTGAAGAAATTAGCAAAACAGTAACTCTCCTGCGTACAATTGATGAATGGTCTGCAGTATTGTTCGGTGTCTTTCGCGAACTCTATCGCATTACAAAACCTCGTGGATTTGTTGCCTTCGAAGTGGGTGAAGTGAAGCGTTCTCTCCATCTCGATGAACATGTGGTACCGCTTGGCATAAAAGCGGGATTCACTTGTCTCGGTATCTATGTCAACGATCAACGTTTCACCAAGACTTCACGAATTTGGGGCATCAACAATAATGAGAAAGGAACAAATACAAACAGAATAGTTCTCTTTCGAAAAACAGAGAAGGGATAACTCTATGAATTTTCAGCGTACTATTCGAGCCATTATCCGTCGTGCGCTCGACGAAGATATTGGGAGCGGTGATCTTACTTCGCTATGTACTATTCCCCCTTCACTTATACTCACTGGTGACTTGATTGCGAAAAGTGATGGAGTTATTGCAGGCCTCAATGTTGCGTACGAAACTTTTAAAATGCTCGATCGACACGTACACGTTAAATCATATGCTAAGGAAGGGAACCGTATTAAGAAAGGTCAACGTATCGCTACCATCACAGGTAAAGGACGAGCCCTTCTTTCAGCCGAACGAACGGCACTAAATTTTCTCCAACGAATGTCTGGCATTGCTACACTAACACGGACATATGTTGACGCTGTGAAAGGAACCGGTGCTCAAATAATGGACACACGAAAAACAGCTCCAGGTCTCCGCATCCTCGATAAGCTTGCAGTCCAGTATGGCGGTGGTGTCAATCATCGCTTTGGTCTTTATGATATGGTCCTTATCAAAGATAACCACATTGCAGCTGCTGGAGGAATTACCCAAGCAGTAACTCAAGTATGGTCAAAAAACCTTAAAAATGTGGCAATCGAAGTCGAAGTACGAACTCTCGATGAACTCCGTGAAGCTATTTCATTGAAAGTTGACAGAATCATGCTCGATAATATGGATATTCCAACACTTCGAAAAGCCGTTGAAATCACTGCTGGACGTATTCCTCTTGAAGCATCTGGAAACGTTTCACTTGAAACCGTCGTCGAAATAGCACAAACGGGAGTAGATATGATATCGATTGGAGCACTTACACATTCCGTAAAAGCACTCGATCTAAGTTTTACTATACGGAAAAGGACACAACTATGACAGTAGATGAGCTCTATAGAATACTCAAAGCAAAACTCCGGGACATAGTTCCTGACATTGAACTTCGCTATAAAGCGGAACTTGCTGTTCAAATCCTTACGCTGAAGAAAGAACGGAATGCACTTATCCTTGGCCACAATTACATGGAACCTGCGCTTTTCCATTCAATTCCTGACATTACAGGTGATTCACTTGAACTTTCCAGGGCAGCGGCACGAGCCACCCAAGATATTATCGTATTCTGTGGCGTCCGATTTATGGCAGAGACAGCGAAAATACTTTCCCCTCAGAAAACTGTACTTTTGCCAGCAAAGAAAGCTGGCTGCTCTCTTGCAGACGGCATTACTGCCAACGATGTCAGAAGACTTAAAGAACAATATCCTGGAGTGCCTGTTGTTAGTTACGTTAACACAAGCGCAGAAGTTAAAGCTGAATCTGATGTGTGCTGCACTTCGAGTAATGCTGTTGCTGTTGTCGAATCTTTAAAAGCTGACACGGTCATTTTCCTCCCCGATGAGTATCTCGCACGAAATGTTGCTTTAGAAACCGGTCGCCACATTATATTCCCAACGAAAGGAGATCCTCTCCCTGACACAACTCTTGAGAAAGTGATGATCGGGTGGCACGCACGGTGCGAAGTCCATGAAAAGTACACAGTTGACGACATAAAGAACGTCCGTCAACAATTCCCCGATGTTGTTATCCTTGCTCACCCAGAATGCAGTCCTGAGGTAACAGCAGCTGCAGACTTCACTGGTAGTACTTCTGCCATGATTCAATACATTGAGCGCACAAATGCACCTCGCTACCTGCTCCTGACAGAATGCTCCATGGGAGACAACATTGCCGGCGCACATCCCGAAAAAGAAATGCTACGTCTCTGCTCAATGCGATGCCCTCACATGAATGAAATTACGTTGCAAGATACACTCGATTCTTTAAAATATACTCGTTACATTATCAACGTGCCGGAAGAAATTCGGGTACGTGCATACCGTGCATTAGAACGGATGCTCGCAATTGGCCCAACTGTTCCGAATAAACCTTTAGACTAAATGCGTACACTGGACGAATGCGTTGAAACAGATGTCCTGGTCATAGGCACTGGTATCGCTGGCTGCATTGTCGCTCTTGAACTAGCTGATGCAGGTATCCATGTCACCCTCGTGACACGGTGTTCTCAACCAAACGAGTCAAATACAATGTATGCCCAAGGGGGCATCATTTTCACTGGCCCCGGTGATTCTCCAGAACTCCTCTCAGAAGACATACAAAACGCAGGTGCAAACATTTGCAATCCACGTGCTGTTACAATTCTTTCACAGGAAGGTCCATCCCTCGTACAAAAACTTCTCATAGAAAAGTATGGAGTCCCTTTCGATCGTACACCAACCGGTGAACTTGCACTTACGCGGGAAGGTGGACATTCCGTAGCTCGTATCATTCACGTTTCGGATATGACTGGAAGCGCAATTGAAAACAAACTTATCGATGCTGTTTTAAACAACACTAACATTACTCTCTATACAGAAACTACCGCTGTCGATCTCTTAACTCCAGCACACCACGCATACAATCGTTTAACAGTGTATGATCCCCCACGGTGTGTTGGGGCATATGTACTCAACCAAAACACAGGACTTGTTCATCGGATACTTTCTCGTATGACGGTACTTGCCACCGGCGGAATTGGCCAAATATACCTTCGTACAACAAACCCACCAAGTGCACGTGGCGACGGTTTAGCAATGGCACATCGAGCAGGTGCTCGAACAATAAATTGTGAGTATGTTCAGTTTCATCCAACTGCATTCTATCAAGAACATGGTCCGTGCTTCTTAATCACAGAAGCCCTTCGTGGCGCTGGAGCAAGGCTCATCAACCAAAAAGGTGAACCTTTTATGGAGCGATATGATCCAGATTGGAAAGACCTTGCACCCCGTGACGTTGTAGCCCGAAGCATTCACCAAGAAATGCTTTTCCAAAACACCCCGAATGTGTACCTCGACGCAGCCTCGTACATTCCTGCCAATACACTGAAATCACAATTCCCGTATATCTACTCACGCTGCCTCGAGGCAGGTATTGACATCACTCAAGAACCCATACCTGTCGTACCGGCAGCCCACTACTTCTGTGGAGGTGTATGGGTTGATGAGTGGGGTCAATCAACAATTAAAAATCTTTATGCAATCGGCGAAGTTTCTTGTACCGGTCTCCATGGTGCGAACCGTCTTGCTAGCACGTCGCTCCTTGAAGGACTCGTGTGGGGATACCGAGCAGCTAAACATATTCAACACACCATTCACGAAATTCAGCCTTTCCCTGCAGAACAAATTCCCCCATGGGAAGAAACGGGAACAACATTACCTGACTCCGCTCTTATTGCACAAGACATGAGTGTTATTAAACATATCATGTGGAATTACACAGGTCTTATTCGAACAGTTGATCGACTCCAACGTGCACTCCGCGAACTTCTTCACCTTGAAACTGAAATTCAGCGTTTCTACCGTGCTGTAAAGCTTAACGATAGCATCATTGGGTTACGAAATGCAATTCGTTCGGCGATTATCATTACAACTGCCGCATGGGCAAACAAGAAAAGTATCGGATGCCACTACAGAGCGTAGAATGCAGAATATATTGTACGCACTCGAGCACACACGGGTTGCAATGCACCTGCACGACAATGAGCACAATGCTCGTTACATCGGTTCAAAACAATGTTTCGGTATCTATCAGTATCTATAAGGAGATCTCGTATGATTTCTCACCTCGATCACTTCCGTGAGTACAGACAACGAATGAATGAACGCATCATGAATATTAATCATCGTGGGATTAAACGCTTTTTCAATCTCGATACCCAAGCATACACAGATGGTGCCCTCGACGCAAAAACCAAAGAACTTCTTGGGCTCGTTGCATCGTGTGTACTTCGATGCAACGACTGTATCGACTATCACCTCATCCAATGCGTCAAAGCTGGTTGGACGGATGAAGAATTGTACGATGCTCTCAATGTTGCCCTCGTTATTGGCGGAAGCATCTTCATACCACACCTTCGCCATGCTATCGAGACACTCGATATTCTCCGGAATGAACAAAGACAACAGTTGTAATCAGCATTCAAAACGTCTGGGTTATCAATGAAATTCAGTCACTTACTATTCATCGGTATGGTTATTCCTATGGTACCAATGATTTCACATGCGAAGCAATCACTCCCTTGGATGAACAGTACACTTTCGGCTCTCTCGAGAGAACTCACTGAACAGTATGGAACACAACAACAACAACGCATCCAACGTGGACTTGAGCAAGTTGCTCGATACTGGACCACTGAGGATGGTGATTCAATTGTATTCATAAACTTTGTTCGAAAGTACTTTGCCGGTACACCAGAGGTTCTCGACACACTCTTTTCGAAATGTGAATTCTACTTAGAACCACTTTTCGGATACATGGAAGAAATTACACGAAAACTCCGCGAACACATCGAACTTGATCGGGGCCCCATAACTCCAATTGACGAGCTATTCGGATCGTATGCACCAAATGCACACATCACAGAGGATTTCTTTAGAAATAAAATAGCATTTGCAGTATTACTAAACTTTCCCCTCACAACAGTCGAGGAACGATTAAACAATGGATTGTCCTGGACACGCAGACAATGGGCTGAAGTACGACTTGCACAACTCTTTGCTTACCGTATCCCTGCAACCGCATATCAAGCATTAGCAGAAGCTGCTTCCATTGCAGATCAATACATTTCAGAATACAATATTTTCATGCACCATGTACTCGATGAACAAGGAGAGCGACCATTTCCACCAGGGATGCGTTTGCTCTCACACTGGAATCTTCGAGATGAACTAAAAGCACAGTATTCCTCGCCAAAAGGAGGTATAGCAAAACAGCGTCTCATACAAAAAATTATGGAACGCATCGTTACACAAACAATTCCTGCAAGTGTTATTAATAATCCTACTGTAGACTGGAATCCATTTACAAACACTGTAACTCCGACGAAGGTTTTCGATGTACCTCAGAGTTCTATAGCAGTAGTTCAAAGTACATTCGAACGGGAACCAGATACACGATATGCAATGCTCCTCAAAACATTTCAAGCTGCACGGGGACTTGATCCCTACTGCCCGCTAGCTCCCTCGCACATGGCACGTCGTTTCAATGAAGAACGAGAAATACCCGAACTATATGTACGTTACCTTCTCGAAAGTATTCTCTCATCACCTGTCGTACCACGAGTAGCGAAGCTTATCGAACATCGACTACAACGCCCCCTCGAACCATTCGATATTTGGTACAATGGATTCAAACCACAATCAAAGTTTACGCAAGAAGAGCTCGACCAACGTGTCCAACAGAAATATCCATCGCTCGACGCTTTCACAACCGATGTTCCAAACATACTTATAACTCTTGGATTTGATGAATCTACTGCTCATACGATCGCTTCCCACCTTACCGTTGAAGCAGCTCGTGGTGCTGGTCACGCTGCTGGCGCAGCGATGCGCACTGCAAAAGCTCGGCTCCGCACGCGAGTTGGTTCCAATGGGATGAACTATAAAAGCTTCAATATTGCGATGCATGAACTCGGTCACAACGTCGAACAAATCCTCTCGCTCAACAAAATCGATTTCTACTTCCTCAACGGGGTACCAAACGTAGCTTTCACAGAAGCAATTGCGTTTCTCTTTCAATCAAGGGATCTTGAAATTCTTGGCTTGCAGAACAACGATCCAATTGCAGACGCACTCTTCACACTCAATGACTTCTGGGCAACATACGAAATTGCTGGTGTTGCATTGGTTGACATGGATGTGTGGCGATGGATGTATGAGCACCCTACTGCAACACCTGAAGAACTTCGAGAAGCTACATTAGCAATTGCCCGAAAGATTTGGAATACATACTACGCTCCCATTTTCAATAGAAGAGATATCGAGCTCCTTGCTATCTACTCCCACCTCATTGATGCGTTTCTCTACCTTCCCGACTACCCACTAGGACACATCATAGCCCATCAGATAGAAGAGTACATTAGCAAACATCCGCCATTTGGAAAACAAATTGTGCGTATGGTAACTTTTGGAAAATTATCGCCTCAACTTTGGATGAAACACGCGACAGGACAAGAACTTTCTGTAAAGCCTTTCATTCAAGCAACTGAAAATGCATTAAAATACTTTGAGTAACTGGCATATTCTGTTTTCGGTACCTTGCAGTAACTCACATGCTTCATCAGGCGAAAACATCAATACAATATAGACTCAATATTCTCCGAAAGATCTGAATCTACAAATAATTCCATGGCATCACATTAATAAACACATGAAAGGGAAAAATATTATGAAATGTAATATGGGATTAGTAGACAGAATAGTGCGATTAATAGCTGCCATAGTTTTCGGCTTACTGTATTACTATGAAGTTGTTAGCGGTCCATTCGGTATTGTTCTTTTAGTTATTGGTGGTACCTTCATTATTACAAGCGCAGTAGGTTATTGTCCACTGTATGTACCATTGAGAATTTCAACTGTGTGCTCAAAACCGTCTAACAACTCTCCACAGTAAAGTAATAGGAATGATACTGAGCTCTGTTTCTGTTCGATGTATATTAAACAGAATGTCAAGGTACATTTCCAGGGGTAATCTCTACCTCTCAGGTACTTAGCATACAAAGATTAATTTAATGAACCACGATTATCTTGAAGTAGGTGAAGATTTTACCTCTATTCCTTCAACCACCATAAATATCTTTTACTTTTCAAAAATTTATGTATATTGCTCCTAAACAATTGAAGGAGTTGCTATGGAGGACGCGCTTCTTTTAGGGCGATTACAATTTGCTTTCACAATAACATTCCACTACATCTACCCTCAACTCACAATGGGGCTTGCACTCCTCATTGTAGTGTTTAAAGTGCTTGCACTCAAACGGAACGACGAACACCTAAACACCACTGCACGGTTCTGGGGAAAAATCTTCGGAATTAGTTTTCTCTTTGGAGTCATTACCGGAATTCCTATGGAGTTCCAATTCGGTACGAATTGGGCATTGTTTTCAACCTTTGCAGGAGGTGTCATCGGACAAACACTCGCAATGGAAGGCATCTTCGCATTCTTCCTCGAGTCAACGTTCCTTGGAATATTCCTCTATGGCGAAAAACGTTTTGGTCAAAAAGTACATCTTGCAAGTGCTATCCTTGTCTTCCTCGGAGCATGGCTTTCTGCCTACTTCATTGTTGCAACAAATGCCTGGATGCAACATCCAGTTGCCTATACCATTGCAACCGACGGTTCTGTTCACCTCAATGATTTCTTTGGTTTACTCTTTAATCCTTGGCTTCTTTGGCAATACACACATACGATGTGTGCTTCAATGGTTACTGCTTCGTTTGTTGTCGTCGCTGTAGGTGCTTACTATCTCCTTAAAAACCACTATACTGAATACGGTAAAACCTTTCTACGGTATGGACTCATTGCTGCAACTATTTCATCAATACTCGTGGTGGTACCAACGGGTGATGGACAGGTAAAAGAAGTCTATCGGCATAAAACTTCCCAATTTTCTGCTATGGAAGGCGTCTTCCATACAAAAGAAGGTGCCGATTTCGTGATTATAGGTATCCCTAACGTTGATTCAATGCGAGTCGACTATAAAATATCGATTCCATACGTTCTGAGTCTTATGACCCACTTAGATCCCAAAGCTCCTATAAAGGGACTCAACGATTTCCCGCGTGAGCACTGGCCCGCTCATGTTGAACTTGTTTTCTATAGTTATCGAGCAATGATTCTTCTCGGCATTCTTTTCGTTTCGCTCACACTTGTCTCGCTTTTTCTTTGGTGGAAGAAAAAACTTTTTACGGAGCGTTGGCTTCTTCGAATTCTAACCCTTTCCTTTCCTTTACCATACCTAGCAAATACAGCGGGGTGGATGACTGCTGAAATTGGACGACAACCATGGCTTGTATATGGCTTAATGCTAACTAAAGATGGGCTTTCCCCATTTGTTTCACCACAACAGAGTTTATTTTCATTGATTGGTTTTGTCTCACTCTACACTCTGTTTGGAATACTCTATATCATACTTATCATAAAGAAAGTGCGGAAAGGTCCTGAGGTTGATAGCACACACGTGTATTCATAATTCGCAACAAGGTGTACTATGGAAACTATCTGGTTCATTAATGTTACATTCATGTTTGGAATGTACATAGTGCTCGATGGATTTGATCTCGGAGCTGGTATTCTCCATCTGTTTCTTGCACGTTCCGACGCTGAACGTCGAACAATCCTTAGAACAATCGGCCCATTCTGGGATGGTAATGAAGTATGGTTGCTTGCAGCTGGGGGAACACTCTACTTCGCTTTTCCCCTTGTGTATGCATCGCTCTTCAGTGGATTTTACATCCCCCTTATGCTTGTCCTCTGGTTACTAATGTTCCGCGCTCTTGGTATTGAATTACGTCATCAATCAACCAAGCAAGCATGGATTGCTTTTTGGGATACTGCGTTTTGTATAGCAAGTTTACTCATAACGTTCCTCCTTGGTGTTGCCTTTGGTAACATTCTCCGTGGTCTCCCATTAACCGAAAATGGTTACTTTCAAATACCTCTCATTTCATCATTTTCAGTACATAGCAACGTTGGTATTCTCGATTGGTTCACTATACTGTGTGGTCTTTTTTCTGTTGCTGCTCTTACGTCCCACGGAGCTCAGTACATTGCAGTAAAGACAGTGAATTCACTCCGTCAACGGGCTACTACAGTCGCACGAAAAAGCTGGTACATCACCATTGTACTCCTTGTTGCAATACTAATAACGCTCTTGCTCATGAACAACCAATTTTTCTCAAACTTCTTACGTTATCCCTTTGGACTTGTTCTCCCAGTTCTCATACTCGGTACATTTGTAGCTATCCGCGTATTTAATCAGAAAGACCAGTTACGTCCTGCATTTGTAAGCTCATCCCTATTCCTATTCTTTACATTTCTTACATTTGCATTTTGCCTCTACCCTACACTTCTCCCTTCATTATCCACGAGTAATCCAAGTATAACTATTTACACAGCTGCAGCTGAACCGTATGGACTTTCCGTTGGACTTGCATGGTGGATTTTCGGGATCATTCTTGTTATTGGATATTTTGTTTACGTTTATCGGGCATTCCGTGGTCCTGTTATTCCTAGCGAACATGAAGGATATTGAAGGATCGTTGTTATAATTCATGCATCATATTAATAAATTATGTATTCACGGAAATATGAACGAGGTGCCGTGGCAATACAATTTTTAGAACACATATCAACAGAAGAGATTCAAAAACGTTTACAGAAGTTATACCATCCTGTTTCAATTCTTCTTTTTATAGAGAACGAGAATGAGAATTGTTCAACAACAGAAGCATTTTTAAAAACACTCTCGAAACTATCGGATGGGAAAGTCAATCTTGATGTACGAAGTACCGATATACCTCTTTCAAGTCAACGTAAGCACGATGTGTACCATGTACCAACGTTGCTCATCGAAACCAAAGAGGGGTCAACAATACGCTTCACTGGTACACCAGGCGGCTACGAAACGATCGCTCTTCTCCACACAATCGAAACACTCGGGACATACCAGCACAGTGTAAGTGACGACACGCTTCAGAAGCTCACAACAATACGGCAGCCACTCTATATAAAAGTATTTGTTACACCAACGTGTCCCTACTGTCCACGAACTGTTACCCTCGTTCATCAGCTTGCATTCCTAAACTCAAACATTAGTTCAGAGATGGTAGAGGTAACTGAGTTCCCTGATCTAGCTGAACGATATGAAGTCTATGGCGTTCCACACATTGTCATCAATGAAAACCACCACTTTGAAGGGAATCTCCCCGAAACCTTGTTTATGGAGCAGGTATTGACAGCCTATAAAAAATTATATTCACAAGGTTAAAGGTACTACGATGGAACAAAAAGTATATCTTCGCCAAGTGAAAGGTTCAACACTTCTGGCGAAAGGAAAGAGCAATCACTGGGTTGTACTCGACACGAAGGAAGAAACCGGTGGATCGAATGCTGGTTCTACACCTAAAGAACTTTTACTTATGGCTCTTGCAGGTTGTACATCAATGGATGTGATCACCATTCTCAAGAAAAAACGTGCACCTCTTTTAGGTTATGAATGCATTATTTCTGCCGAAGAAGCACATGAGCATCCTAAGAAGTATACAGCACTTCATGTCGAGTATGTTTTTTATGGTGATGGTATACATCCTAACGATGTTGAACATGCTATTGAGCTCTCACGCACGAAATATTGTTCAGTATCAGCACAGCTCGAAGCAGGTGTACCGATAACGCATTCGTACCGGATTGAACCAGCAAACAAGTTACACGGTGA
>JAOAFT010000030.1 GCA_026416125.1 Bacteroidota bacterium
CGCACGTCCTCCCAAACATCTGTGGGCTAGCCTCCCCCACAGATCAAGAAGAGCCCAGATGGTGGCTGGGCTCTTCACCCCTTTTCGAAGTGTGGTGGCAAAAAATAATTTATCATTGGCAGTAAAATGTCAAGTGTTTTTCGAGACGTGTTCGTGGTATACAATTCGCAAGTGGCTTTGTAACCGTGATTGAATGAGGGAGTAATGGAAAAAGAGCTTCAATGTGAACATGGATAGTATCGGGATTTGAAAGTTCTAGTACAGCAGGGATAAAGAGATGTGTATTTGGATACGTAAACAAAAATTGGAAAGAGTGACTTGTACGGTGAATGTACCACGGAGAATATACTTCACGGAGAGTGGGTTTCTGTGTCCTTAACGTAAAGCTCAATTCCATTGGTTGTTGAGTACAGTAAATGTTCGTATTCAACGTGTATTGAATTGTTGTATCACACTTAATACCTTGCGTTGTAATCAGTTCTGTTAACCATGTGGATTTTTCAGCGGGAATAGGAATGTGTAGATCGTTTAGTGTACCAACGATCGTTGTGTCGAAAGATGTACTGTGAACTTTCGTTCCAGTAAGATATTCAGGACTTGTTATGCAGAGTGTAGCAGTAGTACTGTTATCGCTTCTGTACTCTACAGTAATGTTTTGTTGCCATTGCTCACTATACGATGGTGTGTGTAGTAGTATGAAAAAAGACGTGACTATGCATATAAATTGGAATCCAATGGATTTCAAGGATGTTAATGCCTTGAAATATTGAGAGTTTGTATATCGTGAACTAATCCCTGCAAAAATTAGCAGTGACGGGTAGAGCCAATAGGTAAGAACGACAATACATATCATCTGGGAGAGAGTTGTAATACTCTTTGGTAAGAATTCGTGGAGTGCAATAAGCCGGGCAATGAAATGGAAACCCTCGGAAAACATAAGTCTGAAAAGAAGGTACGATGAGATGAACCATACAAAGTACTGAACACTATGACGATTGGATATATGAATGATGCCAAGACTAAGCAAACTAATTGATGGGTACAGCGCTAGTCTAAAATCGAGAAATAATAAGAGTAAGGTATTAGCTGAAAGAAGCAATGATGCACGGAAAAACCATTGTTTAGGATGGCACCAAGCAAAAGCATTTGGTATGAGGTTGAGAAACACAGTAAATGTGAAGGTACCAGTAAGCAGTCCGAGATAAATGTAATACTTGAGATTAATAATCCATGGGTACCGTACACCTTTCAAAGTACTCACAAAGTTTTCTGAAAGCCAGGCAATGCTTACAACAGAGAGAAGCATTAAAAACATTTTAATTCCTGGAAGTGCGGTGCTATATTGAACTGTTTGAGTATGTGCTTGTTTTTTAGCGTTGAAGCATAGAACAAAAGCGACAATAAGTCCTGTAACAATGAGGATAAGTGCTGCCCATTGAGGAATGAAAATGAGAAATGTTCCAAGTGTTATGAATATGTATGGAGTAAGATCTTTCTTTGGTACCTCTGAACCAATGGAATGAACAAGAGTATAGAGAACATCACCACTTCGTTTTAGTCCGGAAGGAAGAATTGCTTCGAAATTATCTTGTACTGTATGGAGTGGTTCATTCATTGATGATGAAAGGCAAATTGCTGGAATTCCTTTTTCAAGAAACGATTGGTGGTCAGAACCGATCCCTTTCCCTTGGAATATTCTGTTGAACGTGAAGAAATGAATTGGGTACCACAACCCACTGTATCCAGAGGTAAGAAGTGCATTTTGTATGGCTTTAACGAGCCAAGGTGGTGAATTGTGTGATTTTGAATCGACTAATGGCATGAGTTCTTTTGTACCATTTGCCATGTCAACTTGAAGCATGAGTACGACGCTATCGATAAGTGGAAAGTGTTCGACAAAATACTGGGATCCTTGTGAACCAAGTTCCTCAGCACCGAATAGACAAATAACTAGCGTAAAATACAGCTGTTCAGTTGAGAACACTCTAGCGAGTTCGAGTACGCATGCTACTCCAGATGCATTATCGATTGCGCCTGGAACATCCGGTGAAGCGGAATCGATGTGTGCACCAATAACAATAATTTTATTACTCTTCCCTTGTTTGATGCCATAGGCAACTCCAGATGTACCATTGACGGACTTATTCCGTAGTAAAACATGTGTGAATTCCATGATATATGTTGCGTATCCGTAGTGGCTGAGTAATTCCTTCGAGTAGATCAATGCTTTTCGCTCATTTGGTGATGTTGCGGGTCGTGGGCCTATATTGTTTGTTAAGTAGTGTAGATGAAAGACTGCACTGTCGAGTGAAAAAGGTGTTTGTGTATAGAGCGTACTTGATATCAGAACGGAAAAAATTAATACAGGAACTACTCTTTTTATACTCATTTACGTTCTATGTTGGTGTAAGTGTCGTTCGAAAAATGAAGTGAGAGTGTTTGCATATTCAGTACCACCAACTTCCCACACATCACTATGGTTAGCATCTTCGACTATGTATAACTCTTTAGGGTCATTTGCTGCATTGTAGAGCATGTATGCGTAATCAACTTTTATGAGAGAATCTCTCTTTCCGTGTGCAATGAGTATGGGGCAGTGTACATGTTTTAGGTCTTCAAGTGGAGAAACAAGCCGTGCTTTAAAATTAGCAAGTCGTTGTGATTGGGCAAGGGCTACATTTCGGAGGAAGTGCCATGGTAGTTTTATAATGCGTTTTTGGTAATCTACAAAGATTGTACGAAGTGCAGTAAAACTTCCTTCTGAAACGACGGCTGCTATACGTTGATCGATTGCTGCAGCTTGAATGGCAACAGCTCCACCCATTGAAGTACCAAAAACGCCGATATTCCCTAGAACTATATCATTTCTTGAATATAGGTAGGTGATTGCGGTTACAACATCATGTTTTTCATAAAACCCGTACGTACAGTAAAGTCCTTCACTTTCACCATGTGCACGGAGATCGAAGAGAAATATAGAAAAGCCATTCTGCCAGAAGTGTTGAGCAAAAGGAAGACCTCCTATTTTACAATCACCAACTCCATGTAAATAGATGATAGTTCCCTTTGGATGAGAGTGAGGGATAAACCATCCGTGGAGTGTAAAGCCATCGAATGTGTCAAAGGTAATGAGCTCTGAGGGGAGTTGTGCATCAGAGGGGTGAAGGAGAGTGGTACGCTGTGCATACCAGTTGGTAGTGCGGCGTGTCGGTTTTAAGAGGATGAGGGGACCTGCCACATAGAGCACAAATGATGCTTGAATAAGGAATAACGTCGAAAGAATTATGAGATCAATAATAATATCCATCGTGTTAGCAGAGTAATAGTTGCCTCAAATATATGAATGGTGTTGATGGAATGCAATAATGAAAGACCTTTGGGAGGTTAGAAGGAAAGCCCGACTCATGGGATGGAGTGAGTCGGGCTTGGCGAATCGAACGAAACGTGTGTGCTATAGGAGGCTATCTTGAGGAGCAGCATGCGATTGATTGCGGTTCTAATTTGTTCGATTCTAATATTTAGTTTAAAGGAATCAGTCCGTAATTGAAAGTGTAAATCGATGATGAGGGGATTCTCTCGGATGAAATGCCAGTTCATGCCGTTAAAATGAGGGGATTATTGTATGGTTCTTTATTAGTGTTAAGAATTGCGTCGGCTAATTATGCTATCCACTGTGTTCCACAAAGTATTGTAAAAGGGCACCATGGACAGTGATTCTTAAAGTTCTCAGTGGGTGTGAATGGAACGTTTGGATCACAAATTTCTTTAACAAGAGAAAGTATAATGTTTTCTAAGATAGGTTGCCACTTCAATGCTTGGTCGTTTGAGTCATAGAGTGATATTTCGCAATTCTCGTTCAGTTTTGTTCTACCAAGGAAAATATAACCAGCAACGATAGCAGTAGAGGGAATCGTACTCAAAGTTGAATAAAGCATGGTGTAGAGAGGAAGTTGTAGTGAACCAATAGCTTTACTCCAACTAGCTCGCTCTGATGGATCAACTCTAGAAAAATTAATTTTATAGTTTGTGACATTTGAAGAGGTCTTATAGTCAAGAATGTAAATTGTATTAGTACGTTGTTCAATTCTATCGATTTTTGATGAAAAGAGTACGCCTGAGTGTGAAAATGAACATACTTGTTCTAAGCCAAGTATTGTAATCTGATGTTTTCGAAGGAGAGGTAGCTGATATGCTTCGATATATTCTTTAAGTTGTGTACGTAACTGTCTTTGAATGAGTGTAAGGCGCCCTTGAATTGGGGAACCAAACTGTTCCTGTAAGGTTACTGTTACGAGCATGTCCAAATCGAGGTGCTGAAGCTTTTCAGGAGTTAGTGGAGTATTGATAAATGGTTTGTACATCCTCTGCAGGATTCGATGAACAACTATCCCAATATCTTTTTCTTCAAAATCGGAAAATACAGTTTCGTGTTCCTGTAAACCAAGAACATAATGGTAGTAGAAGCGGAGTTGACAATGGAGATAGGTATCGAGCATTGTTGCGGTAAAAAAGGATGCTTTCAATTGTTCACTCATTTCGAGTGTTTTAGGAAGTGATTGAGGTGGTTGTGTAGAAAGTCGCAATTGGTACCGAACATTCTGAATTAAAGACTGTTCACAAACTTGCTGTTTCTGTTGTTCGATTTGCCAAAGGATTTTAGTAATGTATCTACTTCGTTCTTTTTTCCCTGAGTGTGTTTCAGAGAAGAACAGATGTACATGCTCAGCTCCTTGAAGGAGTAATCGAAGGTAGTGTGCAATAAGTTCTTCTCGTTCTTTGTTAGTTTCCAAACCAAGTTGTATACGTACATGATGGGGAATGAGAGGAGGATCGGATATAGGTGGCAGGGAACCTTCGTTGGCATCCAGAAGGAAAACTGTTCGAAATTGTATATTACGTGTTTCGAGAAGTCCAAGCACTTGAACACCACGGAGAGGTGTTCCGGGAAAAGGCACTGAGCAGTTTATTAAATAAGTGTGCAAAAATTTTGTGTATTCATCAGGGGTTGAAAAAGTGCGAGGAGCAACAAAGGATGTAATAAGCAATTCAAGCTCGGCAATGAGTGCGTCAACATAAATGTTGAAAAAGGGATGTAGCTTGGCGGCACTTGAATCGTGAATGAAGGTAAGAACTTCAATCAACTGTTCTGCAAGGGTTCCTAAAGAACACTGTTTTTGGATACAGAGTACTTTCTTAATCGTATTATTGTGGATTGTTTGAAGATGATCACATATTTGGTCTTTAGTGATTGATGGTTCTAACGGTTTGAGTCGATCTTCGAGTATTTGAAAAAGAGATGTTTCATGTTCTATTTGTTCGAGCGTAAATGTACGCTGAGATGGGTTCTTTACGAAGCTCTCTTCAAGTGTTTGAATGAGAATGCGTGTAATATCTGTGCGAGTACCATACTTAATGTTTTTTATATATGGGTGGAGGAGAAATTTTATATAGTGTGGTGCACTAATAACTTCATTATTCATAGTTGAAGCAACTGAAAGGAGTTTACGGAGAAATCCATAGAGAGGTGTTCGGACCAATGGGTAACCTAAGGCGATGTTGTATTCAACGTCACCAAGGACAGGTATAACAGAATGAAGAAATGGGAAGAGTGACTGTGCCGTAGGAAGAACAACGACGGTTGATTCGTCAAGTGGGACATTGGTGTTTTTTAAAATACTTGCTAATGCAAACATTTGTCCATGGAGATCGGGTGCACGAGTTATTGAAAGCGAAGGAAGAAAGTCCAGAAACTTGTTGTGAGGAAGAGACTTTTCTTTTTGGTCGTCAGTAGATGGCTTTTGAAAGAGGAGGACGACATTTTTGTACTGCTGAAGTGCAGCGAAGAGTTTTTGTTCAATCGGAGTGAGCGTATGAAAGCCAGCAAGTACTAAGACGGTGTACTCTGGGGGTGTATGTTTTACATACAATGCAGCACGTTTGTAATTCAGAGCACGAGTAGTGTAATTTTGGGTTTGGAGTACATTATAGAATTCTTCATAGTACTGGCCCAGTGCTTGCATTCTACCATAAGGAACTGCTTCCATTAAGCTACGAAAAGTCACTGGTTCAACATCTGCAAGGATCAATTCTTCAAATTCATGGAAGGCTTTTATTCCTATAGGTAAAAATTGAGAAAATGTGCGAAAGACTCCTTTTCCAAGGGAATACTCCTTTCGCTCGTGTATATCGAAGAGAATAGTTACAGCATCGAGAATAGATAATTTTTTTGGTACTGGTGAGGTGTCGCGCGTTACGAGTGTATCGATGAATTCATCGATTGAGTAGATCTGGGGTGGTTGGTAGCTTGAACCAAATTTTTCTGCAATTTGTTTGCGGAGGAAATGAGCTGGTCGTTTTCCTGGGAACACGATTGCTTGTGTTGAGAGGTTTTTACCCTCAAGAAATAAATGACGTATTACTTCGTCAATGAGGTTTTCTCGTGCCGTTATGACTTTAATGGTACTCATTGAATCCACTCTATACGCTGAGAATCAATGTACACTAGTGCTCCCTTGGTGTTTTTCTCAGGATAAATGTCTCTAAGAATATCCATGTAGGTACGAATTTGCTGCTCGTACTCTTTCTCCTCATGGCCAGTCTTAAAATCAATAACTAATACAGTATCATGGTCAATGATAACCCTATCCATGCGGTAGAGCTGACCCCGTAAGGTTACAAACTCAGCTTCACAAAGAACCGTACGTCCCTCTTTTTCTTTGTACAAGTCAATGAATTCATTCCAGGTGAAAAGCTGATTGAGCGTTTGAAGTAATTTTTCGTGTGTAAGTCCCATTGCTGGGTTGATGTTCAATTGTGTAACTAATGAATTGATTTCTTCATCCAGTGTGGGTGATATGTACTTAATGTGGGATAAGACTTCATGGAGTATATCACCTCTATATCGCTCGCGCCGGTTGAGTCGATCTCGCTGATGTGTTTTGATTTCGTAGAGCATCGATGTGTGGTATGGAGTGAGAGTATGCGGTGGTTGGTCACTAACAATCGGTGTACTGCGTGATAAGTCAATGGAAGATGACGGCAAGTATTGTGATAATGTTTTGTATCGCTCATTGAGCACTGTCACAATATACATCTCATGTTGAGCTCGTGTTAGCGAAACATACAGCTTATTAAGTTCGTCGACTTTGGAAAGGAGATCGCGCATGTATTTTTTTTGTTGAAGTTTTTTGGAAATAAGAGCACTGTCGTTTATAATCCACCATAGTGTAAGCTCATTGTCGGTTTCCTCAATGTACAAATTGTTATTCGGCGGTCGTTCATCATAGAGAAGAAGAATGACGACTGGAAATCCTAGCCCTTTTGCTTGATGAATTGTCATGAGTGAAACTGCATTCAGATCTGGCACTTCGAGTGTCCATGCATCTGCTGTTGACTGACTTACAAAAGTCAGGAATTCTTGTATATCATTTTGACCTTCCATTTCCCATGAATGAAGTGTCTCAAGGCACTGTGTGAGTGCAGCTTCTTCTTGTGGGAACAAATTATATATATTGAATCGTTTATACGCTAAGGTGAAAAGGTCGTAGAGAGCTAAGTACCCAACAGAGCTGAATAGATCATCGAAGTAGGTGTTCCATAGTAGTGGGTAGGTGTGCTCAAATGTTTTGTAGAGTGCATCGTGAGAGTGAGAAGTGTACCATTTGTGGATGAACATGTGAATATCAAAGTGTGAACAAATATTCGCGCGTTCAAGATTCACTTTAAGAATATTGCTCAGGAGTACTGTTGCAAAGGCAAGGTTATCCATTGGTGAATCGAGGAATGCTAGCAGTGTAAAAAGCTCTTGAATTACTTTCCGATTGCGAATATCGAGCGCACTATACGAAATGAAATCGATTCCTGTCTCGTTCAACCACGAACTGACGTCGAGTACTGTTTTGTTTTTAGGCGTGATAACTGCTATATCTTTTGGTTGGTAGCCGTGAGCAAGACAGTCTTGTATAATCTCGAGGATTTTTTCCTTTGGGTTAGTATCCCACATAAGTTGGTATTGGTGTACACGTCCTTTCCCCCGTCGTTTCTCATGAACTTTTTGAGTATCACCCTGTAGTCCGCTGAGTGTGATAGCATCTTTGATGAGTTCAGCTTCGTCCGATCGTTCTGAATCACAGAGTTGTTGGTAGAGTGTTGATGGAATGTGGTGTTGGAATGTACTTTGAACATACTGTACTATAGCTTCATCACTCCGGTAGTTTGTTGACAATGTGTGAATAGATGTTGGTGCTGATGGAAATTCATTTTTGTTTTCAAGGAGGCGCTTCATAATTCGCCAATCAGCACCACGGAATGCAAAGATAGACTGTTTTGTGTCACCCACAATGAAGAGAGAGCCACCATTGGCAAGTGCATTTTCGCAGAGTGGACGTATATTGCTCCACTGAAGTGGAGATGTATCCTGAAACTCGTCAATGAGATAATGGTACACTTGTTCACCGATGTAGTAGAAAAGTTCTGGAACAGCTCCAGTGGAAAGGATCTGGGCAATTTTTTTTGATACATCAGAGAGAGTTATAGTACCCTCGCGTTGTTTGTATTCATTGTAGTATGGCTTAAAAGTTTTATAAAATTGAATATATGGTTGGTAGTACGTACGTGCTTTCCACTCAGCATACTGTGCTGCAAGGGTGCTAAGTCTTTTGAGGAGAGGTTCACATACTGAACAAGCTTTTATATATTCGGTTTGTTTTTGCTTTGTTTGAGGTTTTTTGAATGGGATGCTAAAGCGTTGAGTGTAGAATTTGTCGTAATTCTTATCAGCAAGGTACTTACTCTGTTTGTAGTACTGTTCTTTAAGGTCTATCCCGTACTGTTTTGCATAATGGTCAATCTGGTTCCATAGTGTAGATACTTCATCGTGGATCTTGGATATGGAAGATATTTCCTCTGTTGGTTCTGCGCTGTAGTGAGCGAGAGTTGCAAAGAGTTCTGATATTTTTTCAAGAAAAATATTATAGGGATCCCAAACATATTTTTGTTCTTCACGAGAGTATTCGTGAATACGGGAGAGAATGGTTTCAATGAGAGATAAGCCTTCGTTGGTTTGAATAAAGGTATCGAGGAAGAGAGGTAATGCTTCGGAAAGTAGCTCCTTGTCACTGAATGTAATGATATAGTTGAAGGGCATTCCTAGTTCGATAGCAATAGTCCTGAATATACGGGTGAAGAAGCTGTCAATTGTTTCGACATGGAAATCACTGTAGTTATCGATAATCGAATTGATGAGGATGTAGCAACGTTTTCGGAGTACTTCTTGAGGTATTCCGAGCCGTGTCTGAAGTTCTCGAACTATTTCAGTATCCTGAAAATAAACGCGTTTTAAGTAATCTAGTAACTTCTTCTTGATCTGATTTGCTGCGTTGTTTGTGAACGTCATTGCTAGGATGTTTGTCAGAGCGTTGTTTGGTACATTAGGAGAGAGCATGAGTTGGAGGAGATAAAGAAGAAGGGTGTGTGTTTTCCCAGATCCAGCCGAAGCAGAGACAATAATGAACTGAGGGAATTGTTGTTGATTCGTGTTAGTAATGTACATACCGTTTAGTGCTCACTTTTATCTGAAGTTCGAGAGAATTTCAGAGTTAATCAAATATGGAGAGGTGAATACGATTATTTTTATGGATAAGAACTATTTTCTAATTTGTGAAATCATATGAGTTACTGCTTCCCAAACTTCATCAACGTCGATGTGAGTAATGCATCGATATTGATCTTCTTTCCACCGACAACGTGCTGGTCGAGGTGAGTAATAAAAGCAAGGGCTACACTCAAGTGGATGACGTACCATGAGGTATTGGGTTTTCCAGGGATAGACATACATTGGATTTGTGTACGCAAAAATAGTGACAATTGGGAGTTGTAAACCTGCTGCAACATGCATCAACCCTGTATCGTTACATACGAAGAGTGCGCATTGTTTCATAAGTGCTGCAGTCGTCATGAATGGGGTTTGAACAATATATGCCATTCCATTCATCGCATTGTTAATATTTCTGTTGAGTTCAAGTTCATCTGGACCACCGAACAACAAAATGGTAGCGTTGTAGTGTTCTATTAAACGTTTTCCGAGCGATGCATACTTCTCAGGTGCCCAACGTCGCTTACTGTGATTTTTTAATTCAGCAGAGCCTGCATGAAATCCAATGAAGAATCCATTTGGTGGTAAATTGTGAGTCTCGAGCCATATAATTGCATTTCTATAGTCTTGGGGTGTAAGGTGGACTTGGAGAGGGGGTGTTTTCTTTGTGAGGTGGACATTGAGAAGTTTTACGAGTTCGAGATTTTCTTCAACATTGTGAAGTTCATCCCGTTCCTGAATAGTTCTATTATTGAGAAAATATAGAGAACGCCATGCGTAGTGGTTGTACTTATGTCCTAAACGAATAGGTGAGCCGAGTAAGAAGCAAATGATATTGTATTGCCACCGATTTTGTGGGTATACACTGATAGTGACATCATACTGACCACGAAGTCCTATTAGAAACTTGAGAGTGCGTCGAATAGGGAAATGTAAAAAATCCCAATAGAGAACATGCGAAATGTCAGGGTTTCTACTATAGAGTTCTTCTGCACCTTTGTACATACATAACATGTCAATACGTGCATCAGGTAGTGATTCCCTGAGAAGTCGTAGTGCTGGGGAAAACATAAGAGCATCACCGATACCGGACAATGCGACGATCAGGATTGAACGAATCTTCATTACTGAACGTTGTTTGTGCTCTACTTTTTCGTTGAGTCTAGTCCAGCAATCGAACGACGAGCATTCAATTGTGCAGTAAGTTGTGTATAAATTTGGTCAATGTGTGGATGTGAGGCATACATGGACCGAATTTTATTTAATATGTCTTCTGCTTCGTTGAACATATTCAACTCTGTATACGCTAAAAAGAGCACAATGTATGGGTTGTACTGTGATAGTTGTTCTGTAGTACCTCTTTTGACGATGTGCTGTGTTTCATCGATGATTTCTTTCAGAAGGATATTTTGAGTTTCTTTTTTTCCAGCAAGTGCATAGAAAGAAGCGATGTCATATTTAACACGATAATCAATTGGTACCGAACGACGAGGAATTACTTGTTCCATACGATCAAGAATTGTTGCAACTTTCTCACGTTGTCCTTTGGCATTCATACAATGGAGTGCATATGAGAAGAAGAGATTTCGGTAATTTGCTGTAATTAATCTGCGCGTGTCTTCATCGAAGTACGTTGAACTATCTTGGAGTCCGCGCCAGAGAAATCCCGGTTGAAACGTTTTCGATGGCTTTTCAACATCTGTAAATAGATGTGCTTCAACCATTTTTTCGTTGATGTTAGCCCAGTATTCTGTGGTTCGAGCAGGGACAAGTTTGAAAGCAAGACCCGTCAGTTGTAAGTATTCACGAAGTCCAATTTTACCATCGTCAGAGACGGTCATTGCGAAATAAATTGGTCGTTTCCACCGATTTGTACGAATAATGTCATACACCATAATATCTTGTACACGTAATCCTGAAGTATTCCCATAATGTAACGTACTGGGCATTGTAAAGCGGAGGATTCCTTCGCGTATAATCGATGAATCAATAACAGATTTTGTGTTGGGATTTTCTTTGATGTATTGTTCAACTACTTCCTTCGGTACTTCCAGTGCCATTGTTCGAGTTTCATATTGGATAGGGAGAATGTTCTCAATCGCAGCATCTGGTATAGATATTGGAACTTTCTTTGCACCGTGTGGTTCTTGGTGTTTAAGTTGCATAATGTACCATGGGGTGTTAACAAGGCTTAAGTTGACAACACGAATATCACGTCGAACACCTTCAACATCTTGGAGATACCATACGGGAAATGTATCATTATCACCATTTGTAAAAAGAATGGCGTCTGGTTCGCAACTTTGGAGAAGGTTATACGAGTAGTCCCATGCTACATAATTTCCTGTACGGTCTGCTCTGTGATAATTGTTGATAAGCATGTGCAATGGAACGAGAGCAAACGCTGCGACAATCGTTCCATACCCGGCAAGTTCGGCATTTTTCACGCTCTTCATTTTTTGTTTTAGAAAATCAACTACAGCGAGGACACCAATACCAATCCAAAGAGAGAATACAAAGAAGGAACCGACATAAAAGTAATCACGCTCCCGTGGTTGAGGCTCTTGTTGGTTTTGATACCATGCGAGGACAACGCCCATGATAATGAACATCATCAGCATTGTAAATGCCATCGAGGGTTGCTTTTTCCATTGGTAGTATGCACCAATGAGTCCTAACAAGAAAGGAATCATAAAGTACTGCGACCATTGTACGCCGGCATCGCGATAATCACCCTCACACCCAATATAGTTCCAACCAAGGTACCTGAAGTACATGTGAACGGTTTGGTATCGCCAAAAATAATCGAGATCACTTGAGTATTTTTTATGGTAGGCTTGTTTCTCTGGATCTGGATCCCAACGTCGTTTGAGTATCGGGGCACTACCATACTGTTCTCGATTGAGGTATGAAACAAGTCGGCTAATTGTGCTTGGATTGTTTTCATTCATTGGTGGGTTTGCATTGGCGCGGATATAAACCATAATGTAAGTTGAGTACCCAAGTACGATGAAGAGAAAAGCTAAGAGAGCAACGTGCAAAGCTCGTTGTTGTTTCTTGTACGAGTAGTAAACTCCGTAAAGAGCACTGAGGAGAAGTAGCAATGGAATAAATGTGAAATATTTACTTCGTATTCCTTGAAATTCACCATCGAGGAGCGATGGAAATTCTTTTACGATACCTGGATAGATAATGAAGAATATAATCAATGAAAGTACACCAAATTTAATAAAGGATTTCCACTCAAATGTGTTGTAGCGGAAGTAGTAGAGGAGAAGAATTGGGAAGATCGTAAGGACTGCAAGGAGGTGAACACCGACTGAAAGGCCAATGATGTAAGCAATAAGGAGAATGTACCGATCACCACTGTCTGATTCGGCGCGTTTATACCATCGGAGTCCGAGCCAAATAACTGAACTCACAAAAAGCATACTCAATCCATACACTTCAGCCTCAACAGCGTTGAACCAGAAAGTGCCATTGAAGGTTAGAGAGAGTGCACCGACAATTGCAGAGCCGTAGAGAATAATTTTGTCGAAAAGAGTTGTGGGTTCACCACGCCACATGCAAATAAGATCGATGATAATGAGGTAAAGGAGAGCACAAGTGATAGCACTCCCAATAGCTGAGAGAATATGCATACGAACAGCAATGTCTTCAACGAAAGGGATCATTGAAGAAACGCGTGCAATAAGGAGAAAGAGTGGTGCCCCAGGAGGATGTGGCACCTGAAGAAGATACGCTGCTGCGCAGAATTCACCAACATCCCAGAAAACAACGGTCGGTGAAAGCGTTTTAATGTATACTCCAAGAGATATCGCAAAGACGATGAAGGCATGAATTCGATTGAGAGTTTTGTGTTCAAGGTACCATTTCATAGAATCACCTTCCATTACATCGTTGACGTTCTTCTTAAAACACTTCAATGTATAATGAAAACCGTTGAACTTCAAGAATAAAAGCGTTGCCCAAATGGTTGCTTTTTATTCACCTGAGAACAGCTACTTTACCCACAGTCGGATTTGCATTTGGTGAGTATGCAACGACAAGGTAAACACCAGATGGGACTGTGTTCCCAAACTCGTTTGTTCCGTCCCAAAATGCACGGCCACCGCCTTGTGCTTCGAACTTTTTGACAAGAATACCACTGGAGGTAAATATTTTGATTGTCGTATTTGTAACGAGGTTACTAATAACAAGCCGTGTGTGTACTGCTGGTATAAAAGGTTGAGGACTAAATCGAAGAGATGTATACTCATCGAGAGGAGCAATTGCTGGTATTGAAAGTGATGTAAGCCCTTCCTCTGTGCCTATGTACACAATGCCACGTTTTGAATCGATTGCCAGAGCACGGACATCGTCTGTTGGGAGAACCCCATTAGTTGTTGCTGTAGAGTATTGAGCTAAAAGTTCAGTGCCATCGGGATTGGTAACAAGGAGGCCTTCTTTTGTTCCGATCCACTTGTGGTTTACACCATCAACAGCAATGCATTGTATAACTCTACCTTTCAAGAGGTATGGAATACTAAGACGGGACGGTGTCAGAGGATTGTAGAGTATTACAGCACCAGCACTTGTGCCTATCCAGATTGCTCCATCGAGATCTCCTGTAACGCAGAGAATAACATCGCTTGGTAGTCCATTTGCAGTTGTAAGTCGTCCCCAACCAGTTGGTGTTGTACCAGAAATTTTCTTCTCTTCGTTGAGAAAAAAGAGACCCGTTTGTTTCATGTCGGTGGGGACAGAGTTAGCTAACCATTTTGTATTGTATTGATCAATCCAGAGTCCATGAAAGAGAGCTTGAACATATCCCATACTAATTTCATGGTCGAAATACGTTGCTGAAGTGTCGGTATCAAGTCGAAGAAGACTTCGGTTAGACCATTCTACTCTATTTGCGATCCAAGTTTTGCCATACGAATCAACAGCAACCCCTCCTGTTACAACATAGGATGGTGGAGTCTGATTCACAGCACCGAGCAAACTTGGTTTGCTAAAATAATCGAGCCGTCGTACGAGAGTGTCACTCCGTACTTCGATAACTCCGTTTCCCCAGGAACTAACCCACACTGTGTTGTTTGATCCAAGTGAAATGGTGTAATAATCATCGAATAGAGCATTGTTACGACGGAGAAGAGGATAATGTTCACTTGTAAAATTTTTCCACTGGATACTATCTGGTAAGTCTGGATTAAATCGATAAAATCCGGCACCGTACGTCGAGCGAGAAGCAGCCCATAGCACGCCATTGTTATCAACAACAAGCGAGGTAAAAGCATTCGACGCCGGTCCATTAGGGAAAAGATTTATCCATTCACCAGTTTCCAATCGCTGTAAAATTCCTGATGATGTACCAATGAACAATCGATTCCTCGTTACCATCAAAGAAGTACCAAGATGTGGAGTTTCAGCAATGAGTTCAGGGGTGTCGAATATCCATTTCAATTTGAACACTTTCGTCGCTGAGCCTGTTCGTTGGAGAATGTAAAGTATATCGCTATTCACAAGGAGTTGTTGAACAGAGATACCACTAAAGTGGGTGAGTGCGTGGAACATGCCGTTGTGAAAGACAGCTATACCGCTTGGTGTAGAAATAAGTACAGTATCATGGAATGCAACGATCGAGGTAATTGAAAGATTTGAAAGACCAGAAAATGAGGGACGTACCCAGGCTGATGGGGAAATCAAGTTTGTTGCAGAGAGTGGTGCGTACGCGATTCCTCCAGTTGTTCCTACCCAGAGCGTGTTTCTATGGATTGCACACGTTGTTATTGTTGGGGACGATGGGAAGCCGAAATCGGTATACGTATCACCAAATTCCCATTTCGGAAGTCTGAACACAGTCACCCCAAAATCAGCTGCGATGAAAAGTAACGAATCGCGCCTTACAAAACCACGAATCGTTCGCTGTTGCCATCGGGTTGGTTCGATGTGTTTAATATCGAGAATAGATTTCCACTGCTGCGTGGTAGTTGTGTAAACAGAAATAGCCCCGTTGGTTGCACCGAGCCAGAGGGAGCCAAGGCTGTCATAGTAGATGGTTTGAAGATTGTTCGATGCGAGTCCATCAGTATTTGTAAATTTTTGAATGGCAGACGTTGAAAAATCGTATACAAACATACCACCAGTTGTGGCTGCATACAGGGCATTGGTTGTAGTGGTAATACTCCGTACGTCTTTCATGCAGGTGTAATTCTTCCAAGTTCCAAGAGGGATTTTTTGTGCAATGGTAGGAAAAGTCAGAAGTATAACTGGAATTACGAAATTAGTATACTTCATACTGTCACCGATCTAATTTTTTAAAAAGTGTTGCCATGTGGAATGCGGTAAGAGCTGCATCCCACCCTTTATGTCCATGTTTTCCCCCTACGCGATCTTGTGCTTGCTTGAGGGTATTCGTTGTCAGTACTCCAAACACAACGGGTATAGACCATCGGAGGGCTACTTCTTGGATTCCTCGGGCAGTTTCGGCGCAGACGTATTCAAAGTGAGGTGTTTCACCACGGATAACAGCACCTAAACAAATAATAGCATTCCACTTTTTCGATGCAGCAAGTCGATTTGCTACTTGTGGGAGTTCGAAGGAACCAGGGCAGTAAAAAACATTCCACTGTTTTTTTTTCACGCCGTGGGATTCAAAACAACGTACTACACCCTCAAGTAGCTTGTTTGTTATATCGCTGTGAAACTGACTAACAACAACCGCAAAACGTAAGTGATCTAATGATCCCTGAAATGTTTCGTATCCTGTTTTGATATTCATGTTACCTCTTCTGAAATAAACGTTGTTTCATCTCAGAAATTAAGTCATATGGAACCGTAAATGAACCAAAGTGTGATTCTTCAATAGGAGTAACACCATGGTAATCCGAGCCACCGCACTCAAGAAGGTAGTGATTCACAATAAGGGAACGGTAGTATAGGATCTGTGATTCGCTATGCTTAGGATGAATAGTTTCAATCCCATCAAGACCAAGTTTGATGAGTTCAAGAATATCTCCATTGCGAGCTGACTTTCCTGGATGTGCAAGGAATGATAGTCCACCAGCATCAGCAATGAGCTCAATAGCTTCTTGAGGGGATAAAGTGTATTTCGATTCATAAGCTGGGCAATCTGCTCCTATGTAGCGGGTGAAGGCTTCGTAATAGGTTTCAACATACCCACCATCCACAAGTGCTTGAGCAATGTGAGGCCGTCCAACAGCACCGTGCTTTGCATAGTGAAGAACGCTGTCCATCGAGAGCGGGATTTGGAGTGTATGGAGTTTTGATATCATCTTCTCTGCGCGTTTCAATCGTTGTTCACGGAAAAATGTGAGGGCCTTTGTGAGTCGGGCATTATCTGGATCGATGTAGTATCCGAGAATGTGATTTTCTCGACCGTTGACCGAAACGCTGAATTCTACTCCTGTAATAACTTCAACTCCATAGTGTGTACTGAGTTCACATGCTTCGCTCAATGCGCCAATGTGGTCGTGGTCAGTTATTGCAATGGCAGAGAGTCCAGCGTCAACGCTTTTTTCGAGAATTTCACGAGGGGATAGTACCCCGTCGGAGTAGGTAGTGTGAATGTGGAGATCTGCTTGAGAGTTGTTAGGAGGTGATTTCTTTTCCAGCTGTACATTCAGATCCATAAATGCGATTGATGCAACGAAGTTAGATAAGTATTCCGTCCGTACCTACGCGTACTCTTTTTTGAATGCTTCATAATCGTTGATAATAACTTTATTACCTTTCAACTCGATTTTCCCTTGCTCAGCAAACATATGAAGCATTCGTGAAACAGTTTCGCGCGATGTTCCTGCCATGTTTGCAATATCCTGTTGGAGGGGAAGTTCATCGATTTCAACTTTCCCTTTACGGAAGAACCCAACATCTTCAGCAAGCATAAGGAGTACATTTGCAACACGTCCTGCTGCATCTTTGAGCGAGAGACTTTTGATTTGCATATCTGCTTTTCGGAGGCGCATAGCTAATTCGGCTAGCAATGATATCGCAATAGAGGGGTAGTCGTGTAACATTTGGAGGAAATCACGACGGTGAATCATAAACAGTTCAGCTTTCGTAGTAACGACGACGCTCGCTGATCGCGCGAGCCCGTCGAGTAGCGACATTTCACCAAAAAATTCACCTGGGCCGAAAATAGAAAGAATTACCTCACGGCCAGATTCATCCATGCGTACGACTTTTACCTTCCCTGAGATGATAACGAAGAGTGCTGCACCACTTTCTTGTTCAATGACAACAACACTCCCCTTCTTGTGCTTTTGTCGTGTGCCGAGTTTTGCTATACGTTCCAACTCTTTATCAGAAAGGTCGGCAAAGATTGGCACATTGCGAAGGAAGTGGATTTCTTCTTTTTGCATACACACTCTACACGTACTAAAGTGATTACATCTTTGCCTTTTGAGCTTCAATATATTTGCTTGTGTATTGAGAATCAAGTCTCTTAAAAGGTTTTCGCTTAACCTTGTGTAGTACCCCAAGTTCAGTTTTGTGCGGACACTTTAATGTTTACTACGAGTTCGAATGAAGATAGAAAAATTTTCAAGGAAGAATTATAACTCTTGCATACAGCTATTGCGCACGAAACGTATTAAAGATAATGACATAACGATTGGGTGACTTTGTATAAAAAGAAAGGAGTCTCTGTTGAGAGACCCCTTTCTTTCCTTCGTTACCAGGAGCGTTACTTCAACAACATAAGCTTCTTAATAAGGGAAACACCATTGGCTTCCATTTTGTAGAAGTAAATACCCGATGCAAGTCCTGTTGCATCGAAAGGAATTTCATGGATCCCAGCCGAAAAGTGTTTATGGACAAGTTCTTTAACGTGCTCTCCAAGAACGTTCATGAGAACAATGCGAACAGGACCATCAGTCGGGAGAGCAAATGTAATAACTGTGGACGGGTTGAAGGGATTTGGATAGTTTTGGTAGAGGACATACTCTGTCGGTGTTCCGAGATCGATTTCGATTTCATCGAGGTACTTAAAACTTCCATCGAGGTCAATTTGTTTTAATCGGTATGCATACTTTCCGGACCGTACGGCGTTGTCTGTAAAAGTGTACTCCCGCGGTGCATTACTCGTACCAGCACCCTGAACAAAGCCAATTTTCTGCCAGGTTGAACTCTGAGTGATACTCTTACGCTCAATATCGAAGCCAAAATTACCTACTTCTGTTACTGTATTCCATTTTAAGACGACAACAGTACCGACAAACGAAGCTGTAAACGATGTAACTTGAGCTGGGAGTTGTGTTGGTGGTTCATAGTATTGATTTACAGGTACATTTGTTTGAATTTCAATCGTCCCGTCTGGCCAATATGCTATGACACTATCTACAACTGTTGCTTGCCCCAAACCGAAGTGAAGCCACATGTTTCCACCTGTTTGTCCACCAGTACCACCAGCTTCAACGTACCTGATTTGCGAAACCGGATTTACACCGTCCAACTTTGCAACGACGCGTATTTTGGCACCAATTGCAGATCTGTTGTATTGATATGTTGGTTTACTATAATCAAATCTCTTAAAACCTATCCAATTGTTTGTGCTAGCGGTATGAATATTATGAAATAGATATTTTGGACCACCCGAGACTGAATGGAAAATATCTAAGAAGCCATCATTATCATAATCAATAAATAACACGCTTCTGCCACCGCCAGGATTATAGTTATTTCCTGCATTTACCGCTGAAGTTACATTTGTAAATGTACCATTTCCTGCTCCTTTGAAGAGTTGTGTAAATGGTGGGGCAATTCCAGTAACTGTTGTACCCCATGTTATCAATAAATCTAATTTTCCATCGTTATCATAATCACCTAAACATAAACCCCTAACTTGAGAGGAATTATTAGGTAGCCCTGTTGCTGAAGGTGTAAGAACAGTAAAAACACCACTACCATTATTTAAGCAAACTCTTGGTCCATCTGTCGGTGCGCTAGAACCTAAACCACAGGTTACTAAATCGATATTTCCATCGTTATTCAAATCGCCCCACGCTGAACTTCCACCCGCAATATTTCCTAACCCATTCGTATTATTATCAGACAAAGTAAATGTACCATTTTGATTATTAATGTAAATACGACTTGTTTGTGTTCCACTATTGTTATCATCTGGCATCCACAAATCGAGCCAACCATCATTATTTACATCTATCCAAGCAGGATTTGATGCAGCTGCTTGTACTGAGCCTAATAATGATGCACCAACCTCATTGTATGTACCGTTATCATTTCTTAGGAACCTTACTTGTGTTCTTGTTGTTAGCCAAGTACCTGCAAATGCCATATCGAGATCACCATCCCTATCAAAGTCAGCTACCGCTGGCATTATGGGATTACCACCGTGACTATATGTTAGACCTAATGTGCCTGTTATATCTGAGAACGTCATATTACCATTGTTTTTAAAAATTCTAAATGAAGGCGAACCACTGCCATTTGTAAATAGTAAGTCTTGGAGACCATCACCATCAAAATCTGCCCATAATGAACCATAAGAAGTGTTTGCACTTCCTCCTAAAACAACATTAAAATTTCCTGGTTGATTTTGAATCTGCAATGTTGTCAAACCAGCAGAAAAAGCACGCGTAAATGTACTATCTCCATTTCCAATAAATAATCGACAGGTATCTTGTCCGTTGCTTATAAATAGGTCTAATATCCCATCATTATTGAAATCGCCCCATGCAAATCCTTGAGAAGTGTTATATACCGAAGGCCAAGCAATTCCAGACTGAGAAGGTAAAACGTGGTTGTACCAAATTTGGGCGTGTGTACTAAGTGTAAAAGCAAGAAAGCCTGTAATGAGTATAAAGCTTTTCATTGTAACCCTCCTTTTTTAATTTTTTTATGTGTAATTACGTGTAACTATGAAATATTGGGAAAATCACAGTTTATTCTCTCCAGGGAAGTCATACTCCTTCTCATTCCTCGTAGCCTCTCTACTCAGAAAGATAAAACGGTTCAATAGATACTTTATTGATATAATGTAAAGCTAATGTAAAAATACTGATTAAGATTGTCAAGTATAAAGTTGTTATTTTTTGAATTCTTATTAACTATACTTGTAAAAGCTAAAAGAATTCTTATCACGTGAAATCGGGTCAACAATCCAGCCACACCATCTTTTGAGAATACTGTTGAAGCGCTTAGACGATCCGGAGCATTGATGATAGGAATGACAACTCAACATCTTGTTTGAACGAAATGCTTTTCAAGCGTATCAGTACACTCTCACAAGTGTACATCCTTGTAGCTTAGTGCTGGGCAGTTAAAAGTGCTCGAAGAAGTGTACAGTAATTTTTCACACAATAGTGCAACGCTTTCGAACAATGAACAAGAACCTTTCACTCTTATCATTGAGATTTGAAGAGAATGTACTCAAGGAAACAAAAGCATTGGGTACCACTGCTTGCAAAAGGAGAGTGGGAACTTTTGTCAATGCATGCACTTGAAAGCAGGGAAGGGGTACCATTTAAACTCAAACTATGGGATTGGTGGTATTATGCAAAGAAAATTCAGAAAACGATATATACTCTTGATGAGAGTGAACTTTAATACTATTTTCAACTTGAACGAGTACGAAAATGTGCATTCACTGTTGCATCGAGGTTGTACAGTATACAGTCTGTCTCTTATACACATCT
>JAOAFT010000031.1 GCA_026416125.1 Bacteroidota bacterium
TGATTATACCGCTTATACAATAGAAGAAATGATTCTCCCCCTTCGGCACGTGTTTTAATCACATTCGCAAGTGTACGTAAAGAATCCAAGCTTTTTTTCGTAACACTATCAAGCTTCTGCAAAACTATTTGTTGATAAATAACAACCCTCCCCGTGAGTAAATAGAGTTCTCGAGCTTTTGTTTCATTGATGTACTTATCGTAGTATTGGTTTTTAAAGTATTCGTTAAGTAATTCTTCTGTAAGTGTATATCCCATACTCGAGAGAATTGTTGAATCTCTGTTTAAGTGTTGGTCAAAAAAATCAAACACCTTCAATCGTTTGGTAACAATTTGCTCCAAAGCTGCTCTATAACCTGCAGACAGTGGTTTATATAACCGATGGAAATGATACTCATACACATACTGTTGAACATCATTTAGTGTAATAGAGAAGACCGTATCGATTTGAGCTACCACAGTTGTCCCTTGACACAACCCATAAATTGGAAGTATAGCCAGCAATAGGAGAGCATTTATGACCACTTTTGTCATCGTTAATACAGCTAACATAGAAAAACAATCATTATAACCACAATCTACTTACATAACTCCACGGTATAAAACAACGGGGGCAACTGGTACTGTTGCCCCCGTTAACAGTACATCACAGATAGATCATCCGTAAACGTTATTTCATCAATAGCATCTTTCTTGAAATACTCTTGCCTGAGAAATTTACTGTATAGATGTACAGTCCACTTGGAAGATTAGTAGCAATAAACTCAACTGAATGTGTAGCAGCATCTTTGAATGCGTTGAGTAATGTTGCTACCTCTTGCCCGAGCACATTATACACTTTTATGACAACATTACCTGGTTTATTGAGTGTAAAGGTTATCGTTGTCGTGGGATTGAATGGATTCGGATAGTTCTGTTCAACGAGGAAGTCGGTTGCAACGAAATCATTGCGGTCGACTGAAAGTGGCTGTCCTGCATTTAGTGCAGCCTCAATTGCTGCATACTCAGCATTTCGCTGCACAAGCCACTGTACCTTCTTAGCTGGGAACCAATTCAAATCACCCAGTGGAAATCCACCGAATGCTGCTTTTTGTAAGTCAGCATCAGTATACGAAAGGTTTACTGGTATTGGCCAATCTGGGTAAACGTAGTATTCTGTACCACCGAGTACTCTCCAATCCGGGAGTATTGCCGCTTTTGTCAAATCCATTGTTTCTTTTGCAAATTTCTTTATGTTGTCCACTTGCGTTGTTAGGAGATCCTGTGGATTCACAAATGTTGGACATTTTTCGTACCATGTACCCTCTACCAAATAGGGATACTGTGCATTATTATCAAACATCGCCTTAGTTCGACTGTTCATTTTGATTGTTTGGTTGTACCACTTAGTAGTATTATTTACATTTGCTGCAATTTGTTCGGCTGCTAAGTTTGTTAAACGAGAATCCCAAAAAACTAAATTACGATCAACGAGTATCTTCCGTGGTACTTGCTCATATGAGGTTGGTAACGGTGCAACGTTAATAAGTCCAAGAGGTAAGGTATCTGGATCAACTTCAGGATAATCTTCTGCAATAAAACAGAATGGTTGAACATTGGAGTTAATAAAAATATTATTAACAACTGCCCAGTTACTCTGATAACCATTCGTTTCAAAAATAATACCAGCACAATTTATAAATGTGTTATGGTTAAACATCAATTTTTTGATTGGATAATTCCTGAATTTATACATCATTCCCTGTGCCATAACATGTGTATTGTTCTCAACCCAAATCGTGTCCGTATTATTATCAACATTATCGTATACACCTCCGTTCCGGCGACATGCTTGACCACTAAGATTAACAAAGTAACAATCACGAATATAGAGTCGCGTTCCCGGAACAGCGTTCGACCCTACGATAACCCATCGAGTTCGTTCAAAAATACAGTTTTCTAATACAACTCGGCTGTTAGGAGCAGACCCCCAAAAAAATACCCACCCTAATGTCCCAGTGGCAGAAGCTGGTACAACCATACAGTTTTTTACCGTAATATCTCCACCATAATTGATTTGTCCAGAATTACCTCCTGAACCGCAAATTACTGGAAATGCATCGGGATTATTGTTTAACACTGGAGGTCCAGGAATTTCACCGACTATAACTGTATGTCGACCAGCCTTTGTTGTTGGATTAGAACCAAGCGGGTATGTACCATTTTTTTTCAATAAGTACACACGACCTGGTGGTACATTAGTAGTATCGTACGTAATTGCCTCGTACAGTTTTCCCTCTTTAACAACAGCAGTGTCACCACGAAATTCATCAACGTAGTTCGAAATTGGACTTTGTTGTGCAAACGTTAACGTTACCACACAACAATATAAAACAGTACTGAACACTATCCGTATCATAAATCCTCCTCCAAATAATTTTGTTTGGTTAAAGACATTATCCGCCCACCTATCTTGAAATTTATGTCACATTCATCCCTCCTTTCTAACAATTAGTTAGTTTGTGATTTTACAGCGAGTAACGAACCATAAGTTCATAGAAACTTGGTGAGTAGAGAGTCCGTACTAAGTTTGAGATAATTCTTGTTGAACCTGGTCGAATAAACTTTTGATATGTCTTTTCTGCACTTCGAAAAATGTTGACACCATTAAACGCAACACTTAACCCTGGGATAGGAAGTTCCTGTTTCAAGGTAACATCCCACCGATAAATTTGACCTGTTGTCTGATCTTCTTCAGGTCTATTCCCAACATACGATGTGACTGCATCTTGCAAATTGTATGAAATACGACCAGAGAAACCCTTGTAGTCAATGCCAAACGCTACGTTCAAAATATGATCACCCTGGTATAAGAGACGCCCTTTAAGTGTCTTGCTCCGCGTTATATATTTATGGCGTATAAAACGACCTTCTCTCCATGTTGAATCAATATTTTCGATACGAAGATATTCCATCGTTGACCAAGTCCGCGTGTAGTTCGCATTAATCACCATTAAATTCAGTGGACTTGGTAACGATACAAAGTTTGATTGCCACTCAATTTCATAGCCTCTTACGTACCCTGGATGCGGGTTGTTAATAAAAACGGTGACTTTTTCTCCTGGTTCAAGGAAATCGGTTATTCCCAAAGCTCGAAATGTAGCTGTATCAGGGAAAGGAACATTGTAGTACCGTAAGTTCTGATGAAATATTTGCGTTTGGAAAAATACATTCTGTAGCTTTTTATAGAATCCCGCTAGAGTAACCATACCAATAGCATTGCTAAAAACCGAAAGCGAAGCATCATAATTTGTTACTGTAGTTGGCTTCAGTGTAGGATTTCCGACTTGCGTTTGCTCTTGAGGTGCATAGTAGACGTTTGGAATTATCGCCAAATAATCTGGTCTAGATATTCCTTTAGAATACGCTAAGCGAAGAGTAGACCACTCTGTTCCTTTCAATAGCAATTGCGCATTTGGGAACCAATTCCGATCAACACGTTTAACGGTATTGAGTGTATCGTATAAGTTTGCCAACCCATCAACGGAGTGTGTAACAAACACAAAAGTAGACTTATAATCCATTTCGTACTGTTCATAACGACTACCACCGATGAGCGTAAGAACTGGACCAATTTTCAGTATTCCCATAAGGTAGCCAGCTATGAAACGCTCTATTCCCGTAAAATCATAACGTTCTGAATTTGCCTTGTGACGAGATAAATTCCAGCCAGCGCGTGCCATTGGCATGAATAAGTCCATCAATTTCTTATCGACGACATATCCAATTGGATAATTTCCATCAAGGAAATACTTCCCACGTCGATCTTTGTAAAAACCATCCCAAACCTCGTTGAACATGAGCGGGTTAGCTGGTGTAAGTGGTCGAGTCGACGGACGTGCGATAAGATTTTGTACTCCGTTGTACATATCGTTATCGCCAACTCTATGGTAAGCTCCTTCGACATCATTTTTCCGAACAGTACGGTCAAATTTGGTACCTACTTTGACATCAGCAGTGAAATCTAATGGAAGTGGAACAGGGATGGTGATATCAAGTTTTGCAGTATAAAGATGTTGGTTGAAGTCTTCCTCTCGCATTACAGCCCAATTACTAAGTTTCGCCCTATAGATAGAAGAATCATCAAGAACAATCCTATAAACATCATCTGGAGTAAAATAGTCTCTTTCAGCAGTGAATGTTTTCGCAATTGGGACACCACTCGGCGTATATCCAATTATTCCAAAAACGTAATTATCAACGAAGCCAAACTGTTGGCCTGGATCACCATATCGTAGCTCTGTATTTTTATTGCTGTACGAATGAGAAAGATTCAATTCAACCTTGAACGTACCAAGATTGAATTCACTGAATAACGAATTGATGAGAAGCTCTCTGTTGTGTTTATCCCGAAAAATCGAATACGTTCCTAAGGTCTGTGAAAAATTTAGTTCAGTACGATAATCAGCAAAGTCATTCACATTCTTTGAAATTGAATTTTGAAGGATCACTTTTCCCTGTGGAAAAACATAGTCAAGTACAATACTGCCCCCTCGATTCGTCACTATATGCTCTTGATCAGTAAATGCGAACGTGTTCATCCGATAAACCCCTTGCCCGAAGGGAACCTCATCGTTATCAATTTGGTAGTTTGCATTCGTGTAATCACTGCCTGCGTTTGTCCGATCAATATGCCCTTGCATGTAAATACCAAGTTTACCATCAAAGAAACGATTGCTTACACTTAACCATGCTTTATAGTTATCCCGCGTTTGATCTTGCATGTTATACATACCTTGTGTTAACACATCCACATGAAAATCATCCGGTGCTTCCATTAACCGAAGATTAACAACACCTCCAAGTGTATTCGCATCCATATCAGGGGTCAGCACTTTAATCACTTCAATACCCGATAACATATTTGACGAAATAAATCCTAAGTTTACTGATCGATCTTCCATATCAGTAGATGGCAATTGAATCCCATTCATTAATATGACATTCTGTTTTGCTTGAATTCCACGTATTGTTATTTTATCGCCCTCTTGAATCGAAATACCTGGTAATCGACTCAATGCTGCAGACGCACTTGCATCAGGTAATTCACGAATCCTTTCAGCAGCAACAACATTTTTAATGGTGTTCGCTGTCAACTGTTGGTTAATTGCAGCTTGCTGACCACGGACTTGAGCAGTAACAACCACTTCTTCGCCCATGATAACTTGGGGCACCAACGAAAAATCCCTATATAAAATCCCTCCCTTTTCAATTGAAACTTCACTTATTATTTGTTCATACCCGATATATGATATTTTCACTGTCTGTTTTCCTACAGGAATATAATGCAATGTAAATTCCCCATTGTAATCACTAGCTACACCAAGGCTTGTGTTGACAACAACAATGTTCGCACCTGGAAGAGGATCACCAGTACTTCGGTCAATTATTCTTCCGCGTAACGTTCCATATTCTTGAGCGAAAACTATACCAATGACAACCAATTGTATAACTCCAAGCTTTACGAAATGTAGCTTTCCCATATAGCAGTCTCCCTCAATAAAACAAACGGTAATAATTAAATAAAACCGATTCAATGTTAGTATAATTTTATATTAGTGTCAAGAAAAATATATAAAAAGGTTTTAATATTACTGTATCAAATAATATTAAACCGTTACAATAACATAATAACACAAAAATATAACTTTCAATCAATTCAATATTTTACTATATTACTATTGCTAATTGTAGTGGTTCTGCTATGGGATACGTTGAAAGCTTATTTTCTCTAAATAAAAAGTTGGTAATACTTACTGGTGGTGCAGGCATCTTAGCCAGTACAATGGCAAAAGGATTAGCAAAAGCTGGAGCGTCGATCATTTTACTAGATATCAATGAAGAATCACTCCAACGTCAAGTCTCGGAGCTTCGCTTTATAAAGTCAGATGTTGAAGGATATGTTTGTAACGTTCTAAACGAAAACGATGTACAACGCATTTCTGATACAATTTGTAAGCAACATTCAACTATTGATATCCTTATCAATGCTGCTGGTGGTAATACACAGCGTTCTACTATTGGAATCGATAAAACCGTCTTTGACCTCACAGTAGATGATCACAAACAAGCCTTTGACCTGAATTTCTGGGGTACGGTAATTCCTACACTAGTTTTTGGAAAACAAATGGCAAAACAACGTCGTGGTTCTATCATTAATATCTCTTCTATGGCTTCTTTCCGAACAATCAGTAGGGTGATGGGTTATTCTGCAGCAAAAGCAGCAGTGGATAATTTTACACGATGGATGGCTGTTGAACTTGCAAAAAAATTCGGTAACGGTATTCGTGTCAATGCAATTGCTCCAGGATTCCTCATTACAGAGCAAAATAGGGCTTTGCTCATAAATCCAGATGGTTCACCCACAAAACGAGGGAACGACGTACTTGCTATGACACCCTTCAAAAGATTTGGAGATCCAGAAGAGCTTATTGGTACAGTTCTTTGGTTAGCCAGCGACGCATCATCTTTCGTTACTGGAACAGTAATCCCCATTGACGGTGGATTTAGCATAAACAGCGGTGTTTAATATTCGGAGTGTGTATGCCTTTTGAACATACATGGCGTTGGTTTGGACCTCACGATCCTATTACTCTACCAGAAATCAAGCAAACAGGTGCAACAGGCATTGTTACAGCTCTTCACCATATACCTACTGGTGAAGTATGGAGTATTGAGGAAATAGAAAAACGAAAAGCCATTGTTGAATCTTATGGATTTCGATGGTCTGTCGTCGAAAGCCTTCCCGTACACGAGAACATCAAGAAGCAGGCTGGTAATTATAAACAATTGATCGAAAATTATAAACAATCACTCAGAAACTTAGCGTGCTGTGGAATCGACACTGTCTGTTATAACTTCATGCCTGTTCTAGATTGGTCGCGTACAGACTTAAACGTACGTTACCACGATGGTTCTATTACCTCTCGTTTCAATTACGTCGAATTTGCTGCATTTGATCTTTTCATTTTAAAGCGAGAGGGTGCTAGTGATACATATGATGAAGATACCATTCGCAAAGCCGAAGCATACTTTAAAAGTTTAAAGGATGATCAGGTTCAACAGTTACTATCAACTATACTCCTCGGTTTACCTGGTTCACTTGAAGCCTATTCCCTCCCAGAGTTCAAAGAGGCGCTTCATAGTTACAAACATATAACGAAAACAGTACTTCGCGAACATTTAGCTTATTTTATAAAGGAAATTACGCCCGTTGCAGAGGAGGTTGGTATTTACCTTGTAATTCATCCTGACGATCCTCCTTTCTCACTTCTTGGGCTACCACGCATAGTTAGTACAAGGGATGATCTCGAATACATCATGAATATTTACAATTCTGTTCATAACGGAATTGCTTTGTGCACCGGATCTCTTGGAGCTGGGTACTTTAACAATGTTGCGAAGCTTGCCGAGCAATTTGCTCAACGCATCAACTTTCTTCACCTTCGGAATGTAACAGCTACTCCTGACCGAAATTTTATGGAGTCCGATCACTTAATAGGTGTCGTTGACATGTTCTCTGTTATAAGAACGATGCTCCTTGAACAAAAACGAAGAATTCAAGTTTCGAGAAAAGATACCCGCTTGCCAATGAGACCTGATCACGGTCGGCTAATGATACCAGATCAACATAAGAAAGGTATTTACCCTGGATATTCACTCTTTGGCCGCATGCGAGGGTTAGCTGAAATTCGTGGTATGGAGGTAGCGATTCAACGGATGATTGATGAATCTCTGTAAGTATAGGGAATGCTATCGTTCCTCAACCCGCTCTCTCAAAAAAGACTATTTATAGCAAGAAAATACTTAACAAGGATATTATTCCAATTGCAAAGAGCAATACATTTGTCTCAACTGAACGATTTTTCAGTATACTATTCACAACCCATGTAACTTATCAAGTTTGTCTCTGATTATCCCAAAAAGCGAAAAATGATTCGATTATTTATCTGCTGAACCTCTACCATACCTGAATCACCTTGTAAACTGACTGTTGCATTCAATAGACAAGAGAATGCCAAGTTTCATAATTCAACTCACAAGTGGCAATCTAGATGTATACAATTTTGCTGTAGAAGGAATCTTCTTCTCGGGGTACTTGGAGGATGAAAGAACAACGCATTCTTTCTTTGGGTTAATACTCATGGTTCAAATGAGCAATCAAACGTGTGCCCCCCCTTCCTGCATAACCATTATAAGTGCAATACTTTTACTAATCTCCATAGATACAGGCAACTCATAAACTGTTGTACCTAGAACGGAAGGTCTCCTTCATCAGGACTTTGTAGTGGCACACCTGTTTGAGCGTCGGGTATAGCATTACTTATCTCATTTGTTTTTGATTCTGGAGTTACACTACCAGCATCACCTCTAGAATCTAGCATAACTAATTGGTCTGCAATAATCTCCGTTACAGTTCTCCGTACACCATTCTTGTCATCAAAGGTTCTATATTGAATTTTACCCTCGATGTAAACTTTACTTCCCCTTTTCAAGTACTGGCTACAAATTTCAGCGAGCTTGTTCCACGCAATAATGTTATGCCATTGTGTACGTTCTTTGATTTTTTGCTCCTGTTGATCTTTGTACGTTTCATTTGTCGCAATACTAAACGAAGCAACAGCTATCCCTGTACTTGTGTAGCGAACCTCGGGATCTTGCCCAAGATTTCCTATGAGTATAACCTTATTGACACTTCTACTGGCCATTGTTTTACTCCTTATTTTAGATTACACGGTAGTGTTACTTTCCATGAATTTCTAAAATCCTAAAATTACGAGTTGTTAAAAGATACAGTGAACGACCATCAGTTGCAATATCTTGAACATCAGTAAGCGGCCTATTAGTAAAAATGTACTGTAATGGAGTGATACTGAGCAATGCACCTTCAATTGCATAGCAATAAAGAACCGTTGGCGTTAAAACAAATATTGTATTCCCCAAGAAGCAAAATCCTAACGCATTTGAAAACGATTTCTTGCCAATTGTTCGTATATACGTGCCATACCGGTCGTATTGGAATATTCTATCAGGTTCAAGAATAAACACTTTATCACGATACAATGAGATACGGAGCGGATTGATTAGTCTTCCTTCTTTCATACTAGCATCGCCAAAAGCACGCTCGTGTTCTCCTCGTCTGGAATATTGGACAACTCGGATATTTTCACCATCGAGTATATACAATTCTCCACTTGTACTAATCGCAATACCCCGTGGGAACCCAAACTTTCTAATGCTTCCATCCTGCGAAAAATGTCCTTTCCATGACCCAATATACCGTAATTTGTAGTCGAAGAATTGTACTCTGTGATTCCCATAATCAGTTACAACTATATTAATGCCGTCTGTTGTCACATCTGTCGGTGTATCGAATGATGTTTCATTCCACCCATAGCCTCCTACAGAAAGAGGGGATTCATTAGCAGATTGGTAGTAAAATACAGTGTGAAGTTTTTGATCGATAACAAAAATCCTTTTACGAAAATCTACTACTATTCTCGATGCACGTTCGAAATTTCCAACGCTTACCTGTTCAACGAGTTGAAGGAAGGGGTACACCGTTGTATCTCGTTGAGGAAGTAGTACTAAAAAGAGGATCAGTGAAGATATTGTTCCCACGACTCGTTCTGAATTTCTCCGCGTTTTGTGGAATGAACAAGGATGTATTCTCCATAGCCCGATCGATCAACAAATATGAACTTCACACCTCCTTCAATGTGGTCGTATTGCCACACTTCATACGGTTTCGTGTTATCACCCATTGGTTGACGTTCAACATCTGATGGTTCACCATAGAGAATATAGACGCGCCCTCGATCAGTGCGCCACCCTTCTTTTCCAAACTGACGATATCGTTGATTTGCTATCGACACTCGATCCATATAGACGCTTCGCGTAATGTCTATTACTCCTCGTTTTCCACTTTCAATTTCAGCCCACAATTGAGCCAAAAACTCCCGTTTTGCTTCACTCCCTTTCAACTTTGAAAATAACCGTTCATCCTCTTTCCGTGTTATGTATCGTACTACTGCAAATTCTCTATCGAGTTCATCTTCTGTCATGGCACTAAATTGAGCACTTATTTCAAGATGTTTTGTACGAATAGTATTGAGTGAATCTCCACTCCGATCTGGATTATGGACAAAAACAACCTTTTGCCGTTGAGTATATACTTCACCGCTCGAATCCTGTAATTCAACTCGATACCAGTACTTTCCCGAAGGATAGCTGAACAATTTCATTGTCGTAACATCAACTATGTTCGGAGATGTAAAAATTTTTTTTCTCTTCTGTTCTTTTAATACAACTCCTCTTGAATCGACCAGCCGAGTTACAATGTAGTATGGTGTATGTGGTGTTAGATTATATAATTCGACGTACGAGTACAGAACCGGTGAAACCGTGGGACCAAATGTTCTTGTTGGATTTGTAATCGCTTCGTAGGAATTTTTATAAAAGGGGCTTTCTGTATTTTCAGATTCCATAATGTGAGAACATATATCAATATCACTCATTGCAGGAGTGCTTGGATACTTTTTTATCACACATTCATACAAAACACTATCATGTCGTAGTCTGTTAACCCCATCAAAGTATTTTACCGTTAGAAGGTACTCACCATGTGGTACTCTAAACGTAATTTTAGAAAGGTAAGTTTGGTTAATCGATTCGGTAGTCGTGTCAGGTATCTGAATAGGGAAAATACGTGGATAATAAAAAACGATTGAATCTGTCTTTTTATCTTTCAGCGTTGTGAATATTTCCATTTTTCCCATGTATATTGAATCCGTTCGAACAATTGTCAATACCGACGGGAAGATTGCATACGTTAATTCAACATAGTGTTCTGTTTCAGAAAAACGATAGGTTGAATAATCCACATTGAGCATAATGCTCGATGTCGGTTTGAGAACAAATGCTTCTTGTGCTTGAAGAAAAGCACATTGACCTACAAGGATAGAAACGAAGATTACTTTTTTCATTGAAGCTACCTTTACCACGTCTTCTTTCAATGACAATATAATAAAAAAGCCGTCAACAAACATTGTTGACGGCTTCGCGAGAATAATACAGATCGTACTAAAAATTTATCCGGATGTCAAACAAATGATTCGCTGCAAAATATTTAACTGGTACATACGCATAATCAAGCAAAATAGGCATTCCGATTACTTCGAGATTAACACCTCCACCAACAGTAATATTTTGGAATATTGACGTAACACCTGATGGATCGGTGCTGTAGAGGTATCCAGCACGAGCTTTCAAGAACTTTTGGAAGCAGAGCTCTCCTCCAACTCTGTATTCATCGATTCCATAGTTGTTGTTCATAAACGCTCCACTCACACGGAGAACCGTTTCAGACGCTACCTGTTGCTCGTACCCTAATCCTATTTGAATTATTGAAGGCATTTGGGCAGAGGCTGCATCGACTTTATAGTATGTCATATCTCGTGCATATCCATCAGCTCGAGCCTTGATGTAGAGTGCTGATCCGTCATACTCCATTGCAGTTCCAATATTTTTTATACAAACACCGAGACTTAAACCATTAACACCTGCAAAATTTCTGTATTGAACACCTGCATCGAACGCTACACCAGAAGCGCTCACGTTTCCAAAGCTTTCGCTTACGATGTTCATTGTTACACCGAACGCAACACGTTCTGTAAGTTGCCGCGCGTAAGTTAATCCTAATGTAAAGAACGTTGGTGAGAGAATCTCTCCAGTTCCATCAGGTTGAAATTCTGTTGTTACTTTAATATCACCAATTGCAAAGGAACGGAATGTTAATCCGAAGCTACCGATTGATTCCATTTTCCCTGCTACGGCAATATAACTAACTCCAATGTCAGCGATGTACCGTCTGTACGAGAACAGCGCACTTGCAGAAGATTCCATTAAATCGAGTCCGGCAGGATTCCAGAATATTGCTTCAGGACCAATAATGGATGATACGGTTGCTCCAGCAGTTGCTACACCTGAAGCACCAACAGGTATCAAAAGCTCTGGTGCAGCAGACGTACCAGCTTTTGCTTGGCTTAGTGCTGGTGCTGATACACACACAACAAGTACGACAAAAACTAGTATGCAATAAACTCTCTTTTTCATAGGTTTCTCCTTATAGATAAAATGGAGACATTGTTCTCACAATTAGTATGTTGGCAATATTTGTTCTTCTTGGATAATTGCAAGTTTCAAAATTTTCGATTTACCAAGATCTGGCATATCAACATGAACAATGTAAATACCACTTGCTACCGGTAGATTGTTTTCATTCTTCAAATTCCACGTTGCAAATTGCCCAGTATAATCTTTTATTGTTTTCACTAACACACCAGCCAAATTGAATATTCGGATTATTGCATTTGGTGGTAAGTGATTAAATGTAACATATTTATTTAAACGATTCGGATCGTTAATGCTTACCCCGTAGTAAGGGTTTGGGAAAACATTGATCTTTTCAACTTCGGTTAAAGCAGCATTACGATTATTATATTGGTATTGTAAGCCACTTGTCGAAATAGTATAGATATCGTAATTAGCAGTTGGTGACAACACGGGGGGGATACCAGCATAAATCGTCATAACATCACCTTCCTGGAAGAGCGGCTGACTATCGGAAACGCGAGTAAACCATCCGGCATAAATAATTTCAAACTTATTTGCGTCTACATTTGATTGCAATCGAAGTGTCGTATAGTCTATGTGTTTTGTCCCTGATTGATCTGGTGTAGGACCATCATAGTCTGTATCCAGAATAAACAAGTACTCTCGCGCAGCACTTGAAAGTGTTGGTCCCCACACCAAATCGTTGGCAGGATTTCCGTTTTGTTCTGCAACAGCGACATTCAACTGACGTGGGGGTCGATTTGGATTTGTGATATCGTAGACACGACCTGGGAATGTACCATATCCGATATATCTATAGTTTGGTGACCCTCCACGGAGGTAGAAGTACGCTTTCTGTTGTTTTGCCGGGTTGTTACTAAATTCAATTCGAATTATTTTCAAGCACTGACTTGGTAGTAGCTTACTACCGAAGAAATTAGGACCAATATCCAACCCGCCATCAAATGCTTGACCACCCCAGTTTACACCATGGAGGTTTAAATTCGCTGCTGGTTCATACGTTACACTTGTAATTTCTGGAGTTGCACCATAAACGTACCAGGGAATCCCTTTTAATTTCCATTGAATTCCATGAATAATGACCGCATCATCTTTATTGTTAAAACCAAGTTCTTCATGAAGTACCTGATTCGTAGTGACATCACGTAATCGCCAACGAACATTTGGTACATTGACAGTCACAGGCGTATGTGCAATTTCATCCAATCCATCGACAGTTGATGAATCCGTTGCAAAGAATGTTACTTCGTACGTATGACCAGTAATTTGATCTGGGCTTACCACTATCGGATTAACAACTAAAGTCGATACACCTTGCGAGTGCACAACTGGAATTTTATCACCAGGGGTTGTTGGAATAACTGTTCCTGGATTGGGATCTTGTGGTGTAACCGTCAACACATACCCTGCAACGGGGCTTTCAAGATATGAGAACGGTGCCAATTTACTTTCATCATAGACGTACGCAGTTACAACGTAGTAGTACTGTTGCCCATTCACCAGTGGCCTGGCACGGAGGTAATCTTGCGTGATCGTTATACTCCGTTTGATTCCACTGTTTAGCCCAAACATCATCGGTTTATTCACGATGTACCCTGTCTTTGGATCAACTTCATTGTTATAGATTACTGTTATTGCATTCTGTACGTCGTAAGTTGCAATACGATACGCATCACTAAGGGGTGAGCTTGGTGAAGGTAATTGGTAGACATTATACCCTTCAAAAACAAACGTACCACTTCGGTATCCTTCAACTTTCTTTACACTTTCTTCAGAGCTCCAATTGAGAACTACTTTGTTTGAGAGCTCAGTTACAGCGACCCTTGGTGCTGGTGGTGTTTCAGGAAGAACAAACAACTGGTTAAAAGCATAGTGAGCGAATGTTGTATTGTATTTTAACACTTGGACACTTGAGATATTATTTGACCCCATTGCTTGAACGAGAGCAATAACAACTTCTGCCGTATCTCCTCGTTTGATCGTTACAGGTCCATGCACATTTACGATACGGCGGTCTCCCGCTTGGATATCAATACCATCCACCCATCCAGAACCACTCGAGACATCACCACTTAAGCAATAAGGCGTAACAATGCCATGTTGAGAGGCGTACGTCGATGCTGTATAAAATGGCTGACCTGCAGGATATGCTGGTCGTGGAATATACCCACGCATGAGGTTAAACCACTGTAATGTGCCATTATAATCTTTATCATCCGGGTCACTAATGGGGGAACCGGCAGCAAAGTAATCGAATGCAGTTAATGCACGACTATGGAAGTACTTGTACNCATGTCGCCATTGGAAATTAACAACTGCACTATCGTTTGGATTACCAGTATAGTATGCAACCCCATTGAGGAAGGCATACCCAACAGCTGGAGCTGCCATCCCTTTAGCAGCATACTTTGCATCACTCGGTGTTGCATTGTATTCATACCCTAGACTTAGCATCGAATCACACCCAGCGTAGTCATCACCAGCGTCTCCAACATCACCATCAGCCCATTGTACAATGAAGAGACTATCAATGTAAGCTGTTGATGGGGTTGTTGGTGTTCCCTTGTAAATGAGCTTTACTTGTTTGAAAATAATCTCATTCAGAGGTGTTGATGAAGCGTATGCCCACAATGTCATTTGTTGTTCCATTCCAATCGGTGGTGAACCTGCAAATTGGGTTGTAACAGCACTACTCAAATCGTTACAGACAAACCATATCGTTTTCGTAGCGCCTGGAATTCCAGGAATATGGTGCGGGTTATTAGGATCAAACGCTGCATCATTTCGAACAATACGCACAGTGTCAATGTACCATGGAGCACCTTTTGCGGCAGGCCACTCTCGCCAGTCGAGCATATACTGTTCAGCAATTTCCTGAATATCTGCACTTGTCACCGCAGTTGCCGATTTTTGGTAGAATGTTGCAGCATCTACCGTGAGATCAGGCCATTGTGCACTTGTCATGCCAGGACGCACATCGGGACGTATTGCCCAAACCCGATTTACATTGGGCGATGACGGATTTTCTGCACCAATAACATTCCCCGAAGCATTTGTTAAAATACTTCCAGGTTGCATACCATGGAAATACGTATTTCCCGTGACACGAAGCTTCGGATCAACACCATCGCCATATACTATACCACCGAATACTATTCCTTCTGCGAAAATGGTACCAATACCAGAAGATTTTGGATACTCTCCGTTCCACGATTCACTCACATCCCAATGGAAGTACCCATCAGCCGAAACCCAGCTGGTGGTATTATTTGCATTCATAAGTGCTTTAGAATTCGCTCCTGCTAAAAGCCTTGGAAGTGTTTCAAGCGTACGTTTCGACGTGTTTTTCGCAGGAGACTCCAGTGTACTACAAATCGAGAGTACCAAGAGTATTGTCATCAACTTTATATGAGCCTTCATAATCATTCTCTCCTGATGATACATGGTTTATAATTCTACTCGTGCACCAACACGAATTTGTCGTGGTGAACCAAAGTTAACAAAACCATTCTGACGTAATTGATGCTGATTATTTTCCAAATTAATCACACGGTATAGATCAACGTAGGTTTGTCCAAAGGTTTGGACTGTTTTTCCACTCGCAACAGGGTCGCTCAGCCAACCATCGTCGTAAGCATTTCCCGTACGATAGTATACATTGATCACATTCTTCGTATTCAACAAGTTCTGAACATAGACATATACATTAATATCTGCAATCCCTAATGAGAATGTTTTATCAACACGAAGATCGAGTTGATAAACCCATGGTGTTGTTGAACTGTTAATCGGTTCAACGGGCATGCGTGTACGTGCATCACCGTCGTTTAGAAGATTGCCAAGTTCAACTGCTTGTTGGCCACCACTTCCTGTTGCATGAGTATATGGATGACCTGAGTTAAAGGTAAACAGGAGATTGAATCCTAACTGTTCGAGTATTGGTCCACCATCGTTCTTTCCCCATCGATAATCAAGAGAGAGTGAACCACGATGTCGTTGAGCATAATCAAGGGGTACGACCATGCTTGGTGGTGTACCTCCTGTATTCAAGAGTGAAATCGTTCCATTTGCATAAGAGTTTGTTCCTCGTGCATCTTGGAGCGTATAGTTTACTTGTGCCTGTACACGTTCCATTCTCCGCATTCGAAGAGTAAATTCAACCCCCATGACAGTTTCAAAATCGCCATTTACATAGGCGTAATAGCTACTAACTGGAGATGTCGCTGGTTGTGGGAAGTATGCTGTTTGTAACTGTCCATGAATATTTTTATAGAAGCCTGTAATATCGAGAGCAATTGCATCTGAAATCTGCTGTGCAAAACCAATTTCATACTGTGTTGTTTTAACAGGCTCAAGGTTGTACCCAATTGGGTTATTGAAGAAATATCCACCCTGGAGAATGAATACTGCCATCGCGCGTGAACGATACGTTGCATACAAAGGTGGAGCTTGAACAAATTTCCCATACTGTAAATGGAAAACTGTTCTATCAGATGCCGGGAACGAGAATCCTAGCCGAGGTGAAAAGTATTGGAACGTTCGCTTCCCTCGTTTTCCTGGATGAATTAAAAACTCAGAGTTATCATAACCAATTTCTCGAATATCATTAAAGTACCATCCATCGAGGTTCATAATATCCCATCTCAATCCTGCGTTCACAATAATATCTTGGAACTCCATTTTATCCTGAATGTATGCAGCTCCAAAGTATGGGTGTTTAGGACCATCGGGTCCTTTGGTGAGTGGTGCACCAAACTCATCAAATCCATAATTATTTACAGTGCACACAGCTCGCAATATTTTTGCAAACTGTTGACGATCCCGTGCAAGATTAATATTCTCTGCACTGTTTACAACTGAAGAATACACACTCGTTACGTCAATGTCCCAATGGGAAACGGTCCAGAGCTCGTAAGAACCACCAAGTTTTAGCTCATGGTTTTCAAGTTGGGTTGTGAGCGCAACTGAGCCGCTCATGTTGACACGTTTATCTTTCGAGAAACCAGAAATCACAGCCCCTGGGCGACGGAATTGGAACCCGTTGAAATTATAGGGCATTGGTGGCTGCGTAAGTGTAACAAATTGGTACCCATAGGCTGCAGCTGCAACACTATCTTGGTACTTCATCACATCATCACCAAAGAGTGGATCGTACGATTTATTACGTTGATCAACGTAACTAACTGTTGCTTCAAGGAATGTATTGTGTGTTATGAAGTAGTTTGCTTTTCCACTCAATAGAAGATTGCTGTTATCGCCAACAGCCACACGCGCTAAGTTAAAGATGTTTCGAATTTGACTATTGTTCATATTTCGTGACCATGTAAATCCACCAGCAAAACGGATTTGCAACGGATTAAGATCAAGCGAAAGAGTTCCATTTACTGTGTACCGATTATTCATACGACCTGGTACATTCCCCGGATCCCACTTTACGAGAGCTGAATCACCTTTTTTCCCTCCACTTAATCCGTTGTCTTTTAGATATCCAAAATCAGCCCCAGACCAGAACCAAATATCACGGTCCCGTTGGAAGGTATTCTGGAATGCTCCAAAGAATTTCAACCGTGATGTTATTGGTAAACTGATTGTTGCGACATAATCGGAATAACCATATGAGTACGTATCTAGGAATTTTTTGCCTGGGTAATTACCGAAATTATCTGTTTCAGCCTGAAGTGTTACCTTTACATCGGTACCTGCTGTTTTAAATGTCTGTTGGATAATTCCTGCGTTTGCACCACCAAACTCAGCACTGTACCCCCCAGCTTGAACACTAATTTCCTCAAGAGCCTCTGGAATAACAGTAACCAGACTCCCTCCATAGTCATGACGCGCGTTCGAGCCTACAATATTTTTAACATTTGCACCTTCCACAATGTATCCAACTTCATCATTGCGACTTCCACGGATGTAGAGAGTTCCATTCTGCTCAACAACACCTGCTTGAAGCCGAACATACCCTTGAATACCTCGCACTGGCAGTTTTTCAATTTCTTCGGCTGTTTGCATTCGTACTGCATTCGTTGCCGTTTTCTCAATTAAAGGACGTTCTGCAATGACAGTAACCTCTTTCGTCTGAACAGCTGAGCTTACCAATTGCACATTGAGATCACGTGTCAAACCAGCAATAATTTTAACTCCCATAATCGTTGTAGGTTGATAGCCGATATACGATACTTTTACATTGTACGTACCTGCCGGAACATTCAGTATCACATAATTCCCATCAACATCTGTCGACGCACCATAAGCAGTCCCCTCTAAAATTACTGTTGCACCAACAAGGGGCTCTTTTGTCTCTTGATCTGTAACAACACCAGAGATTTTTCCGTACTGAGCGAACATTAGTGTTGTGCTCGCAAGCAGCATCAAGAGAACGTACAAACTTTGTTTTCTCATGTGATCCTCCTTTAGCTTAATCTTCTTTAATAACTTTATATGAACCACCATTACCATACAACACGACACTATACCGACCGTCACTCATACTGACAAGAGTTGAATCAACTAAAACACTATTTGTTTTACTTAATATTCTGAACTTTGGTCCTATACTAACTGTATCATAACTAGTCATCTTGCTCATTAGCAACGTGCTTGCTCTTTTTAAGCTTCCATTTGTGAATAATTGAATTTTAGCTGTATCCGATGCAAAATTCAAAAACCGAACTAAAACTTTATCTGGAATGTATTGCACAGCTCCGTTATAGGTTGTATGGATATCAACTACATGCCTTTGCAGAGTGGTTATACCAACACTTGGATCATAGATGCAGAAAAAGTTTATCTTTCGATCTTGTGGAAGCGTTTGAGCACTCACTGTGTCCACCTTCGTCCCGCTTGCATACACAAATGTCATTTGACGTTTACCGGCCGGTAAATCTAAATATACTGTTTCTTCTCCCTGTGTGAGCTGAGCGACTGGTATGCCATCGATAATAACACGAAGATTATCAGGTTGCGTATTCAAGTAAACAAATTTTGTAAGTGTTCGGAGATCAACCGTACTAACATTTGGATTATCTACATCCACACACCCTACAAACATAAAGGTCGCAAGGAGAATCACTCCACTCGCATACCTCAATATCTGAGAAAGTTTCATAGCTCCTCCATTTTTATTGGTTCGTTTAGTAACCCAAAATAATTATTGAATCTTTAAAAGGAATTACAAAATTTAAGTGAGTATGTGATTACTGAAGAGTAAAATTTTATCTCCAACCTTCTTCCTTCTCACGCGCACAATGTGTGCGCCCCCGCGCGAGAAACGTTATACCTCCTTCTTTGATAATTCTGCTTACCGTTTCTCTTACACTATAACTTCGATCGAATATACCCTTTGTTATGTTTTTTGTCAAGTATTTTTTTGAAAGAAACTTAAAAATTTTGTCATGCTGAGGCTTCTAAGAAATACTGCTTACAATCACCCCATACACAGTACAGCCCTACACCAATT
>JAOAFT010000032.1 GCA_026416125.1 Bacteroidota bacterium
GTATATATCCCAGGTGTATGGAGACCTTCTACAAGAGTTTGTATACATCGTCCTAAAATGTCAAAGACTTTAACAGTAACATAACCGTGAAGTGATACGCCATACTGGATTGTTGTTGTTGGGTTAAACGGATTCGGGAAATTCTGGTAAAGAGCCAAAGACGTGGGCGTGTTACAATTGTCCATAGCTGGTACATCGAGAATTATTTTCCCTGCCCCAGCATTTGCCATGACGATCGCTGGAACATCTGCGGGATTGTCCAGAATATAGCTGTACTCATTGGCAGGGTTCCACGAATGTGGATTCGTTACGGGAGTCCCCTTATACCCTGTTCTTCCATCTGTAACAGGAGTTCCACAATTTTCATAGATGTTATTGTTTTCATTGACATATCCCCACGGTGATTCATCATACCCTACATGGATAGGATAAGGTACATTTTTAAAATAATTACCTTCGACAACAACCTTTGCACTACATGCAGAAGCTATTCCGTAAATACTGTTTGACTCGTAGTAATTATTAAACACATGCACATTTCCGAACCGTACTCGAGGATGACGCTGTAGTGTTCCTCGAAACCAATTATGGTGAATAGTGGTTTTTAAGTAACCAGCATCGCTCGTTTCACCATCACTGTGTCCGATGAGCATCGTCTTGCTATGATTATAAAAGAGACAGTATGATATTGTGATGTAATCTGATTGGCGTGTAATATCGAATAACCCATCATGACTTGAATTCGGGTCAAATACAGGTCCATCCAAAAAAGTACAGTGATCGACCCATATATGGTGTGAGTTCTGATTGATTTTCATACAATCATCCGGTGAATTTTCGAACGTAATATTCCGAATAATAACGTTGCTGTACCGATTCATTTCAAGGCCTCCACCACGAATTCGTGCGTCAGTTCCTAGCCCAAGGATTGTTTTATTCGACCGGAGTGTGATCATCCCACTAATATCTATTGTGCCCGATACCAACACAATGAGTGGCTCATTTGTATCGAGGTACGACCGAAGCTCAGCAGCATTTGTAGCAATGACTGTCCGGCCTCCTGCCCCCCCCGTCACACCACCAGCAAGTGCAGCAAACCCTATTGGTACATTTTGAATAACAGCTTGATTCACTCCTGTACCAGCAAGGGTAACTACAACATCTCGTACCCCACCACCATTGTGACTAATTGAACCACTATATGGCTGAGCTGAAGTTGGTGTAAATCGCACGAAGATCTGTAACTGAGGTAACACACCGTTGTTGTATGGAACTTCGATTGTTGAGCTGAACCCTGATGTACCCGATAGTGATAGTTCGTAATTCCCTGTCACACTAATAGTAATAATTCCAGAAGCGGGAGATAAATAATTCCCACTGAGGCTATATGAACGCACACTGCTGTTAGCAACGATCACATTTCCAAAATTAATTGAAGCAGGTGATACAGTAATCGATGGTTCAATAGGCGTTGTTACTGACAAGAATGCTGGCATGACTGTCAAATAGTTTGTTGAATTACCTGTACCTTCATTATATGCAAATGCTGCAATTGAATACTTCCTACCAGCAGTAAGCCCGTTTACCGTAAGCTGTCGTAGTGTACCTTTGTATACAATCTTATTACCATCCCCAACATCACTTGCTTGAGAATAATTTTGGTTTATACCTAAGTATACTTCTCCATCAACTGGTGAAAAGGTCACATTTTCACCTTCACGTACTACAACAAGTACACCTTGACCATCACCACCAGATAGTGCAAGGTTAACTGTCGATCCAGTTAATGATGATACCTGAAGTGTAGGTTGAACAGTTGGTTCTTGTGCTACAGCGATTCCTGTAACCGAAATATTTTTTGGAATTGCCCCCCTTGTTGTATGAATAATCGTTCCATTGATAGTCCCAACTGCAGAAGTAGGAGCAAAGCGTACAAAAATATTTGTTAGGGGAATAACGCTGTCACGAGGAATAATTTTTAGGGTTGAGGTAAAAACTACATTATCAAGACTGAGAGTAAAATACTGTGGAGCTTGAATAATGACTGTATCACTAATATATTCACCATAGATCGTATATATAGCACTCTGAGAGTATGTACCAACTGCAACCGCTCCAAAGTTTGAAAGTACAGTTGTTGAAAGTGTAAGAACTGTGGGGGATAGTGTCGTTATAACGACGTTATCAATGTATTCCGACGTTCCTGAGCCTGGTGTATTCATAAATTTTATCCGAACATTTTGAGATGTTTCGTTGAGTTCGATCGTATACAAAGAAAAACTTGAAGTGAGGGTAGGTGTCGCTACTGTTATAAATGCACCCCCATTAACTGATTTTTGAACTGTCATTGTTTTTCCAGCACTGCCAGCTTTCGCGTAAAAAGATACAGACGCCACTGTCGCGAGAGGGGGTGTTATAATATACCCTGGAGTACTTGTACTAGAGTTAAGTTTGACAGCATATCCACTTACACCAGAACTACTCGAGGTTTGAAAAAAAGTCCATACACCTGATGCAAGTGTCACAGGGGTCTCAGCACCAGCATTCAATGAACCTGTATCAAACGTCTCCTGGATCACTGTTTGCGCACTTGTCTCATATACACTCATTACGAATACCACAATTACTATTACTATCATTGATATAGAAATGCTTTTCATTATACCCTCCTCGTTATTTTGTTACAATCATTTTTATTGACTTTGTTGTCATCTTATTTCGTAATATTGCAAAGTAAACACCACTTGGGATATTCGCTGCATCGAAAACTATTGTGTACTGTTCGGAAGGATTTGCAATACCATTGAACAATGTTGCGATGTAGCGACCACGTACATCCACAACACAGAGCGATGTGAGACCTTGTTCCCGTACTGTGAATTGTATTGTTGTTGTTGGGTTGCACGGGTTGGGATAGTTACTGAGTGTTTCAAATTGAACGGGGTTTGCATAATACGCGTTCTCAATATCAGTCGTAACTGGGATTTGTATTGTCCCATTCCCTGCGTACTGCATAACAAGAGTAGGAACAACCGTCGGATCATCAATAGTATAGCTATAACTTGCGTTTGGATTCCAGGAGTGTGGGTTTGATATTTGCCCACCAAAGGATTTTTCTTTCCCATCGGTAATTGGTATTCCACAATTTTCAAATATATTGTTCAATTGCATGATATAACCATTCGATGATTCTGCATATCCAACATGCATTGGATATTGTACATCCTTAAAATAACAGCCTTCCACATACACTCGTGCATTACAGGTTGATGCTATACCATAGTACTTATGCCCTACGTGGTAATTATTGAAAAGGTGAACTTTTCCGAAACGCACACGCGGTTGACGTTGCTCTGTTTTATCCCACCAACAATGGTGGTATGTAACACTGAGAACAGTATCAGCTATTTCACCATCGTCATGCCCAACTAGAGAAGTTTTACTATGGTTGTAGAACCGACACCATGATACCGTAACGTACTGTGACTGTGTTTTAATGTCGATAAGTCCATCATAAGCATTTGTAAAGGTACAATGGTCAATCCATATGTGATGGGATGCTTCTTCTACACAGATTGCATCATCTGGACTGTTAGCAAATTCGATATTTCGAATTACAATATTCGATGACCCTTGGATTTTTAATCCCCAGCCATCAATCTTTGCATTTGTTCCACGACCAATAAACGTTATATTTGCATTACCTTTTAGGTAAATCATCTTATCGTTCCCACGTGGAACGGTACCTACAATTTCAAAAATTGTCCGTGGTAGTTTTGGATTTTTATCCGGTCGCAAACTACGGAGGTACTTATACAACGTATCAGCATTCGTAATTGTTATTACTGATCCTCCTTGCCCACCACTTGTACCTTCACAACCTAAAGCAAAAACGGATGCAAAACCACGAGGGAAGTTATCTACCGTCTGCGACAAGAGCACTGGTATGTACGTCAAAAAAAACATCATCGCTACTACACCATACTTCTGCATGTCATCCTCCTTTTGTTAACAACAAATATAGTTTAAGTAACCACCAAAGAACAGGAAATTGAAAGCGCGTTGAGAATTACATTTCTCAGTTCGCAAGATCTCTAAGGAGATATGACCGGCAGGTATCACACTCACTGTAAACGTAGTTTATCAACTTTTCAGCGTCAAAACTATTCCTCTCCTAGCATTCGTTTTTCTGCAACGTAACCAACTCTATAGAAACGACATTTCTAGAACTTTGTTCCACATACGATTTACTTTATAAGTATCAATTTGCGAGTAATCCGTTGCCCATTAGTTTCGAGAATACCAAAGTACACGCCACTTGGAAGATGAAGAGCATTGAAAAGTACTTCGTAAACCTTTCCTCCCTCTGCATTTCCACTAAACAATGGAGCAATTACTCGTCCCATGATATCGTATACTACTAATGAAACAGTTGCTGAAGTTGGTATGCTAAATACCATCCTTGTCGATGGATTAAATGGATTAGGATAATTTTGATAGAGTACACACGACGTTGGAACTTTCTGAGTAACTGCATCATGTGCAACATTTGTGATTACAAGCTTCCCAGCTCCTGCATTTTCTTGAACTAAGGACTTCACTTCAGTTGCTGGTACAACATCGTATAAATAATAATCTGACGGTGAAAAGTTGTACTTGGCTAAATTTTCAACAATTGACCCTGAGTTCACCGTGAGGTTCCCTACAGCTTTGATATACCCTGGAGGATCCCCACTTAGTGTTCCTTCCGCGTCATTAACTTGAGAAATAAGTACAGGGTACGGAGTATTCTCAAACACATTCGCTTCGAGGTACACCTGTGCATCACAGGTCACACCAACTCCATACCCACCAACATTTGTGTAGAGATTATTGACAATATGAGCTTTTGCATACCGAATGCGCGGATGTCGAGAATAAGTACCATCGAACCAATTCCGGTAGTACGTAACTTTCATTACTGTATCAGAAACTTGCCCTGGTGTATGTCCTAACAAGCACGTCTTACGGTGATTCATAAATCGATTATAGGATATCGTAACATTGTAAGACCCATTTTTCACATCGAGCTGACCATCGTGCGTGCTTCCTGAGGGATCATATGCTGGACTATCAGTGAATGTGCAATGGTCGATCCAAACATTATAACTCGCATCAATAGCCAAGGCATCTTTTTCATCGACATGACAATCAGCAAATGTCAAATTGCGGATAATAATGTTATTACACTCAACTACCTTCATACCAAATCCGCTGAATCCAGCATTCTCGCCGATCCCAAGAATCGAAATATTTGCTGTTCGCTTCACTGATATTTCGGTTGAATACCCACTTAACGTACCAGCAATGTACACAATCAGTGGTGTTGTACTTTTTCCCTCTCGAGCTTTCATTAAATTTGCAAGCTCCTGGGGTGTAGTAACAGTAACGATGGTACCACCCAAACCTCCTGTAACATTCCCACAGGTAGCAAAACCAACCGGCATTTCAGTTTGTACTAAAGTAGTCACACCTGTACCAAGAACAGCGAGAGTAGCGTATGCATCACCACTAGCGATGGTGACTCTGCCACTGTACACTTTTTTCTCTGTTGGTTCAAATCGAATGTAGAGCGTTGTCTGCTGAAGAAGTTCCCCAGTGTAAGAAATAGTTATCGTCGATGAGTATGGTCCCTGTTCTGATCCTGATACTGTAAATCCATTCGGTGCAGCTACAAGTATAGCACCGTTCTCCGACAAGTACATACCAGAGAGTGTACATTTTTTTATCAAAGACTTTCCTACTAGAACACTTCCATAATTTAACGTTGTTGGTAAGACAGAGAATACTGCAACTTTTGGTGTCGTAAAAGTAACAACTGGAAATTGTAAGGTTAGGTAGTTGTACGAGTTTCCTGTACTCACGTTGTACTCAAACACAGCAGCAGTATACGTCGTATTACTTGAGAGACCTGTCACTGTAACTACTGTATCTTCACCATTGTACACTACCTTACACCCATTCCCCTGATCTAGCGCATCGATATAATTCGCATTAACACCGGTAATCGGTACACCATCAGTTGGTCGCCATGACAGGGTAGTACCAGAATTTAGCACAACAAGACGTCGAGTCCCATTACCACCTTTGAATGAAAAGGTGGCTGTGGTACCAGAAAGAGACACTACAGATAATGTTCCTGCAACTGTTGGTTCACTGGCAAGAACAATACCTTCAACTGTAAGATTTACCTCAGGGACTCCCAAACTCGCATGTGATATTATTCCAGAATGAAGCCCTTCATGTGAAGCAAGCATGCGAACACTTAGAACAACAGGCTGATTCACGATTATTCCATTAGATACTGGTAACGATACCGGTGCATTTGTCCACACTCTACCACCATCTGTTGATAGTTGAAATCCTTGAGGTGGAACAATAGCAACATCATAAGAGAGGTTTATCCCCTGAATCGTATATGTCAAGACATTTGATGGTTGGTCAACTGCTGGTTGTACAAATCCATTGAGTTCCCTTGGGGCTATTAGAATTGCTGTAGTTGGAAACGTCGTACCACTTATCGTCATCGAGTTGACAATTAAGTACTTTCCGGTAGTACCACCAACGTACCATGGATAAATTCGAACGTACAGTGTTTCCAAGTACTGAATGCTAAGATTTACGCTTGCTGTAACATTAGGTGACGACGGTATTGCGGAACTCAAAGCTATCGTTGAACCAATTTGTACTTTCGATGAAAAAGAATAATCTTTTGAATAGTATACATTCGCACGCATTCCACTTCCCGAGTTAACGTAGAGAAACATCGACAGTGTTGTTACAGTTAAACTGTTCCCTCTCAAGGGTGTAACAGCAAATTGAATGTATCGTGTTGGGTTTTCAGTTGCTTCATTAGGCCATGTTCCAGCAGTACCAACTGGACTCGTTCGTTGAACACCATTTATGTATACCTCTTGCATCATTACTAACTGTTGAGATAGCGCATTAATTTCTCCAACTACAATCGCATTACGATTGGTTGTTAAGGGCCATTGAGCCGTTGCGGAAGTTTGAGCATAAAGGAGTGTTGATAGTACAGGTGCCAGAGCGATAAGGAGGCTACAAGTTAGACGATTCATCACTAAATTCTCCTGAATTTTCATTATGGTACAAGAATAGGTCCTTCTCTGTTTCCCATCAAATTTTTTCATACTCATGTAAACTCTTCCATACCTAAACATCAGTATCGCTGTTATACATGTTTCTCATAAAGTTTTTTCAGAAATAGTAGTAAAAAAAAATAATCCCTACTCCCCCATTCCCCGTCTTGCAAATTGCTTTGAAATGATTCCTTAATAGCATTTATTATTTTCATGAACAACAAAAAAAGAGGGAGCTGGGCTCTCGAGGCGAAAAGAGCCCAGCCGTTCGACGGCATCGGATTGCGAGGGTATGTCGTCGTGTTGTGTATTTTAAGGGAGGATATCCGATCCATCGTATTCATTTCAATAACATCATCTTTTGCGTTACATAAATCGTTGATGATTTGAGAACAACAAAGTAGAGTCCACTCGACAGATCATTTGCTTGAAATTGGATTTTATAAACCTTGCCACCTTCTGCTACACCATTGTATAACTTAGCAACCCGACGTCCTATAAAATCAACAACGTCCACAGTTACCCTTTCTGAAGAGGGTAGGGAAAATTGGACTGTTGTTGTGGGATTGAAGGGGTTAGGATAACTTGTTACTGTAGCGAGCCGTTGTGGTACTGCCGATGAATTTTCCCGATTTACCATTGTTGGAGAACCAACAACAAAGATTCCTGGTGGAATTGAAGGTAGTGTTACTCCAACCTCATATGCACCAAGATCTGGTGCTGTGCCTGTAAATGGAATTCCTATATCAACTCCCTTATCAATCAGGTCGCTAACTGGAACAAGTTTTGCAAAATTGTTAGTAGGCAACCCCCCATCGGGTTGACGTGGAGCCAACGCCGCTGCTTCTGTTGTATCGAGTATATCATTTGCATCTGCAGTTACAGTAGTAAGGTTCCATGAGTTATTGACTTCGATAGCACTACTACTCAAATCACGAGTAAATCGAGCACCAGAGAGTGGCAAGAAAGCAAGGTTATTTTTCAAAATTGGTAAAGGATTTTGAAGCTTGAAACACTTGCCACAATTCCACGCTGTACAGTTGAGAACGTTGATTACCGAAGCGTTATTGTTATCATTAAATCCACACATAGCACCCCACCTACAATTGAACGCCACACAATTTTTTACTGTTATCGGACATGGCGTATTATCACCACCGAGTTTAAATCCATTACCATCCCCGTTGAAAGAGGAAAACCCCCACATTGCTGGATCACCATTATGGAATGCCCAGCAATTTTCAATAACAATTTCGTGTTCTGTTTGGTAACAATCCCATCCATCGTCACAATTATACCATGCCCTGCAACCATAGAAATAATTTCCTTTCCCAGCATACAACTTACATGCAAAACCATCAGCGTTTTCATAACTCGTGGCTGGATCTGCATTGAAGTATGAATCGCAGTTCAGAACAACATTATATGCTGCATAATCATCCGGTCGAGGATTTACTGAATAGGTGTCTTTATTCAATCCTATTTGCAAGCCTGTATCACCGTTGTGATGGAAAATACATTGATCGAAAGTAATATGAGCGCCCTCTGATTTTACGCCATTATCGGGAGCATAGCATATTTCTAATCCCTTCAAATACCAATACGCAGCACTTGTATCAACCTTAATGCCTCGAGCAAGGGAACGTACTGATTCCGATGTGGGTTGCCAGCGAGAATAATTTAAAACCGGCTTCTCTCCTGAATATGCTAGCACATAGAACCGTTGCTGTGCAGTTCCTTTCTTAGAAATAAGAACAGTCGAAGTATAATAGTATGTACCCCCTCGCATGTAAATAATATCACCGGGCATTGCTATGTCGACAGCCTTTTGGAGTGAATAGTATGGATTTTCTATCGATCCATCTCCCAGTTCATCATTTCCACTCGGGGATACAAAGATAGTGCTCGCGATAAGGGATTGAAATATTGCAATAACCGATTTATTACTATTCATAACAAGAGTTACCGGGTTTTCCATCCCCGAAACATCACCTGACCAGCTTTTAAACGCAGATGTAGAATGTGGTATAGCTGTTATTGTTACAACCGTTCCTGCATCGTAGTATAAAGCATCAGGGTACTTTCGTACCGTTCCACGCCCAATAGTTGAAATCGTAAGTTTATACTGGAGTACTCCTTCAAGAGCGCCAACTTCCATTCGATCGATATTTGCTAATCCACCAGATGTCAAAGCTGTTATACGTACAACATTCATCCCACTATTCAATGGAACAATTGCAACCACAGTACCCCACGTGGTCCATGCACCTGTCGAAGGAAAGTTGAGTGAGGAAAGGACCACAGTTCCATTGACGCTTACAGAAGCTGTTCTATTACCACTACTCAGTGCATATACAAAAAATAATGTATCGTTCCCCGGTTCCTTCACACTGAACTCGAATTCAATCCATACACCGGCAGCATTTGTTGTGTTAACGTACCCAGTACCGGTATATCCTGCATGTTCAGTTTCAACTGCTCCCGAGGACCATCGAGCATTTTCAGCTTGGAGAACAATACGTTGTGCATTCAGTGCAGTAATCACTATGACAGAAAGTCCAAATACAAGCCATATTTTTTTCATTATGACTACTCCTTTACTTCATCAATATCATTCTACGTACAATTCGTTCGTGTCCACTTTGCAAAATATAGATGTACACACCACTTGAAAGAGTAGTAGCATGAAACGCTATTGTGTACTGTCTACCAGGCTCTGCTATTCCTTCAAACAATGTCGCAACTTCTTTCCCAAGAATATTGTAAACTTTGAGTGTGGTATGCTTACACTCATCTACTGTAAATTTCATGTGAGTTGATGGGTTAAATGGATTAGGGTAGTTTTGCTCCAGCATAAATCCTGTTAATACTGATTCATACCGTAATGTGACATCGCTTACAGCACTTGTTTCAAAAGCTCCAAGATCTGGTGCTGCACCTTCATAGACAATTCCATCCCACGGAGTACCTTTATCGATGAGTTTGGAATTTCCAGGCCGTATTTGCATAAATCGGATATCTGGTAAGCTCCCATCTGGTTTTCGAGGACCACGAACACCAACAGTATCTATCGAAAGATAATCGATTGAATCTGTCGTCATATTGTTTGTAATAGAAATTCCTCCAATCATTTCACATGGTGCCCACCTCGATTTTTTTCTATCACTAATACCGTCCCATACAGCCACGCAATTCACATAAACCAACTGTTTTCCTGGAGGTAACGATGTACCATCAATCCGATACGTGAAGTGCGAACTATTTGCAAGGTATGGGCGTGCAAATCCACTGCAATTAATCAATGTCATATTGCCCATATTACCGTTTTGATCAAAGCCTTTCTGCAAGTTTTCAAATGCTAAACATCGACGAAGAATAACATTGTGACGTTGATCTTTATTACTACTTCCCCCAAGCTTAAAACCATTCCCATTTCCTTTACTTGGATTACCATCTTTCAGATATCCATTCGAAAAGACCCAACAGTTCTCAATAATAGTCGTCATATCGTCTGGGAATCCATCTTCTAGTGCCTTTAAATACATATCAAAACCGTCATCAGAATTTTGCCATGCACGACATCCATAAAAATAGTTACTATCGCCAACAGTCAACTTTGGAGCAAATCCATCAGCATCGCCATCAGAAGCATCACGATTGAAGTACGAATCGCAATTAATTATACGGTTATGTGCAGCAAGGTTTTTCAGTTGAATACCAGAATCCCTATTCTCATAAAAGTTACAATACTCGATTATATTATGATGTGCTTGATGGACGCTATCTTTGATACTGTTGTATTTCCCACCAGCAGGCTTGTCTCGTTCAATGAGTAATCCATTGTCACCTGCTCCTTTTACATCGAATCCATAAAAATGCCAGTAGCTTCCGGTAAGCCGAATACCTTGATTAGCATCCGCATCTGCCATTGAAGAAAAATCGAGAATTGCTCGTTCCCCCGGCATTGACCAAAGGCGTATGTAAGCATCTGGCCTTCCAACTGTTTTAATGTTAACACGTGATGTATATCGATATACACCACCACGCATGTATATAGTTCCACCAGGCTTCACAATATCGACTGCTTTTTGTAACGAAAAAAATGGATTTGTGATTGAACCATCACCGGTCACATCATTCCCATCTGGTGCTATGTAGATAGCTTGCGCCGTCAAGTCAGTGCTATCCACACCATTTCCAGAAACTTGGAGAGTGCACTCTTGAATCCCAGCTCCTCTATGCACAAGGGAACCGCTGTATGACTTTCGTTCGCTCGGTAGAAATCGGACGTAAATTGTTGTTGTAGGTAGTACTTCACTTGTTATAGGAATTGAGAGTAACTTAGTATACCCTTCTTCCTTGGACAGCGATACTTCAAATCCATCAGGTGCTGAAATTGTTATTGGTGATTGTGCAACATCTAGGAATCTCCCACTAAGTAAGTATGTTCTTTCAGCAATCGACCTGATAGGAACACTTCCAAACAAGAGAACGGAAGGAGTTACAGTTACCCCCGCTATTCGTAGTGTCGATTGAAGAACTGTCGTATAATTGGACAACAAGTAATTCTGTGCATTGGGAGCAGTTCCATTATATTCAATAACACTAATAGCGTACAACGTACCAGCTGCAAGACCTGTCACTGTTACGTTACGTTCAGTTCCAGCTAAAACAACTTTGTTCCCATCTCCTTTGTCAACAGCTTGTGCAAAGTTCGAATTCACTCCAGAAATCGACACACCATCGAGTGGTAACCATGATGTACCTTCACCAGCTCTCATAATAACAATACATCCTTCACCATCCCCACCCAGTAGATTGATTGACATTGATGTTCCTGTCACATCACTAACTACAATCATTGATGGCTTTGTAGGTTCATGTGCAATTGCAGTTCCACTTAGAGAAACGGTACGTGTAATTGCACTCCCTGAGGTATGCGTAATTGTTCCTTGGGTTGTTCCACTGGCAATTGTAGGTTTAAACCGAACGTACACTACCGTTTCTGCAATTGAACTATCAGTAACAGACGGGTGTATCAAGAGCGTTGATCCAAATGATACATTGTCTGTACTTATTTCATACCCACTTGAAGAGTTTATTCTCAAAGGTTGTTCTAATCCTACAGCTGATACAGAATATGTTGCAACCGTTGATGTAGCACCAATTTCAACTACACCAAAATTTGGAAGTGCTGTAGTCGAAACAGAAATCACACTTTTTGAAAGAGTCGTTATCGATACATCATCAATATATTCAGTAGTTCCCGAACCCGGGGTATTCATAATTTTAATGCGTATATTCTTCGCAGTATCATTGATTGCAATAGTATATAACGCGTAACTTGACGTCAAGGTTGGAGTAGCGATCGTTGTAAATGGTCCACCCCACACTGATTTTTGAATTGTAATTGTTTTTCCACTACCACCAGCTCGAGCATAGAGTGTTAGTGTTCCGATCGTACTGAACGGAGGTGTAATAACGTATCCTGGATCCGAGGAACTAGAACTTAAGCTTACACCATACACACCACTGTTCTTTGTTGAACTTCGTGCTGCTTTGTAAAATATCCACGTACCAGAACTGAGCTCAGCGGAAGTGGGACTTGATGGAGCACTCGTTGGTGTTCCAGACTCAAAGCTTTCTGTTAGTGTTGTTTGTGCAGAAAGAAACATTGCACAAGTAATCATTAGACCACATACAATTGAGATTTGCTTTCTCATTACATCGCTCCTTTCATAGGTGTAGATTATTGTTTCTTTCTGACATACCCTCACTTTCTTAAGTACAGCATAGAATACTTTCTACATTCACATTCATGCTCTATAATTAACATTCCCACATCTCGGTACAACAAAGGAAAGTCGTAACATCTGTCAAACTTCTAACTTCCTTTTCGGTACGTCTCGATAGAGTACTCCGCAGTAATTTTTCAACTTGTTATTCACATGTACTTTATCAACATTATTATTGACAACGATCTACGGTGAAGAGAGGAAAAGTGTGAAATGTAGCGTGATCTTCCATTGTACCTGCCGACGGCTTTTTCAAGCCATACAATGGATAAATCCACCACATGTTCACACCTTTCATCCTCTCTCATTAATAAGTTTATTTCAGCAAGAGCATCGACCGAACTCGTCGTTCACCGTTTCCGGACTGTAAAATACAATAATACATACCGGTCGCTAATCCTGTCGCATAGAAATGAATTGAATAAAGTCTCTCAGCTTCTGCCCACCCGTTGAACAATTCTCTAACCTGTTTCCCTAAAGCATCGTAAATGCGAAGCGTAACATTTGTTGAAATTTTAACCCCAAAGTGAATTGTCGTCGATGGATTGAATGGATTCGGATAGTTTTGAGAAAGATAGACATTTTCAGGTACGATATTCTCACTCGATTGTTTAAGTACTGTTGGAGGTACGTATTCGAACGGCCCCAGATCAGGCGCTACTCCGTAGTACGGTAACCCTACATTTACACCTTTATCAATTAATGAACTTGTCGGTTTCAATTGTGCGAATGTTCTTGGCAAACTTCCATCGGGGAGTCGTGGAGCCATGGCAGCTGCTTCTGAAAGATCTATGTAATCATTGACTGAAGGAATAATGTTCAAATTCCAACTGTTGTTCTGTTGAATAGGTGGAACGTCATAAGTAATGTTACCAGCACCACTCGATGTACGTGGAATTCCAACGCAATTCTTAAATGTATTAGATTTTCCAGTGTTAAGACTACCTTCAAAGAAATAATTGTATCCACTACTACCATTCGAGAATGAAAGACAATTGACAATGAGTGTGCCATCTTTGTGACTATTGTTAGTAAAGCCATTAACTTTGTGGCCAAAGGCTATACTATTTGTCACTATATGTGTACCCCAAGAAGCTCCACCAGTACCATCGCCACCAAGTTTAAATCCGTTTCCATTCCCTTGCCCAATTCCACTCTTCCATGTCCAACAGCTATCAATAACAACAGCAAAATCAGTTTCAAATAAATCCCAGCCATCGTCCGAATTATACCACGCACGGCATCCTCTGAATACGTTCCCTATACCATTATGCATCTTACAAGCAAATCCATCTGCATCCCCTCCATTACTGTCTGGGTCGTAATTATAGTATGAATCGCAGTTCAAAATGAGGTTGTAAGCACAATATGTTCCATCATTCTTAGCTATTCCAGGGAACGAATCAGAAAAAATGTGTCCAAACCCAAGTTGTATCCCCGTATCACCACAGTGATGTGTTGTACAGCGTTCAATAATGTTATAACTTCCCTCAACTTTTATACCATTATCTCCTGCATGATGAATTTCAAGGCCCTTGATATACCAATAATTTCCTTTCAACAAAATCGCTCTATAACTTGCACCATACGGTTGCGTTGAAAAATCTAATTCTGGAAACTCTCCAGGATATGCAAAAATGTGAATCCTCTTTTGAGCTGTTCCAGATTTTTCTAAACGAATTGTTGTATTGTAATTGTATTTACCACCACGTACGTACACTGTATCACCGGCTTGAACAAACTCAATAGCTTTTGCAAGTGTATAAAATGGAGCATCAAAAGTACCGGGATTGGCGTCATTACCCTGGGGTGAAACATAGTACGTCTTTACATTTAATATAGAACTATCAACTCCTTCTCCACTCACTGCAACCTCTTTCTCACGTGCTCCCCCACCACTGTTACGTATTAAGGCGGAATAATTGATTTTTTGAGTGGGAATAAAGCGAACATACACGGTTGTTTGTTGAAGTGTTTGATTGGTATACGGTATGGAAAGTGAAGTAGTAAATTCGCTCTCAGGATTCAATGAGACTTTAAAACCCTCTGGTGCCGTTACTGTAACCGTTCCATTTTGAGGCGTTAGGTATACACCAGAAAGTAGGTAACTTTTTACACTCGATTGTGTCCCCACAACTATCCGACCAAAGTGTACGGTGGATGGTTCGACTACTAACCCTGCTTCTTCAATAGTGGTTGCATGAGCCAGTGCTGTGGAAGGTATAAGATAATTCTGAGCATTTGCTGCAAGTCCATTGTACTCATAGAGTGCAAAGTAGTACGTTGTTCCAGGTAGAAGTTGTGTAACGGTAACAGATGATCCACTACCATCGTACACAATTTTATTCCCATCACCATGATCAACAGCGAGCGAAATATCATTACTAACACCCGTTGCTACCATACCATCGGTTGGTACCCATGTCACTGGGGAACCTCGCCGTGCAACAACTAGTCTACCATCACCACTACCACCGCTAAAATTTAATGTTATGGATGTTGATGTAACAGCAGTAACAATAATGGTTGACGAAAGCGATGGTTCTTGTGCTATCGCACGTCCAGTAACAGTAACCGATTTCGTAGTAGCTCCACTACTCGTATGCGTAATTGCTCCACCTATTGTACCAAGTGCGCTTGTTGGGCGAAACCGTACAAAGATTGTGGTAGTTGGTACAACTCTACCTTGAGGTGAGATTGAGAGTGTTTGCGTAAATGTTGTTCCATCGAGCGATACTTCGAAGCCTGCTGGAGCAGTAATAACAATGGCTTCAGTGAGATCCGTACCACTTACAGTATAAGTGCTTACTCCGCTAAGAGTACCACTCTCGACAGCACCGAAATCAGGTAACGACTGGTGTGAGACTGTGATTGTTGGAGTAATCATGCTCACGAGAGTAACATCATCAAAAATAGCGGTTCCGCCAGACTGTACTTGCACCTTAATAGCTTTTGCATTTTGATTGTTCACAGAAACTGTCGAAACGATAAACCCCGCGCTGGAACCTGATGTACCTGTTGTTAGCTGTGTAAAATTCACACCATCAGTAGAAACATAGAAAATCAATGGACGTGCGCTCCCTGTAGAACGTGAGTAGAATGTTATTTCTTTTATTCCACCGCTAACAATTGGAGTTATAAAGTATGAACCTGTTGTAAGCTGTAACGAAGCAGAACCTGTATATTTATATGATGTTGTCCGATAGGCAGCATACACTTTCCAAGTACCAGTCGATGCTGAGACATTCGCCTCTGAACTAGAAGAACTAGTTGGCCACACTGTTTCTTCAAATCCTTCTGTCCAATACACCTGTTGTTGAGAAAATGCAACAACACTACACACGAAGAGGATAAAACCCAAACATAGTACCAAGTTTTTCATTTCTTCTCCTTTCGCAGTTATTTCATTAATACCATAGGATGCGTTACAACAACATTGCTACATTGGAAAACAGCATAGTACATTCCAGAACTTAATTGCGAAGCATTAAAAACTATTTCATAGTCTCGACGCGCACTCAAGGTCCCTTCGAATAACATAGCAATTCTTCTACCTAGTGCATCGTAAATAGTAACTGTTCCAACGCCACCGTACGGTGTTTGAAAGACTATACGTGTTATTGGATTGAATGGATTGGGATAATTCGAAAGTAACGTAATATTTTGTGGTCTCCGATTGTTTAATTCAGCAATCGTTGAGAGAGAATTATACTCAAATGCCCCTAGATCTGGTTTAACACCCACAAAAGGGAGACCAATATTCGTGCCAGCATCGATGAGTGAACTTGTAGGTGCTAAGCGAAAAAGACTAGTGTTTGGTAATGTGTAATCAGCATTTCGAGGCTTAAGAGCAAGCGACGTATCGAGTGATAGAAAGTCTTCTGCTCTGACAATAAATCCTTGCCAGCTGTTAGTTACTTGTTCAGAAGCAGAACTAATGATATTATCAGTCGCTCCATACGATAAGCAATTTTTAAGTACATGTTTTTTTAATACACCCCCTGTTGGAGTTTCGTAGAATGAAAAATTGTTCTGTTTATTCCTATATCCAGTACAATTAAAAATAGTTTGGCCAGCATTTGCATGGTTTTGTGCAAAACCGCTAATCATATTATCGAAAGCGACTGAATAGCGTACAATGTGTTCAGCCGTTGTTCCTGCTCCACCTAGCTTAAACCCATCACCATCACCCTGCCAATTTGGATCGTTCCAAAGATTCACCCCGTTTCGAAATGCCCAACAACTATCAATAAGGATATTCCCAGTGCTATTGCTATAAAAATCCCACCCATCATCCGAATTGTACCAGGCCCTACAACCACGGAATACTATGTTCGATCCCGCACCTGTTTTCGCAGCAAAGCCATCTGCATTTTCTCCATGGTTTACTGCATCGTAGTTACGATACGAATCACAATTCAGTACGAGAATGTCATGAGCAAGTGAGGTACTGGTACCAGTTATTTTAATACCCTCTAAAGCACAGTCGTGAACTTCACAGCCTTCAATTGTAACATACCCACATGAGGAAACGCAAATACCGTTACTTCCACAGTTACGAACTTCAATCCCTTTAACATGCCAATAATCTTTTGTGATATATACACCTCGATCATTGAATCCTGTGAAATCCAAAATTGGTTTTTCTCCGGGGTATGCCCATAGTTTATTTACGTTTCCAGCAACACCAGCTTTAGGCGGTTTTATTTGTGTTGAACAAAAGTATATCCCTCCTCTAAGGTAAATTGTATACCCTCCGCTACTACCGGTCACCTTTGCTAATGCAACTTGAGGTGTTCGTAATGCATTTGCTGTGTCTGTACCACTATTAGAATCGTTCCCCCACGGAGCCACGTAAAATGTTGTCTGTCCCCATGTTTCATAGACTAGCAAAAGAATCAACAAAAGGGACCGTAGTACCATATATTTTCTCCTTGTTACTTAATAAGTGTCAATTTCCTCACAAGTACTGCAGTTTCGTTTGAATGCAGAGGTCGTGCTTCAAGCCGATAAAAGTACGTGCCAGCAGCGAGCATAGATCCATCGATTGGTATACGATATACAATTCCGGAATTGTAAACACCCTCCACAACTCTCATAACCATTCGCCCAAGAATATCGTATACGCATAGTGAAACATTACTAATGTTTGGTACTGTGAATTCTACTATAGTTACAGGATTAAACGGATTTGGATAATTTTGTGAGAGTGTAAGAATATGCGGAACAGCTAAATTTGGATTTCCCGACGACGTTGAAACACTTCCCCATTCTTTTCCTACAACAAAGTCTGAAAGCGTTGAGACGTTGTACGTTGTTACCGAGTATGGCTCTGTTACAGTTTGGAGAGTGTATATTCCATTTCCCGCCTCAGTTCTTGTGGTCACATTCCATATCTTACTATAGGTACTTCTATTCAATGCGAAATTCGTACCTTCAGCTGCACTCATCCATCCCAAAGTTATTGTAGCTATGGTACCGCCCGGTGTATCTTCACCGATGGTCCATATGAGCTTTACCCTATCAGCAGCATTATTACTTCCACTGTTATCAACGGATGCTCTTACAGAAATCCAATCTGGTGTTCCAGAGTTTGTAATGGTTACGGGGGAATAGCTAGTTTGTGATCCAACTGGGTAAAATACAGGCGAATTTTTACAAAAACGTCGAACCACACCAATTGAATCTGTCTGGATATAGGTTGTTGGTGAAGCTCCAATAATAGAATCAAGTGTAATCATTGTTTTGCTGAGATAAAGTTTTCCTGAAGTAAACACTAGGGTTCCAGTCCATGATAAGTTTCTTGTAAGTTCAACTCCTTGAGCATTACTCACATAGATTGAAATACTGTCCGATACATTCTGTAATGCAACACGTTGTTTTGAGGTTCCATTGAAAATTACATGTGCTCGCGCTGTATCCCGAACAAGGCGTGACGATCCTCGCATTTCAACAGCGCCCCCAACTGCTAAAACTCCTGTAACCGCCTGTGCAACCGAAAGGCGACCGTTGATTATACCAAAGATTGCATTACCATCGAGAATAAAATCGCCACTCACATTCAATGCTCGTGTTCCTGTGGAAGATACCGCATGAATAATGTAAACTATACCACCATTCTGCACATACTTCCCGACATTGACAGTGTTTTGAGTGGAACTACGAGCAATTTGTACAATACCACTCCCTGTTGCATCTACTTGAAACGTTCGTTGAACAGTGAAGCTACCACCATTATAAGTTAGGAGCAGTTTTCCGAGAAGAGATTTGCAATCGATAACGAAATTACTGAATGTTTGATTAACTCCTCCCAAGCTAGTAAAATCACTTCCTGAAGAACCAATAATACCTGTTATTTTACATGTGGATCCATCGTTCCATTGAGCTGTTGGAATAACAC
>JAOAFT010000033.1 GCA_026416125.1 Bacteroidota bacterium
GACAACAATCGGTGTTATTGGTTCCAAATTAGATGATAAGGCTATAGAAGCTTGGACACGGGCTGGGTTAGCACTCGGTGTAAAAGTTATAATCGGGTTACCTAAAAATGTTCGAGATGTTCCTCAAGTTTACAAAACACTGGTGAAAGAGAAAAAAGTTGAAATTATTCTCATTGCCGATGCTGATGATGATTTAATGACTGGTATGGGGTTCGACTATCTTCGTGAAGTTGCACTCAACGACCAAATTGGTATTTTTGCTCCAAAACCAGAACTGGTTAGTAATGGTGCTATTTGTTCAATAATTTCTGAAAACGGACAACTAAAAGCATTTGTGAATCAAAAACTTGCAAACGTCCTTGGACTCAGTATTCCATCAGAAACTGGTCCATCGATTTCCTATGTAGTTCAGTAAAAGTGAAGTAGTACAACATACAACAATACAAGTGAGGCCGATGTATGAAACTCCAAACTAAAATTCTTATACCTGTTCTAGCATTTATTATTCTCCTTACAATATCGCTCAGTATAATCTACTACTACGTCATTGGAGGTACTGCTGAAAAACAATTTATCAAGCGAGGAGTATCTGTTGGTACAAATTTAGCAACCGCTGGTCGCTTTGGAGTACTCATGAGCGATGCGTCGCAACTAGCACAGCATATGGATGCAGCACTAGCGGACCCTGAGATAGTTTATGTTGGATTCTTTGATGCGAATGGAGCAGAGATTGCTTCTCGCGGTACTCAGTTGAAAAATCGAGGTGTTCAGCAGACATTAATTACTGAACCTCTCCATGGAAAAGCTACATTAAGTAATGGCAATGAGGCAATGGAGTTTGTAGTACCTGTTTATTCACGACAAGGTGACACAAAATCTATCGGTGTTGTTCGGGTTGGTATTTCTACAGACAAATTCAATGCTGATATTCGATCTGCACTTATATGGTCAATTGTCCTTTGTATTGTTTTTTCTCTCACAGCTGTATTTGCGGTTCAATGGATTATGAAAATTGTTTCACCCCTCATCGAAGGCATTCGTCTTGTTTCAACGGGTGATCTTTCTATTGAATTACAAAAGAAAACAAATGATGAAGTTGGAGAACTTATTGAGGAATTACGGAATTTCGTAATCGATTTGCGTACATCCATTAAAGAGATAAAAGACGAAACACAAAATGTTTCCTATCATGCTGAAGCTATTCTTAAAGACTCACAAACTATAGCGGCAAACGCTGAAAATGGTTCACACCGGGTATCGGAAGTTGCAACGGCAATCCAAGAGATGGCTGCTACTATTAGTGAAAACTCACAGAATGCAGTCCGTACCTCCGAAACATCTGAAAAAGCACGGAAAGCAGCACTTCAAGGCGGTACCATCGTTGAAGAGACTGTCGAAAGCATGAAGAGCATTGCTGCTGTTGTTAGAAAATCATCACAAACGATCCAAGAATTAGGCAAATCTAGTAACCAAATAGGAGAAATCATAAGCGTTATCGATGATATTGCAGATCAAACAAACTTGTTAGCGCTCAACGCAGCAATCGAAGCTGCGCGAGCTGGTGAACAAGGTCGTGGCTTTGCTGTTGTTGCTGATGAAGTTCGGAAACTTGCAGAACGCACAACCAAAGCCACGAAAGAAATTGCAGCAATGATCAAAAAAATACAAGTAGACACCCAAGGTGCTGTAAAGGCAATGGAAGAAGGCACTATGAAAGTGGATGAAGGAATTCAACGTGCCGATAAAGCAGGATCTGCTCTCAATGAAATAGTTCAACTCTCACAAGAAGTGACTACCATGATTTCTCAGATTGTAGCTGCAAGTACTCAACAGGCATCAACCAGTGAACAAATCAGTCATAATGTGGAGATACTGAATTCTGTCACGGAACAAACTGCCAAAGGGATCCAGCAGATTGCACAGGCTGCTGAAGAACTCAATAAATTTACAGATCGACTCTATCAACTCCTTGAAAAATTTAAGCTCGAACAACTTGATGATAGTAGCACACAACCACAACGTATTGCAAAATCACGATATGTTGTTCGTGAAAATGGAAGAATTGTCCATCACAACTAAGAGTACGCAGTACAATTACTTAAAGTGGTCTTCCCATTGCTTATGTACAGAGAAAAGTAATAATTTTACGTTTCCATAGAAGTTAGGCTACCTGTGCATCTTTCCATCCTATACCACTCAACATGAACGACGGTAGAATTCTTGGAATGCACAGGCATCGTGCCACATTGCATTGGTATTAAAGAAACAATATACATCTCTTCCCGTAAAAGAATCATGCTCTAATCGTTGTTTGAGAAACAAAAAATCATCAAACGTATATCGATACCGATACATTAATGGTCCAGGCGGTGATCCATGAAGTCTGTAGTACCTTGGAACACCATATTGTGGCTCTTCCTTGAATGGATCAACACAATGAATAAGGTTGAATTCTGAACAAATTTTCCGAACAATTTCCCTATCCCACGATGATCTGAATTCTAGAGCAAGGTAAAATGGTGTTGGGAGTATTGCACGTATAAAGTTTATCAAATTCGCAATTGCATTCTCTGTCTGGTGGAAATTTGGTGGGCATTGAAAAATTACCCCTTTGACTCGTAGAATCTCTGCAATGCTTTTTGTTTCCTCCCATGCTGTCAGTACCTCGTCTGTTTGTTGGAAATGGCCATAATACTTCTGCGTATTTTCTGAAACTCCTTTACGGTACTTACGAAAGGTTGGAGAAGTACAAAGGTGTGTAATTCCCTGCCAAGCTTTCATCCAAAACACGAAGTTTTCCGGTACTTTCGAGCGCCAACAAAATGCTGTTTCTTTACGTGGCAATTGATAAAAGGTGGATTGTATTTCAACGGTAGGCAAAGTGTGCTTATACGTATCAACCGACACTGGAAATCCACAACATCCGATGTAGATTTTTCCATGCATGCGCAAGCATTTACGTGAGATATCGTTGTTGTTCCTGAATGTACAATATTGCTAATGCAAGCATTGCAATCCACCCTAGTACTTTTACTTCACCTGCTAAGAGTTTTTCTTTTACTTGACCAATAGTTAGCTCAACGAGTTCCATTTCCTCGAGATCATCTCGTTGAGGTTCAGCAACGATGTGTGCATCAAAGGCAACGAAAAGATGTCCGGTACCTCCGCCATGGTTTCCATTGCCCTTAAAGCTTCCAAGGTAAATCCACTCCCTGGCTTCGCATCCCATTTCTTCCCTGAGTTCGCGTTTTGCAGCAGTAAGTGGATCTTCACCGGAGTCAATGTGCCCTCCTACAGGAGCGAAGGAAGTACCCTCAACTGCGTACTTTGTTTGGCGAAAAAGATATATCGTACCTCTATCCGTCACTGGCATAACTAAAGCATAGTCTGGCGAAACAATCCAGGGCCAATCAGTAATGATGGTACCATTTGGTAATTCAATTTGGTGACGTTCAATTTTAAGATATTTCCCGTGGTCGAACACCACCTCACGTTTCAAAGTCTTCCACTGTTGCATAGACAATCCTTCTCGATTCACCGTGTGGGATACACATCTGTTGTAGATGTTTTTGGTTTCTACGAGTGATGCGAGGCTCGACGTGTACGTTCTTTCTTAATCATATCTCCCAACTCAGTCTTGAGATTTGCTTTATGAATAAAACCATCGGCAGATGGAAGTTCATTATGAAAATCCCGTATTTCATCTGCGTCGTATGCTGAAAACAAGTACACACCAAGTGCTGGATTATGCTCTTTTAGTTCTTTTGCGACGTCGAGACCGCTTTTATCTGGCAAACTAACATCAACGAGGACAATATCCGGTTGCTTCTCTCGTGTAAAAGTAACTGCTTCGCTACCATTCGTAGCCTCTCCAACAATTTCTATTTCCTGATGCTTCTTAAGAAATTGAACAACCAATGATCGCATGGATGGTATATCATCAACAACTAAAATTTTTAACTTATTCATCTTCTTTACCATACATTTTGTCCATATGCATAATGTAGTTATTTTTTCCATTCATTTACAACAACACTAAATAGTCAAAACATATTTACATATTCGAGGTGTAGTACCTTCTAACATAGTATTAATTGTACAACAAGTACTTTTGTCGGATTTTCTGAAAGTTTCGGATTTGCAACTCAATGTGATGGAGAATATCGTCAACCGGAACTCCACTCTGGAGAGCTTGTCGAACAAAGTCATTTCCAACAGCTTTATCGAACGCTAAGAGCTTTTCTGGTTTTGCACGTTCAAAAATATTGTATGATGGAAAGAGTATTAGTAATGCCTTGAGTATTGCGAGTTGAACACGGGTGAGTGAAAGTTTTTCCTTCTCAACAACGTGTATCTGTACTCCTCTATAACGAATACCTGTTGTATCCATGTAGAATGGAATGTAACTGATAGGACGAAATCTCACCCCTTCAATTTGCATGCTGTTAAGGTAATTTGCAAGTACAGTACCATTGATCCACGGAGCACCAACAAGTTCAAACGGCAAAGTGTACCCCACTCCTTGGTTTGCTGTTCCCAACTCTCCGAGCAATCCAGTCATAACGTAGTAGAGAGGAGTAAACGAATGAGGAATATGAGGTGAGGTCGGGACCCATGGGAGACCTGTATCCTCCCACCACATGGTACGTTTCCATCCTTCCATTTGTACAACAGTAAGACTACACTTTACACCATTTCCAAGCCACCCTTCTCCATTAATCATGAGCGCTAATTCCCCAACTGTCATACCATAGACGTAGGGAATGGGATATGCCCCGATAAATGATTTGAACATGGGGGTAAGAAGAGGACCTTCAACTCGTATGCCTGTCAACGGGTTTGGCCTGTCAAGAACAATAAATGGTATGCTTCTTTCAGCTGCTGCTTCCATTGCAAGTCCCATAGTAGATATATACGTGTAGGAACGTACACCAATATCTTGGATATCGTATACTAATACGTCAATACTATCAAGCATTTCTGGAGTTGGCTTTCGTGTTCGACCATAGAGTGAGTAAATAGGGACACCAGTTCCATAGTCAACATCACTATTTACTTCTTTCCCTGCTCCAACATCACCCCTAACACCGTGTTCAGGCGAAAAGAGTGCTACGAGTTTCACATTCGGTGCACGAAAGAGAATGTCTATAGTGCTCTGGAGATCAGATGTTACTCCAGTAGAATTTGTAATCAAACCTACTCGCTTACCTAATAGTAAGTCAAATCCTCTCTTTTTCAATACTTCGATACCTGGCTTTACTGGAGGGGATTTTGCAACCATTATTGAGAATGTTACACACCACAGAAAAAAACATCGTACAAGCATACTTACTCACCTCCTCTGAAATTCTGGAGCACACTACCTATTAACAACAAGCTAAGTACTATTGTTAATAACCACCCCAAAATTGTTACTGGTGGTTCAAGCAATAGAAACATCAAAAAAAGTATCACGGTTAGAAGCGAAAGTTTCTTATTGAGTGTGCGAAGGAAATCTCGTTCCATTTCTTTTACTCTTTCATCGCCCATTCTTGAATAAGGCGTTGAAGTTCTGAGTCAGAGAATTTTTGTTTTGAATACATTCCTGCGTTCAGACGTTGCCGTGCTGCTTCATATAAAATAACCGCAGTTGCAACTGAAACATTCAAACTTTGAATCATCCCGAACATAGGGATTTGTATAATCCTATCAGCGAGCGTTGCTGCTTCGTGGGATACTCCCTCATGTTCATTTCCAACTACAATCGCTATTTTTTCCGTAAAATCAACATTGTAGATATCTGTACTTTTTTCATTTAAGTGAGTTGCAAGTATCTTGAATCCTTCGGCACGGAGTGCTGAGAAGCATTCTTCAATAGTACGGTGCTTTCTACGTTCGACCCATTTGCGGGCACTTGCGGAACTTTTCTTACCAATGTCAGGAAATTCTGTTGTTGTGTAAACTAAGTGTACCTGGTGTACACCAACTGCATCACACGTGCGAAGGATTGCACTAACATTGTGAGGATCGTGGATGTTTTCCATAACAACTGTTAAATCAGGTTGCCGTTGTTTCAAAACAGTGGCAATTTTTTGTAAACGTCGCTCTGTTCGCATTACTATTTTGTTACTGAAGGTGTACTATGAAGAATACACACTGCAGTGAGCACTAAAGCTCCTCCAACTGCTTGAAGGATCCCAATTGACTCATGAACTATGATAAGCGCCAAACCAATCGCAACAATCGGTTCGAGAGTCGTAAGTATTCCGGCCGTTGAAGCACCAAGGTACGATAAACCCTTTGCAAATGCTGCTTGCGGAACAAGAATAGAAACAAGAGCAAAAATGAAAAAAATTGTCCAATCGGAAGCCGTATATCCTTCGCTCAATATTATCCATGGTGGATGAATAATCAACCAAAACAATGATGCAAATCCGAACATCAAAATAAGCACTGTCCAGAGGGAATACTTTTCGAGTAACCGTTTCGTTAAAACGATTTGCAACGCATATGTGAGTGCTGAAAGAGGTCCAGTAACCATTGCCCACCCCTTTATTTGAACACTCGTACACGATCCATTCGTCACGGCAAGTACACAGCCTAAGACAGCAAGCATAAGTGTGAAGAGATGGTACTTGGATATATTCTCTGTTCTCGTAATGAGCCCAGTGTATACAACAACCAGTACAGGTGCAGTATATTGAAGAAGAATTGCTGTTGCAACAGTGCTTTCTACAATAGTAAAGTAATAGAAGAAATTCGTGAGCGCTAATCCACAAGTACCAAGAATTGCAAATGCAAGTATATCTCTTCTTTCAATTTTGAAGTACTGTGGTTTTACAAGGAGAAACCATCCTGCAAGAACAAGAAAACTAATGAGCGTACGAGTTTGTACTACCATGACTGTTGAATACTTATTGGTAATGAGAAACTTTGCAAGTGGTGCAGACGAACCCCAAAAACACACCGCAAGAAGTACAAAGAGGCTTCCATGTGTTTTTGTACTAATTTTGATTTTGATCAAGCTCATCGGCGAGAGTACGATAATAGTCTGCTTGCTCCTGCTCACCTCGCATCTGAAAGAGGTAGGAAATTCTATAGAGCAACGTACGCTTCTCTACAACATACTGGAGGCCATTTCTTAAGAACTCTACGAGGGATTCAAAGTCTGGTATATTTAAGTCTGGGTCATAACAGTCTGCGGCATTGAGGTATGGCAACACTTCGCTTGGTCGCTGCTGAGCTGCCTTCCGATAGTACTTCATCGCAAGCTCATAATTGTCGTACATTGCGTATGTTGCTTCGAAAACACTTGCAAGCCACATGTACGTTTCATATGCAATCCCAGGAAACTCTTTTGCTAGTTTTTCACCAAAGAGACATAATTCCTCAGCTTTAAGGTTTGGGTTCCAAAAAAGTAATCGATATAAATCAACATCTTGTATTCTCTGTTCAAGTGCATCTTCGAATGCATCAAAGATTTCGTTGAAATCTTTCCCATTCGCAAATCGTTCGCGTATTTCTTCTCGTGAAAATCGAGACATGGGTTCGTTCAATTTTTCTACAAGTTAAAAAACGAGTGTTTGAAAGGCAACAATGAAAAGTATCGAGCCACTCCTTAACACCTTACATTGGAAATTGTACCTCTCTTCTGTATATTAAAGTTTGTATGATTAACAATAACTTTCAACAAGTACCAGTTCCAATAAGCCAACGGCGAACGTACCCACAGGAGTATGTGCGCCAGCTTTTTGATTCTATAGCTCACCGATACGATTTCATAAATCACATGCTAAGCTTCGGTATTGATGTGCTATGGCGAAAACGTGCTATTAAACTCCTTTCTACATTGAAACCACAGTCTATTCTCGATATTGCAACCGGAACTGGTGATTGTGCTCTCCTCGCAGCGGTTTTCACATCTGCTTCCATTGTTGCTATCGATATTTCACCAACAATGCTTGCGTGTGCTCAAGAAAAAGTTGTAAAAAATTCCCTCTCACATAGGATATCATTTCTTCTTTGCTCGGCTGAACATCTCCCATTCCCAAACGGATCCTTCAATGCATGCACCATAGCTTTTGGTGCACGAAATTTTGAAAATCTTAAAAAAGCCTTCAGTGAAATTCATCGAGTCCTGACACAGAGAGGTCATCTCATCATTTTAGAATTCTCTCAACCAACAACACCATTTATTAAACAACTCTATACACTTTACAGCAGGTGGCTTATTCCAGCTGTTGGTGGATACACATCAGGGAATCGAGATGCATACCTCTATCTGCCACAAACTATTGCTGAATTCCCTTCAGGAGAAGACTTTTGCACTCTTCTCAAAGAGTCTGGCTTCCAGAATGTTGTGGCATATCCACAAACTTTCGGTATCACAACAATTTACGTTGCACAGAAATTATGAGGTGCATATGAACAATCGTTCAATTGTTATAGGTCATAGCCCAGATGCTGATGATGCATACATGTTTTATGGTTTAACAACGGGAAAAGTAACAATTGAAGGTATTAGTATTCACCACATTCTACAAGATATTCAAACACTCAACCAACGAGCACTTAACCGAGAATTAGACGTGACCGCTATTTCCGCACATGCTTACGCCTATGTTGCTCCGTACTATTGGATTATGAAAACCGGTGCAAGTATGGGGCAAGGATATGGTCCAATTCTTATTTCAAAAGAATACAAAACACTAGAAGAACTCAGAGGAAAAACAATAGCAACACCCGGAGCGTTAACAACTGCAACATTACTCTTCCATTTGTTTACTGAAGGAATTCACAATGTTGACATTCCCTTTGATGAAATTATGGCGCGGGTTGAACATGGTGAGTTCGCAGCTGGTATCATCATTCACGAAGGTCAACTTACTTATCGAGATAAAGGTTTTACTAAAGTTGTTGACTTCGGCGAACTTTGGCAACAAAGATTTGGTGATCTTCCATTGCCACTTGGGATCAACGTGATTCGAAAAGATGTAGGGAAAGAACTCGCTCAGAAAATTTCGAATGCCCTTTATGAAAGTATTCGCTATGCGTTCAACCATCACGATGAAACACTTGCTTACTCTCTTCAGTTTGGGAGGGGTATTACGACAAGCTTTGGAAGTCGCTTTATTACGATGTACGTGAACGATATTACATTAAACATGGAAGATCGTGGTAAGCTTGCTCTCCAAACACTCTACACTGCCGCGGCACAAAAGCATCTTTTACCTAGAGTGCCAGATCTCGAACTTGTGTAACCTTGGAACTATTGATATCACATGATAGGGCTCTTCAAAATATTCGATTGTCACCTCCACTTTTATTCGAACACATTCTTCAAGTACCTTGTACGCCAAAAACTTAATAGACTCGACATTAACACAGAACTCCGAAATCTCGCTGCAAAAGGTCACATTGAGATCCCTGGTGACGACCCACTTCACCTTGCAAAGCGGTGGATCGATATGCTCGACAAATGGAAGATTGAACGAGCAATGCTTATTGCAAGCATTCCAGGTGACGAAGATTCTGTTGCTAAGGCACTTAAAACGTACCCAACACGGTTCAGTGGTCTCTTCGTTGTCGACCCTAACTCTAACTTGTTAATGGAAAATGCAACAAAGCGACTGAAGGATGATGGGTTCAGAGGAATTGTGCTCTATCCTTCTCTCTACCACATAAGCGTACAGGATAATTGGTTACATCCCCTCTACAGCTTACTCAACGAAGCGCGTTCACTCGTTGTCGTCAGTTTCGGTAAGTTGATCATTCGTGCCCGGGATTTTGCAGGGCTTCCAACGATTGTGAATGAGACATTTTCAAACCCACTCGATCTCATTCCTGTAGCAAAAAAATATCCCGGCATTACATTCATCATACCAAATTTTGGTGCTGGCGCCTTCAATGAAACACTAACTGTCGGGAAAGAGTGTTCCAATGTGTACGTTGATACTGCGGGTTCCAATTCATGGATAACAAATCACGCCGAAAAACCAACAATGCGTACCGTCTTTCAAAAATTTTTGGAAACTTTCGGTGCCGAGAGAATTCTTTTTGGTTCAGACTCGGGAATGTTCCCACGTGGATATCGATACGATATTTTAGATAATCAATTAAAACTCGTCCAAGAAATGCGTTTACCAATACCGGATATAAAAAAGATGTTCTACGAAAATCTCGCTCAACTTGTCGATCGTTAAACGACATACTCAACTACAGGAGGTTGTAAATCATGAATATATTTGTTCTCCTCGCATTCCTGCTTGTAGGATGTTGGCAATCGGTATTATCACAAGTACATCACACACCGAAAGAAAAAAAGTTCCTACGAATCATTTCCGTTGACTACACCAAGGTTCGTGGACCATTGACTACACTATTTAAAGAATGTGTTGGAGCTGGACGAGCAAATGAAGGACTTCGAGCTGACTGGCAACAACAGCTTGCATTGACAAAACAAGAGTGTGGATTTAAATACATTCGGATGCATGGCTTACTGTGTGACGACATGGGAGTATACCAAGAGGATGAAAACGGGAATCCACAGTACAACTATCAATACATCGATGTACTCTACGATTTTATTCTCAGTATCGGAATGAAACCATTTGTTGAATTGAGTTTTATGCCTTATGCCCTCGCACGTGGTCCCAAAACCATATTTTGGTGGCGTGGAAACGTTACTCCACCGAAAGATTTCAAAAAATGGGAAGATCTCATTTACAACATTGTTCTGCACTTCACCGAACGATATGGAGCAAGCGAGGTTGAAACCTGGTACTTCGAAGTTTGGAATGAACCGAATTTAGATGCGTTTTGGGATGGTACGCAAGAAGAATATTTCAAGCTCTACGAAGTAACAGCCCGAGCTATTAAGCGAGTCAATACCACCTATCGTGTTGGTGGCCCTGCTACAGCAGGTGCAGCATGGGTACCAGAAATGATCACATACTGTCATGCTAACAATGTTCCTATTGATTTCATTTCAACACACAGCTATGGTGTAAAGCACGGATATCTCGATGAACTTGGAAAATCTGGTACAATCTTAAGTAAGGATGAGTGGAGTGTAAGCGGTGATGTTTTGAATTCACGAAAGCAAATCGCTCAATCACCAATGCCACACCTTGAACTCCACTATACAGAGTGGAGTTCATCGTACACACCATCTGACCCTATTCATGATAGTTACCACCAAGCTGCTTACATTCTCCAGAAATTGAAGCAAGTGGGTGATGCGCCAAATTCGATGTCATATTGGGTTTTTACAGATATTTTCGAAGAAGCTGGACCACGTTTTACTCCATTCCACGGAGGATTTGGCTTATTGAATTACCAAGGGATCAAAAAGCCTGCGTATTACGCTTACATGTACTTGAATAAATTAGGAGAATACGAACTTCACAATAGTGATAGCGCTTCTTTCGTTTGCAAAGATCGTCATGGGAATATACAAATTTTACTTTGGGATTTCACACATACACACCCAGGTGATTCCGTGCTCAATCAAATGTACTACATTCGTGATTTGCCATCGACCTTCAAGGGTACAATTCGGGTTGAAGTTTCGAATCTTCCAGCTGGTCGTTATAAAGTCGAAACATACCAAATTGGCTACAAGGTAAACGATGCTTACACAACATATTATTTAATGGGTAGTCCAAAACAGCTTACCAGAGAACAGGTAGCTACCATTAAACGCTTGAATAACGGGGCACCTATTTCGATCGAAACTGTAACAATTACGCATAAACATCCTTTCCAAAGAGACATTGGGATACGAGAAAACGATGTTTATCTTCTAACACTTTCGAGGCAGAAGTAATACGGTATTCTTAAAACGTAGGGAACAAAACTATGTCGTTAATGGTAAGTATTTCCGGCATTCGGGGGATTATTGGACAATCGCTCACTCCCGAGGTTATTATCCGCTATGTAAATGCCTATGCACGCTACAGCAAGAAAGGTGCAATTGTCATCGGTCGTGATGGACGAATCACTGGACATTCAATAGCACAAATCGTAGCAGGTACTCTGCGGCAAGCTGGGTCCGATGTCATCGATCTCGGTATTTGTCCAACGCCAACTGTTGCACTCGCTGTTAAACATCTCAAGAGTGCGGGGGGTATTTCTATTACAGCGAGTCACAATCCAATGGTATGGAATGGTCTAAAATTTTTTGCACCGTCAGGATTATTTCTCGATGCTCACGAAAATGAAGCAGTTTGGTCACTTGCTGATGGACCTGGAGTATATGCACCGTGGAATGCACAAGGTGGGTATTCTCTCCATGAAGATTTCATTGAACATCACATCCATACAGTTCTTTCACTCCCCTACATTGATCACCAAGAACTCAAAAAGCGAAAGTTTAAAATTGTAGTCGATGCAGTAAATGCAGCAGGGGGAATGTGTGTACCAAAACTTCTTGAATTACTCGGTTGTGAAATTATCAGACTCAACTGCGACGTTACTGGTGTGTTTGCCCGCATCCCTGAACCCCTTCCTGAAAATCTAACTCATCTTTGTGAGGTTGTACGATCATCGAACGCCGACCTTGGCATTGCTGTTGACCCAGATGTCGATCGTTTAGTGTTGATTATGGAAAATGGCGAACCCTTTGGCGAAGAATATACAATCGCTGCAGCATCGCGATTCATTCTTGAGAAAAAACGTGGATTAAAGAATCTCACCGTTGTCGTAAATCTATCGACAACACGAGCAATTGATGATATCGCAAAGGAGTACGGTGCAACAGTACTTCGTACACCAGTTGGTGAAATCAACGTGGCAAAAAAAATGAAAGAGACACAAGCTGTTATTGGAGGTGAAGGAAGCGGTGGCGTCATTCTCCCTGACGTACATTACGGCCGTGATGCTCTCGTTGGTATAGCACTTATACTCCAGTACCTTCTTGAATTTGGACAACCACTTTCAACCTTGAAAGCATCTCTCCCAACCTACTCGATAACAAAACACAAAATCGAACTTGGAAGACTCAATGCTGACACCGTACTCCAACGAGTCATTGATTGCTATAGAAAACGAGGTACACTCTCTACAGATGATGGCGTGAAGATAGACTTCGAATGTTCATGGTTACATTTACGAAAATCGAACACTGAACCAATTATTCGGATTATTGCAGAGGCACCAACTGCCACGGAAGCCATTGCACTAGTCCAAGAGTGTGAAACAATAATCCGATCGTAATCACTGACTTCAACTACAGTAAAAGGAGATGTATGGGCGATGTACGAACAATTCTACGATTACTCTCAATTCAAGGAATTGGACCACAAAAAATCCGTGCACTTGCAAAACACTTTACACCACTCGAACAAATATTTTCTGTATCCCCACTAGAACTAATGAAAGTCCCAGGCATCGATAAAACACTTACCCATCGTATTCTACAAAGAGAGTACAATGACACAGTGGTCGACGAACAACTTTTGAATGCTGAACGATATGGAATTCACATCATTAGTTTGTTCGACCCTATATATCCATCTCGCTTAAAGAATATTTATGATCCACCAGTGCTCTTGTTTGTTAAAGGGTCAATTAACACTCTCGAACATCCAACAATTGCGATTGTTGGTACACGACACCCAACACAGTATGGAAAACGTGTCACAGAACGCTTCACTCAAGAACTCGTTGAAAGAAACTTTTGTATTGTAAGTGGATTAGCCCGAGGAATTGATACTTTAGCACACACCATAGCACTGAAAGTTGGTGGGACAACATGTGCCGTACTTGGTTCAGGCATAGATGTCACTTATCCACCGGAAAATGCTATGCTCCAACACAAAATATCAGACAATGGAGTTGTTATTTCAGAATACCTCCTTGGCACAAAACCCGATGCATCGAACTTTCCACGTCGTAACCGCATCATTAGTGGTATTTCGATTGCAACCATTATTGTTGAGTCCGACATTGATGGTGGGGCAATGATTACCGCGACGTTTGCAAATGACCAAAATCGCGATGTGTTCGCTGTACCAGGATCCATTTTTGAGTCAAAAAGTGCAGGACCACATTACCTAATTCGAGAGAATAGAGCAAAACTTGTATCGTCAGTCCAAGAGATTATCAATGAATTGAATGTACAGCTATCCTTACCTCTTAAGGAAATACGACAAGCTCCTCCCCCGCTCTCCGAAATTGAACAGAAACTCTATGCACTACTTACACCATCTCCACAGCACATCGATGTAATCGCAGAAATTGCTGGCCTTTCCACATCTGACACCCTCACCCATCTCCTTACCCTCGAGTTTAAAAATCTTGTTCAACAGTTACCAGGGAAGTACTTTGTAAAAGTAGATTAAACTATAAGTCTATCCGTACAGTTACCCTGAACATTGTCGTAGCTGTCGGGAAAATATGTACTATCGATACAATCTGGATTTGATCATATGTTTCCATTGAACAAAATTTTTCCTATACTAGTATATAAGGAATGCTGTAAATTCAACTATGTTTCTTCTTGATACAATCGAGATCGATGAAGTAATTCCGTACGTAAAATTCGCCTGCGACATTGAACAGTGCAATGGTGCATGTTGTACTTTGAAAGGCGGTAAAGGAGCACCCTTGTTCGATTCTGAAATATTCGAAATTGAACGAGCTTATCCAGTCATTGAATCTTTACTCCCCATAGACCATCGTACTACGATTGAACGGTACGGACTTTATGAAGGCACTCCGGGAAATTTCACAACAATGTGTGTTAACGATCAGGATTGTGTATTTGTATACCATGATGGTCCAGTAGCAAAGTGTGCATTTGAACGCGCATACCTTAACGGACAAATACAGTGGCGTAAACCGCTTTCGTGCCATCTCTTTCCTATCCGTGTCGATCGAGGCACTTTTACCCGTTTACGGTACGAGTGGATCGGTGAATGTGAGCCTGCACGTGTAAAGGGTGAGCGGGAATCTTTTTATCTAAGTACGTTTCTTCGAGAATCTCTTATACGTCTTTACGGTAAGCAATGGTATGAATACTTTGAAAAGTTTTGCGACGACTGTCGGAGTTCAATGACCTCAGAATATACACCGTAATCTATGGCAACGCTTAATTTACAACAACAATTAAAACTCGGACTTAAGCTTACACCACAACAGGTACAATACCTTAAACTTCTTCAACTTCCTACCCTTGCACTAGAACAACGTATTAAAATGGAACTCGAACTAAATCCGATGCTAGAGATTGGTGAGGAGCCTGACCTTTCAATCGAACAAGAAGAACCTACTGAAGAGACACCTTTGAATAACGAAGAGAAAGAGGACACCATTGAGCATGATACCTATACACTCGAAGATTACATGAACGATGATCTCGCAGGGTACAAAAGTCCAGAAGCCGTTAACCCCGACAGCGACGACGAGGAGTGGGAACCTCCTTTCCCCGCTGAAGTACCACTCTCTGAAAAACTTCTATCGCAATTTAAACTCCTTGATGTTGACGACGAGGAAACTCTCTTAGCAGAAGAAATCCTTGGCAATGTTAATGAAGACGGCTACCTTAGTCGTGACCTTGGACTCATTGTTCAAGACCTAAACCTAAGTTTTGGACTCTCCATCTCACTTGAAAAAGCAGAACAGGTACTCCAAAAAATTCTTCTCCTCGACCCACCTGGAATTGCAGCACGGTCACTTCAAGAATGCCTCATTGCGCAGCTTCGGGCAGGGTCGTATCCCCATGCACTCAAAGAGCTTTGCATCAAGGTTATTCGTGACCATTTCGATACTTTCAAACTTAAACGGTATGAACAACTCCAAAAGGAACTGAATATCAGTCGTGATACACTGAAGAAAGTAGTTGAGACTATCCAACATCTCAATCCAAAGCCTGGCGAAGGGAAGTTCACCACACACGAAAACTATGTAACACCTGACTTCATTGTCGAGAAAGACAATGGTGATTTTACCATAATACTTAATGATCGAAACATACCACCATTGCGCATCAACAATGCGTACAAAGAAATCATAATGCAGAAGGGAAAGAAAGCATCACCTGAAGCAAAGGAGTTCGTCAAGAAAAAATTCGAGGCTGCAAAATGGTTCATTGCCTCGATCTATCAACGACGTGAAACTTTGTTGAAAGTAATGCGCGCGATTGTCGAAAAACAACGACAATGGTTTGAAGAGGGTGAAGTACTCAAACCCATGATTTATAAAGATGTTGCGGACATTGTTGGTGTTGATATTTCAACCATAAGTAGAGTTGTCAATAGTAAGTACGTTCAAACAGAATTTGGTGTTTACCCACTTCGATTCTTCTTTACCTCTGGCCTTGAATCGGAAAATGGCGAAGATATCTCCAATCAAGCAGTGAAACAACGAATCAAAGAGATCATTAGTTCAGAAGACCCTACAAAACCTCTCAACGATGATCAGATCACTGATATGCTTCGGCAGGAAGGTATTCGCATTGCTCGACGCACCATTGCAAAGTATCGTGAACAACTTGGCATTCCTATTGCTCGTCTCCGAAAGAAAATTTGAGGACACTATGAAACAGCTCCTCCACAGTACAACGATCCTTGGCCTCCGTCACCAAGGCCAGGTTGCTCTTGGTGGCGATGGACAAGTAACCCTTGGTTCAACAGTGATGAAACAACATACAAATAAAATCCGAAGACTTTATTCGAACAAAGTGCTCGTTGGATTTGCTGGTGCTGCTGCAGATTCGTTCTCTCTCATGGAGCGCTTTGAGGAAAAACTTGAACAATACAACGGTCACGTTGTACGAGCAGCTGTTGAATTAGCAAAACTATGGCGTACTGACAAGTACCTCCGTCAACTCGAAGCACTCCTTGCAGTACTCGACAAGGATCACTCCCTCATCATTTCTGGTACTGGTGATGTTATCGAACCTGATGATGGAATTGTTGCGATTGGTTCTGGCGGTAGTTACGCGCTTGCAGCTGCTCGCATGCTTGTTAAACATACCTCTCTGACTGCTCGTGAGATCGTTGAAGAAGCACTCTCTGCAGCCGCAGATATCTGCATTTACACAAACAAACACATTACAATTGAAGAATTGTAAGTCCTATGGAACACCATCCTCACCACCACTCAGGTCGAGAATTAACACCTCGTCAAATTGTTGAAGAACTTGATAAGTACATCATTGGTCAAGACGCTGCAAAGCGCTCTGTTGCTATTGCACTGCGGAACCGATGGCGACGATTACAAGTACCAGAAAATCTACGCGAAGAAATCATGCCCAACAATATTATCCTTATTGGACCAACAGGAGTTGGTAAAACTGAAATAGCGCGTCGCCTTGCAAAGCTTGCAAATGCACCTTTCATCAAAGTCGAGGCTTCAAAGTTCACTGAGGTTGGGTACGTGGGGCGTGATGTGGAATCCATCATCCGCGATCTCACAGAAATCGCTGTCACGATGGTTAAAATAGAAAAAACAGCTGAAGTCCAAGACAAAGCACGGAGTGCAGCTGAAGAACGGCTCCTAAACATCCTCTTCCCGCTTCCTAAGCGCACTGATCTTACCTCCGAACACGAAAGTGACTCGTACGAAGCAACCCGTGAACGTTTACGAGAGAAACTCCGAAGAGGCGATCTCGATACGCGTATAGTGGAAATTGAGCTCCAGACTCATTCAATGCCACAAGTGCAAATTATGGGGCCATTTTCTCTAGAAGAAGTTGGACTAAACATTCAAGAAATGTTCGGCTCCATTTTTCCTCAGAAAGAAAAGAAACGAAGGGTAACGGTAGCAGAAGCACGAGAAATCCTCACAAACGAAGAAGCCCAGAAACTCATTGATAAAGACGCTGCAATTAAGGAAGCTATAGCTCGTGTTGAGAACTCTGGGATCGTTTTCATCGATGAAATTGACAAAATTGCAAGTGCGAAGGGTACTACCACCAGTGGTCCTGATGTGTCACGCGAAGGCGTTCAACGTGATCTTCTCCCAATCGTCGAGGGTTCAAATGTAATGACAAAATATGGGATGGTACGAACCGATCACATTCTCTTTATTGCCTCAGGTGCTTTCCACGTGGCAAAACCCTCGGACCTTATTCCAGAACTTCAGGGGCGTTTCCCTATTCGAGTTGAGCTTAAAAGCTTGACGGAAGAAGATTTCGTGAAGATTCTCACTCTTCCACAGAATGCTCTTCTTAAACAGTACAAAGCACTCCTTGCAACCGAAGGAATTGAACTCGATTTTACCGATGAAGCAATTCGCGAAATTGCGCGAACTGCCTACGAAGTGAATGAACAGGTTGAAAACATTGGTGCACGTCGGCTCCATACCATTCTCACAACAATTCTCGAAGAAGTACTCTTTGAAGCCCCAGAGAAGTACGGCTTTGCAAGGATCGTCATCGATCAGAACCACGTTCAAGAAAAGCTTGCCTCGATCATCAAGAACAGAGACCTTAGTCGGTACATCCTCTAACTCACGTGTTTATCCATGAGCACGGCTACTGCTTGACCAAGCGCTATACCACCATCATTAGGCGGTACCCGCTGATGCCAGTATGGTTGAAACCCACTCCGTAGTAATATTTCTACTGCTCGCTCTGTGAGAAGCTTGTTTTGAAAGCATCCCCCAGAGAGAGCTACTCGTTGGATACCCAATTTACTTGCAATTGAAAGAATTGTACTCACCAATGTATTATGAAACTTTCGTGCACATAACGCTGGCGATACTCCACGAGCCCGATCATCTAACAAATCTTCGATGAGAGTTTGCCAATCTATGATAACAAGTGACTCTTCTTGTCGATATGACACCGAATACATTTCATCGCTCTTCACCGTTGTTGCACTGAACTCTAATTCCATTGCAGCTTGACCCTCATATCGTACAAAGCCACGCCGTTCGAGTACCGCTGCGATTGCGTCGAATAATCGACCAACACTTGATGTACGGTGCACATTCAATCCTCTCTTTACCATACGTAGGAGAATATCAATCTCTTTCTCTGAAAAATATTGCAATAAAATTTCGTTTGCTCGTTTGTTTTCTATAATCTGGTCACCATACATCTCATAGAAAACTCCAAAAATTGACCTCCTTGGCTCTTTCACTGCCCGTTCTCCACCAACGAGCAAGAAGTGCCTAAATGTTGCACTCCGTATGAAGCCATTCGGTGTACAATAGAGGAACTCCCCACCCCAGATAGTACCATCCAGTCCATACCCTGTTCCTGTCTCTTATACACATCT
>JAOAFT010000034.1 GCA_026416125.1 Bacteroidota bacterium
AGATGTGTATAAGAGACAGGCATATGGTACAGAATTGTAATACGGTGGATCTGTAAGCACTGCATCAAAATAGTTATCGGGATAGGGAAGATGCGTGGCAGAGGTGTGTGTGACTGTGGGAGTTGGGGGTTGGTGGTTAGGAATTTTTGAAATATGATGTACAATCCTCAAATTATATTCATTTGCACCGCTCCAACTACCGGTTGAGTCGCATAGAGGATTTGACTCAATATAATCCCATACCATAGGCATTGCTTGTCGGCTAAAAGAACCTGCAATAGTTTCTTTTGTATTAGCCCATCTACTAATTGAATTATTTTTTTCTACAATATTATTTACACCAATACCTAAATACACCGTCACTGCTTTTGCAAACTCTTCAAGTGTTTGTTGTTCTTCTTTCCCCAATTCCCAATTCCTATCCCCCATTTCCCATCCCCTCTCTTCTATTCCCCATTCTCTTCTCATCTCCTCATACGCTCTCCTTACTGCATCGCAAAACACAAGTAAACTTAACTTCTGACGAGCATTGAAAAGATCACCCCATTTTTTTACTCCATATCCTCTTCCTGCAACAGTTGTTGGATCGTCTTCATTCATATCCTCATCCGGCACAGGTTCCATCATCCATTGTGTGCGGAGCTCTTCTACTTTTTTCTCTAAAGCACGTTTTGCTTTTTCAAAATTTTCTAAATCTTTTGCTGTTGTTAAGCGGTAGTGTTTCCCTGAGAGGGAATTGGCAATGGGAGATTGGGAATGGGGAAGAGTTCCGCTATTTCCTATTTCCTGTTTCCTATTCCCTAAAGTATATACAACAGCAATCATTCGCTCGCCCGATTTTCCGGTTTGGAACAGTTTTCGTGTAGTTTTATCGTCAATCACAGCACCGCAGGCGGGGCAACGCACGTTGGCACGGGCAACTGTGCCTTCTTCGGGATTGAATGTTTGGAGATGGGGAAGAGGAGATTGCCATTGGGGAGGTGATTGCAGGTATTCCCACGTTCCATTTACCTTTTTTATAATTGCAAACTCAATACGCTTCCTCTCTTTGTTATAAAGTGGTATCAGCGAAATCAATTTTCCCCTCTTTCCTGTTCCCAATTTCCCATTTTTTTTCTTCTCACTTCCTTTCTTTGCGAGCCAGTATTGACGCATTAAGGGAATTTCTACACCACAGCTTGGATTTTGGCAGGGAAGTGTCCGCGCCCAGATGTAGCCAACAGGAATTTCGCCTTGATTGGGAGATGTATAAAATTCTGCCAATTCTTTTTTTGCTTGTTCTAGGACCCAATTGCCCCAGTATTCAACAGCAGCCACTAGGGGATTGGAGATAGGGGGGTGGTTTATTTCTTCTCCAAAGAGCGAATGAGTGAAAGTATCATTTTGCCTATCGTTGTTGTTTTCTGAAGGATCTCTTCTGTCTTCTCCTTCTGAAGATATCCTATATTCTGAGAAAGAATTAGCTGTGTTTCCAGTTCGTACAGAGATCCCCTGGCTATTCTGAGAAATTGGATGTATTCCTTCGTTGTATTTCTCCCCCAACCTTCCGCTATATTCGATGGAATTGATACTGCTGCTCTTTGGATCTGTGAGGTTATTGCAAATTTCTCCTCTTGTGGAAAATGTTTGGTTATCTTGTAAAGTTCCTTTGCTACTTCCATACTCATTTTCCAGATTTCGAGATCCTGGTAGCTCTGTACTTTTGTCATTTGTCCCTCCGTTGTTAGTTTTAATAGGAACTAATTTTCCATTTTTATATCCCCATTGCCAATTTCCTACCTCCCATCTCCTAAATTTCTGAGGGAATTCCAACGTAGCTTTTTCGATAAGAACTGCAACAGGATTATAGTCGTTTGCGTATGCTTCGCAACCGAGTCGTAATGCTTCGAGGGGGTAGGAACCTCCACCGGAAAAAGGATCAATTACTTTTGGAGGTTGACCATTATTCGCTTTGAGGATTTCTTCCCGGGCTTTTTTTTGAAGATCTTCTCTATTAGAATTTTCCCATTTAGAAATTTCGATAATAAAATCTCGTTTCTTTTGCCATTCTAATGGATCTTTTGGCATTGGAGTTAAGGCTGCATAGGCAGTTGCACGGCTTGCAGCTAAGGGTCGGCGTGCCCACCAAATATGGAGTGTGCTAATATGACCGTGGCGTATATTTTTCTCTTTTGCGGAGATTTCGCCAACTTCTTTAACGGGGAACGATTCTTCGATGAAGCGTTTGTGGTTCATGCTTTAATTCCCTTGTTCACAATTTCGTTACAATCGATAAGATAGCGAACTATTTCGTGCTTTTCTTCTGGTTTTAGAATTTTTGCTGGATTCGGTACGATATGTAGCTCGGGAGTCGAGATTGCATTAAACACAACATACAAATAGTAATCGTCCCCAAAGCGTTGAGCTTTGAACCACTCATTCTGTGTAAGAGCAAGAGAGCCTGTTTGGGCTCGGGCTTTTACTTCAATGTATCGGACATTTCCACTTTCATCTGTAGAGCGAATATCAAACCCGAGGTTTTGTGCAGAAACATCCTCTGGAATTCGTCCCTGTTTCTGTTCGTACTCCAGTGCTATTTTCATTCCAAGTGCTTCAACTTCGGTATCGCGTACTATTTCTTTCCCTATGCTTGGGTATGGGAGGACCTGCACCTTACCGAGAAATCTGGGCATACTCATCGTTAAACTTTGTTCTTGCGTAATAAGCTTCTTCAGGTTTTGGAGAGCGTTTTCGTACTCCTTTTTCCGTTCTTGTTTGTTTCGGATAACGAGATCAACATTTTCCCCTTTTTCTTTTCGAGCATCGAGCTCTATAAGTTCGCCATCGAGTTTGACAATGAGGTGCTCTAATGATTTCACGCCATACTTTTGTTTTATTTCCGCTTGACGTTTCCGCTCACTCCGTAGCTCAGCGCGATAGTGTTCAAGTGCTTTGATTGCATGAGCTTGTGTTTGTTTTATCAGTGTATCGGCATCAATAGTTTTTGGACTGGTGGGGTTATTTTCCTCTGCTAAATCCCAGAGGATGGATGGTGGGATAGGTCGAACCTCATTGTTATGAACATAGAATGAGAACAGTCGTTTCCCGGCAACAGCTCCAGTGCCATCTTTTAGCTCCCCTTCGTAGAAAAGAATAATACCGTTGAGTTTGCCATCGGGGTCGTAGAATGTTGCCCCTGTATAAATGCTTTCGAGGAAATACTTTTCAACCCACTGGAGGAGAGCTTCAAAGAGCGGATGTCCGAAGGAAATAAATTCAGCAGATGGATTCTGTTTTGATATATCTTTATCAAATGTGACTTTGGGATAACTTTTTAGAATACTGCCGTAGCACTTCTTAAAGAGTTCATCATCTGTAATTGTTCGAATGCACTGTGGTACATTATCGATAGCAATCAAATTTTCCCTGACTTTCTTGAATTTACCACCGGCTTTTTCAAATGCTTTCAGGAAGAAACTCTGTGTATACTCGGGAATGAGCCGAAGTTCCTTTGCTTTCTTGGACATTTCTTTGATCTGAGTATAATCGATGTACCGTGTTGCGAGTGTTTCACCAAGGTTTTCTTTCACTTTTGTTATGTAGTCTTCATCAACTTTTATTTCGATAGAATAAAGAATTTCATCAATATTACGGGCATTGACGGCAGCATCGAGCATTGCTTTAGAAAATTGTTTACTATCGATGAGTTCACCTAAAACATCAAAGATTTTATCAGTACCGAGGGCAGCACGAATTTCTTCGAGTTTTTCAAAGAGCTTCGTAAGAACCTTCCCTTCGCGTGTATCGCTGGCAACAAGATTGTGCACAAAGACTTCCCTTGTTTGTCCGTACCTATGAATACGTCCCATTCTTTGTTCGAGTCTGTTAGGATTCCAAGGGATATCGTAATTGATCATCAAGTTGCAGAACTGTAAGTTAATACCTTCACCAGCTGCTTCGGTTGCAACCATTATTTCAGTTTCATTCTTAAAAACGGATTCAGCACGTACTCTGTCTTCTAATTTCATAGCACCATGGATAGTAGTAACAGAAAAGCCCCAACTTTTGATCTTTTGTTCGAGATAGTCCAATGTATCACGCGATTCTGTAAAGATGAGAATTTTCCGTTTCTCTCTTTCAGAGACCCTTTGACTTAGTTCGGTAAGAGATTCCTTAAGCTTTGTAAGCTTAAGTTCCTCACCACCTTCTATGATTTTGGAAGCTTTTTCAATGAGTGAGTCTACAGTATGAATTTCCTTTTGCAATTCTTCTCTGGTTTCAGCAACGCTGAGCGTTTCCCATTCCGTTTCTTTCTGCCAGCGTTCATGTTCGGACATATCTTCAATTTCTTCAATATCCTGTTCTATTTTTTCTACTATTGGTTTTCCAGAAGATAAAAGTTCTTTAAGTCTTTTCTTCCTACGCTCTAAAGATTTCAGCAGTGCATAGATACTTGAAGCAAATCTTCTTTGCAGAATAACCAGTGCAAATGCAACATTTCTCTTTTTGTCCTTTGAGAGCGCAAGGTTGTATTGTTCTTCAACGTATTTTGATAGTTCATTGTAGAGACCTTTTTCGCGTGGAGATAGTGTACCTAACTCAAAAGGAACTGTTTTTACGTATCGAGGCAGGAATAATGGTTTCCCTTCAAAATCCTTTAAGTCTTCTTTTATTCTTCGGATAAAAAGTGGGTTATCCTTATTCTGAATCGATAGCTGTACCATTTCGTTTGTTGCAAAGAAGCCTTGTTCAAGTAAATCAAGGAACAGCCTAAAGTTTTCTGGATCTCCTTTGTGTGGCGTGGCAGTTAGGAAGATGAGGTGATGTGTAATTTTTGATAATACTTCACCCAACTTGTAGCGCTCAGATTTATTTACTTTATCACCGTATCGGTAGGCACTCATTTTATGAGCTTCATCGACGATGATGAGATCGAATCTTGCTCCATTCAGCGTTGGAAGCACATCATCTTTTTTCGCAAAGTCCATCGATGTAATAATGTGATTTTCTTTTTCCCATACGTTCGTTCGATAAACAGCATCGAATCGTCCTCGGTCTATGACCTCGAAGGTTTCATCAAACCGTTCATGTAATTCCCGACGCCACTGGTCCTTTAAATGGCCGGGGCACACGATGAGGATTCGTTTCACCAGTTGTCGTAACTTCAGTTCCTTGATAATAAGTCCAGCCATAATTGTTTTCCCAGCACCTGGGTCATCGGCAATGAGAAAACGGATACGAGGCAATTTTAAAATATATCCATACACTGCCTCTATCTGATGTGGAAGGGGATCAACTTTGGACACATTCATTGCTAATAACGGGTCGTAGAGCGATGCATATCGATACCGAATAGTTTCCAGTGCTAAAAAGATTTTCCATGCTTCGTCTGAAAACGCTGAATCTGACGGAAGAACTTCAACGTTTTGAAGTTCGTCGATTGGTATAATTTGATCAATAAAATTTTTACTCTTCAGTTCTTCACCCTTAATGTGTAAGCACTCCCCGATTTGCTCGACCAATTGAACGATTACTGGCTCTGGCCAACACTTTCCTTTGATGCGTGAACCAGGGCGGATTTTACTAAGGTTATCCATTGAATTCTCCCTCTGGATGGTATGAAATGAGATTTAACCGTTCTGCACCCCATCGTTTCAAATAAGATAGAAAGAATGTGTCTGAAAAGGAAGTAGGATATATTTCAACATTGTACCATTTGTGTTCTACTGCTTCTCAGCGAAGAAAGTCGTATATTCCATCACAATGAAACGATCATACTTCCGTTGGTATCCATGAGAGTACGAAACTTTGGGATCCTCGCAGTTTTGTTTCTCCTTCCAAACGCGTGTCACCGTACACGACCTGAACTATCTCTTCGATTTCCTGAACATGCATACACCATTGACACTCTCGTAGTACAGACCGGAACTGGTAGACATACTGTGCTCGTTAAGGCAACCATGCATGTACCATACGTAAAGAATATTGTTGATATAGCGTACCAAAGTTTCAATATTTTTGAACCAATAGCTATCGATAGTCTCGCAATTGACGCACGCGAAGCACCTATTTTGTTTGCCATAGGTGTTGGAGCGTACAAAGCAGTCAACAATGCAGAATCACTTCCCCTTTCACGGAGAAAGGGACCAGCAAAGAACGAAAAAATTGAACAAGCGCTTGCAGCAGGATTTGTTGTTGTGGAACCTGGATGCCGCGGTCGCGAGAATCAACTTCCGAATGGGTTGTACTATGGGAAGGCACCTGCTGCTGTGGTTGACCTGAAAGCTGCCCTCCGATACCTCCGATATAATGAAGGACATATCCCAGGGAATGTCGATAAAATTATTGCACTCGGATGTAGCGCTGGCGCCGCACTCGCTGCACTCCTCGGTGTTTCCGGCAATAGTGAGCTCTTTGAATCCTACCTCAAAAACCTTGGTGTTCCAAATGAAGATGATCATGTTTTTGCATGTGCGTGTTACAGTCCTATTATCGATCTCGAGCATGCTGATATGGCGTACGAGTGGATGTTTGGTACTGTACCGACAAAGTACGGACTGGTAAACCAAAAACTTTCAAAATATCTCAAAGAACAATTTGCAGAGTATCAACGCTCACTCCAACTTTCACCTGCAGATTCCTTTGGCATTCTTACTGCCGACCGATATGGTGAGTATCTCCTTCAGCAGTACCTCTACCCTTCTGCTGCGTCATTCATACAGCGACTTTCCGACGAACAGCGTATAGAGTACCTCAGAGAACATCCATGGCTCCACTGGGACAGTAGTTCTGTATCCTTTACGTTCACTGATTTTGTGAATTCAATTGGTCGTTTGAAAGGATTGCCTGCGTTCGATGATTTTCGACTCCGATCTCCAGCCAACAGTTTGTTTGGGAACGAAAAAATAAATGCTCGGCACTTTACAGTGTTCAGTCAACGCATTGCCACGAATGGAAAGGATACAACCATTGACGATGAGGTTCACATGCTTGTGAAACTTATGAATCCTCATACTTTTCTTCTCGATAAGCCTGCTGAATGTGCACACTACTGGTGGCTCCGAAATGGTACGCTGGATACCCACACGTCATTTACTATTATGGTGAACTTTGCGCTTCTCCTTCAACAACGTGGGTGTACTGTTAGTACGTGGTTCTACTGGGATGCAGGGCATTGCGGTGATCATGGTACAGACGACCTCCTTCAGTGGATGCAAGGGATTACAGGGTACACACTCCATAGAACCCAGTAGGCTGTACCTCTTTTTACACTGCCACGATTACTCCTTTGATTCAATTTCCCGTTTCAGCCGTTCGATTTCGCTCACTTCTGCGTGGTGGGCATAGAGAATGCGATAGAGGCCTAAAAGTCCACGGATAGCTGTTTCGAGTGCAACAGTTTCTTTCTGAATACGTTTGAGGAGTTCCTGCAATTCTTTCCTGTACCGTTCAGGAATTTCTTTCAGAATTTTGTCTCCCTGAACTTCAAGTTCACTGTGAATATTTGCAAATGCGTCGTTGATTGATGGAGTGAGAGCATTGAGTACATCGCGAACCTTATCGGTAGCGAGGGCGTTGAGAGCAATTTCTCGCATTCGCTCTTCCTCGAGGGCACGCGCAATACGGAGTTCATGCCGTTCGTGGGTACCGTGAATTACAACGCCAAGGTGGTGGAGATCGAGGTGCTCTTTCCGTATGTAGTCGTATGCACCAAGCTTCATTGCCTCAACAGCAATTGACTCCGAACCAGCTGCTGTAAGCATAACGACGGGGGTTTCAATTTTGTGTTCCTGGATCCATCGAAGAAGTTCAAGACCATTGACATCAGGCATTTCGTAATCGGTAAGGATGATATCGAAGTGATGTTTACCAGAGATGAGGAGTTTTTCGGCTTCTCGGCCGTTGCTCGCAATTGTTACTTTGTGGTGGAGTTCCTCCTCAAGCTGCCGTGCTATCACATCGGAGAAAAAATCGTCATCATCGACAAGTAAGATGTGTAATTGTTGTAGTGCCACCGTTATTGAACGAATTGATTTCTATCCTCTCTCGAACCCATTCACAATCTACAGAAATCTTTACTTATCTACAAATCAAACGTACGTATAATACTCACGGTACTCCAAGCATGACAATTGATTTCTGAGCTATTTCAACAATAGGGCTAAAGAAGATACCGAATACTAACGTTGGTACAAGCAGAGCACCGAGCAAAAGAACTTCTCCACTCGTGAGTGAGATGTTTGGCACTGCAGATTCGGACTCGCGAAGGAACATGTTCCGAATAATACGAACGTAGTAGTAGAGCGCAAGTACACTATTGAGTACACCCAGAAAAGCAAGCCAATACCATTGGGCATCGAGTGCTGCAGCGAAGAGATACAATTTTCCAATGAATCCTGCTGTTGGTGGTATTCCTGTAAGCGAAATTAAAAACACCGTCATAGCAATTGCCAGGAATGGTGACCGCGAACCTAGACCTCTGTACGTTCTAATATCTTCACTCCCTGTTTTGTTCGCAACCACCATCACCACAAGGAACGCTCCCATGTTCATAAAGAGGTACACTACGAGGTAGACCAGCACAGAGGCAATCCCTTTATCGGTAAAAGAAACTACTCCAATAAGCATGTAGCCTGCATGTGCGATACTAGAGTACGCAAGGAGCCGCTTGAGATTCTCTTGCCATAGAGCGACGAGATTCCCGACGGTCATTGTAAGCACTGCAAGCACTGCGAGGAGGAGTTGCCAATCAATTGGAAGAAGCGGGATCGAGTATCCAGCTTCTACCGATGCAACGGGATTCACACACACGAGCTTGAAAAATCGGATGAGCATTGCAAACCCCGCGGCTTTCGATGCAACAGAAAGAAATGTCGTTATAGTAATAGGTGCCCCTTCGTACACGTCAGGAGTCCACGAGTGGAATGGAACAGCAGAAATTTTGAACCCAAAGCCAACGAGCAGAAGGACGAAAACAAGAGCCAACGGGACACGTGACAATGGCTCGACTGCAAGAACATGGTTAATGGTAGTATAATGAAGCGACCCAGTTAATCCATAGAGAATCGAAATACCGTAAAGAAGCAATCCAGATGCTACAGCTCCATAGAGAATGTACTTCAACGATGCTTCACTCGAATCAGCCGCTTCCTTTGTGTACCCAGCGAGGACGTATGCGGAAAGACTTGTGAGTTCCATTGCCAACACCATCATGAGGAGATGTGTCGCGCTTGCCATAAGGAACATCCCGAGAGTCATAGCAACGAGAAGAGCATAGTACTCCGCACTCCGAGTGCGCACTAATTTCAGTTCTCCAGCATGCAGCGAAAAGAGCGTGATACCGATAAGACACACCAGGGAAAATAACTTGAAGAACACAGCAAACGAATCGATGGCAATCATGCCTGCAAAGAGGGACTTCTGTACGCCAATAGTTGGGAGCACAGATATAAACGCAGCTATGCTACCAATGAGTGTTAGAGTGCTAGTGCCGTAGTCTCTCAGCTTTGTGAATGCTCCCGTTAAAAGGATAAGACAGAATGTTCCTGTTAGTATAAGCTCTGGTACAAAAAGTACAAGTTGTTGGAGAATGGTTTCAGTAACCATAATGCTCTTTCACTCAGTAAATTTAGAATTGCAGTACTGTCGTGTGAATACTTCCACGAACAACGATATCTACCAAATGATTCAACGACGAAGCCATGAAATTGATCATGAGTGATGGATAGATTCCAAGGACAATCACAATCACTGCTAAAGGAACAAGTGTAAATAACTCACGCGGACTTACATCGGGTAATGAACGCCACTTTTCATGTGGGTGACCAAGAAAGACACGCTGCAGTGTCCATAGCATGTACGCTGCAGTGAGAATAATACCGACCGTTGAAATAATGGTAATGAGTCGGATGGATTCATTCTGGAAAGCACCGAGGAACGAGAACGCTTCAGAAATAAACCCACTTAATCCCGGCAATCCCAATGCTGCAAAAAACGCGACAGTCGTTACACCTGTGTACTTTGGCATTGTAAGAGCTAAACCACCAAATGCATCAAGGTCACGAATGTGAGCCCGATCGTACAGAACACCTACGATTAGAAAGAGCATTGCAGTGATCGTCCCGTGGTTGAACATTTGAAGCACTGCACCAACCATACCCTGAGAGTTAAGCGCACACATTCCCAACAACACAATACCCATGTGACTAATACTTGAGTATGCAATGAGTTTCTTAAAGTCGCGTTGCGCCATTGCGCAAAGTGCACCATAGATGATGTTAATAGCAGCTAGTATCGCTAGTGGTACAACGTACTGTTGGGCCATTTCGGGAAACATTGGATAACTAATGCGAAGCAAGCCGTATGTACCCATCTTCAAGAGAACACCTGCGAGAATGACACTAATGGCGGTCGGTGCTTCCACGTGAGCATCGGGTAACCATGTGTGGAACGGGAAAATTGGTACTTTAATTGCAAAACCAATGAACAGAGCAAGGTAGGCAATTGCACGCATGGTTGTACCAATCCCTGCCAGGAGTGAGTTTGGCTCGTAATTCGCTGGATTCATCATTGCAAGCATGTTAAACGTGTGGATTTTTTCGCCCGTTGCCGGATCAACAACAACGACACTGAAGTACAAAGCAAGCATTGCCAAGAGCATTAAGACACTTCCGGCAAGTGTGTAGAGGAAAAATTTAATTGCAGCGTACTCACGTCGTGGACCACCCCAAATGCCGATGAGAAAGTACATCGGAAGGAGCATGACCTCCCAAAAAACGTAGAAGAGGAAAAAATCGAGTGCAACGAACACACCCATCATCCCAGTATCGAGTAAGAGTAACATAGCAATGTACCCTTTGAGAGCTTTGTCAATATTCCAGGATGCAAACACAGCAATGAAACTGATGAGCGCGGTCAACAGCACCATCGGCATGCTGAGGCCATCGATACCAAGAAAATACTCAATGTGAATTCTCCCAAACGAGGTGTTGCTCTGAAGATCAATCCACGTTAGACGTTCGACGAATTGCATCCCATCGAGCGTGTTGATTCCACTCAGCGTCGGATTAAAATTGAAGTAAATAACTGCTGCTAAGATTACTTGAACCAACGTAACCACCGCAGCAGTCCATTTCATTGCAACGTGTGCATGCTTCGGCATACACAAGACAGCAACCATTCCAAGAAGAGGTATGAACGTAATCCATGATAAGATTCCAAGTCCAAGTATCTGTATTGTCATAGGTTTTAAACTCCTTCTTCAATCACACGGAACTTACCGGAACCAGATGAACAGTACCACTACACCTATGAGTGCCCACAAAATGTATGTTTGTACTTTTCCGGTCTGGATTCGACGGAGAAGTAACCCAAGAACACCCGAAAGTGTGGCAACAAAGTTAACGAGTCCGTCAACAATTTTAGCATCGAAACCACCCACCCCACCGTAGAAGAGGAAGAACGACAACGCAGATACCACAACACCTACAATGCCGGACTGAATGACAGTCATAGGAGAACTTGTCTCTGGAAGTGTTGTAAGCATTGCTTCCCACCCAAGATATAGCGAAAGCAGTGCGCTTGCCACAATGTAGAGGAGAGCGGGAATCGAACGCGTCGTCCACGTATGTCGTACCCCGTGCGTGAGAATCACGGTGAGTTTTGCTACTCCATTAACGATGCCATCAACAATAGTATTGTCGATCCACGCAAGGATGGTCGACACTCTTTTTGTTCCATTGACAACAACGTATTCGTATATCTCATCGATGTACCATTTATTGAGAAGAACTTTGTAAATCGGCGCGAGTTTTTGCGCAAGAGCATTCGCATCGATTTTCTTCCAGTAGTATGTTGTAAACGCTCCTAGAATACCAAGGCCAGCAACTAAAATTGACAATAGCATTGCCGGCAAGTGTACATTGTGTACAGTTTCAGCAAACAGTGCTGGACTTGTTGCTGCCATTGCCGAAGGAACCACGAAGTCTGGTGGTTTGACAAGCTGTGCAAACCATCCTCCCGCTGCACTGAACGGATTGAAACTATAGAAGATAAAGAACGATAAAGTTGCAAACACAATGAGTGGTATTGTCATTACGTGTGGAGATTCATGAATGTACTGAATTCGATTGTCATCAGCGTGGTTTCCTAAAAAGGTGAGAATAAGCAATCGGAACATGTAGAACGCTGTAAGCCCAGCAACAGAGAATGCAACAATGGGAATAAGTGTATGCCCAGTCAATTGGGCAAATGCCCATGTACCAGCGAGGATTTCGTCTTTACTTAAAAATCCTGAAGTGAAGGGAACACCAGAAATAGCAAGGGTATAGATGAAGAATGTCCAGAAAGTAATAGGCATTTTTTCTTTTAAACCGCCCATTGTACGAATATCTTGCGGATCGGTGTGATGATCACCCTGGTGATGGAGTGCATAGTGCATTGCATGAATAACAGATCCGGCTCCGAGAAACAATCCGGCCTTGAACATTGCGTGGGTGGTAAGGTGGAAAAATCCAGCTGTGTATGCACCAACACCAAGCCCCATGATCATGTATCCAAGCTGACTCACAGTTGAGTAAGCGAGTACTTTCTTAATATCTGTTTGTACTACAGCGATCGTAGCAGCAAGGAATGCAGTGAATGCTCCAGTATAGGCAATGACAAGCAATGCATCTCCTGTCATCATTGCGAACGTCCGTGTTACCATGTACACTCCCGCTGCAACCATTGTTGCGGCGTGGATCAATGCACTGACAGGCGTTGGCCCTTCCATTGCGTCGGGTAACCATACGTGGAGAGGAAACTGAGCTGATTTTCCAATAGCTCCACAGAAAATGAGTACTCCAGCAATTGTTAACCACGGTTCACTTCCTCCTGGGAAAATGCCACTCCGTATGCCATTGAAGACAACGTCAAAGCGAAAACTATGGAATGTTGCGTAAAGAATTAGAATTCCCAGGAACATCCCAACATCACCAAATCGGTTAACAACGAAAGCCTTTTTCGCTGCATCCGATGCTGATTGTTTTTCAAACCAATGACCAATTAACAAGTATGAACTAAGTCCAACGAGTTCCCATGCCACGTAGAGTAAAAAGAAATTGTTGGTAAGAACAATTCCCTGCATGGAAAATGTGAAAAGACCAAGGTAAGCAAAGTAACGTCCGTACCGTACATCACCGCGCATGTACCCAATTGAGAACAAGTGAACAAGTGCACTCACCAGTGTTACAACGGTGAGCATAATAGCTGCAACGTTGTCGATGAGAATACCAAGTTCAACACCAAGTGGACTTCCCCCGTGGAGTACTTTAAAGTCAATCCAACGAACGTTTGTTTGAATGATATCGGCTTGATACAGCATAAACTTCGAAACCAGGATAATACTTGCAAGAACAAGGGTACCAAACACAACCGATGTTGCTATCCAATCACCATTTCGTGGTATCCGTCGATGGAAAAAGATAAGGAGAACAAAATTTCCTAACGGCAAGAACCACACAAAGAGACTCAATAGTATGAGCGTATCAGGTGTCATAGTATTTCACTACTCTTTCAATCGATCGATTTCATCAACGTTTGCTGTGTTGAAGTTCTGAACAATATTTAAGACTATTGCCAATCCAATAGCAACCTCTGCTGCCGCAAGGATAATCACAAAGAGAGCAACAATGTGTCCATCGAGTGAGTGTGTTGAATACCGCGAGAATGCGAGGAAGTTGATATTCGCAGCATTGAGGATCAGTTCAATTCCCATCAAAACCATGATCGCATTTTTCCGTGTTAGAATAGCGTAGAGTCCCAGTGCAAACACGATAGCGCTCACAATGAGGAAATGCGAAAGCCCTGGCTGTTGAAGCCATGTAAGTACATCAACTATCACGGGTTGTCTCCTTCTTGTTTTTTTCCCGTCGGGCAATTACAACTGCACCCACGAGAGCAACCATCAATACCATAGATGCTACCTCGAAGGGTAAGAGGTATGTTGTCAGAAGTAACTCCCCAATCTGTGGAGCTGTGGTTTTCACACTGGAACTGGTAGGTAATACCATCCACGGATTAGACCACGCTATGCCAACGAGCGTTCCACCGATTGCTGCTGCAAGAATAATAGCCGGAACAATGTGAAGCGTGCCAGTTTTAATATCAACGTTGATTTGTTTATTCGTGAGCATTACACCAAAAAGGATAAGGACTAGTATCCCCCCGACGTATACAAGGAGTTGCGTTATTGCTAGGAAATCTGCAAAAAGATACACGTAGAGCGCAGCAACACCAAAGAAGGTGAACAGCAAAGCAAACGCAGATCGTACAATGTGGCGAGAGAATACAACCACACAGGCACTCACAAGTGTTATACTAACAAAGAAGTAAAAGAGTACTGTATACACATCTATGCTCTCACGCATCATACGTCTACCTTACGTTGTTGCTGGCGCAGCATCTGTTCCAGATGGTGGCGTCGGTTTTGGTTGAATATGCACTTTTTTAGCTGCTTGTTCAGCTTCGTACTGCTGCAATCTTCTTCTTGCAGCTATACTATCTTCCGGTGTCATTGTTGCAAAGCTATACACTAAATTTTTCCGCTCGTACTCACTGTACTCGTATACTTCTGTCATAACAATACACTCTGTTGGGCATGGGTAAGTACATAATCCACAGTAGCAACACTTCGCACAGTCAATATCGAATTGAGCAATGTACAAGCGTTTTTTTGTGTTCTTTGATGTCATGCCTAAATCAACATCAGGGGTTGCCTTAATTGTTTCGATTGTAATGCAATCAACAGGACACGCAGCAGCACATTGTAAACATCCGATACAATCATCAATGTTCACATATAACCGATTCCTTGCACGCTCAGGAATTGGTTTCTTGACGTTCGGATATTGAATCGTAACCGAACGCTTGAATAGATGCAACCCCGTAATCTTCATCCCTACAAGCACTGTAAAGAGAGAATGAAAAATAGATTTAAAGTATGTACTAATAGCTGACATTGTTCTACTCTACACTTACGAGAATCGCTCCAACCGCAAGTAAACAGACAAAGAGCCACGGTGTAAGCACTTTCCACGAGACGTACATCAATTGATCAACCCGTAACCGTGGTAATGTCCATCGTACCCAAATTTGAAGTAATACTAAAACGTACGCCTTCGAAACGAACCAGAATATTCCCCACACAGGACCCGACAACACTGAGCCGAACGGACTACTCCATCCACCGAGAAACAACGACACACTCAGAGCAGATACTACAAAAAGATTTGCATATTCAGATAAATAGAACATTGCAAAGCGAAGTCCACTATACTCTGTAAAAAATCCTTGTACTAACTCCGACTCCGCTTCTGGTAAATCAAACGGCGTCCGGTTTACTTCTGCAATCGACGCCACAAAGAGAATAATGAATGTAATAAGCGTGAATGGAAGGAGAAGAAGCTTTGTTTTCAGTGGGAATGGACCACCAAAGATCAACCAATTGTGAATACCACCATCTTGAAACTTTGTAATTTCTTGTAAATTCAACGAACCTGTAATCATTGCTACAATGACGAGAGCGAGTGCCGTCGGTATTTCATAACTCACCATTTGTGCAGCGGACCGTAAGCCACCGAGCAACGACCACTTGTTATTTGATGACCAACCCGCCATAAGAATCCCAACTACAACGATTGATCCTGAAGCTATGAGGAAGAATGCTCCAAGATGTATATTGGCACCAATGTAAATGCTTGTAAATGGGAGGACTGCAAAAGCAGCATAGGAACCTGCAAACGTTACATACGGTGCAACTCTGAAGAGAATTCGATCTGCCTTCTCAGGAATAATATCTTCTTTCAAGAGAAGCTTAATCATGTCTGCGATAGGTTGGAGTATTCCATGCCACCCTGTCATCATATACGCAACACGATCTTGGATGTGCGCTGCTACTTTCATTTCCGTATAGAGCACAACAAGCGTATAGATGATAACAAACACGAGGGGGAGAACACTGAGGATAACTGCGACTACAAGTTCGTTTGCCAGAAGTGCAAGAATGAATTGTTGTACTGTTTCTATCATACTTATCGATCAACTTCACCTAAAACAATGTCAATACTTCCAGCAATGAGCACTAAATCTGCAAGCATTGCACCTCGAACAATCTCTGGGAGTACACTTAGATTTACAAACGCTGGACCACGTGCCTTCACACGGAAGGGACTAGTGGACCCATCGCTAATAACGTAAAAGCCAAGCTCACCACGGGGGGTTTCTGTACGAACATACACTTCTACATCTTTTTCGGGGCGAATTCGTTTTGGGATCGCTGCATGAACATCGCCCGGTGGTAAGCTTGCAAGTGCCTGTTCAATAATATTGAGGCTCTGTTCCATTTCGCGCATGCGGACCATGTGTCGATTCCAACAATCGCCAACGGTTCCAACTTCGCCTTTTCCAATTTGTGGTTCCCACGCAAACTTATGGTAAACAGAGTATGGATCATCTCTCCGCAAGTCCCAATTAACTCCCGATGCTCGAAGTTGTGGCCCACTCACAGCATAGTTCAAAGCAACATCCTTTGGTAAAATACCAACATTTGCTGTTCGCTTCACGAAGATTTCGTTGTATGTCAATAACTCGTTGAGCATTTTAATGCGCGGTCGGAAATACGCACAGAATTCTTTTGCTTGGTCAATAAACTGTGGTGGAAGATCGTGCGAAACTCCACCGATCCAAATGTAATTGTAGAGAAGTCGAGCACCGCAGGTAATCTCAAACAAATCGAGAATTTTTTCACGATCGATGAAGCAGTAGAGAAATGGTGTAAAAGCACCAGCATCAATGCCATAGGTACCGACAGCGATAAGGTGACTTGCGATACGTTGAAGCTCAGCCATAATCACGCGAATGTACTCCACACGCTCAGGGACTTGGATGCCAAGCATTTTTTCCACTGCAAGGACATAGCCCCATTCATTGGTTATAGCTGAGCAATAGTCCATTCTATCAGCATAGGGTATTACTTGCTGGTAGTTTGTCATGTGTTCACAATGTTTCTCGAAACATCGGTGGAGGTACCCAATGTGTGGTATGCAATCAACAATAATTTCCCCATCAACAACAAGTTCCAACCGCAAAACACCATGGGTCGAAGGGTGTTGTGGTCCCATGTTGATAATCATTTCCTCTGTACGAAGTGTTTTCCCTGTTGATGTCGTTATAGAGCCGGGAGTTACCGTGTAATCGGTGGGTAGTGTAACAGATTGTTGGATAACCTTTTTCATACACTCAGTACGGCACCTTTATCCCATGGTAAAATTCTTGGACTTGGTAATCCTTCCGAAGGGGATAACCATCCCAGTCATCGGGAAGGAGAATACGCCGGAGATCGGGATGTTCATCGAAAATAATTCCAAACATATCGTACGCTTCGCGTTCGTGCCAATCAGCAGTACGCCATACCGCACTGACACTCTGCACATGGGGATTATCTCGCGGAATAAGTACTTTGAGCACAATGGAATGTTTCAATACTGTTGAATTCACGTGGTAAACTACACCAAACATCCCGTTCCCATAATCAACTCCGCTAAGGCACGACAAGTAATTGAATTGCAATGATGGTTCATCTCTGAGAAAAATTCCAATCTCCTTCGTTCGGTTAGGAGCAATTTGGATCCATGGCTGCAAAGCGCTGAGCTTCGAACCAACAATTGCATCGGTAAATGTTCCTTGGAGTATGGTCAAAAGTTCTTCTGTGGTCATACTAGGATCGCTTCTTTGCTAAACTTTCACGGCGAATTTTTTCTTGCAACTTTATAATACCTTCGAGCAAGGCTTCAGGACGAGGAGGGCAACCAGGAATATACACATCAACAGGAATAATCCGATCGACTCCTTTGAGGACATGGTACCCATGTTCCCAGTAGGGACCACCACAGTTTGCACAACTTCCCATTGAAAGAACATATCGAGGTTCTGGCATTTGATCGTACAAACGCTTGATGCGTTGAGCCATTTTGATTGTTACAGTACCTGCAACGAACATTACATCTGTTTGCCGAGGTGTTGCCCGGGGAATAACCCCGAAGCGCATGCTATCAAAGTGTGACGCTGACGTTGCCATCATCTCAATAGCACAGCATGCAAGACCAAATTGCATTTGCCACAACGATGAGAGTCGCGCCCAGTTGAATAACGTGTCAATAGAAGTTAGAATGACATTTGTATGTTCGAACCGATAATTCAGGAGTCCCACAACAATCTCCGCTATCTACGTTGCTCTGACGGGGTTTGTAAATCTCCTTCTGAAAAATGTACTCGTGAATGGAGTGTAGGTATTTGTGGTGTAGGTTTATCCCAGCTCAAGTCTCCCTTTGCCCAAACATATGCATAACCAACGAAAAGAATACCCAGAAATACTACCATTTCGAACAAACCAAAGAGCCCAAGATTTCTATACACAAGTGCCCACGGGAAGAGAAATACTACTTCAACATCAAAAATGAGGAAAATAAGCGCGATGATATAGAAACGAACATTGAGACGAACCCAAGGACTTCCTATCGGTTCTTCACCACATTCATATGTTGCTCGTTTTTCTGGATACGGTCGCGCTGGACGGAGAAGCCACGCTGTTACAAGTCCCGCTGCAACAAGTCCAATTCCAAGGAGAAAAAAGATGAAAATTTTCCCAAACTCTGTGAGCATGAAAAACTTTACCGCGCTTTTTAATTACTTGAAGTAAACGGTTCCAATATAAAAGAAACTTCCTCGTTTGTCAAGAAATAGAGAATGCACCAACCTCTAACAAAAACCATCGTTATTCACTATAATCTAAATATAATTAAACACATTTATGATTTACCGTTTCAACGTTTTTACAGAGAAAGACTCTTGCATAAGAAGACGAGAGTACGTAAAAAAATCGAAATATACTTGGAAAAGAATACTTTTACTTAACTGTATTGTTGCTAGTTTTCTTCAATGTGACTGGCAAAAGTCTGAAAGATAAGATGATACTATAACATTATCTAGGTCTTGGAATCTTTTCACTGTTACTTATGTCGAAGAGCCTTCAACACGTTTTGAATTCTCTTCGATTGGGTTTTCTTCGAGAGTGTGGGGCTCGGCATACTCTTATAAAGTGTTATCATAGACTTTAGTTCCTTAAGAACTTGTGAACACTGTTGACAGTTTTCGAGATGTTTACGAAT
>JAOAFT010000035.1 GCA_026416125.1 Bacteroidota bacterium
AGATGTAACATTAGGAATTGTAAGCTCAGTCCACGTTTTTCCAGTATCTGATGAATAAAAAAGTTTCCCATACGTACCACCAACAATGACTTTACTACCATCAGAACTGATAGCTGAAACATCGAAGTATTTCGACCCTGTGGACAGTTGAATTTGTACCCATGTTACACCACCATCAGTGGACTTATAAAATTTACTACCACCAACAAAAGCAATATTGCCATTTTCGCTCAAAGATATTGTTCGCCACCAGTCACGGTATGTGCTTCCATCAGGTCGAATATCGGACCACGTAGAGCCATAATCTTTAGAGAGAAATAGACCTCCATCGTACTCAGCCGACAATAAGTACATCGTTCTCCCATCTGAACTGATAGCTGAGTTCGTCCAATAGTAGTTAACATCACCAAGTGGTCGTAATTCATTCCACTGAGTACCTCTATTGGTTGAAAGGAATATTCGTCCATTCTTTGATGATGAACGCGCAACGAGCATATATTCAAATGATGGGTTGACAGCAATTGTCCTCCATGCAGTCGTCGTATCAGGTGTCGGTTGAATTCTAACCCATGGTAGCTCTTGATACGCAGATAAACCTGTTACAAAAACACGCCCCATAGCTTGCCCAGCAATAATTTTTGTCCCGCTTTCATCGATTGCGATATCTCTCCACAACGAGGATGTATTCACAATCGGTTGAGTAGTCCACGAATCTCCCCAATCTGTGGAATACATTACATTTGCAAATCCACAGGTAGCTATGAATTGTCCATTTGAATTCATATCTACAACTTTAATACCAACTGTTGAATATGGGTCAGTATTACGCCATTTCAATTGCCAAGAGGTTCCTCCATTAGTAGAAAGGAATAATTCGCGTTCATTCCACAGGATAACAGTGTTTCCATTAGGCGACATTTTTGCTCGCCACGTAGCTCTAACTTGTGTGCTACTGGGTAGAGGGAGAATAGTCCAAGAATCTCCATTATTTATTGATATAAAAGCTGTATCTATTTTTGTAATAATTATTTTACTCCCATCACTATTGAGAGCAATTGAGTAAAGATCTTTTATTGTTGGAGAAATTTTTTTCCATGTTACCCCTTTATCAAAGGATATATATGCAAAATCATATAAGAATTGAACAGCTATAACATTTCCGTTGTGGCTCACATTAACAATATCACATATACCAGCACCTGGTGGACTCACTTGCGTCCATGTACTCCCACCATTTGTGGATAAGGAAAAAACCCCTGTATTACAAAGGATTACCTTCCCATCTCCACTCATTGATATAGGGCCACCATAAGTATATACTTTTGACCATGTATACCCACCATTCCCACTAAGAAACAAACCTTGAGGGCAACTTGCTGCAACAACATTTCCATTATCACTGAGGGCAACCGACCAGGTACGATCATTTTCACCATCAGGTTTTACCTCGTACCAGTCTAGTGTTTGTGCAATAAAGCAATTGGTTGTTACTAATATTAAGAACATTATTATTAGAAAATGGGCTTTTTGTTGCATAGTGTATCCTTCCTACTTCCTAATTATTTAATTAATAAAAGTTTACGTGTTTGGTTAAATGTTTCTGTTTGTAGTCTATAGAAGTAAACACCACTACCTAATTCCTTGGCATCCCAATCAACTGAATATGAACCTGGTTCCTTTCTTTCATTGACTAAGGTAGCAATTTCGCGCCCGAGTATATCATAAATTTTCAATGTTACAAATGTACGGGTTGGCACAGTGAATTGTATTGTCGTTGTTGGATTAAATGGATTGGGATAATTTTGGAATAGTACAACTTTTGTAGGTATACTCGTGTGTAAATCAGTTATATCAGTTACACCACTTGTACTGTAAACGCCATCATTCTTAATCCCTGCATACCCTGTGTTATCACCACTAACGATAAGTGAGTAAACATAGCCTATGTCATTTCTGAAACCATCGTTGTACGATAACCAAGAATTATTATATCCATAGTTCGTAGAACGATAGATACCGCAGTACTGTGTGCCACAGTATACTTCGTTATAATTCTTTACTGCTAAACACGCAGGTCCGAATGTAATTGGTGCATCGAATACTTGTTCCCATTTCACAATTGTAGATCCAAAAGCAGCGTATATTTTTTTCTGTGTTGCTGCGTACACAGCACCAGGGAATGAACCGAATGGGCTATTAGCAATAAGGGCTGTAATATATTGATCACTTAAACCGTCACTACATTTCGTCCATGTGTTAGTCGACTGATCAAGTTGATATACACCATCGCCTTTAGTACCAATCAGAATATTTCCATTGAAGTGTCTAGTAATTGACGATATAGAATATGAAGAAAGACCAGAGTTCAACTGTGTCCAGGTACTGCCACTATCAAGAGATTGATATACTGTTGCTCCTACTATAACATATACTTGGAGAGAGGTCATACGACTTGGCGGAACAACCAAAATCCCAGAACATTGGTAAGACGGTTGTCCTTTGAATATAGTCCAAGTTTGTCCATAATCATTCGATCGAATCACACCTCCATCGGTTGCTGCAAAGACTGTAGCAATGCTCGAAGATATTGAGTTTATATAGTTAATCCGATGAGGTGTTCCGTTAAAGACTTCATCCCAAGTTGTACCTTTATTTGTTGTCCTCCATATAGTGGAACCCGTAGCAGTAAGTATTGAGCCATCTCGGATGCGTTCAAGCACTACAGGTGTGCTTGCAATAAAACCAGCATCACTCGCTGTGAAAGTATAACCACCATCCTTCGATGTGTATATTCTACCATTGAATGTTGTCAAAATAATAATATCCCCGCCAGCACGAACACACGTTCGAATTGTACCTTCAATATTTGGATTAATTCGTTCCCATGATGTTGCATTCATTGCTAATCGAAAAATACCACCTTGTTGTTCCTCGTTCGTCTCTTGTGATGTAATAACATCACCATTAGAAAGGACAGCAAATCCACCAATGTATACTCCTGGGAGTCCAGTATTACGTGGTACCCATGTTCTCCCAGTATCAGTTGAAATGTAGAAACCATTATGTGTACCAGCATAGACTGTCCTATTGTCTACCCCCAGCCTAAGTGAAGTCACAAAAAAATTTATGTTTGTTGAACGCCACGTTGTAGAATTTGGTGGAAGTACAAAGGCTCCATTTGCATTTGCAGCAATAATAGCCCCTGATGGGTGTGCAAGAAGTGCTTGACATTGACTATTAGCATTTTGTAAACCGCTTGTAATTGATGTCCATGTAATACCACCATCGGTCGACTTCTGGAATTGCATGGGGAACCCACCACCACCACCAATGTAAACATTACCACTCGAATCTACCGCTACGGCTTGGGCTCCGTAGGGAGAACCAGAAAGTCGAGTCCAGCTATTCCCACCATCTGTTGAATAGATAAAATTTCCTTTATTTGCAGCATAAAGTCGTCCACGTTTATCATCTGCTTCTAGTTGATACAGCAATGTATCACATACCCCAATTTTTAACCACGTTTTCCCTGTATCTAAAGAGCGGAAAATACCACTGCGTTCTGTTGTAAGGTAAAGTACGAGAGGATTGGTTTTAAAGTATGCTATCGAGGTAACTGTCCCTCCTACTGGCCCATTTGTTTGTTTCCATACGCCGCTTGGGCGTTTACTTGCTTGGTTAAATTCAATTGTCAAAGGACTATTAGTTGCACCTGGTGCTGTGATAACAATACTTCCTGTGCGTTGTTCTCCTCTATTAATATCGTATATGATGTAGAACGAGTCATTATTAACACCTGCTGTTTTACTCATCCATAACCATGGTGCTGTTGTTTGAACTGTCCAATCCATTGTTCCACCTGCAGTATTCATCACTTGTACTTGAACGACGCCACCGTAATACGGTAAAGAAGTTTGTGAAACTGTTACAGAGAGTCTTGGTGATGAAGAACTAACGTTTACTAACCATATTTCAGACCATGCACTAGAATCGTTTTCACCATACGCTTTCACACGCCACCAGTATCTCCCTGGCTCAAGTGATGTAACTCTGTACGACGTTGACGTTATTATTTGATTGATTACCACATCACTCATAAAACCATCATCCTTCGAAACTTGAATACAATATCGTACTGCGCTTTGCACACCCGTCCACTGAAATATGAATGGAACTACAACCGTAGAATTTGGTGGTGAATAGTCGAGGTGCGGTGATGGAAGTGATTGAGCAAATACTTGTAGTGAACACACAATCACATACAAGAAACTAACTACCCTTTTTACCATCTTTAACCTCCTATTTATGAAAACCCCTAGTGGTAATGACCACTACTAAACTTATGATTTCAATTCAACTATTCAATCAGTCATATGTCGTATTTTGCATAGGTATGATGGGAATCAAATTGGTGGCGTGAATTGTAATATTAAATAATCTTATACTGGATGGCTTTTCGGACAGCTTGCATTTTGTTGTGAACTTGTAATTTGTGGTAGATGTTTTCGAGATGCTTTCGAACAGTCGATGGCGAAATGAAAAGCTGATCCGCTATTTTTTTATAATCGTAACCTTTTTCTAGAAGCTCAAGAATTTCTATTTCACGATTTGAGAGTGTAACACCTTCATCACACATTTGTCTTGGTAAGGGTTGTGGATTACGAAGGAGTTGGAGTGTTTTTGCAGCAATTGTGGCAGACATGGGCGCCCCACCTTCTAAAATCATCCGAATACCTTTTATAATTTCTTCAGCACTTTCATCTTTTAAAAGATAACCCATTGCACCAGCTTGAATAGCACTGAATATCTTTTCATCGTCATCGAACACCGTGAGAATGATAACTTTTATATGTGGGTATCGGGAACACACTTGTTCGGTGGCAATTATACCATCCATCTGAGGCATTTCGATATCCATGAGGACAACATCAACAGTACTGTCCTTTTCCAAGTATTTCAGTAACTCATTACCATTACTTGCAATGAATTTCACAACAATGTCAGTTGTTGCTGCAAGGAGTTTTTCTTGTAAAGATCGAGCCAAAAGCTTGTTGTCTTCTGCTATCGCGATACTGATCATGCACCCTCCATGTTCAGCGTTAGTATACAAAACGAAACCTGGAGCTTCAATACGGCATTTGCATTATTTTCGGAGATGACACAAGACTTTGGTTCCCTCATGTGAACTTTCAATAGAAAAGTGAGCTCCAATTTCTTCGCATCGAGTACGCATGTTAAAAATGCCGTTACCTAAAAGCACCGATTCAGGAATAAAACCTTTTCCGTTATCAACAACTTGAATTAGCATATCATCAACTGTACTCTGGATACTAATGGTTACTTCAGTTGCTCCAGAATGTTTTATTGCATTTTGGAGTGCTTCTTGTACCATTCGAAAGATATTCAACATTTGCAAAGACGTTAGTGTGCATGGTACCATCTGAGAATCAATGAAGGTTATACTCATTGTTTTTAAATGCGGTTGAATTCTCTGAACATACTTCCGTATATGAACTACCAAGTCATCGAGCGTGCCCTCGTTGCTCTTGATTGCCCAGATTGTATTTCGTACCTCTTCGAGCGTCTCACGGCTGAATTGAGCAACATCGCGTATGCTCTCTTGAAGTTCTTCATACTTCTTAAGCATAAGAGTTTCGAGCGCGTTAATGATAAATGTAATACGTGCACCAATATTATCGTGGAGCTCTCGCGATATACGTACTTTCTCGTTTGCGAGTGACTCTGCAAACTTGACTTCACGCAACTTTGCCTGTAATTCAAGTTCACGTTTTTCCTGTGCATGCTTCTTCCGTTGGTATTGGTAACTTGCAATAACTGATGAGATCACAACAAGTGCTATAATACTTCCGAGAACAATCCAAAAACGTTGTTGCCGTAACTCAAACTCTTTTGCAGCGAGAAGCTTGTCCTTCTGAGCAGTTTCATATGCAATTTCCAGTTCCGCAATTGTTCTACGAGCTTGAATATTATGGGTACTATCTTTATGCATTGTGTATCGTTGAAAGTATTCCAATGCTGTTCGATATTGTCCCTTTTGGGCATACATTTCGGATAACTTTTGGTAACAGTACTCTACTAAAAATGAGTATGTATACTGCTGTGCAAGCGTGAGTGCATATTTGTACGACGTGATGGCTGAGTCTACCATACCAATTCGAGCGTAGAAATCACCCCACAGAGCACTGTTATCAGCTCTCCCGTAGTTACTATGTTCTTTTGCACGATATTTATCAGACTGTAATAGAAAAAGCCTAGCTTCACTATATTTTTCTTGGAGCATGTGTAAACCAGCAAGTTTGTTGAGGCTGTATGGAATCCCATAAGTATCTCCACGTCGTTCTTTCATGTACAATGCACGCTGATAAAAATAGGTAGCACTATCATATTGTGCTCTCATTTCTTTCAAGACACCGTAATTATCGTACAACTTGCAAAGTAGTTCATCACCAAGCGAGTACGTTAAGGCGAGTCCAATTGCCATACGCATAAAGTGCTCTGCTTTATCGAGGTCACGGCGCTTTAGTTGGTATCCATATTCACCATACGTTACAGCAAGATCTTTGTATTGTTCCAAGTCTTCAAAAATCTTCATTGCCTGGGTATAACACTCAGCAGAGGCATCGTACTTTCCTTGGAAGTAATATGCTAGGCCTAAAAGACTCAAAGCTTTTCCTTCACCGTACAGATATTCTTCTTTCCTTGCTCTCTGAAGATTTTCACCGAGGATTGTGACAGCTGCATACGGATGCGAAACAATATAGTCGTACGATACAGAATCATTTAGAGCATCAATGACTGGGTGTGATGTTTGCGAAGCCCCATGGGTGTACGCAATACACAATAAAATGGTAAGAACCAGATACCATCTTCTTAAAATACAATACAAGAGACCTCCACTCGATGAGTTAATCTTAAATTACAAAGATATTCAATAAAAGAGATCGCCATAATAATTAGGTAAAACTGTACTTTAAATTAAAGAATTAATGGTGTTTACAGTATAATCACCTTGAATAGAGTCGGAGATAGTTTACAACTTGCCCCATATCGGCTGGTAAATCAGAATCAAACTTCATCCATTCTCTTGAAACTGGATGGACGAATCCAATCGTCTTTGCATGGAGTGCTTGCCTATGAATTATTGTTAAAAGGTGCTCAGCTTGACGTTCTAACTTTCCTGAAAGACCACCCCAACTTGGATCCCTCCCGCTATAAGTGGGATCCCCAAAAACAGGATGCCCAATATAGGCAAGGTGAACTCTGATTTGGTGTGTTCTTCCCGTTTTTAACCGTAAACATACCAATGAAAGGTACTCCCAGGCATCGAGTACTTCATACTCTGTGATAGCGTGCTTCCCATCTTTAATAACTATTACTTTCTTTCGGTCTCTTTTGCTCCTACCAAGACTTGCTTCAATTATTCCTTTCAGCGAACGAAATTTTCCCCACACAACTGCCCAATACTCACGTTCAACGGTACGAGCTGAAAACTGCTTTGCAAGAAAATGGTGTGCTCTATCGTTTTTTGCAACCACAAGGAGTCCTGAGGTATCTTTATCAAGTCGATGTACAATTCCAGGACGAAGTTCAGTATTAACAGTCGAAAGAGAATTACTATGGTACAACAGTGCATTTACAAGCGTACCCGTGTAGTGACCGTATGCAGGATGTGTCACCATTCCTGCAGGCTTGTTAACTACTAACAATACTTCATCTTCGTAAACGATCTCAAGTGGAATGTTTTCTGGTAGAATCTCTGGTTTCTGCTGTTTTGGTAGTATTACTTCAATAACATCGTTCGGTGCAAGCATATAGCTAGGTTTCACTAGTTTTCCATTGACTCGTATAGCACCTGCTTCAATTGCCTGTTGAACTTTTGAGCGTGATGCATTCTCAATTTGGTGTGCAAGGTACACATCGATCCGTTTTCGATGTTCTCCCTGTGGAACAACAATACGCATAACATCCCGTGCGTCAGAAAAATTCATTGCGAAACGATGATGCTATGGTGTTATTGTTGGTGATTGCTCTGGTGCAGAATCCGACTGTACTACTGGCCCCTGATTATTATGTTTGGCAGTGTCTTCAATTTTTCTAAAGAACACCAGCATAAGAATAACACCTAGAGAAACAGAAGCATCAGCAACATTAAAAACAGCCCAACGGCTCATCTGATAGCCGAACAGATTCAAATCGAAGAAATCTACATCTATGAAATCAACGACACGACCATAGAAAAGAGGTGCTTCCCCAAAGATAATACCATAGAATGCCCGATCAATAAAATTGCCCAGTGCTCCGCCTAAAATTAAGGCAAAAGGGAGTTGAACGATAAATGGTTCTTTACGAATTGTATAGAGGTAGTATAAGAGTACACAAATTGCAATAAACGTTACAGCAATGAGAAGAATTCTATTCGTAACCTCCATGCCAAAAACGATTCCCGCGTTTTCAACAAAGGTAATGCGGAGGAAGTCTCCAAGAACTGGAATACTTTCTCCTAGTTGCATTCCCTCATAATAGTAATTGAGCAAAGGAATTGTAAATCCTTTAACAAGGAGTTTCGTAGATTGATCCAAAAGGATCACCACAAGAGTTATATAGAGGCTTCTCAAGAAGTAACTTTCCTTTCTCAACTATCATTTCTTCTTCAACTTACACTGAACACAAAGATGAGCATGGGGTACTGCTTCTAAGCGTTCTTTATCAATAAGGTTTCCACATTCAGTGCAGTACCCGTATTCGCCTTTCTCAATTCGACGAAGAGCATCATCAAGATAGTTTAAAAATTTACCTTCCCGTGAAGCAAAGAGGAACGTCTTTTCACGTTCCATTGCATCAGTACCTTGCTCCATGTGTAAAGAGTATGTTGAATTCTCAATTTCGTATTGGCCAGTTGTCACATCCATCATCGATGCTTTTAATGATTCGAGTTCTTCGAGAATTTCTTGACGGCGTTCTAAAATAATCTTCTTGAAGTGTTCAAGTTCCTCTTTTGTATATCCTTGTTTCTTTTGTTGTGATTCTTGTTGCACAAGAATACTTTCACTTTGAGTATTCTGTGTTGCTGTTATTTTTGGGATAGGCTTCTTGTTCGTAGTTGTAGTAATCGTTCGTTTTTTTGTTGCCCTCGCGATTACTTTTTTCGCCCCTTTTTTGGTAGTTTTCTTTACAGGTTTTGCCTTTGACTTCGCCATGTCCATAACTCCTTTAAATGTACCGTGGCATCTGTGTTTTGTTCAAATATACGTTATTTTTTCTCAACTGCAAGTTTCGTCTCTTCCCCATTAATGTCTTCAGTGATAGCATTTTTCTCTAGAGCTTGCTCAACTGTTATGGGAATAAGTTCAACAGCTAAAGTTTCCTGCTTAATATAGTCTTCCATTTTTTTTAAAGCACTTGTCAAGCGTTCAGTTGATGCATGGTAAATACGAATACGGTCAGTAACTTCAAAGCCAGCACTCTTTCGTAAGTTCTGGACTCTATTGACAAATTCTCGTGCAAATCCCTCGTCGATGAGGTCGTTCGTTAAGGTTGTATCGAGGGCAACTGTCCACGTGCCTTCAGATTCAACTAACCAGCCTGGAATATCTTCGTGTAAAATTTCTACATCATTTAAATCAAGTTCATACGAAGTACCATCGAGCTCTAGCGTGAGTTCACCTTCTTTTTGTAATTTCTTGATCTCATCATCGGAAAGTTGTCGTACACGTGCAGCTACTTTCTGAACGTTTTTTCCGTACTTTGGTCCAAGTGTTTTGAAATTCGGTTTAGCCTTTTTCTTAATAAGTACACTTTCATCCATAACGTACTCTATTTCTTTTACATTAATCTCTTCAAGAATAACATCTTCCATTTCTTTAATCTCATCGCGTTGAAGATCGGTAACAATTGGGATCATTATTTTCTGTAGTGGTTGCCGTACTTTGATGTTTGCTTTCATGCGCATTGACCGCACAATGCTGACAATTGTCATAGCTTGCTCCATTTTCCGTTCAAGCGTACTATTGATCATGCTCTCATTAACAGAAGGCAGTTCTTCTAAATGAACTGATTCTTGTGCACCATTAATTCCATCAGTTAAATTTCTATAAAGCTCCTCCGCAATGAATGGAGCAAAAGGTGCTATGAGTTTTGAGAGCGTCAGTAAACACTCATAGAGCGTTTGATACGCTGCTGTTTTATCTTTTCCATGTTCACTCTTCCAAAAACGCCGTCGATTCCGACGGACATACCAATTCGAAAGTTTATCGATTGTAAAATCACTGATTCCTCGCGCAGCTTTTGTTAAGTCGTACCCCTCAAGGTACTGATGGTACCGCTTAATAAGAGAATTGAGCTCAGAAAGAATCCACCGATCGATTTCAGGTCGCTCATGGTATGGAATCAATGGTTCCATAGGAGTAAATCCATCGACATTCGCATAGAGCGCAAAGAATGAATAGGTATTCAGCAGAGTGCTAAAGAACTTACGCTGAACTTCTCCTACTCCTTCCTCATCAAATAACGTAGGTCGCCACACAGGGCTCTGGGTGATAAGATACCAACGAACAGAATCTGCGCCATACTTTTGAATAAGTTCAAAAGGATCGACGGTATTCTTTCGTGACTTTGACATTTTTTGACCTTGCTTGTCAAGAATAAGTTCATTGACGAGAACATTTTTAAACGCAGGTTTTCCAAAGAGAAACGTATTGATAGCGTGGAGAGTATAGAACCACCCACGCGTTTGATCAATACCTTCTGAAATAAAATCGGCGGGGTACGATTTTTCAAAAACTTCCCTATTTTCAAAAGGATAATGCCATTGTGCAAAAGGCATTGCACCGGAATCAAACCATACATCAATTAATTCTGGTGTGCGGCGCATTGTCCCTCCACATGAGCAAGTAAATGTTATCTGATCAACGTATGGCTTATGGAGATCCAATGGTAGCGGTACATTGTTCCCCATCTTAAGTTCTTCAACACTCCCTATGCATCGTTGTGAACTACAAGACTCACAAATCCAAATTGGCAATGGTGTTCCCCAGAATCTATCTCTTGACAATGCCCAATCTTTATTTTCCTCAAGCCAATTACCAAATCGACCAGCACCAACTTCAGGTGGTACCCAATTGATCTGTTTATTTAACTCAATCAATCGACCAGCGTACTCTGTTGTCCGTATATACCATGAATCACGCGCATAATATAACAACGGCGATGAACACCGCCAACAATGAGGATAGCTGTGGAGATATTGTTCCTTTTTCAAGAGGGCGCCACGTCGTTTTAAATCAGCAATGATATCACTATCTGCTTCCTTTACAAATTTACCAGCAAAATCAGTCACTTCTGCGTTGAATGCACCAGATGGATTAACAGGATGAATAGTAGGAAGATTGTATTTTCGACCAACTTGATAATCGTCTTCACCGTACGCAGGAGCAATGTGCACAATACCAGAACCATCCTCTGTCGTTACAAACTCAGCTGGAACTACATACCATCCCTTTTCTTTGACCTGATGATACGCATAGAGTCGCTCATACTCTTTCCCGACTAAAGAAGTGCCTTTAAAACGGTCTAGAATTGTATACTCATTGTCTAAAATTGAAAGTCGTGCTTCAGCAAGAATAATGATATGGTGATGGTACTCAACCTTAACATAATCAACCTCGGGGTGTACAGCTAAAGCCACATTCGAGATGAGTGTCCAAGGAGTTGTTGTCCACACCAGAAAGTACGTACGTTCTTCCCCTTTAACTTTAAAAAGTACATAGATCGACGGATCTTTAACATCTTTGTAGCCTAAAGAAACTTCATGTGACGAGAGCGGTGTTTCACATCGAGGACAGTAGGGCTGAATTTTAAATCCTTTATAAATGTAACCCTTATCATAGAACTGTTTCAACGCCCACCAAATGGATTCGATGTATTTGTTATCGAATGTAATGTAGGGATTATCGAGGTCAACCCAATATCCCATTATGCGAGTCATCTCTTCCCAGTCTCTTTTGTACTTCCAAACAGACTTCTTGCATTCTTCATTGAACTTTTCAATTCCAAAATCTACAATCTCGGATTTATGTTTTATGCCAAGCGTCTTTTCTACTTCAATTTCAACAGGAAGCCCATGAGTATCCCAACCTGCTTTCCGTGGAACTTTGTACCCAGTCATTGTCTTATAACGGCATACAATATCTTTTAACGTACGTGCCATCACGTGATGAATCCCGGGACGACCGTTTGCAGTTGGTGGACCTTCGTAAAATGTAAACTGTGGTTTCCCTTCACGACTTGCTATACTCTTTTCAAAAATTGAACGTGACTCCCAAAATTTCAAAATAGAAGTCTCTAGTTCATGGTAATTAATTTTATCTGTTACCTGCTTGAACATATAGTCTAACTACCCTTTCATCCATGTTTCTACTTTCTTCCAATATAATGGATAAACCATAGAAGTGCGCTCAATAATAAGCTTAAGAGTATACTTGTACCAAGTGGTATATATACTTTGAAATTTTCCTTCTCAATCGTTATATCACCCGGCAATTTTCCAAGAAATGGTATTTTCGGGAACACAATGAGAACAATGCCAGCAAGCGCCAAGAGAATTCCAAGAATTACTAATAATTTACCCACCTGTTCCATACTATATCCGTCGTATTATTTCTTTCATTAGAGCAGTCATTTTTGGTTCATTTTTTTTCGCAACTCGGAGTATTTCCTTCAAGGATGCAGGTTGCAATGAATCAGGAAAGCACTCATCGGTAAGAATTGAAAATCCGAGCACACGCATCCCCATGTGTACAGCTACAATATCCTCAGGTACAGTTGACATACCAACAGCATCACCCCCGATCAAACGGAGGAAACGATATTCGGCACGAGTTTCTAAATTAGGACCTGGAACTGCTATGTAAACACCCTTTTGAACGCGTATTTTTAAATCGAGTGCTACTGCTTCAGCAAGAGCAATCAATTCACGATTATATGGTTCAGACATATCTGGGAACCGTGGACCCAAAGAATCATCATTAGGACCGATGAGTGGGTTGTCACCAAGGAGATTAATGTGATCTGTTATGATCATGATATCTCCTTTGCTGAAAAGTGGGTTTAGAGCACCTGCTGCATTAGACACCAAAAGTGTGTCAACCCCTAAAAACTTCATAACGCGTACTGGGAATGTTACTTGCTGGAGTGTGTATCCTTCATACTTGTGAAATCTCCCTTGCATTGCAACAACACGTTTTCCGCCAATGCGCCCAAAGAGCAATTTCCCTTGGTGTGACTCTACAGTGGAAATGGGAAAATGAGGAATTTTTTCATACGGAATGACTGCATCAACCTGCATGTCTCGGACCAACCCACCTAATCCAGTACCTAAAATAACCCCAATGCCCGGCTTGGTATTTGTGAACTGCCGAATATAGTGTATTGCATCTTCGATATTGTTGCGTAACTGAGACATAACCTTTACCTGTGACATTGTTCGTTAGTCCAACTTTTTGAGAATTTCATTCACTTCAATCCGTTCTTTCCCAGTTCCTTTCGAAAGATCTCTTTCTACATCCTCATCATCAACTTCAAGAGCTCTTAAGAGATCAATTTCAGAATTGAGAAGTACTTTAAGTTTACTCATAATACTTTCTTTTCGTGCCTTCAAGGCAGTAATCTCTTCTTTCATACGTGCAAAATCAAGACGAGCCCTTTCAAGGATTTGGGACGCTTTCAACTCAGCATCTTTAATAATGAGTTCTGCTTCCTTTCTTGAATTTTCAATTGATTTCCCACTTGCTTCTTGTGCTTGAAGAAGTGTTTGTTGAAGTGTTTTTTCTATATTTTTGTAATTGGTAAGCTGTGCTTCTAATTCGATAACTTTATCTTTATATTCTTTATTTTGAAATGTTAGTTCTTCCATCTCATTGGCAAGCATTTCAAGAAACATATCAACTTCAACCGTATCGTACCCTCTTATAACTTTTTTAAACTTTTGTCGTTTAATTTCGAGTGGTGTTATTTTCATGGCCTTACCCTTTCTATTTTCTATGTATGTGGTTGTTGGCGTACACCGAAAATTGCTGTACCAATTCTTAAAAGTGTTGCTCCCTCTTGAATAGCAATTGGATAATCATTTGTCATACCCATCGAAAGATGGTTCATGGAAACATTCTCTAACCCAAGCTTTTGAATTTCTAATTGTAATTCTCGTAAAAGTCTAAACGATGGCCTGGACGCTTCCGGATCTTCGGCAAGTGGTCCCATTGTCATAAGTCCACAAACATGAACATTCTGTAATAACCCTACATCCTTTATGAGCGATACAGCTTTTTCTGGTTTCACACCAAATTTTGTATTTTCATGTGTTGTATGGACTTCGATAAGTATATCCTGAACTTTGCAACATTTTTGGGCTCTCCTGTCGATTTCCTTCGCTAATTCAACGCTATCAACAGAGTGAATAAGGAACAGAGAGCCAACTATGTACTTCACTTTATTTGATTGAAGGTGCCCAACGAAATGCCACCGAAGTGGTAAATCTGTGAGTTGCTGCTGCTTATCACGAAGTTCCTGAACATAGTTCTCACCAAAGTCAACGATTCCAACTCGATGAGCTTCACGAATATAAGTCGAAGGATATGTTTTCGAGACAGCAACAACTGTTATTTCCCTTGGATCTCGATTGCACTGTTTACAAACTTGCGTGATGTTGAAACGTAAACGCTCTATATTTTCAGCAACCATAATTAAGTGTATAAATATACTTGAAATATCGACGAATATCAACGAACGCTGTTTTACACATTGGATAGAATAAGCGTTGAAATGTGTATGAACTTTTCACTTCATTTTGTAATGAAGTTTTGGGAGTCCATGTAAATCAATGAGTGTTCAGAAATACTCGCGCGTATTTTGGATAGCAAATATTGTTGAACTCTTTGAAGGCGCAGCTTACTATGGGATGTTTATAGTTAGTACACTCTATCTCACCAACGTTGTTGGCTTCACTAACATTTGGGCTGCTTGGATTAGTGGTGGGGTTTCTGCTGGTATGTACTTACTCTCCCATTTTCCAGAGTTTTTGCAGATACAATTGGATTTCGAAAAGCGATTATAGTTGCGTTTTCATTGTTAACGATAGGATATACTACGTTAGGGTTACTACCACTGTTGTATCCGCTTTTTAATACAATGATTGGTGGTCTATTATCAAGTCGGTTGGACCAGGTACCGTCGCATAAGATACGACTGAAGCCACACGGACATAAGTGTATTCTATTTTCTATGGGATGGTCAATATCGGTCCCTTTCTTGGTAAAACATTTGCATTTCCACTCAGACTTGCATAGAGAGTACAAATGATAAATTTTTGCTCAGCCCTTTTAACATTTCTTGTTTGACTTCGTGTTGTTTCCTTTTATAAACAACGTACCACATGATCAGGAAAACAGTTATAGAGATTTGGAAAAGTTTTTGCAATGGTCTAACTAACCATCGTCTTTTGTTGCTCATCCTTATTGTAACTGGTTTTTGGATGGTTCAACATCAATTGTTCTCTGAGTTGCTTTAGTAACACGGTTAATGAAATATATCAATGCAGTAACATCAATAGCAATTGGAATGTTCATTATGCCAATGTCAGCACTTTGTATGGCAATAGGATCTTTGCTTCAACAACGATCGGGATCAAAAATACCACTGGGACCTATCAGTCTTCACTCACTCACAGCAATGATGGCTGTGGGAATAATGCTTCAAGGATTAGCAATGTGCTTTATTGCACCACGGTATTTAGAATTTTTTTCACGTCAAGCACCTAAAGGTCAAGAAGGAATGCATCTATGTTTTAATCGCCTCCACTTATCCTTTTCGTACTACTTTGCTAGAATTAGTACTATTGAGACAGTACTATTTGACAACGCTCATCTTTTTCACCGACACATTGTTTCCACCAACCAACCTATATATATATACACCTGAGGCTAGGTTTTCTGCATTAAATTCCACTTCATATACACCTGGCTCCTTTATTCCGTTAACCAACGTTACGATTTCTCTCCCAAGTAAATCAAACACTTTCATCACAACCCAGCTTTTTTCAGGTACTTCATACCGTATTAACGTCTTTGGATTAAAGGGATTCGGATAGTTCTGGAATAATTCTATCGCTCCATCGACAATTAATAATTCATCACGTTCAACTTTCGTTGGTGGTGCACTTACCTTCCTATAGACAGCCCACATCGTATCCACAAACTTGCTCTTATATTGCCAACCCATTTGATTACCATGAACATAGGGAAATCGTCCTATCCCATCTGATGAATCCGTATCACATAAGCACTTCCCTGGATTATTAGGATCTGGTCCAAACGTCTTTCTGTAATTACCATAACTCAAGATACACGTATCCCCATTAACTGGACTCGGCATCGCAGATGTGCAAGGTAAACCATTCTTCGGCCCGCTACCTCTCCACTTCCCTTCTGCAGGAGCACATGGATCTGGCTGTGTCCACTTGCCAAGTTGAACCATCCGGTCTACATACTTGATCAGCTTGATATAAACTGAATCATCCCACACATCACGCATCGCAGGCATTAAATGTGCACACAAAGCTTCCCCTTTATATCCATTAATACATATCGCCTGATAAGAAGGCTCAGGCGATTTACCACCATCAATAAAACCATACGGATCCTTTATCGAACGATTCCCAGTACCTTTTATAATATATTCCCAATACTTGTCCTCAGTATCCACTTCACCCCACAAAATTAAATTCGGATTCCAACTACTCGGATGTAACATGCAATCTTCGTGAAAATCCTTCCTTGTGTATCGCTCATTCCCTAATACCTGTGCAAGTGTCTTCACAAACACTTTATACTTACTGACCTCTAAAAGCGCAGCGGTAAATGTTGGTATCGCTAATAAACCCGGCTGATGTCCACTTTCTGGATGTACATTCCCAAGCATCTGCCAATGAATCATATCAATCCCCCTCTGCAATACCGCTATCAATGCTGGCTTCTTCTGTTCATTCGTCTTATCATTTAACATTAACCGCAACAATGCCTCATTTATACTCGGACAATTCCCCGGCTGGTAATCAGATACATATGCATCCACCGGCAACATTAGTCTCACCGCCCTCGCATGTGCAAGTCCAACCTTTGAAAACAATGACCATATTGTATCCAATGTCGGTGGATTACTGACAGGCGATTGATAAGACGGTAACCTGTCCCACCGAATACTATCAACTGAATAAAATGGCTTCTCACCTTTCACATATGGTGGCCTAAATAACTTCGCTCCGTTACCTTCTGGTATCCGAGACACAACTGTTAACACTTTCGCAGATCTTATACGCCTAAATGGCAGATAATTCCTTCCAGGGTCTTTAGTTAAATTTGACACAGCCTTCACTATCGATACCGCACCCCCAGAACTATCCACCGCACCTACCGTTACTGTATACGGCAACTTCGGTACTAACGTAGAATCAAAATAGCTCTTACTCGGATCAGTATCATTGTAATACAATGCTCCATCAAATCCGTGCTTGTATTGATTCGCAATTGGATTTACTTCCCATCCATTTACGTAAAACGTTAAAAATCTTATCTTAGGATACAAATCCACCGAGTCTGTAATCTTTTTATATTCAGGTAATATCTCCGTAATCGTCACAGGTGCTAATACCCACCAGTCTCCATTAGCAAACTGCCCAACAGGCCGTGCCTCAGAAAATCTCCATACTACTTCACCCTGCCTTACTGAATCCGCTATTTCACCACTTGCCAAGGGAAATATAAAAACTATAAGTAATGTAACATACAGTATCATTCTTCCCATAAATACCACTCCAATTCATTACTTTATTACAACCATTTTCTTTACCGACACATGTTCTCCAGCTACCAACCTGTATACATACTGTCTCTTATACACATCT
>JAOAFT010000036.1 GCA_026416125.1 Bacteroidota bacterium
TGTACTACAGCATGTTGGTACGATTAGAAACGTACCTTCATTGGATTGAGGAACAGATTCGAAAAGGGTAGGCAATGAAATTATTGCTTTAATGAATAGAGTGTACTGGTATAGTTTGTAACCAAGTTGTCGAATAGTAACAATTTTCAGAAAAATCAATAGTAAACATTGAAATGGTTTTGAGTATCCAGAGGTATAAGGGTCCCTCATATTATCTCACAGGAAAGAATGAATTTGCGGGTCATTCTCGGTCCTTGTTGCTCTGTGTCGCGACCGAACCACTTCGTACAGCAAGAGCGCACCTGCTACAGAAGCATTTAACGATTGAACACGTCCAAAAACTGGAATTCGTACTACAAAGTCGCAGTGTTCTCGCACAAGCCTTCGCATACCTCGCCCCTCGTTCCCAATGATAAGAGCAACTGCTTCAGAATAATCGATAGCAGTGTACAGTGTTTGTGATTCTACCGCTGTTCCAACAATCCATACACCGTATTTCTTCAGTTCCTCAAGCGTCTGTACAATGTTTGTAACACGGGCTATGAGAATATGGGCAGATGCTCCAGCCGATGCTTTGACAACTGTTGGTGTTACAGAAGCTGCATGGTGCTTTGGAATAACAACACCGTGTGCGCCAGCACATTCTGCTGTACGGATCAATGCACCGAGATTCTGAGGATCTTCAATTTCATCGAGTACAAGAATAAACGGCTTTTCATCCCTTTCTCGAGCACGTTGGAGTATTGCATCAACCGTTGCGTAGTGAAATGCTTCAACAACAATAGCAACGCCCTGAGCGCGCTTACTCTCATTCCCAATGAAGGCATAAAACTCATCGTGGTTTACTTCGGAAACAGGTATTCCACGAGCTGATGCTAGTGATCGAAAATCACTCATGAGTTTTGACGTGCTCGTACGGAGAAGGATGAGTTTTTTAATATGGACATTAGCACGAAGTGCTTCGAGAACTGGTTTACGCCCGACGATTATCATTGTTGGACGTGTTAATCTCTTTTCGTTCATTTATTATTCGAATTCCGAATGCTCCGGCGAGAATAAGGAATATAGAAATAATCTGTGCTTCGGTTAAACCAAGAAGTATACGCGGATTGATACGGATGAATTCAATGGTGAACCGTTCTGCACCTGCAAGAATTAAGTATATCATAAAAAGCTTTCCAGGCGGTGTAGTGCTCTTGCGAATGTTCCAAAGGTATAGAAACATGACACTGCAAATTAAGAACTCGTAGATCGGTGTTGGATGACACGGTGTTGTATCCGGAACAATCCCGTGAGGGTATTGGCTCGTAATCTCAGGAAAATCCCGAAAAGCGTAGGAAGGAGGATATGTGCCCTTTGAGTAATCAGTGCCCCAGGGGAGTGAAGTTGGAAATCCATAATCTCCATCACCTGCAAGATGACAGCCAATCCTTGCAACCCCATATGCAAGCATGAGTGCTGGTGCCATAGCATCGGCAATTGTAAAAAAGTGTAACCCTTTCTTTTTAATGTAGAGGTAAATAAAGAGAGTCGCCAGGAAGAATCCTCCATAGTATGTTAATCCTGATGCGCTGAATGCCATACCGAAGGGATCGGCAGTAAAATCGGACCAATTTTCAATGAGGAATAAGAGCTTTGAACCAGCAATACCAGCAACAATTGCAATGAGAGTAATGGTATTGGCGTGATCAACAGGAATTCCCCGGCGTTTGAATTCCTGAAGTACAAAGTAACTGCCAATAAGAAATCCGATTGCAAGCATAAGCCCGTAGCCATAAATTGCAATGGGACCAATTTTAACTATTACTGGACACATAGGTCACTCTAGTCCTTTCGGTAATTCTAGTTGCTCGAGAAACACTTCATATTCTTTACCAGAAACCATCTCTTTTACCATTCCCTTTCCCGAAACAAGTTCATTGCTACCAAGAACAAGAACGTAGCGAGCACCTTGTTTATTCGCTTCACGCATTTGTGCTTTAATACTTCTCCCTTGGTAATCAAGTTCGACTGCGATACCTCGAGCACGAAGTTCGATGGCTTTCTGAAACGCTACCGTTCTGGCTTCTTCGTCGAGAGCGACGATATAAAGATCAGGAACAGGAGGATGTATGTGTAGCGCATTGGTACGCGATAGTACAAGTAGCAACCGTTCAATACCAGCAGCAAACCCAACGCCGGGAGCTGGTTTTCCACCGAGCTCTTCAACAAGTAAATCGTAACGACCACCTCCGGCAAGAGCGTCCTGCGACCCAAGTGCAGTACTCGTAATCTCGAATGCGGTTTTCGTGTAGTAATCAAGTCCTCGAACAAGCCGGTAATCAATGGTGTACGGAACTTTGGACATCTCAAGAAGTTCACATACAGCATTAAAGTGCGATGAGCATTGTGCACATAGGTAATCACCAATGAGAGGCATCGACGCTGTGAGCTCGCGATCGTTTTCATCTTTCGAGTCGAGTACACGGAGCGGGTTTGTCTCGACACGCCGTTGGCTGTCAGGTGAAAGTTTGTCGTACACTCTCATCAATTCGGAACGGAGTCTCTCCTTGTACGTTGGTCGGCACTTTTCACAACCGACAGAATTGATCGTTAAGTTGAATTGTTGAATACCAAGATCCCGATAAATGTGGAGAGGAAGAAGCATCATTTCAACATCGAGCTGTGGAGACGACGAACCAATGGCTTCGGCTCCAAATTGGTGAAACTGACGTAAACGTCCTGCCTGCGGTCGTTCCTGCCGAAACATTGGCCCTATGTAGTAGAGCTTGGTAAGAGAACTTTGCGTCTCTAGTGAATGTTGAATGTATGCTCGGAGCGTTGCTGCAGTTCCCTCAGGACGGAGTGTTATACTCTCATTACTCCTATCAAGAAATGTGTACATCTCTTTACTCACAATATCTGTGAGCTCACCAATGCTTCGAGCAAAGAGTGCTGTTTGTTCGAAAATTGGAGTACGAATTTCCCTGTACCCATAAGCATGCATTGTTCTCCGTACAGTAGCTTCAACCCATTGCCAATGATGAGATTCGGACGGGAGAATATCTTTCGTGCCTTTTATTGCTCGAAACTTCACACGTGTGTCACCTTCTGAAGCTAATAATTAATACGGTAAGGTGAGATCTTAACTTTCCGTGAGTGTTTCTTCTGCTTGTTTGAAAATATCAATCACTTCCTTTGGTGTTTTTGCTTCAAGTAACTGTTTTCGGAAGTCTTCGTTGTTCATTAAACGAGAAATTCGACTTAGCAGTTTAATGTGAGGACCAACCATTGTATCTCTCCCGACAAGGAGAAACACAAGCCGCACAGGTTGATCATCTAACGATTGGTAATCGATCGGTTGAGCAGTAACCGCAAATGCTGCAACGATGTCACTAACTGCATCGGTTTTCCCATGAGGAATTGCAAACCCAGATCCAACACCTGTGGACATGATCTTTTCGCGTTCGAAAATCGCTTTCCGTACCCGTTCCTTGTCCAAAACTTTTGGCTGCTTTGCGACGAGATCAATCATCGCATCGATAATTTCCTCTTTCGATGTTCCTTCAAGATGTACTCGGACGTAATCTTCTGTCAGGATATCAGTTATTTTCATACTTATTCTCCGTTACGTACAACGTCATACAGTACACCCATAAAATCGAAGAAAAAAACCGTAAATTCAAATAGATTTGTTTGGTCTTTTACTGTCGTTCAGTCCATTTCTTTATTTTTTGCTCATATTCGGTTGAAATTTGTTCAGCAATGGTTTGGTTGGCAGATTCTGCAATGATGTAGAAAAACGGCCGTGAACGATCGGGGAGCAGCGAGACTGTTGTATACTGGTTCTTCGGTGAGAAATAGAGTTTTATCCCATCAATAAGGAGTCGATCGATATTTTCTGTTTCTTTCATCAGTTTTCTCATTACCTGACCTTTGAAGTGCCACGGACATGGAATTCGTTTTTTCACCATGTACAAGCGTGGTGTTTCATCATCAAGTTCTCCTATCCGTTTACGAATTCGTGCCATACATTCTAAAAGCTTTGCTACAGAGTACATTCCATCGGATGCAAAAAGGAACTCATTAAAAATAAACCCTCCACGATTACTAGCGAGAAAGCGCCGATCTTTATCGGCAGCTGCTTCCATGAGCGACAAGTGGCTATCGCGTGTTTTGAGAACCTCGAGATTGTACTCTTGGGCAATGATATCAAATTCACTCGAAGCAGTAATAGGTGCCCCGACTTTTTTCAGGTCTGGATTGCTCAATGCCATGTACTTTAGGAAGAGAGGTGCCATCCGTTCGCTGGAAATAATTTTTCCACGTTCATCGACAACGAATATTTTTTCAGCTCCGACATCGAGCATGCAGCCAACATCATACTTTAACGAGGTGATCACGTACGATAACTGTTTCATACATTCCTGAAACTCTTCTTTTGAGCGAGTTAGCTTCCTACTATCGAGGTAAGCATTGAGAGCGACAACCTGAACATCGAGGTTTCCAAGAATGTAGGGGAAAATTGTCGATGCTACACCGTTTGCATAATCGATCACTAACTTTAACTTTGCCCGACGAATAGTTTCCACATCGAGTGCGGCCAAAAACCGTTCGATGTAACTTTCGTTTGTTCGCTCTGGAAAAGAGATTGATCCAACGTTATCGAAATGTGCCCGTGCAAAGTCTTCTCCAAAAAAGAGTCGTTCAAGTGATTTTGATTTGTTTACTGGTAAGTCTCTTCCCAACGAATCGAAGAAGATAATATCAGTGTAATTCCGGTCGAAAGGAGACTTTCGCACATGGATTCCACCAGCTTCTTTACCACTGCGAAGTTCGTGCCGCATAATTGGAATTGATGTAGCTCGCATATCAATACAATTAACACCTGCTGAAATAAGGCCACTAATGATTGCCCGGTTTAACATTCGGGATACATTATCGGAATCGCGACCGGTTACAACGGTAGCTCCTGCTCCTACAAGGGCACCAAACGCTGCACCAAGTTTTGCACCAAACTCTGGATTCATTTCGACATTTGAGAGCCCAGTAATTCGTGAATCAGTGACAAACAATTCTCGCTGCCACCGATCTTCCCACACCATACTTCGAGTGACAATCGAACCATCTTCAATCGTTTTCTCTGGCCAGATTTTGATGTTCGCGAGTAATTTACTATTCTTTCCAATGTATACAGAATCACTTACAAACACATTTTCAGCAACTATTGCTTCGTCCCCAACGGCACAACGTGTTCCTATTACAGCCTGCGAAAGTTCAGCACGAGTACCAACAATAACGTCGTTCCATACAATACTGTTGGTAATAATAGCACCTTCCCGTATTTCACAGTTATCCCCAATAACGGAGTTGCTGATAATTGCACCCTTTGCTATACGACATCGTTTCCCGATAATGTTGGCACCTGAGAGTGAGCATGAACCATCTTCGAAACTTGTCCCTTCTCCAATAATTGTACGGTCACGCCGAGTACCTTCGATAGTTACTTCTACAAGACCTCTGAGAATATCGAAATGAACTTCTTGATATTCATGGAGACTTCCAATATCCTTCCAGTAGCCGCTGGCGACATATCCATACAATCCCATTTTCTGTTCAAGCATTAACGGGAAAAGGTTTTTGCTGAAGTCAAATTCTTGTTTCTCTGGTATTAGCTCAAGAACATCAGGTTCAAGAATGTAGATACCTGTATTAATCGTATCACTAAAAACTTCACCCCACGATGGTTTTTCGAGGAATCGTGTAATACGACCCTCATCGTTTGTCATCACAACACCAAATTGTAAGGGATTGGGATGATGAGTTAAGAGTAATGTTGCATGCGCACCCTGTGCTTTGTGAAACTTGAGTGCTGCAGAGAGATCAAAATCTGTGAGGACATCACCGCTAATGACAATAAAACGGCTATCGAGAAAATCCTTCACATTACGAACACTTCCAGCTGTACCATAGTCGGCTTCTGCACGTCGATACTGCATTGAAACGCCAAAAGCACTCCCATCGCCAAAGTACGTGGTAATAACCTCAGGTTGATAAAATAATGCACACATGATATCGGTAATGCCATGTTTCTTAAGCAAAGAGACAATGTGCTCCATCATCGGTTTGTTTGCGACAGGTACCATTGGCTTGGGGAAATTGCTTGTGAGTGGTCGAAGTCGAGTACCAAACCCTCCCGCCATGATTACTGCTTTCATATGCACGCACCCTTTAGTGGTGTAGGTGTGAGTAAGCTCTCTCTTGTTTGAAAGAAAATAGGTAAAAAAACTGCCTCGCGCAAGAAGTACTTTATATAGTAACAGAGAGCACTGTTTTTCCTATGAGCTTGAATTCACAACGAATTTTTCGCATACTTCTTCTTACAGGAATTCCCGTTTGAATTTAATCAAACGGGCTTTTTTATAGAATAAACAGTTGGTACTAAATGGATCGATTGTACATTGTACCGATACTCCTTTTTTCAGTAGTTGTTCATGAACTTGCTCATGGAGTTGTTGCACTCAAGCTTGGCGATCCAACTGCACGCGAGAACGGGCGCCTTACTTTCAATCCCATTCCACACATCGATCCGTTCGGTTCAATTATTGTTCCTCTGTTTGCGTTTCTCGCCAATCTATCCACATTCATCGCATGGGCTAAGCCAGTTCCTATTAATCCAGAGTACTTTAAAGTTCCTCGTCGCGATGAAATGCTTGTTTCTCTAGCTGGTCCGAGCTCAAACCTACTTCTTGCATTTTCGTGCGTTCTTACTGCAGTATTTTTCATCGTCCTACAAAGGAATATTGCGATCGAGGAGGAAAGCTTGCTTTCTAGCGTTCTTCAGTTTTGCGTTGATATGTTTACAGCTGGAATTGCACTTAATGTAATGCTTGCACTCTTTAACCTTATCCCCATTCCACCACTCGATGGTTCACATGTCTTGGCATTCTTCCTTCCATCGTCGTTGGCAAAACGGTATCAGGAAATAGGATTTTTAGGAATTTTCATTGTACTTTTCCTGTTGAATATTCCTGGTGTACGAGAAACATTCATTGTATGTGTACGAGTTGTGACATATCCTTACTTTAGTTTGTTACACTTATTGCTTCAATAAGTAGAACCTGCTATGGGATTTATTGAATACAAAGATTCATTGTTGTACTGTGAGGATGTAGCACTTCAAGAACTTGCAGAAGAGTATGGTACTCCTCTCTACGTTTACAGCAAGCAAGAGATTCTCAACACCTACCGAACCATGCACGCTTCCTTTGGATCCACAGAACACTGCATTTGTTACTCAGTTAAGGCAAACAATAATCCGACTCTCCTACGGTTACTTGCTGAGGAAGGAGCTGGTGCAGAGGTAGGATCTGCTGGTGAACTTTACCTTGCATTGAAAGCAGGCTTTTCTCCCGAGCAAATCATCTTCACTGGTGTTGGAAAGCGCGAAGACGAGATCGAGTTCGCATTGACACGGAATATTTTCATGCTCAATGTTGAGTCAGTCCAGGAACTCCAAACAATTTCTCGTATTGCGCTCCGCCTCAATACAACGGCTCGGATTGCACTCCGTGTCAAATTCATGATTGATTCACAAACACCATTTCCTTCTACGAGCAATACGTCTTCCTCAAAATTTGGTATCGATGAAACACTTATTGCTGAAGTGTTTCGTCAGGCACAGCAACTCCCAGCACTCGAACCCATTGGACTCCATATACACCTAGGTACGCAAATTACCTCAACTGTTCCATACAGAGAAAGTGCTCAACGAGTTTCTGCACTTGTACAAGAGATCCGTGCAATGGGAGTACCTCTTCAATACATTGATTTTGGAGGAGGGTTTGGCGTACCATACCATAACGTACTTTTCCACGAAGCTCTTCCAGTTGAACCTAATGCACCAGACGTACCACCTCTCACAGATTTCATCGATGCATTTCTGCCTTATTTGCAACAAACCGGGTGTACTCTCTGGATTGAACCAGGACGTTCAATCACTGCGAATGCTGGGATTCTCCTTACCAAGGTACTATACATCAAGGATAGTGGTTCAAAAAAGTATATAGTAATCGATAGTGGAATGACAGATTTTCTCCGCCCTATACTCTACAATGCGTACCACCAAATCGTGCCGTTAAACATTCAATCATATGAACACATAACTGCTGATATCGTTGGACCTGTGAATGACAACAACGATGCAATTGCTCACGATCGAGCACTGCCCAAAGTCCATGTCGGTGACTATCTTGCAATTGCAACCGTTGGTGCCTATGGATTTGTATACGCTTCGAATTACAATGGACGACTCCACCCTGCGGAAGTACTTGTCAATGGAGAACGGGTTCGTGTAATTCGTTCACGACAAACATTTGAGGAATTAATTTGAGAGAGGTATGTGTATGAAGACATATACAGTTGCAGTAGCTGGTGCTACTGGGTTAGTTGGGCGAACAATGATTAAAGTACTTGAAGAACGCAATTTCCCGGTTGAAACGCTTATCCCTCTTGCCTCGAGCCGTTCGGTTGGGAAAGAAATACAGTTTCGAGGAAAACCTTATACTGTGCAAGAACTTACACCAGAGGCATTCAAAGGAGTTGATATTGCACTGTTTTCTGCAGGTGCAACCGTAAGTGTTGATGTAGCTCCAAAACTAAGGAAATATGGAACCGTGGTTATCGACAACAGTAGTGCGTTCCGAATGGATGAAAATGTTCCTCTTGTTGTTCCTGAAGTAAATAAACATGCAATTTTCAAGCACAAAGGGATTATTGCCAATCCAAACTGTTCCACCATTCAAATGGTTGTTGTACTCAAACCGCTCCACGATGTGTTCCGTATTAAACGCGTTGTTGTATCAACGTATCAGTCAGTCACTGGTGCAGGACAAAAAGGTGTTGATCAACTCGAAGATGAAATTGCAGGACGTCCTCTCCGCGCACCAAAATTCCCACACCAAATAGCGTACAATGTGATACCCCATATTGATGTTTTCTACGAAAATGGGTACACAAAAGAAGAACTCAAAATGATTAACGAAACAAAAAAGATCATGGAAGACAACATTCCTGTGACTGCAACAACCGTACGGGTTCCTGTCCTCGGTGGTCATAGTGAATCCGTCAACATAGAATTTGAACAACCATGCACAGTTGAAGAAGTGAAAGCTATTCTTCGAAAAGCACCCGGAGTAGTTCTTCTCGATGATCCTCAGACAAACCTCTACCCAATGCCGATAACAGCGTTTGGAAAAGACGAAGTCTTTGTTGGGCGGATTCGAAAAGACTATACTGTCAAAAGCGGCATTAATGTTTGGATTGTTGCTGACAACGTACGCAAAGGTGCTGCCACAAATGCTGTACAAATTGCTGAAGCTCTCATTGCAGGACTCTAGTCCTTTCCCTTGTAGTTTGTGATAAGAACTCTTGTAAGAGACACTTTTCATTTTATGTAAAACTTTTCCCAGGCTTATTCGTTTTATAGGAAAAGACAACCACATTCACATCGTTGAAAGGGTATTTATGCGATCGTTGGTATATACCACAATATTGATAGTAAGTACTTGTTCATTCCAAGTACAATCACAGACCCTTGCATTCCCAGGTGCAGAAGGGTTTGGTCGTTTTACCAGTGGAGGCAGAGGAGGAACTGTACTCTACGTTACAAATCTAAACGATTCTGGCCCCGGAAGTCTTCGCGCTGCTGTTGAAGCCCATGGACCACGGATGGTACTATTTAAAATTTCAGGTACGATTGAACTACAGTCGCCACTACGTATCAAAGAACCCAACATAACAATCGCTGGTCAAACAGCTCCTGGCGATGGGATTTGTATACGCAATAACACACTTGATATCGCAACAGACAATGTCATTATTCGTTTTATCAGGTGCCGCCTTGGTGATGAAGCCAAAGTTCAAGATGATGCAATCCATGCACTCCAAGGGAAGAACATCATCATCGACCATTGCTCATTCAGTTGGTCTGTTGATGAAGTTGCGTCTTTTTATGACAAAGTTGAAAATCTGACAGTACAATGGTGCATTATAAGCGAAAGTTTGAATAAGTCCGTTCACAGAAAAGGAGAACACGGATACGGAGGTATCTGGGGAGGACGATATACAACGTTTCACCACAATCTCTTAGCACATCACACGAGTCGTACTCCACGGTTTAACAATGGGAATATACATCGACCAGATGAACATGTTGATTGCGTTAATAACGTAATTTACAATTGGGGATACAATAGTGCATATGGAGGTGAGCTTGGTTACCACAACATTCGTTTCAACTACTACAAACCAGGACCAGCTACAAGAGTACCAGTTCGAAACCGCATTGTTGAACCGTGGGACAGTACAGGGTTTTGGTATGTTGAAGGGAATTTTATTGAAGGTGATTCTGTTGTAAGTGCTGATAATTGGAGTGGTGGTGTTCAAGGAAAATTTGCTCACTACTTTCGGGAACGTCGGCCATCGCACCCATTCGAAACTGCTCCTGTAACAGTTCACACACCGCATGAAGCTTTTCAGCTTGTACTCCAGTATGCAGGAGCATGCTTTCCTAAACGGGATCCCATAGATGCTCGGATTATTGAAGAAACCCGTACAGGTACAGCTCGCTTCGGTACGCAATGGGATGGAGGCAGAAATGGTATCATTGATTCTCAAAAAGATGTTGGAGGATGGCCAGTACTCCATTCAGATCCTGCCCCAATTGATACAGATAGTGATGGAATACCTGACGCGTGGGAACAAGCACATGGGTTGAATCCAAACGATCCCCATGATGGATCAGCGCTAACTCCCGATGGGTACACGCTTCTAGAGGTATACCTTCACAGTCTTGTGGAAGCAGTGATAGTGCAATAGCCAACGAGAGACCCTTCTCATGAGCCTCTTACGTTGGCACCAACTTACTTCTTGAATTCTGCGACTAATCCTTGGAGCACATTCTTTGCGTCACCGAAAAGCATCCGTGTATTCTCTCGATAGAAGAGAGGATTCTCTATACCTGCAAACCCCGATGCCATTGACCGTTTCATAACAATAACTGTTTTTGCTTTATCAGCATCGATGATAGGCATTCCATAAATTGGGCTCTTAGCGTCTTCACGAGCTGCTGGATTGACCACATCGTTTGCTCCTACAACAAGGCACACATCGACACTCTCCATAATCGGATTCACTGCTTCCATTTCGTACAGCTTGTCGTACGATACATTTGCTTCAGCCAGCAGTACGTTCATATGGCCTGGCATTCGTCCAGCAACTGGATGAATAGCAAACTTTACATCACAATCATTTTTCTCGAGCAAATCGGCAAGTTCACGCACCGCATGTTGAGCTTGCGCAACAGCCAACCCATACCCTGGTACGATAACGACTGAGCGTGCTGCTTCAAGTATTAAGTATGCATCTTCAACGGATACTGGTTTGACAGAACCTTTTGCTTTTTCTCCATCACTTGTACTTGTTGCACCAAAGCCACTGAAGAGTACATTTGCAAGTGAACGATTCATTGCTTTACACATAATGTTTGTAAGAATCAATCCACTTGCGCCAACGAGAGCACCTGTTACAATGAGAACATTGTTCTGAATAACAAAGCCAGCGAGACTGCCTGCAATACCAGAGTAACTATTCAAAAGAGAGATGACGACAGGCATATCCGCTCCACCAATTGGAATAACAGATGTGACCCCAAGAATTAAGGCTACAAGAGTAAGAACGATGAGGAGAAGAATACTATTAACCGGATCGGTTACAAAGAGAACACCGCCTACCAGAGCCGATGTAAGAATTGCTGCATTGACAAGTTGTTGCCCTTTAAAGAGAATTGGTTTTCCTGTCATTACTTCTTTGAGTTTTGCCCACGCAATGACACTTCCCGAAAACGTTACGCCACCAACAAGAATTGTAAGCACGAGAGTGATTGAGGTGTAAAGTTCGATACTGTGTGGGAATAGAGGGTCGAGTGCCATTGTGTATTGTTTATAGTACTCTGCCCACCCAACAAGTAAACTTGCAAGGCCTCCGTACCCATTAAGTAATGCAACCATCTGAGGCATCTCTGTCATTTTCACAATCCGCGCGAGAGTTGCACCAATTAGTGCTCCCACTGCTAATCCAACGAGAATGTAGAGCGGTTCCAGAATTTTGAACTCAAGCACTGTAGCAACAATTGCCAACATCATGCCACACGCAGAAATTAAATTGCCACGTCGAGCAGTTTCTGGTTTGTTCATCTTCTTAATACCAGTAACAAAGAGAAGTGCTGCAACGAGGTACATCATTTCGGTGAAGAATTTCATTTCGAATCCTCCTTCTTCTTAAACATTTCAAGCATTCGGTTCGTTACCAAGTATCCACCGACAACGTTAATCGTTGCAAACACGATAGCAGCAGTACCAAGCAATGTGCTTACAGTATTCGCCCCTTCACCTGCGGCAACGAGAGCACCAACGAGTGTAATTCCTGAAATAGCATTAGAGCCCGACATTAATGGAGTGTGAAGAATAGAGGGTACTTTCGAAATGACTTCAACACCAAGAAAAACTGCAAGAAAAAAAATAAAGAGTAAAAAAATTAAAATTTCGAGTGTCATACTAGTTCTCCTTCTTCTGTGCAAAGAGTGGATGGACAATTGTACCGTCGATCGTCAACAAGCAACTTGCAATGATATCGTCATCACGATGTACAACAAACGTTTTCTTCTCATCATCCCAAAACTCATCGATGAAGTTGAAAATATTATTTGAATACATCTGGCTAGCATTGTACGCAACACGACCGGGGAGATTCAGTAATCCAACAATTTTCACGCCATTAACTTCGATGATTTTCCCTGGTTGCACATTTTCAACATTACCACCTGTTTCAACGGCGCAATCAACAACGATGCTCCCAGGCCTCATTGCTTCGATCATATCTTTGGTGACAATAATGGGCGCTTTTTTACCAAAGACCTGAGCTGTGGTAATAACAACATCGGCTTGTGCACAATACTTTTTAATCTCAGCACGCTGCTTTGCAAGTTGCTCTTCAGTCAACGCTTTCGCATATCCTTGCTCAGTTTGGCCTGTTTCACCTAAGTCAATCTCGATAAACTTTGCACCGAGAGAAAGTACATCGTTCTTCGCTACTGGTCGTGTGTCGAAAGCATCAACTTTTGCACCAAGGCGTTTCGCAGTAGCAATAGCTTGTAACCCAGCAACACCGGCACCTATAACAAACACTTTTGCTGGTTGAATCGTACCAGCTGGGGTCATCATCATGGGAAATATTTTTTGAATACTATCTGCAGCTACAATGACAGCAGCATAACCTGCTAAACTTGCTTGTGAGCTTAGTACGTCCATTTTTTGTGCTCGTGTCGTGCGAGGGATCATCTCCATAGCAATTGCAGTAATACCATGTTCTGCGAGTGAACCTATCAAATCATGGTTAAAGAACGGATCTAAGTAGCTCATGTGGAGAGCTCCCCTCTTCATGGAGGAGATGTCCTTTTTCTCAGGCTTTCGGATACGAATAACAAGATCGGCTTCTTTTAATAACTTCCTTCTATCACTTACAACTGTTGCACCAGCAGCACTGTACTCATCATCAGAAATACTAAGCGTTTCTCCTAGTCCAGCTTCAACATACACCAGGGCACCTTTCCGAACAAGTCTTTCTACTGTAGTCGGGAGAACTGGAACCCTGGTTTCGATTTTTTTGTTTTCTTTTGGTACACCAATAATCATAGTCACCTCGTTGATAAACTTACATTGTGTTCAATGTGTTTTTGAACGCTAAAATAAGAAAAAGTATTTATTTTTCTTAGTACGATGCAAGAACTTGTAAGTCGATGTCAATACTCCTTTTTTGTACAGTTCTCTCAAATCAAAGACATGAGTACAAAAAATTAGGAAATAGAGACAAAAACTTGAAAGTAAACAAACATATACAATCATAAGAGCTTGTTATGAATGACAACATAACTATACACGGTGGAAAATGGTTAGCACCCTCAGAGTATGACAAGTACTATTCCTACGGATTGGACAGATACTAACACCCCATTCATAGAACAGTACAAGCCCCACAATTACGCAGAGAATCAACTACGTAATCGTAGGGATCCTTAAATACCAATGCCAATGACTACATATGATTGCTCAACGTAAGTGTTTATAATCCACGATACTGACAATTGTAGTGGGAATGCTGGTGTGACTTCAATGGTTCGCATGGTTCCAATGCTAATATGTAAGAGCGACGCTTTTGAAGTGCCATAGAGTGTACTTGAATTCAGGGAACACCCACTGCTTATCCGAATATCCCCAGTTCCTATCGGTGCGACAAACTCAGCTTCTATGTACGATGAGTACTGAGGATCATTGTACACAGTACGAAAAGCCCGGAGTGTAAGTAACAAGGGCACTCGCATTGTGTATTGAATTCCAAGTTCAATGGTATGTGCACCATTGCCTGTACTTGTAAAGTCAAAGAACTTTTTACCAAGGTATGGGAAGTAAAGGTCAGTGCAAAGGAAGGAAAGTGTACCATCTTTAAATGGAATCCTATACTCTACCCAAAAGTCGTTTTCCGAATATGCTGTTGTGCTATTCGACAATCCGTATGCTCCAACAATCCCCATACTGAAATTACCTGTTGTGTAAGTCATCGATGGGAAGAATGTTGGTGAATTACCACACTCGATCCCTCGCCATATGTAACGACTATGAAACGCACCATTAATCATTAGTTGTGCATGAGTGAGAGACACTCCTACAGTAAGTGTGCACAAAAAGAAATAGAACATGCGCATTGAACACCTCATATAACGTTTCTTGCGGCAGCACACCCCACATCGTAAACCCCCGTCCTCTACGACAGAATTAAAAATACAACTCACTTCCACAGTGTTCAAGAAGCTCTTCAAATTCGATCCTCTTATCTAGGCTTCAAACAGCGTTGTAATTCACCTCCCTGTATGCATACCTACTCGACCATGAACTTCATGAGAGTGTTTGTATAAATAAAGCCGTCGATGAAAGTACCATAAATACTGAAATTATTAAAAAAGTTTGTACATTAAGGACTGTGTAAGGCACAAAGATAAACTGGAGGTTTTTATGAGACACTCTCTGCTTATAGCATTGCTAAGTTTAATTTTTCAACTCTCTTTTGCCCAACTCAGCAACAAACCCGTTCTGACCTTGGACATCGTAAAGCACGTTGCTGCAGCCGCTGAGAACGAAGCTCGTGCAAACAATCTCTCAATGGCTATCGCTATTCTTGACGATGGTGGGCATCTTCTTTATTTTTCTCGCATGGACAACGTTCAACTCGGAAGTATCGATGTTGCACTTGAAAAGGCACGTACTGCTCTCTACTTTAAGCGACCAACAAAATCCTACCAGGATCGAGTTGCTAACGGAGAGCTTTTTCTCCTGAAAGTACCAAACATTATCCCAGTGGAAGGTGGTCTCCCTCTTATCTACAACAATCAAGTCCTTGGCTCAATAGGGATTAGTGGTGGCACACCACAACAGGATGGTCTTGTTGCCCAAGCTGCTGTGAAAGCATTTCATGCCTTGTGTGGACAACAATAAGTATTTCCAGGAGAATAACCTATGAAACAACAACGTCGTTCCAATATTTTTTCCTTGCTGGTACTTTTCATAACCACCCTTTACTGCAGTGGTAACGCTATAGATACCCTACATTTTTCTGTCCGGTTTGAACATATTGCATTCAATGTTAAAGACCCACTTTCAGTTGCACAATGGTATGTACGCAATCTTAACATGAAAATTATGCGTCAAGGCGGGCCACCTACTTTCACTACGTTTATTGCTGACAGTGGCGAGTTCATGATGATCGAGTTTTTCACCAACGCGGCACATCCTCATTTCCCAGCAGATTCACTTTCCGTTATGTCACTCCATCTCGCATTTGCAACACCAAACATACATACAACCGTCGCTCACCTCCTTGCTGCTGGGGCATCGTGGGCAGATACGATACAAACAACACCTCTAGGAGACATCGTGTGCATTCTCAGGGATCCATGGGGATTACCTCTTCAAATTGTACAGCGAAAAACACCAATGCTAACAAAATCTGGAACTTACCTTGAGCACATTGCATTCAACGTTGGTGATTCACGGCGTCAAGCACAGTGGTACCTACAGAAGTTATCACTAAAACTAATACGCGAAGGGAAAGCTCCTTCGTATGGCATGTTCCTGAGTGATTCTGTTGCTTCAATGATGTTTGAGTTATACCAACATGATACGTATCCTTTGTTTGCAGCACGAGCGATGAGCTCAATGTCATTCCATGTTGCTTTTTCTGTACCGAATATCAAAGTTGCAAAGGACGTACTTACAACTGTAGGAGCAACTGTTGAAGATGATATCACCGTTACAAGTGCCGGAGATAAAGTACTTATGCTTCGAGATCCTTGGGGGATTGCCCTCCAATTCGTAACTCGAGCACATCCTATGCTAAAGCAGTAATTTCATTAATTAATGACAGTTTTCTCAATGATCGATCGATAGAGTAATATTTCACGAAACTTGCAAGTAGAAAAAATAATCACTACCATTTCCAGAGGGGGACACACAATTTGAAAAAGTTCCAACGCGTAGAATACTATGACATTTGAAGAACTTGGAAACGAACTTCGTCAACATCGTCTTGCGAAGAATATCTCATTATCTGCTATTTCAGCAGCAACACGAATCAACAGCAAATTCCTCCATGCGTTGGAAGAAGGAAATTTTTCAATTCTTCCACAAACGTATATTCGTGCTTTCCTTCGAGAATATGCTGTGGCAGTAGGTGCCGATAGCAATGATATACTAAGTAAGTACAATGAAGCTCTCCAACGC
>JAOAFT010000037.1 GCA_026416125.1 Bacteroidota bacterium
CTCCATGCCCAACGAGTGAAGGGGAGCTTTGTTATTCAAAAGATAACGACCTTGCGCATCTTTGAAGTAAATCAAGTCAGGTAGATTATCCATTAGTGTGCGGAGGAGATTTCGCTCTCGTTCGAGAGACTCTTGCACTCTTTTATATTCGGTAATATCTCTTCCTATTCCAATAAGTCCAATGATCTTACCATTCTCGTCACGGAATGGTATTTTTGACGTAAGTAACCATCGTTGCTTTCCCTCTTTATCGGTAAACGATTCTTCCCTGTTGATAACTGGAATACCTCGTTCGATGACATAACGATCATCTTCATAGAATTTTAATGCTTCGTCATAGGTAAAAAATGTGAAATCATCTTTTCCCAAAACTTCAGCTTCTGTAGATGCACCAAGATTTTTTACGTCTGTTTTATTAGCAAGAATTTTTCGGCATGCAGTATCTTTGGCGTAAATAGCATCTGGGAGATTATCGATAATTGTTCGAAATAAATTACGTTCGTGCTCTAGGATTCTCTCGAGATCTTCGTGTTTTCGTTGAAGTCGTATAAGCTTCCGTTGGTGGAAAAAAAGGTAAGTTACAAGAATCACACAAATGATGAGGACAACGAAGAGTGTTGTAATTGTATCTCGGCTAAGGAACACATCGTTTAACCACCCTTTGGTAATGAAGGATGAAAACACCATACCTCACCTCATGTAAAGATTGCGATGAACAATTCTGTGAATGATTGTAAGAAGCCTCTCCATAAGATGCAAGTGAAAATCACTCTATTATCGTTGTTTTAGTTTCCACAGACTATTCAGGCGGATTCTAATCTCTTTTTCCCGTCCATTTTGAGAAGGTTTATAGTAGAGGGTTGTTTTTAATTCATCAGGTAAGTACTGTTGCTCTATAAAATGGCTTTCGTTGTCGTGAGGATACTTGTACCCTTCGCTGTAACCGAGCTCTTTCATAAGCTGTGTCGGGGCGTTCCTGATGTGGAGTGGAACAGGGTATTGTGGTTTTGTCCGAACATCATGGAAAGCCTCTTCAATTGCAAGGTAAGCTGCATTGCTCTTTGGTGCTGATGCAAGGTAGGTTGCTGTTTGGGCAAGGATAATGCGAGCCTCTGGCATTCCAACCATTTCGCAAGCACGGAAGCAAGAAACTGCTAACGTCAACGCATATGGATCTGCATTTCCGATGTCTTCGGAAGCGAGAATAATCATGCGACGTGCAATGAAGAGAGGATCTTCTCCCCCTTCGAGCATGCGTGCAAGCCAATACACTGCTGCATCAGGATCACTTCCTCGTACACTCTTGATGAAAGCAGAAATAAGGTCGTAGTGTTGTTCACCTTTCTTATCGTAGAATGCATATTTCTTCTGAAATGCTGTTTCAAGAATTTGGCGGGTAATTTGTAGTGACCCGTCTGGTGTCGGGTGAGTAAGACGAAGAGCGGTTTCAAGTCCATTGAGAAGCTTACGAGCATCACCACCAGAAAGGAAGAAAAGAGTATCTTGATCTTCTATGGTTATTCTTTGCTGTGAGAGAATAATGTCTGTGGTGAGTGCGCGTGTGAGAACAGCTGTTAGATGATGTTTCGTTAGAGGAGTAAGTACGTAGATTTGGCAACGCGAAAGGAGAGGCGCGATAACTTCGAACGAAGGGTTTTCTGTAGTTGCTCCTATAAGGGTAATGGTTCCATCTTCCACAGCGTGGAGGAGAGCATCTTGTTGAGCTTTGTTGAATCGATGGATTTCATCTATGAAGACGATGGTTTGCTGGTTTTTGGCTGAGCGTCGCTTTGCAGCACGGTTAAGTAGTTCCCGAACATCCTTTACTCCTGAATCGATGGCGCTAAGTTGGTTGAATTCAGCACTACACATTGATGCGAGGATGCGAGCAAGTGTCGTTTTCCCAACACCAGGAGGTCCCCAGAATATCATCGATGGGAGTTGCCCCTGTTCTGCGAAGCGACGGAGAGGTCCGTTAGGACCAACAAGATGTTCTTGCCCAACGAACTCATCGAGCGTTGTTGGTCGAATGCGTTCAGCAAGCGGTGGAAGAATGGTTTCACTGGTTGGTTCGTGTGGGAAAAGAGTATCCATTGTTTCTTACTGTGGTCGATCGTTAGGAATTTGGTACACAGTTTCTCCTTCTCGAACCATTCCGTATCGTTCTCGTGCAATGTGCTCGATAGTATCGTTGTTTGATTCAAGTGCCTGTATGCGCTCATTGAGTCGTTTTAATTCAAGAGTATCGGTACGGAGTTGCTCAATCAATTGTCGTTTCTGTTGTTCAAGTTGAAGACGGGTAATGAGACCCTTGTTGTCAAACAACATAAAGAGGAAGATAAGAAGCGCAATAACAATGAGGAGCGTTAGACGTTTTCGCTTCGTTGCACCTCGTACAAGACGTTTTAGGAGTTTTTCAGGATTTATACTTCGATAGTAATTGTCGTCCACTGCGTGCTATATTTCGTTCTTAAACCAATCGAGTTTTGGTTGATACATTGTTTTCAACTGTGATTTTTTTGCGTGCCGTTCGAGTGCAAGTTCTATGAGTCGATCGAGGAGCACTGAATAGGGAACACCAGACGCTTCCCAGAGTTTTGGGTACATACTGATAGAGGTAAATCCGGGAATAGTATTTATTTCGTTTACAACAATTGCGTTTGTTTTTCTATTCACAAGAAAATCCACGCGAGCCATCCCAAAACAATCGAGCACACGAAAAACTTGAACTGCAATAGTCTGAAGCTTTTTACGAAGAAGTTTTGGGAGCTTTGCGGGAATTTCTAATTTCGATTTTCCATCGACATATTTTGCATCGTAATCGTAAAACTCATTCGAAGGGATAATTTCACCAAGCTCGGAAGCGAGTGGCTGTTCATTACCTAATATACTGCACTCAATTTCACGCGCGTTCGGTACAGCTTTCTCTATAAGGATCTTCTCATCAAATTGCATTGCAAATTCAATGTGGCTCTGTAGTTCTTTTCGGTTGTGGGATTTCGAAATTCCAACACTTGAGCCAGAGCGAGCTGGTTTAACAAACAGAGGGTACCCAAGTGTTCGCTCTGCACGTGTTAGGAAGAGAGTAGGACGGTTACAGTACTCCGATGCGAAAAACCAGATAAATTCCACTACGGGGAGTCCTGCGTGGCGAAGTAGTTGCTTTTGTATAATTTTATCCATTCCAACAGCCGATCCGAGAACACCTGCGCCAACGTATGGGATATTAGCGAGCTCTAGTAAGCCTTGAAGCGTTCCGTCTTCTGCAAAGGTACCATGGACAACAGGGAAGACAACATCTAATGGAATTATACGAGGTGGTTCGTTATTGAGCACCACTAGTCCTTGCTTTTCAGGATCCGGAATAATAATTGATTCAGGAAACGTACTTGGAATGGTGCCCTCTTTCAGTACATGAAGTGCATTGTGGCCACTAATCCAATATCCTGTGTGTGTAATACCTATTGGAATAACCTCATATCGACGTTTATCAAGTGCATTGATAACAGAGGTTGCAGAGACGATCGATACCTCATGTTCTACGGAACGACCACCAAATAATACCCCAACACGAAGACGTTTTGACATCGCACGATTTCCTCTTCATTCCGTTCTTCTTACCAATGATACCGAAAAGTGTAGTGATGTGCAATCGAAAGAATTGAAAGAGAGAAAGTTGTACTCTATATTTCCACACAGGTATCTCTGTGTAAAATTCTTTATATCACAACACAAGGAGGGTACTATGTTCACCATTCGCAACTACCATATTCGGTTACTTGCTGTGTTTCTTAGTGTTCTCTCCGGAACATTCCTCTACAGTCAAAATCTGCGTGAAGAGGATGATAGACCGAAACGCCGTATTCCACTGCTTTCAGCATTTGTCTCTGGTAGTTACTTTGCTCCTAAACTTAGCGATGTTGATGGTGTATACGAGAAGATTGAACATGCCTACAATCTGCCACAAGGAGGAGCTTTCAAGACGTACTACACAGTATCTGCAGGTCTCCGCGTTGCGCCAGTTTCACTACAACTCATCGAGCTCGAAGTAGTAGGAACTCTTTTTAAGGCACGACCATCAATTGAGGGGAATTCCAGCCCACCGACGAATTTCATTCGGACCTACGCACTACGTGGTTCGTACGTTGTTAATGTACCTCTCCAACCATACATCTTCATTCAAGTAGGAGCAGGTGCCGGAGCTCTGTGGTTAAGAACCGAACGAACATATCCTGCGCGTGTTATTGCGCACGTCAATGGTGAATTGCTCGAACTTCATACGTTCCTTGGTGCAGAATTGTTCTACTTGAATGGAACAAGTGTGATGTTTCGAGTTGGCTACTCCTATGCTACAACTGTGTACCCAACTCATACTGAGTGTGATTTTACAATGAAAGGAGCTACAGTCAACATTGGATTTCACATACCACTCGTTCGTATTTAATTTTGAATGTGTGTTTCATTTGTTTTCCTCTATAAGTATTGAATCAATAACGTGGATTCGAAATATACTGAGATATCATTGTTACTATCGAGAGTACTAACGTTCCGGTACAGTACTTCTTTTTCTCTTGCAACACGGTTCTTCCCATCGGATATCCGGGATGCTATTTTTGCTTTGTATGGGTTTGTACGAATAGCCGATGAGATTGTTGATACGGACACCCCAATCCTGAAAGAGCAACTCATCTACCAGTATGAGCAACAAGTCGTTGAAGCGATTGAAACTGGTGTGAGTACAAATCCAATACTCCATGCTTTTGCTCATGTTGTGCGACGGTACAACATACCACTCGATCTCATAAAGGCATTCATAGAAAGCATGAAGAAAGATCTAAGTGTGAAAAAGTACATGACAGAGAAAGCTATAGCAGACTATATCTATGGTTCTGCAGATGTTGTTGGGTTGATGTGCTTACGAATTTTCTGTAGGGGGGAAAATGGTTGTTACGAGAGTCTCCAGCAATACGCACGGAAATTGGGTACAGCGCTTCAGAAAGTAAATTTTCTACGTGATTTATGGTACGATACAACGGTGCTTAACCGTTTGTACTTCCCAATTCTTGCTGATGGCATATTCACGGAGGAAAAGAAACACCGCATCATTAATGAAATATGGGATGATTTTTCAGAAGCTCTTATTGGTATTCGAAAGTTACCACATGATGTTCGGTTCCCGGTTTACATTGCATACATACTCTATACAGCGCTCTTAGAAAAGTTAGCAAAAACACCATTGAGTGTGCTTGTTAAGTGTAGAGTACGTATTTCCAATTGCAAGAAAATATTTTTGGTATGGTATGCTTGGGTACGCCATACTTTAAAGTTAGTGTAACTTGGTAAGGCTACAATGGTAACGAGCAACATTTTTCGACACGAAAGTACTATTCTTTTAACAGCGGTTGTTCTTTTGGTGTACTATGCAATTGGTATCCATGGTTTATTGAATGAGACTACACGGGATTGCTACGTACAGAGTACAACAGGTACACTCCTCGGTACGACATTTTTCGTTGCACTCTTTGATCGGACTTCACGGCGTAAAGAACTTATACTGTGTTGTTTACTAATCGCGTTTATTGCATTAATATTCGAGGAAATCAGTGTAGCAACAGGAATACCGTTTGGGTCCTACACGTATAGTCACTATTTAGGAAGTCGTTTAATTAACGTACCACTCATTATTGGTTTGAATTGGTGTTATCTAGTGTACTGTAGTGCTGCTTTCTGCACACTGCTTCGCTGTTACTCTGTGTGGACTCTCCTGTGTGGTGCAACGTTGCTTGTCGTTTACGATAGCATTCTTGAACAAGTAGCTTCAAATTTACAGCTGTGGTATTGGGTAGATCATACCGTACCAGCTCAGAATTATATTACGTGGTTTGTACTTGGAGTACTTTTCCATGGGTTGCTTCGGTATACTCGTGTTGAAGTGAATAATCCCATTGCCCCTTTTGTGTTTTTACTGCAATTCATTTTTTTTGGAATATTCGTACTGTTTGTGAGTACAAGTCAATGATTGTTAGAACACACCACCATTGGTTCTTGTATCCATTCTTTCGGTGGTATGGTAGGAGAGCATTGCGAAAGCACTTTGCATCAATTACCCTTCGGTATGAGGTCAATGATTCAGGGCTACCCATCCTCCTCATTCAAAATCACTGGAGCTGGTGGGATGGATTCTTTGCATCGTATGTGAATGATGTTGTATTTCGTCGTCGGTTTCATTTTCTGATGCTTGAGCATCAGCTTAAAAAGTATTGGTACTTTCGGTATGTGGGTGGATATTCAATAAATCCAACTTCACGTACCGTTGTTGAGAGTTTAGAGTATACAGTAGAACTTCTCAATAATCCTAGAAACATCGTTCTTCTATTCCCTCAAGGAGATCTCATATCCCAACATGAGCATACAATATACTTTAAAAGAGGGATAGAGTATATCCTCCAAAGAGTATCTTCAACTATTTCAATTGTGTTATGCGCAACATTTATTGACTACTTCGCATCAAGAAAGCCGCATCTCTCTATTTCACTTCGTTCAATTGATGGTACAGTTGCACAACGGGAGAGTATTGAACAAGTGTATCAAGCATTTTACAATGAATCTCTGCAACGACACATTCTCCGTGGTGGGTAATATGACGATAGGAGAGCTCCTAGGGTATACAGTGATTAGTGTTGCTGTATTACAATGGTGTATTGCTTTTGTCAATGCCATTGTCCGGGAAAAACTCCCGTCAGAGAATGAGAATTCACAGGCGTTGATTTCTATTCTTATTCCTGCTCGTAATGAAGAACGAACAATTGGACTTCTTTTAAATGATTTACTTCGACAGCACTATTCATCGTTCGAAATACTTATCTTCGATGACGAATCGAGTGATTTGACTAAAGAAGTAGTGCAAACATACGCAAACCAAGATTCACGAATTACCCTCTTTTCATCAAGTGGATTACCACAAGGGTGGTACGGTAAACAGCATGCGTGTCACTACTTGGCACAGCAGGCTCGTGGTGAGTACTTTCTTTTTCTTGATGCAGACGTACGGTGTACAGAAAAGTTTCTTGAGCGGTGTATTACTTATGTTGAACAGCGGAAACTCGATTTGCTTTCAATTTTCCCAAAACAAGAGATGCGAACATTCGGAGAGTATGCAACAGTGCCGTTAATGCAGTATATTCTCCTCACGTTGCTCCCGTTACCACTTGTAGAGAGGACAAAACATCCCTTAATAGCTGCAGCGAATGGTCAAGTCCTTCTCTTCAAAGCATCTACATATAAACAGCTTGCAGTTCATGAGCGTTTACGCTCTGTGCGAGCAGAGGATATTGTCGGTGCACGCCTCTTAAAACGAGAAGGAAAAAAAGTTTCTTGTCTGGTTGGAGATGATTCGATTCGCTGTAGAATGTACGAACACTATAGTGATGCACTTATTGGTTTTGCAAAAAACATAGTTGATATGTTCTGCTCCTCACATGTATGTGCGTGTGGCATTGTTGCAACAACATCTATTGGTTGGTTGTTTGTACTCACACTTAGCTCTTTTTGGATCATTTTTTATTTTCTCTGTGTTGTGAGTAGTCACGTTATCGTAGGGTATACAGCGCGGCAATGTGCACTCTTCTATGGATTGCTAGCACCAGTTCATCGAGTTCATTTGTTGCTGATACTATTGCTCTACTATGGTTTACGTAGTACAGGATCTTTACGATGGAAAGGACGATCTCTCTTTTGAGTTTTCTTGTGTTGGTGTATTCAGCACAGTACGGTGAAGATAGTGTAACTGTAAAGCTGTACGATGCATACGTTACAAATTCAATGGTACAATGGAAAGAATATTTAGACTCAAACGCGAACAAAGAACCTACGGAAAAACTATGGTATCAGATAATGAGTTATTACTATGGGTACATTGCATATTGCTTAGGTGTATTGAAAGATCCTAGTGAAGCAAGGATATACTTAGAAAGAGCTGAAGTACTTCTCAAACAAGGTGAACAGAAACACTACAAACAATCAACTGTTTTCGCTTATCATTCTGCGCTCATTGGATATCGAATTGCTCTTCATCCTCTAAGTGCCTTAATTATAGGCCAGAAAGGTATGTATTATGCAGAACGAGCGAGAAATGCTGACTCACTGGATCCCTTTGCATATGTGCAACTTGGGAATGTATTCTACTATACTCCAATGCTTTTCGGTGGCTCAAAGGAGAAAGCGCTTCAATTCTTTTACCGGGCGATTCAACTCTACGAGCACCACAAAATAGTGAAGTACAATTGGATGTACCTCAATACACTCGCACTGACAGGGAAGTATGCAATGGAGCTGGGACGGCACGAAGATGCATGGAAAGTCCTAACGAAAGCGCTGCAAGTCGAGCCACGCTACATGTGGGTGAAAGATGAACTTTTACCACAATGTGAGGATAAACGAAAGGAAAAGGAATGAACATCCTTGTTGTTGGAGCTGGAATAGGTGGACTTGCAACTGCTTTACGGCTTGCAAAACGTGGACATACTGTAACGATTCTCGAAAAACATTTCCAGCCTGGTGGCAGACTCAATCGGCTCCAAAAAGATGGTTTTACATTTGATACAGGTCCAAGTTTCTTTAGTATGTCGTACGAATTCGATGCATTTATTCGTGATTGCAGGATAAGATGTCCTTTTACAATTGAACCACTTGATCCACTCTATTCTGTTTACTTACCAAGACGCACCGAACCATTTCATGTATTTAAGAACATTGGGAAGTTTTCACACCAGTTTGAGCGCTATGAGCCACATATACAGGATCAAATCTCTACTTACCTTGCAAAGTGTGCAGATCTTTATAATGACACTGTTGAAAAAGTAGTGAAGCGTAACTTTTCTTCCGTTCTCGATTATCTCTATACGTTACTAACGATAAACCCTGTTCATCTTCCAATTCTTTTTCGTACATTCTGGCAACAGGTGTGCCGGTACATATCTTTGGATGAAGCTCGGCAAATTATTTCACTTGTGGCGTTCTTTCTCGGGCGTACACCGTTCGACACGTCGGCTGTCTATACCTTACTTTCATACGTTGAATTTGTGTACGATGGATATTACAATGTGCGAGGAGGAATGTATCGCATTGTGGAAGGGCTTATCCAAGAATTGCGGAAAGAGAATGTGCGGATCGAAGTAAACACTGAGATTGTAGGGGTGGAAAAAGAGGATCGGCGCATTACAGCACTCATAGACTCGCACAATACTCGATGGGAAGCAGATATTTTTGTCATTAATGCAGATGCTGCAGCGTTTCGTGGATGTGTATTGAACCATCGTGCATACAATGAGCATCGACTCCGAACGTTCAAATGGACTATGGGATACCTTACACTCTACATTGGTATTGATCGAAAACTTCCAATGCTCAACCACCATAATTATTTTTTAGGGGAGAATTATCATTCCTATGCGCAGTCTGTGCTGTTTGATGGTCATGTGTTAGAACAGCCATACTACTACGTCAATATACCGTCGAAATTCAATAGCGAATGTGCACCAAGTGGATGTGAAGCATTGTTCATTGTTTGTCCAGTACCTAATCTTCTCTACAAGCCCAATTGGGAAGATCGGGAGATGATTGTACAACGTATTCTCGCCGATTTATCGAAAAGGATTGGGTTCGATATTCACCCCCATATCGTAAGTAAAACAGTCTTTACTCCGTTCGAATGGCAGCAGTACTTTAATCTGTATAAAGGAAGTGGCTTAGGACTTGCTCATACTATGGATCAGATTGGTGCATTTCGTCCTCCCAATAGAGATGAATATTTCGCAAATATCTTTTATGTTGGAGCATCGACAGTGCCAGGTGCTGGTATTCCGATGGCATTGATAAGTTCAAAACTAACGTGTGAGCGTATTCGACATACACAAGGAGATTTACAATGGAACGATTAGTATGGAGAACTATTGTTATTTCCTTCATTGTAGGTATAATCGTTAACGCCCAGGGGGTAACGAATAGTATTATTGTTGATATTCCATCGGCAAAGAACACTATTAGTAAGTACATCTATGGACATTTTGCAGAGCATTTAGGTCGTTGTATCTACGGAGGAATATGGGTAGGGAAGAATTCAAAGATTCCCAATGTACGTGGCTACCGCAAAGACGTTCTCGAAGCATTGAAGGAATTAAACGTACCTGTACTTCGTTGGCCTGGTGGTTGTTTTGCTGATACATACCATTGGAAAGATGGAATTGGTCCTGTAGAGAAACGACCAAAGTTCCTCAATACGACATGGGGTGGAGTTGTTGAAGATAATAGCTTTGGTACTCACGAATTCCTAGACTTCTGTGAACTCATTGGTGCTGAACCATACATTTCGGTGAATGTGGGAAGTGGTACAGTACAGGAAGCTGTGGAATGGGTGGAGTATGTGAATTCTACTAATACACCTATGGCAGAACTGAGAAAAAGGAATGGACGAGAAAAACCTTGGAATGTGAAGTTCTGGGGTATTGGGAATGAAACGTGGGGATGTGGTGGAATTATGTCCGCTGATTACTACGCGAGTATACTTGCACAGTACTCGTACTTTCTAAAAGACTACGGAACACCTCTCATCAAAATTGCATCAGGTGGATTGCAAGATGACTATAACTGGACAGAGACAGTTATGCGCAAGTGGAGTAAAGTAGATAATTGGTTGAAGGACTTCATGAAAGGTTACTCGTTGCACTACTACACAGTTCTCGATTGGAATAAAAAAGGATCAGCAACAGACTTTACAGAAGCAGAGTGGTTTCTTACCATGAAGAAGACGCTTTTCATGAATGAGTTAATTAACAACCACTCAGAAATTATGAATTTGTATGATCCGGAAAAGAAGATAGGTCTCATTGTCGATGAATGGGGAACTTGGTTTGATGTTGAACCTGGAACAAATCCAGCGTTTCTCTATCAGCAAAATACGCTTCGCGATGCACTCGTTGCAGCTGTAAACTTGAACATTTTCAACAACCACTGTGACCGTGTCAAGATGGCAAACATTGCACAAACAGTTAATGTTCTTCAGGCTGTCATTCTAACAAAGGATGATCAGATGGTGCTTACTCCAACGTACTACGTGTTCAAGATGTACAAAGTACATCAGAACGCTACGCAAATTCCTGTTTCTGTAGCGTGTGAGCCATACCGGTTTGGTCCAGAGGTGTTACCATCTTTAAGTGTATCAGCTTCAAAAAACGCTCAAGGGAAAATATACATTAGTATTGCAAACATTGATCCACAAAATGGGAAGCGGGTAACAATTTCACTTTCTGGTAGGACTGTTACAACAGTACGCGGCGATGTTCTTACGGCCGAAACGATGAACGCGTACAACGATTTTGGTAAGCAACCTGTTGTTGTTCCTCGCACTTTCACAAATGTTACTCTAAACAGTGGTGTTCTAACAGCAGAAATTCCTTCAAAGAGTGTAGTTGTACTTGAGTGTGAGTAATAATCCAACACTTTGCTGGTCCAAAGGATATAGAGTACAACCTAGTGGAGTAATGAATTAATCTGGATGAAACACAAATGGTTCTGTAGGAAGAAATTACGAAAGATACAAGGTGTGGTTCGTAATTGATTCTGCGTACAAAGAAAAGGATGCAAAATGAAAATACTTGTCACAGGAGGAGCAGGATTCATTGGATCACATGTTGTTGACGCATACATCGCAGAAGGTCATAGTGTTATTGTTGTTGACAATCTCTCGAGTGGATCTCTAGAGAATGTGAATCCGAAGGCAACATTCTACAAGATGGATATTCGAAGTTCAGAAATTGAGGATCTCTTTCGAGGAGAAACGATTGACGTTGTTAATCACCATGCAGCACAAATGGATGTTCGGCGTTCTGTTGCAGATCCGAAGTTTGATGCCGATGTCAACGTACTTGGTGGGCTTAATATTTTTGAGAATGCTCGCAAGTATGGTGTTAAAAAAATTATCTTTGCATCAACAGGAGGGGCCATCTATGGTGAACAGGAGTACTTCCCTGCCGATGAAGATCACCCAACACGGCCTCTTTCGCCCTATGGAATTACTAAGTTGACGACGGAGAAATACTTATATTTCTATAAGACAGTGTATGGAATCAACTATGTTGTCCTACGCTATGGAAATGTGTATGGGCCTCGTCAAAATCCTCATGGTGAAGCAGGAGTGGTTGCTATTTTTTGTAGCAAACTCATTAAAGGCGAACAACCTATCATCAATGGCAATGGTACGCAGACACGCGACTACGTTTACGTTGGAGATGTTGTGAGTGCAAACGTGATGGCACTCCACACCAGTCGAACGGATGTATACAATGTTGGTACTGGACGAGAAACCGATGTGAACACATTATTCTCTATACTCCGTGATATTTTACGCCCTTCGTGCCCAGAACAACATGGTCCAGCAAAGGTTGGAGAGCAAATGCGGAGTGTTATCAGTCCAGAAAAAATTCACCGTGTACTTGGGTGGAAACCAACGGTAACGCTTGAACAAGGTCTCAGACTTACGGCCGACTACTTCAAACAGAGACTTTCAAAGTAGAGTACAGTGGGAAACTGATACATACACACCTCGCCAAAGTACCAATGGTAAGGTTTTCTCTACGATGGATACGTTTCATTAGCACTCTCGCGGTTCTATGGTATTTCAGTAAAGAATTACGTTCACAACCGATGAGGGATACAATAGGTACTAGTCTTCGAACATTTTCAACCCAATTCGAACACCCTGAGTACTCGTTACGTACAATTATCACACCGCAGTTCTTCCAGGAAGTTGAAGCACTTCGAGCATTCATACGAGACAATCGTTACGCTACTCTCAAACGTATGCTTACACCAGAAGAAGCAGTGAATGTACTTTACCTGAAAGCACTCCATCTTGCAAATTACAATTGTTCGCGAGCACTTGCACTCTGCCTCTTTTCGGTGCTAGAACATAAGATGATTCAGTTTAGACTTCCATTCTTTTTAGCATTCTCCATTCCTCTTACGTTCGAAGATGATTTACTATTTTATAGACGTATCAACAACCTTCCATCGCATTTTTATCCAGACTCACATACCTACGTTGATGCTGACAGGGATAAACTTCAACATTTCTTTGCATCTGCATACATTGCATACACAACAGAAACAAGAACGTTGGTTTCAATTTTAGGAACTTTGACAGAGTGGATAGAAGAACACTTGATTGTCGGTGGCTCAGATGATTGGCGTGACAAAGCAGTAAATGAACATGGTAGTGCATTCGGGTTGGCACTTCACGTTGATCGAACAGTACTCCCATCAGCGTACTTGACTTTGCCGTTAGAAGCTCGTAAATAACACTTTGTGAAGTGAATGTTCTTAGGCAAGGTGCTGCAATGAAAAGAGTACTTGTTGTCGATGATGAGAGAAGTGTTCGTGATTCACTGAAAATGATTCTCGAATACGAGAAGTATGAGGTATTTCTTGCAGAAAATGGGCAAGAAGCATTGCAATTACTCCGTGAACGCACTCTCGATGCTGTATTACTCGATGTGAAAATGCCTGGACTTGATGGCATTGAAGTACTGACGAAAATACGTACACTTGGTCCTTCTGTTCCTGTTATTATGATTTCCGGCCATGGTACAATTGAAACAGCTGTGGAAGCAACGAAGTTAGGAGCATATGATTTTTTACAGAAACCACTCGATCGGGAAAAAGTACTTGTAACACTTCGTAATGCACTTGCCCATGCTGCTTTAACACGAGAGAATGAACAGCTCCGCCTTCATCTTGAAGGCGAACGAAAAATACTTGGTACCAGTAGAGCAATTCAAGCAATTCTTGAAACAATTCAACAAATTGCACCAACAGAAGCGCGGGTACTCATCACAGGTGAGAATGGCACAGGAAAAGAACTTGTTGCACGCGCTATCCACCGTGCAAGTAAACGAGCCCATGGGCCCTTTGTTGAAATCAACTGTGCAGCCATTCCATCAGAACTCATTGAGTCTGAGCTCTTTGGTCACGAGAAGGGTGCATTCACTGGTGCGATATCTCAACGAATCGGCAAGTTCGAACAGGCAGATGGTGGAACACTGTTCCTTGATGAGGTTGGAGACATGAGTCTCCAGGCACAATCGAAAGTGCTACGTGCACTTGAGGAAAGCACAATACAACGAGTTGGTGGATCAACACTAATTCCTGTGAATGTGCGCGTTATTGCTGCAACGAATAAGAATCTTGAAGAAGAAATTCGTAAACGAACATTTCGTGAAGATCTTTACCATCGGTTGAATGTAATTCCCATTGTTGTACCACCTCTCCGTGAACGGAAGGAAGATATCCCACTGCTTGCTCGAGCATTTGTCGAAGAAGTTTGTCGTCGAAATGGTCTTCCGCAAAAAGTGTTAAGGGAAGAAGTTATCAATGCCTTAATAACTCGCGATTGGCCTGGAAATGTTCGAGAATTAAAGAACGCTATTGAGCGTCTTATCATTCTCTCACGAGGGAATGAAATAACTATAGATAGTATAGTGAGTTATGGCACTGTTGGGTATAAACATAGTTCAGATTCACAAAGTGGATTCGATATGAATTGTACCTTTCAGGAGTTTAAAGATAAAGCAGAAGCTGCCTACATTAAGTACCAATTAGAAAAACACCAGTGGAATATTACAAAAACTGCACGTGCTATGGATATTCAGCGCAGTCACCTTTATACGAAGATGAAGCAGTACGGATTAATGAAAGAAGGTATTGAGGATCAAGAGTAAAGTTGGACAATTACAGTAGGTTCAGTGGTTACAATACAAGAAGGGAAAGTGAGAGCAATGTATAACTATTTTCGTGTTGAGAGTATCAGAGTACGGTGGTGGATGCTTTTTATACTCATTGTTTTTACTGTTGGTTTTTTCGAAGCACTAAAAGCACAGTCTCAATCTGATTGGTGCGATTCAGCACACACTTCAATTTGGTTCGATGTTGGTTTCTACCCATTTCGTTACTCTAACGCAGGAGACTTTGAACCACGATACGTTGTACGTGCAGGATGGAGTAGTTTTACGAATGGTTACTTTTTTCTTGAATACACGAACTACGCATTCAATTCCCACAGTGGTACCGTATATCGCGAGCGATCAAAGAATCGATACGATGTAGCACTCTACGGCGCGTTTGTACCACTGGAAATTTTTATTCTTGGAGTTGGTGTGTATTATGCGTACCACGATGATATCGTAACACAATGGCTGGTAGGATCACCTACACCGTATGAGGCTCACTCTGGTACACGAACACACATTGGATTCTACTATTTACTTGGTTTTTCCTATCGATTTAAAATATCCACAGCAGTGGCTTTCCCAATTGGTTTTACATGGAGAAACCAATGGCGTCGTACAAATGATTTTAATTTTCCACATAATACCTCTTTGCGCTTTGGAATAGAGTATACCATACACCAGTAGAAGAATTTAATGTGTACCGCGGAGATAATACGGTAGTATTTACAGGAATATCACAAGAGAGAAAACGTATCCATGACTTCATACTTTTTTAGAAGCGAAATTTTTAGTATACTATGTAAAACTATGAAATATTGGAGGAACCATGCGTAGAGTACTGATCAGTGTAGGAATAATAGCGATTGCAGCTGTAAGTCGGTTGTTTCCACATGTACCAAACGTTACCCCTATTGCAGCAATGGCGTTGGCTGGGGGTGTATACCTTGAGAAAAAGTTTGCGTTTGTTTTACCGGTTGCTGCACTCTTTTTAAGCGATATCGTACTTGGATTTCACCCAACAATGCCGTTTGTCTATGGGTCGTTCTTAATGACAGTACTCATTGGAATGTGGCTCCGCACACATAAGAAGATTTTAACACTCGTTGTTGGAAGCGTGATGAGTTCTATTGTATTCTTTATAGTAACGAATTTTGGAGTTTGGTTCACAGGAGGTGGGTGGAATTATCCAAAGACTCTCGAAGGTTTACTAGAGTGTTATAGTTTGGCACTCCCCTTTTTTAGGAATTCACTTGTTGGTGATCTTACATACACTGCTATTATCTTTGGGCTCTTTGAGGTAGCTGAATTAATCCTCCAGCGCTTTGAACAATCACGGGAGCGAACGGTAATTCATTGAGGGAACTGAATCTTGTTTAACAAAGGCGTTGAGTAATCTCAACGCCTTTGTTATTTCAGAGGTTCCAGTTTGTAATAAGGCAATGTCTTTTGTATAACTTCTTGCAGAGTAGTACGACAATCATGTTTTGAAAACGGTCATCTCTGTTATTTCAACTTTATATTTAACTAAATGAGACGTGTACTAACTTTTAGTGTTATGCAAGATAAAAACACTGCAGGTACATCATCAATAGGTTTGCTTGTAATTATTCTCACATAACGAAGAGTATTCCTAAAATTGTGGATGTAATTAATGATAGAAATGAACAGGGATACAATGCATAGGTTTCAATTTCTTAAAGTATTATTCATATGGCAAAAATTCAGAACGAGGTTTACTGAAAATGTAAATAGACAGTAAAAAAGAATAAAAGAAAAATCGTCGAAAGACAGACAAAGCAATTACTTTGTAACATCGGTAATAATCTGTTGAAAGTTATTTTCATTCGATTAAACAATGAAACTTGCATTTCGCTATTCTATTCAACAAATTTCAACAGCTTTATACGTTCATTCAGGAATTACAATATGA
>JAOAFT010000038.1 GCA_026416125.1 Bacteroidota bacterium
ACACTCTTGCAGGTAAGGAGAGGATCAATAAAACTACCGCGGGCAAGTCAGTAACTACCAACGGCTTGCCCGTTTTTGTTTTGGTTAGAGTAGAGGTGCTATGAAAATGTACTTTATGTGAGGCCAAGGAATTCCCGAAGGATAGTTCTGTTGCCCTTTTTGTTTTGAATGCAGTAATAAATTTTGATATACATACATTCAGCTATGGTATGGAATAATTTTATTTGATGATTGGTTCGTAGTGAAAGTTCTTAAAAGTTACTTTACCGTTTCCATATGCAACCAAGCCAATACGCAAGCTTAGGAAATCACTTAGGACGTTGTGGTGGTAGGCAGAAACTTCTGTGGAATTTTCAATTTTTTCCCATCGGTTCCCATCAGTGCTATAGTACATATCAACAATGTTATTTTTGTTTCGTAACCGTAAGTGAACATGACGATAAATGACGTTCTTTTCAGTTATAAACTGCCAACCGCGTAAATTGACGAGAATATTTAGACTGTCTGCAAGTATTCCGGAGTATGCTTTTGGGCTGTAGAAAAGTACTAATCCCCCTGTGGTCCCGCCTTCAATGTAAAGTTCAACGCTTGCAATGTATGAATGATCTGTTGGTGTGCATAGTAATGGTGAACACTCGGCGATCGATGTTCCTTTTCCTTTTATAATTAGACTATTCTTTGTTAAGTAAAAGCGACTTGTATCGTATTCACCAAAGAATTTCCACTGGGGTTTTAATGAAGTTTTTTCGAATGTATCACTTAAGGAAAGGGTAGTTGGTATAACTCGTTTACATGGATAAGGGAGTGGTTTGGCGATATGTATACTATCGGGGATTTTAAACCACCCGTTGGATGTCCACTCGATTGGTACAAGGAGTGTCTGGCGTCCTCGGTTGTAATGGCCATTTTCATAACCGTGAAAAATCATCCACCAGTTATCTGATGGAATTTCGAAAATAGTACCGTGGCCGATAGACAACCACCGATCGGTACAGTTCTCCGTACGAAGGATTGGATTGAAGGGTGAATTCTCCCATGGTCCAAATGGGGATTTCGAACGGGCAGAAATGACCATGTGGCCTGTTGGAGGTCCTGCAGTCCCTCCTTGTGCAACTGTAAGATAGTAGTACTCTTCACGCTTGAAAAGTTTCGGACCTTCTAAGCAAAAGCATTCTATTGACCAATCTCTTGGAATAGGCCATCCGTTGTATGAATGCACTACTGAGCCTTGTACAGAAGTACCGTTAGGTGTAAGTGCAACGTAGCTGCCATTACTAAAGTAAAGGTATCTATTCCCTTCTTCATCAACAACGTGGCCTGGATCAATGTATCCAATCTTTAGGTCGATTGGTTTACTCCAGGGACCTTGAATTGAATCGGCAACGATGACGTAAATTGTCCCATTCGCGGGGAAGTAAATGTAGTATTTTGAACCGTACTTCACTAACTCAGGAGCCCACACGGAACCAACATAATGAGTAAGAGCACTTGTAACAGGGGTCCAATGGAGCAAGTCTTTTGAATGCCAAATTGTTAATCCAGGATAGTACTCAAATGATGAATGAACAACATAAAAATTAGTACTATCTACCAGGATACTTGGATCAGGATAATCACCAGAGAAGATAGGATTTATAAATGTACCTGGAGGAATACTGTGGAAATGCGGTGATTGAGCATGAACTCGTGAAGGAATAATATGGCATCCTATAAGTAAGAGTGAGAACATTATTGATCTCATGAATGTTTTTCGATAGTGTTTTGTATTCCAAGATTGGGTATCCAGAACCACTCTTTCTTTTCCGTAGGAATACAATTGTTTTAGTTTAATCGCAATGAAAATCAAGTTAAACCTTAAAGTGAATGATCTCTGTATAAAAATCGAAATTGTAAAATTATTTGTCAATATTTTATACAGAACTAGTAAACACTGTACACTATGTATTTTTGGTCGTGGTACGGTGTTTCAATGATTTTATGCGTGTATTGTTATACTAATACCATATTTTAAGACTTTAAAATCTATTGTAAAAAAGTTTTGAAAGGGTGTTATAATTGTCATTAAGGAAATATTGAAAAAGTATAATAGAACTATCGATAAATTAAAACACGTATCTTCAACTTCTATTATTTCTTGATTCTCTCCCTCTAGTGGATGTAATGTTCCCACCGACGATGTTGTTGAACATTTCACTTGTAAAATATATTTATTACCAATTGAAAAGCTCTTATTGTTTACCATGCTCACCTCTTTTCAAGTTATATTGCTTTTACTTTTTTATGAATTAACTGGAATTATGGTTAGAACATTTCCTATTAAATGTGTAAACTGTGCTGCAATCGTAGTACTTCACTGCCTTCAGTGTTTTTTCTCAAGGTCATTAGCAAAATACAGTGCTGTGAGCCGTTCACCTGTTGCTTTTTCAAGGAGTGTGTTCCAATGGTGTGTCGCTCCATACTCGAAAACATGTGTACGAAGAAATGTACCAACGTCCTCGTTCCCATAGTACGAAGGAAGTACCTCATCCGTTTTCAGGACAGTTGTTGCAATCGTGTGATGAAGCTGCGCTGCTACTAATTCACCAAGCAGGTAGTTATGGTAGTATACCGGAACTTGTGCAAGGTGGATTTTAGCGGCCCAATCAGGTTCATTCCGATGTTCAGGGGGTGTAAGATGTTGGTACCGTTTAACCAAATTCCACCAAAGCATATTGAGATCTTGATCAGGATTTTCGTAAAGTGCGCGTTCAAACCTTACCATTACTTGTGACCACCGGGAAAAAATGAGTTGTTTTAGTCGAAATTGTCGATACGATTCTTTTCTAAGTTTTGTGCTTACCTGATGCGGGATATTAACCATTACAGTCAACCATTCTGTACTATGTATTTGTCGTTCCATCAATTGTGCAATGGCTTCGGTGAGCAAAATATGTGCTTCTGTACGAAGAAGAAACGGAAGTGTACGGTCGATATATTTACTATATACACCGTGTCCACACTCGTGGAGCACCGTGCTCATCCAGTATTCATTATCCTTGATGTTTACCATAATACGTACATCGCCTGCTCTATCAATATCGGTAGCAAACGCATGTTGATACTTTCCTTTTCGCTCATAGAGATCGCTTCGGTCGAGAATATCATCTACGGGAAGTCCTATACTCCTATAGAAGCGACGCGCTAGTTCGTCGATACTTTTTCCCTTAAAAAATGGTTCGAGATACACAGTGCTTACCCGTGGTGCTTCTTGAAAAAATCGATCGTGGTAATGCCATGGTCGCAGCTCGTTTGGTTCTATTCCGTACTGGTGAGCAAGGAAGCGATCGAGGGTTTGTTTTTCATTGAGGAATGGTTTCTCTGTAAGTCGGTCAAGTTCATCGAAGAGTGCGAAGAGTTCTTCCTCATTTTGTTCAGAGGCAGTGAGCATCATCTGGTAATAGTTTCGGAAACCAAGGAGTTGAGCTGCTTTGTTCCTGAGTCGAACAAGGTCGATTACATCCTTTGCAACGGCGCGTCCGACAAGTTTACTTGCTTCCCATGCTTTTTTTCGTTTTAACGAATTTGTTTCATTGCGGAGAATATCGTCGATCTCATTGTCGCTCACCTCTTTTCCATCGAGCAAAGGTCGAAATGTGTTAAACGTGTTTGCTATTGCTGTACTTTTTTCGACAATCTGTCGTAAGAGTGTTGTATCAATTTGGTTGGGTAAGTATGAATTATAGAGAATGGTAAGTTGGCGTTGGAGGAGAGGATCGTTGATCGAGCCTGTTTCTTTCCATTGCTTGAGTTGTTCGAATTCCCTGCGATTTGCATACACCAATCGGAGCTCAAGCTCAAGCCGGGCTTGTTCATCATAGTAACGTTGTTCACCTGTGGCACTTGCTTTCCAATTTGCAAGGTTTAGTGCCCTCATGAGTGGTTCAACTGTCGTTGTATGTTGTTCAATAAACTTTTTTAGGTGATTTTCGTCAGGTTGTTGTATACACGACATAGAAGTTCCCATTAGGAGTAGTAGCATAATGTATATACGTTGATTCATTTTCGAATCCTTCTTCCCATTGTATCCATCTCAATGTATGAGGAGAAAGGAACAAGAGCAAGAAAAACTTATTGAAAGGATCTACAATGGCTGTCGAATCAATTGATATTCCGCTAGGATCACCAATGCCCCACTTCCGGCTTGCGGATCCATTTGGTACTGTAACCGATAGTGCCAATTTCAAAGAGAAAAAAGGTGTCCTTGTTGCATTTCTGTGTAATCATTGTCCATACGCTCAGGCAATATGGCCTCGTTTCATTCGCCTTGGGGCATATGCTCAAGATCACGGGATTGCTGTTGTTGCTATTAATCCGAACATCAATCCTGAGTACCCCGATGATGCACCAGAGGAAATGGTAAAACGCATAAAGGATTGGAAAATACCATTCCCGTACCTAGTTGATGAATCGCAAAATGTTGCACGTGCCTTCCAGGCACAATGCACTCCTGATATATACCTTTTCGACCATACTCATCGCCTTGTATACCACGGTAGAATAGATGATAATTGGAAAGATGAAACGAAGGTCACGCGTCACGAGCTGAAAGAAGCCATTGATGCTCTCTTGAATGGCACTCAATTTCCACCTGTGCAGTATCCATCGATGGGATGCTCCATCAAATGGCGAAGCACGTAATTCTTCTTATAAATCGATCATAACTCTGAAAAGGTGTTCCATCGTGGTCTTATGCAGTGGTAAGATACTACCACAAAAAAATAAAAGGCCGGCTTAGAGGAGGATAGGTAAGCCGGCCTGTTCTCCTTACCGGAGTAGATGGATTACTTTGTCAACACCATTGCACGTGTTTCTGAGCCAAAATCTGTTTGGAGTTTGTAAATGTAGACTCCACTTGAAAGCTTGTAGGAAGCAGCATCGAATTCAACAGCGTACGACCCTCCACCTTGTCGTTCGTTCTTTAGTACTGCAACTTCTCTTCCCAGAATGTCGTACACTTTCAATGTTACGTGTGTTTCTCCCGTAATCGAGTAGCGTATTCGCGTTGTTGGGTTGAATGGGTTAGGGTAGTTTTGTTCCAGCGTAAATGAACCTGGTTGTAACGTTGAAGCTTCGACTTCATTTGCTGATCCATAGACAAAGATGGGGTTGGAATAGAACCACAGATCTGCAAACGCAGCAGCTGCTGTATTCGCAATGAGCGTATCGGCTAACGGATTGCCATTGACATCCGTTTCATTTGGCGTATTGAGGGGATGGTTTGTGCCGCGTAATCGAACATACATTGGACTTGTAACTGGGAGAGTTAACGAGAATGTATAGACACCGTTTCCTAGTGCTGTCCATCGCTGACTTACAATACCATTAGAATCACGAATGCCACCGGTGTTGTCAAATCGAGCAACAACACGTGCTGATGGATTTGTTGCATTTGTGTAATTTGGTGATGTTGGGGGGATAATGCCGCTAACATTTCCAACAATCACATCAACGTGGTGAAGCTGAGGGTTACTATAGGTGCTATAGGTATTGTGGTTTGGTGTATTTGGATCACGCACAGTGACAGTAATAATTGCTTTTCCATTCTCTGGGTAAACCCATTGCCCCATCATTGCACCGTTGACACGAAAATCGAGGGAATCAATTAAATCACCACTGACAACCCAAGAATTCCCAGATCGTAAACCATCGACGATTGCTTGTGCAGTCAGCGGACCCTGAATATAGGTATATGTTTTCTGGTACTCTCCAGGCCAAAAATCCGGTCCATTGGTCATTCCTGAATCTGTTCCAACAGCGTGGCAATCGGAGCTAGCGAAAAGCCACCACTTGCGACCTTCGCCAAGAAGTGCGTCCCATATACCACCAATTTTTGCCGCGTAAATACCAGTACCACCAAATGTGCAAGAAGCATCTGTACCTCGAGCTTTACTGTATTCACCTCGCTCTCGTGACTTCTGGTGACCAGGCATACTTTCGAACCCCATTGCAATGGAAGGACCAGCATTACTGAAATCTCGAAAATGTTCAATCTTGTATGTACTTCGCCGTTCAGGGTGTGCAAAAGCAACCCAGCTTTGGGAAGGATAGTTCCTTTCCAGCCACTCAATAGCTTCTACAGCTTTTGCATGACCAGTTTTGGTACTCTTTACCCACCCTTGAGCAGCTCCACCTGTTGTATCGGTGTCACTGTTATCGAATTTATACTCAAATTCAGCAATGGGAAGACAATTAGGTTGAGAACCAAACTGATTGGCAATTATTCCAACAGAGCAATGCTCATGTCCGGGTACATTCCATTCAACACCTTGAATAATGAGTTGATTGGGATACTGTGTACGTGCTGTGAGTACGTCCTGAAATGAGTAGTCACGGAGCGATTGCCATCGCCACATAACCTGGTGTCCACTGGAAGTTGCAACACGCCCGATAATGGGATTGGGTGAGAGAGCATCCCAGTACGTACCGTCACGTTGGTCGAATGGTGGTCTTGTACGAAAACTCCCATCTCCTTTCATCGTAAAACCACCACCGTGTTCACTATTTGCCCACCAGTGTAAACCGTACTTATTATTCATATAGGCAAGGGTTGCAAAAGAGTTTGAGCCATCAGTATAATTTGTATGTTGATGAAAATCTCCTGTAACGTAGCGTCCGCTTTGTTGTGCCAATGCACTGATTGTAAGCACACACACGGCAAGAACACTAACACATAATAAACATTTGCTGTACTGCATTGAAAAAACCTCCTACGATTGTGAATAAATGTTGTAAAGATGTGCCATACTTGACACTGGAGGCAATATAGGATTGGGATGTTACAATGGTGTTAGAGTTCCGTAAATATTCAATTACGATATTGTAATGTGCACATTACCGATCTATTAATGAACAATAGCGTAGGGTCTTCAGGTAGTAATGAGTAGTTCAGTGAGGAAGTGTTTTTCAAGAATTTTGCATGAATACAGTACCGCTTCCTGTTAAGAGGCTGTGTGTACCACAAGATCAATGATTTTCTTCTCTTTCTTTGCATAACGTACACGGAGAGTTACACGCTCGTCGGTGTACGTCCGCTCGAGTACTTCTGCACAATTATAAAGCTGAGCAATCGCGCGTTGATGTGTTTGTGGGAGTACAATCGTCTCTTCGACAAATTCATCAGTTAGAACTTGAAGTACTTTTTCTTTCAAACCAAGGATGTTGATGCCTCGTGTTGCGGATATGAACACGGTATTGGGATATTGTTCTTGGAGCGTACCGAGAATGCTACGATCGTGCAAACGATCAATTTTATTGAAAACAGTTATTGTCGGTTTGTCGTGAGCATGGAGTTCTTCGAGTGTTTCCAAAACAACACGGATTTGATCAGTAAAGTATGGACTTGCTATATCAACAACATGGAGGAGAATGTCAGCTTCTGTTACTTCTTCCAATGTACTCTTGAACGATGCAACGAGGTGGTGTGGAAGTTTTCGAATAAATCCAACTGTATCGGTCATGAGAATAGTAACTGCTGGCGAGAGTTGCACAAGGCGCGTCGTAGGATCGAGTGTTGCAAAAAGACGGTTTTCAACGAAGACATCGGAGCCAGAGAGAAGATTCAACAATGTAGACTTTCCCACATTCGTATACCCGACGAGTGCTGCACGAATATGTTTTGTACGACCTTTGCGCTGGACTGCTCGCTGCTGTGCAATACGTTGGAGTCGTTCTTTCAAGTGACTTATTCGTGTACGGACAAGTCGTCGATCTGTTTCAATCTGTGTTTCACCGGGGCCTTTTGTGCCAATCCCACCGTACTGCTTCGAGAGGTGTGTCCACTGTCGTGTGAGACGAGGGAGCATATACTCTAGTTGTGCGAGTTCAACCTGGCATTTTGCTTCACTTGTTCGTGCTCGCGAAGCAAAAATGTCAAGGATGAGTGCACTTCGATCGAGCACTTTACATTGGAACGCTTTTTCCAGGTTGCGTACCTGTACTGCTGAGAGATCATCATCAAATACAACAAGAGGAATTTTATCAGCAGCCACGCGTGCTGCAATTTCCTCTACTTTCCCTTTACCAATGAAGGTTGCAGGATCTATACGATCAAGATTTTGGGTTATACGCCCAACAACAACTGCACCTGCTGTATCAGCGAGAAGTTCCAACTCATCGAGGGATTCATTCAATGCACCTTTCGATCTCCCTCGTAGTGTTACCCCCACAAGAAGGCACTTCTCTTTTCCTATTGATGCAAGTTCTATCATCGTTTACGTACGGACGTTTGTATTCTCCTCAGGGTTCCATCCTTTCGCAAGTACAATTTCTGCGAATGCACAAAGGAGTGCAAGGACGAGAAAGTAGGACCATAGTTCTACTCCATATCGAGTCTCAACAATGTACGATTGTACTGTAGTAGGTGATTTGAGAATATGCACTTGGTTCAATGAATGTACGTATTGCTCTAGAACAGTACGAAGCTTCTCGGGAGTGATTGGTGAACTCCATTCTCTTGGATCAACATTCACTGCAAAGCTGCGAAGAGGTCTTCGTTTGTCGTGTACTGTATAAATACCGGGGACTGATGTTTGGGAAAACCGTACTCCAACTTCATTCCCCAACCACTGCGGAGCAACTGAGAGAGAAGCACCATCGGGTGTTATGACGCGGAGTACCTTCTCTTCAGTGAAAGGAAGAGGAAGAGTAACAGTACTTCCACAGTGTGTAATGATTGGTGAAAGAAGAGTCTGCGATGCGTAGTGAGTACTCCGTTGAATTAAGGGGACAAATAATCCACGGAGAGGAAAATCAGACCATTCGAGCGTTGCTCCCACGGCAACAGTGAGACAATGTCCTTTGCCAAGGGTATCATCGGTTAAAAATGGTGATCCAGTGGGTAGTTGCACTACCGTGAGAGTTGACGGTCGAGTGTTAAGGTGTACATATTTAGCAATACGAGGGGCTTCAAGGGTACGGTATTCCATTCCTTTCTTCTTCGTTGATTCCAATTCAAACATTTCTGAAAATATTGGATGTTGAAAATCCACGAAACGGAATTCCCTCTTCGAGGTCTCTTCTGAGGGGTTGATATCAATACTCTGTTGAGGTATTGTGAGAGCATGGGGTATAGCAAATGTTGTAGCGTAGATCGATGGTGTTGTTGACGGGAAGTAGAGAAGTCCATTTCCTCTTCGAACAAACGATGCGAGCATCGATGCACGATCAGGAGTAAGTCCTCGTTCCCCAACAAGGAGAACGACCTGCGCTTTCAACAAGTGCTGCGTGGAAAGGCGTTCGAGCGGTGTTTGTGTCACATCGAAGGTAATTAGAGAGTCAGCAAGATTAACAGAGAGTGCCGTGGCAATATATCGTGTTTCCTGAGGTGTGCCAACGAGACATACGTGTACACGGTCTGGTACCGTAATAGAAAAAAAGGAGCGATTGTCAATTTCCTGTTCGTCATTCTCAAGCGAAACCACACCAGTAACAATACCGGTGGTATTAGGAATGAGGGTAAATTCTACTGACCGACGATATCCTGCTTCGATATCGATACTCTTTTCTGCAACACGCTTCGCATTTTGAAACACACTTACGCTATGATTTCTAAGAGCCATTGTTCCCGAGTTATACACAGTAGCACGAAGGACGTATGGCTTCTGTGGATGATAAATAACCGATGGGAGTTCTATGCTCTCAATAGCTGCATTGCGTACTGAGTGCTTTCCAATTACGATGGCAAAAACTTGAGTGTGGTCGGGAAGCTTCGGCAACACCTCGAGAGGGGACTCATTAAAGAGTCCCTGTTGAAAATCCGAAATTATGTAAAGTTCTCGATTGTAATTCAAAGATGATGAAAGGATAGCATGTGCATAGCGATACGCTTTCCAGAATGGTACATACACAGCAGACGGTTCAATCCGATCAATAAATGAACGTACAAGCGAAATATCGCGTTGTGGTGCTGGCGGGTGCATGAGGCTACTGCATTCAGAAAGGCGTAGAAAAACAACTTCATCACCATCGTTGAGGGATGAGAGAACTGTTTGAGCTATGTGTTTTGCTTGTGAAATGTATGTTCCATAGGTATCGTTACCATGCATGCTGTAGGAATCGTCGAAGATGATAACTGCTGTTGTTTTTGCACGTTCAGCAAGAACAAGTGGTATAGTCCCTTGCACCGTTGGTCGTGAAAATGCAAAGACGAGAAATACAATGAGAAGTGTACGTACAATAAGGAGCAGTATTTGTTTGAGTTGAAGCTTACGAATTGATGTATGCTGGATCTCTTTGAGAAATCGCAAGGTGCTAAATTCAATAGTTCTGAGTCGACGGAGGTTGAGAATATGCAGGAGAATAGGGATTGTAGCTGCAAGAAGCCCAAGCAACGCCAATGGATGTAAAAAGGTCACTCGTTCCTTCTCCGTTTATTACACATGTACTCAAATGTACGAAGGAAACTAACGATGTGCATGTGCTTTTCTTTCCCAACAGCTAGTGTAGAAACCGTTGCCAGGTAACCTTATCGCCAACACGAATAGAATGCCGTGATGTGAAGCCTGCATTTACTTCCACTACATACTGTGTCGGAGCTGTAGCTGTGTAACTTTGTTCTGAGAACGGCGTTGTATTTTCATGAATTGTGACAATCACGCCTTGGGCATTGATAAAAACCATATCGAGTGGGATCATAGTGTTCTTCATCCAAAATGAAGCGAGGTGTTCACGTTCGAAAATAAAGAGCATCCCTTCTTTTTCCCCCAAGGTTGGTCTCCCCATCAACCCGAGCTCACGTTTTTCATCGGTATCGGCAATTTCAACATCGATTGTCACCAGAGGTTTGTTTTCTGATGTGTAGAATGTAACTTCTCCCTGTTTTTGAAAGTACGGTACATGCACCACTACTTTCTCCGATTGCTTGTACTTGTACAAGGAAAGGATAAGCGCAACCGCACTAATAATGAAAAGGAGGAGAACAAGTGTTTTATATCGGAATAATTTTGGTTTTTGTTTTTTCATAGGTGCTAGAATGCTTACGGTGTATAATGAACATTACCTGATGCTCCCTGCTTTTGGTGGCACATTCCTGTACCGTGGTTGAATATCAATAGGAATGTGTCGTAATCCAGTGAGTGCACGCTCCATCGCTGGGTGAAGAATGGCAAAGCGATCAACCAGAGCTTTTGCTTTTCTGTACGAACCTTCTGCTTGCAGTGTCAGTATTTCGCTTGCTAACTTTCTTGTTGCTTCCTTTGCTTTTTCAATGTTAATTCGGAATTTGTTATGCGGATCGTCAATTCCAATTGCTCCTTCGAGTGTTAAGTAGTTGAATTGGAGTGCAACTCCTCTCCCATGAGCTTCTGTTATTCCAAACCGTACAGAGCGGAACATACTTGCAAGAAATGTTACGTACATTTCCTCTTCGAGTGTTGTCGGTAGAATACCACGATCAATAAGGTACTGTAATGCGAAAAGGCCAGTAATATCTGCTTTTGCCTCCTCGATAGTTGAGTAAAGCTCTTTGAGCTCTTTCCGTACAGTTGTAGCACGTCCCTCTACCGTGATTGAATGTGGACCTAATCCATGAACGAGTTCATGCGCAAGGATGTGCGTAAAGAATGCATCGAATGATACTGCACGGTACTGCGACGTGTCCAATACTGTATGTGCAATGGGAACAAGAATGTTGTTGAACTTTGCTTCCTGAATATTTTTCAACATCACCCGCTTTGCACCTTTCTCCAGTAAAATGCGTTCGTCATTGGGAAGATTGAATGCAGCAGTTTGTACACCACTATTCCCATCGCCTGTAGCAAAGAGTACATCGACAACGCGGATTGGTGCCATTGGTGCAATTTTGGGGTTTCGGTACTTCGGTTCAATGGGAAGGTTATTCTCAATATCTTGGAGGTGCTTTACGAATGTTGTTAATTTCTTTGTCGCTTCATTATCACGGATTGTAATGAATGCCTCAAATGCTGCTTTGTAACCAAAAAGTTTATCCATGTATGTTTCGTAGGGGCCAATGGTGACATCAATGGGAGCATCGAGTTCGAGCCATGCACAATCGCTTTCGTAGTAGTCGTTTGTGCGGAATGCTTTTGCTCGAAGTTGTAAGTACTTTTTCAGCGATGGGTACGTTGTTAAGTTGGCGGCTTTTTCTAATTCTTTAGCAGCAGGTTCTAGCCATTCTCCGTACTCTACACTATACGGTACTGTTCGCAATGTTCCTTGAGGAGTACGACGAATAACTGTAAAGAACCCAGTTGCTTCTTCTCGTTCCGACGATGAAAGTGTTTCAATCCATCTTAGGAATTCTTCTTTTGACATATCGAGAGGATAGAAGTTTGCATGGGGTGGTTGAGTAGGGGGTACGCCATCAATGAAAGCCGTACCACCGTCGAGCTGTGACCACGGCCCCATATTGATGAGAAAGTACTGGAGTCTCAACTTCCCGAGTGTAGATGTATCTGCACGGAGTTTCTCAAGAAGTGCCGGGTTGTTGTTCCATACTTGTCGGAGGTAAATCTCATCAATGAAACGGGCAGCTTCGTAGAGATGGTTCAATGCTTCACGATCTCTCTCAGAAAGAAATGAACAGTCAACGGAAAGTTCAACTGGGACAAATCGATCAATGTGTTCTCTAAGTTCCATACCAGGAAGATCCTTTTTCTTTTCAGTGTTTTTACAGGCAACGAAGGCAAGTACGCATGATAAAAGAATGTACATCCTTTTGGTGTGAATCATATTGTAATTCCTGAATGAACGTATGAAGCTGTTGAAATTTGTTGAATAGAATAGCGAAATGCAAGTTATGAAAAAGATTTCGTTGAGCAGTGTATTGGGTACTCGAATACAGGTAGTGAGTTAATTGATCATTCCATGGTAAATCGGAGTTACCCAACGTATGTTACGGATATGAAAAAACACTTTCAATTCAGTGTTTGTTTCATTAGATTCTCTACAGTTCGTGTTAACACTTATTGCTAGGGAGAAGGTGGGAGCTATTTTAGAGTTGTGTTGGATTACCCATTTTTTAGTGCGAGGTGAATCAATGAAACGTTGGTTCATTATGTTTGGTGCAATGCTTGGGGTGCTTATAGTGAATGCACAGACTGTAACGTTTACAGTAACAGTAGTTGATACCCCAGTACCCATTAGTCCGTATATCTACGGTACAAATCAGGATTTTACCGTCCTCGAAAACGTTGCTGCTCGTCGTCTTGGTGGAAATCGATTAACAGGATACAATTGGGAAAATAATGCTTCCAATGCTGGTGCCGATTGGTACCATTCCAGCGATAACTATTTAACGTGGATCGCTGGTATAACAAATGAAAATCAGCCAGGAATTGTTGTAACAAATTTTCATACCAAGAGCGCGAGCAGAGGTACTTATTCACTTGTTACCCTTCAGATGGCAGGGTATGTTGCAAAGGATAAAAACGGTGTTGTAACTGAAACACAAACGGCGCCTTCTCCAAGGTGGGTACGCGTTGCATTTCAAAAGAACGCACCATTTTCTCTTCAACCGGATCTTAGTGATACGCTTGTCTACATGGATGAATTTGTAAATTACCTAGTGCACACCTGTGGTTCATCTTCACAAGGTGGTATACGTGGATATGCTCTAGATAATGAGCCTGCGCTTTGGCCAATCACACATCCCCGAATACATCCGATGAAGACACTATGCAGTGAAGTTGTAGAGAAGGGGAGTAACCTTGCACGTGCAGTAAAAGCTGTAGACTCAACCGCAGAAATTTTTGGACCTGTTTTATCAATAATAACAGTGGATTCAATTAAAGAGGCAATAGAGGTTGCAAATTCAACAAAATATGGACTAGCTGCTTCAATATGGAC
>JAOAFT010000039.1 GCA_026416125.1 Bacteroidota bacterium
TCGACGCACCATAAGCAGTCCCCTCTAAAATTACTGTTGCACCAACAAGGGGCTCTTTTGTCTCTTGATCTGTAACATTTCCAGAAATTTTTCCATACTGGGCAACAACAACCGATGTGCTCACAAGCAGCATCAAGAGAACATACAAACTTTGTTTTCTCATGTGATCCTCCTTTAGCTTAATCTTCTTTAATAACTTTATAAGCAGTACCATTACCATACAACACAACGCTGTATCGACCCTCACCTCCACTAATAGAGGTTACATTTACCAAGACAGCGTTCGTAGCACTCAGTACCTTAAATTGAGGTCCAACACTAGCAGTGTCGTATTGAGTCGTTCCTCCAAATCCTATTGTGGCTGTTATCGTAGAATCTATTCCTCGATAGAGCCTAAGTTTTGCTGAAACTGAAGCAAAGTTTATGAATCTTACCAAAGCTTTACCAGGAATGTATTGAATATTTCCATCATAGGTCGTATGGATTTGAATAATCTGCCTTTGGAGAGATGATACTCCCGCACTCGGATCGTAGATACAGAAAAAGTTAATTTTCCTGTCTTGAGGGAGAGATAGAGCACTCACAGTATCCGCCTTTGTCCCACTTGCATAAGTAAAAATCATTTGCCGTTTCCCCGCAGGTAAATTCAAAAAGGTTGTTTCTTCACCTTGTGCAAGTTGAACCACCGGTGATCCATCAATAGTAACCCGTAGAACATCGGCCTGTGTATTCAAATACACAAACTTTGTAAGAGTTCGGAGATCCACTGTACTAACATTAGGATTATCTACATCAACACACCCTACAAACATAACGGCCGCAAGGAGAATTATTCCACTCACATACCTCAATGCCTGAGAAAGTTTCATAGCTCCTCCATTTTATTGGTTCGTTTAGTAACCCGAAATAATTATTGACAATATTATAATTATAAATAATAATATATAATAAGGAAGTAGAACGAGTGAGTTTGTTTATTTATTGATGAGTAAAAAGTTTGTAACCTTCTTCCTTCTCACGCGCACAATGTGTGCGCCCCCGCGCGAGAAACGTTACACCTCCTTCTTTGATAATTCTGCTTACCGTTTCTCTTACACTATACCTTCGATCGAATATACCCTTTGTTATGTTTTTTGTCAAGTATTTTTTTGAAAGAAACTCAAAAATTTTGTCATGCTGAGGCTTCTAAGAAATACTGCTTACAATCACCCCATACACAGTACAGCCCTACACCAATTCCTCCACAACAAACACTCAGTCCCAATAAGAATACTGCGAATCCGACATCTTCAGCCACATGGATGCAATCAATTGTTGTAAAAATCCAATGCCAATCGTGAATAGCTGAAGGTGAAATTAAACGGAGTGACCGATAGGGCGCATCAGCAATATAGACAGAAACATTAATGAGACTATGACCAGTCCAGTATAGTGTAAAGAGGAGCGAATGTATAGAAGTTTTCATGAAAACAATAACTGTTACAATCGGAATGCCAATTTGGAGAAGTGATCCACCGAGGAAATACAAAAAACGTCCAAATAGATAAAATACGGCATGCCCCGCCTCATGGATAAAAAGATTGATGGTATCGATAATCCATAAGAATATTGGAAGTGACAACCGACCACTTTGTGTTACATAGTCTGTTGCCATGAAGATTGTGTATTTAATAACCATCACCACGCATAGGCAATAGAGACCAAACTTTACGTATTTCATTCTTCTCCTTTTCCCTCAACAATTGATGGGAGACCAGGTTCAACGAAAAGTGTTTTCTCTCGTTCAATCACCACAGTCCCTGGAGGAGCACCCTTAGGTTTTCGAACGTATTTCCCTTCACACATCGTTACTGGTACCATCGATGCTTTGCGCAATTTACTATAGTACGCTGCTATTCGTGCTGCTTCTTCTATTGCTTTATGTGATACTGCCCCTTTAGCACTGTGAACTTTCAAAACAACATGAGACCCTCCTACTCCGTGAGCATGAAACCATAGGTCATCTTTTGCAGTGTAGTGCATCGTCAACAAGTCGTTGTTCTCACTACTCTTCCCTGCAAATACTCGAAACCCACCGGTTACTGTAAAGACTCTAAATGGTACACGTTTCTCCTCGTTTGCTTGATTCGTAGCAAGATACGTGAGTTTGAGTGTACGGAATTCTCTTTCATGTTCCTGGAGGAACTTCTTACTATCGTTTGTTGTTGAAAGTAAGTCTTTAAGTTTATTTAATTGTTCTAACTCTTGTTGAATTTTTTTTATTCTTTCCTCTATCTCCTTAATGGTCTTTCGTGCTTTTCGAGCTTTCTGGAAGTATCGCTCTGCATTCTTTGGTGGGGAAAGTTGTGGCTCAAGTGGTATTCGTACATACTCTTGTGTTAAAGGATTAACTACCGTAACTTCACTATCTCCTTTAGAAAATGTTGAGAGTGCTGTAAGTAATAATGTTCCACACTGCTCGTAGTGCTCAGGGGAAATTACTGATGAGCGTTGACTGTGTAATGTCTCCAATGCACGTTCATTTTGTTTAATACGTTTAGTAAGTAACCGATAGAGCGTTTGATATTCATTTTCACGTTGAGCCTGCTTCTGAGAGTGTTGTAGGAATGTACGAATACCTTCCCCAACAGAATCGAACACCTGACAACGGAAATCATCACTTTCGAGATGGTGCATAGTAATGAGAGAGAACATCACAGGTACGCAATTCTGAAAGTATATCCGTGGTGTTCCTTTTCTAAGGAGCTCATCTTGGAGCTCATTCAGTACGATTATGAGACGCTGAGAATCCTGTTGAGTTAAGTCACGCGCTATACTCGTCTCATTTATTCCTGAACGATAAAGTGCTTCCCGGATGAGTTCCGAACTGAACATTGGTATCGCCTGCTTTATACAGTGGGATACCGTTGCATTACTCATGAAATGTTCCATTGTTATTGAAACATGTGGAACTATATTGCCAAGTACTTCAGGATTTTTTCTCAAAGTGTTTCTGTAATCTTTTTTATGGAGAAACGCATCAATAATTACTGACTTCGTATCAATGAGCACAACATTCGCTTTCGGTCCAAACAATTGGATACTCAGAGAGTACCCATCAGTGAGAAACAAAATAATTTCTCTACTTCCGATAGCAATATCGATGTGGGCAAGTTTCTTCCCAACGGCTGCTGGGAAAAGATCAGCAGTATTTCTCTTAGCACGAACAACTCCTTTTTTTACTACAAGGTAGTTCCGAGATGGTTCGCACGACACAAGGAACGACCACTTGCAATCACCAAACGAAAGTGTAAGTACATTAGGCTCCTGCGAATAAATTTGCACGAATGTTTTTCCAATAATGTCATTTCGAACCTCTTGTATAAGCGAATAGAATGTGTAGTAATTATTTACCATACAGTAAAAAACTTTACGAATTTTCTTTGGAGAAGCAATGGTGGTATTCCCACAGCACGGTTATGCTTGCATTTCCATAAATCTTTCTCTACCATATCAAGCGCGTGAGAGAATCAGGATTGACAAGCAATACAAGTATGGAAACGGTTTTTTTCGGATTATACAATACCTTCTTACCGCTTTTCTGGATATTTGTCCACTGTTGGAGTATATTCAATAAAAAAGTAAAGCGTGCTCTCATTGGTCGACGATTCCTATTCGAAACGCTTCGCTCTTCAGTCCAATTGCTTGCCCAAAAACGAGTGTGGATTCATGTTTCATCAATGGGGGAATTTGAACAAGCAAAACCCATTATTCGTCTTTTCAAAGAACAACACCCACAGTGGAGTATAGTGGTTTCATTTTTTTCACCTTCTGGGTACGAACACTCGAGGAATTACAAACTTGCTGATCTTATCGTTTACCATCCTTTCGATTCCGTAAAGAACGCAAAGCAATTTCTTTCTCTCATTCGCCCCTCTCTTGCAATTTTCATACGGTACGATTTATGGCCGAACCACATTCGAGAGCTTCATCGGTTAAGGGTCCCAATTGTTTTAGCAAATGCTACACTTTCTTTCCAGTCACACCGCTTTTTCCCTTTTGTAAAAACTTTTCACCATTATCTCTTTAATATGCTCTCGTACATCCTTACAGTTTCAAAGAGTGATGCATTGGCATTTCAACGCTTTGTTCTTTCTTCTCCCACAGTGGCTGTTATGGGAGACACACGATACGATCAAGTACTGCAACGAAGCAATGATGTACGTCAACAGCATTTAATTGCAGAACCAATTGTCACCAATAAAAAAATCTTCATTGCTGGAAGCACATGGCCCGAAGATGAAGCAATCCTCATTCCAACTCTTAAAAAAGTACTCCAATATCGGAGCGATGTTCTTGCTATCATCGTGCCACATGAACCAACACTTGAAGCACTCGAAGCCATTGAGCGTCAATTTGATAATGGAATTAGCACAATTCGTTTTTCCAATCTTAACGACTATACAAATGAACGCGTTATCATTGTTGATAGCGTCGGTATTCTTATGGGATTATACAAGTATGGTACTGTTGCGTACGTTGGAGGGAGTTTTAAACAGGGTGTACACAACGTACTAGAACCAGCAGTGTATGGTATTCCTGTACTCTTTGGCCCTCGGCACACTAATTCACAAGAAGCTCAACAGCTTGTAGAGTGCGGAGGTGCTTTTGTAATCCATGAATCTACAGATTGTTACAGAACACTCTGTACACTGTTCGATTATGAGGACCAACGAGTTATCGCTGGACGTCAAGCTTTGACATTTGTTAAGTCGCATATCGGAGCTACAGAACAACTCTTTACATATATACAGAATCTACTTACATAACACACGATGGTATTTCTTTTCGATCTAGACAACACATTACTTGATGACAATGCAGCGCAAGCTTACTATCTTCCCTTACTGTACTCCCGTTTCAAAGAGTACATCCATTGTTCAGAAATGGAATTTCGAAAACGATGGAAAGAAGCTTTACCATACTACCATCAGTTGTACGCAGAAGGGAAACTATCGTTTGAAGAACAGCGCAGGTATCGTTTCCAAGACTCATTCAAAAATTACACCCTTGATACTGATACCCTTGCGGCAATTGGTGAATATTTCCAAGAACTTCTTCCACACAGTTGGAAACTTTTCGACGATGTCATTGAAGTACTTGAGTATCTTCGTCCGTACCCACTTGGGATCATTACGAATGGCGCACTTTCAACTCAATCTCAGAAAATTGACTCCACTGGTATTCGTGGTTACTTCGATTGTATCGTCATTAGCGAAGCTGTGGGGTGTGCGAAACCAGATCCTGCAATATTTCTCTATGCAACCCAACAACTTCACTGTTCACCAGAAGAATGCTATTTTATTGGTGATTCATGGGAAAATGATGTACGTGGAAGTATTGCTGCTGGAATGAAGGCTGTGTGGCTCAATTACACGAACACTCCCGTACCAGAAGATCGAAATGACGTAGTTATTATCACCAGACTCCGTGATCTTCTCAGAATCGTTCACCAGTGACGCATTTTTTACATACATTCTTATGGCACAGATGTACGTTAATATTGCTCTCCCTGTACCAATTAATCAGCTTTTTACCTACAGTGTTCCCCTTGAACTTGAACAACACATTGCTATTGGCAAGCGTGTTCTCGTACCATTCGGAAAGAAAATTCTTACCGGAGTGATTGTTGAGGTACCATCGGTACCTCCTCAAATTAGTTTAAAGTCTCTCATCGATATTGTAGACGATCAACCAACGTACTCACCTGAACTCCTTCAACTTACTCATTGGATGAGTGACTACTACTTGACACCGTGGGGCGAAATACTACGCGCCGCAGTACCCCAGGGTCTTTTCCAAGAAAGTTTTACACTTGTTCGGCTCCTCGCTCAAAATCCAGATGAATTGCTTCATCAACTTCCAACAACAGCACGAGCTCAAAAAGCTATTCTCAAGTCACTTGCGTTAACCCCTGTTCAAAAAACATCCAGGCTTCGGAAAAACACCAAAGTTTGTGCACTCTACCCTGCACTCAAAGAGTTACGTGAGCGTGGTTGGATTATAATGGAAACGATGCTCGAACGTTCAACTTACCGACCAAAACTTGAACGTACTCTGACAATCACACATGCCGGCCTTGAAGCGCTTACAAGGCGAACACTTCCACAGAAGTACCTTCACATACTTGAGTTACTATCAAAAAATACCAAGGATGGTAACAACGTACTTTCCCTGCAACAGTTCCTCAAAATTCACTCTATTTCGCTCTCTACAATTCGCACCCTCCATAAAAAATTACTCGTCCACATTGCTGAGCGTGAAGTATCAAGAGAAGATGAGTTTAAGTACATTCCTGCACGATCAGATATACTCCTTAATGAACACCAACAACAAGCAATTGCTTCATTGAGACGCGCACTCGAAGCACACAAATATAGAGCATTTCTCCTCCATGGAGTAACAGGAAGTGGAAAAACTCAAGTTTATATCGAAGCAATTCGGAAAACTCTTGAACTAGGAAAAACAGCCCTCGTTCTTGTCCCAGAAATATCATTAACACCTCAAACTGTCGATCGTTTCAAGTCACATTTTGGAGAAAATGTTGCTGTTACACACAGCCAGTTACCAGCACGACAACGGTACGATGTATGGTACAGAGCACGTCAAGGATCAATCCGTATTGTTATTGGTCCACGGTCAGTGATATTCTCCCCTCTTCAGAACATTGGACTTATTGTTATTGATGAAGAACACGAGAGCTCGTATAAACAATACGATGCAATACCACGGTACAATGCACGGGATGTTGCATTGGTACGGGCATGGCAGTCAAATGCTGTCGTCGTTCTTGGATCTGCAACACCGTCAATTGAAAGCTACTATAATGCACAACAAGGGAAGTACACACTCCTTGAACTTCCCCATCGCGTTGATACAGCACAGTTACCACGCGTCATGCTCGTTGACATGCGTACAGAACGAAAGCGCATATTCGAAGAAATAAAAACTAAAGTCCAGAGTACAGGAGCACCATTTCCAAAACGATTTCCTCAGAGTTCACTTTCAAGTTTCCTCCGACAACACATTCAGCAACGACTCGAGGCCCACGAAGGTGTAATACTCATGATCAACCGACGAGGATTTTCTCATGTTATGGAGTGCTACGAATGTGGCCACGTTGAAAAGTGTCCAAACTGCGATGTAACACTTACGTACCATTCTACTAAAAAACACCTTCGTTGTCATTACTGTGGGTTTGTTAAAGATCCCCCAACGCTTTGTCCTCATTGTGGTGGGGTTGAACTGCGCTTCCATGCATTCGGCACGCAACAAGTTGAAGAAGAGCTTGCTACTCTCTTCCCAACAGCAAAAATTGTAAGGATGGATCGCGATACAACAACTCGTAAAGGTGCTCACCATCGTATTCTTAGAATGTTCGAAGCCGGTGAAGCAGACATTCTCCTCGGTACACAAATGGTTGCAAAAGGACTTGACTTTCCGCGTGTTACTCTCGTTGGTGTAGTTTCTGCAGATACGCAAATGCTCCTCCCTGATTTTCGTGCTTCAGAAAATACTTTCCAATTACTAACACAAGTCGCAGGACGAGCAGGAAGAAGCATCGTACCAGGTGAAGTCATTATTCAGACTTTACAACCAGACCATTACAGTTTGAAACATGTTCTCACACACGACTATCTTGGTTTCTATACAGAGGAGCTTGCTTACCGTCAAGAACTGAAGTACCCACCTATCTCTCGTCTTGTTCTCATCGAATTCGTCGGAACAAATGAAGATTCAACGTATGAACATGCTTCCATTGTTGCTCAACACCTCCATTCTCTCAATGAAGGGAAATACGACGTTTTAGGCCCAGCTGATGCAGCTATTCCTAAAATCAAGAATCGGTATCGCAAACATGTTATTGTAAAGTCATACAAACACCTTGATCCCAATGGCTCACACCTTCGCTGTGTACTCCGTACAATGCTCACACATTATGAAACTTCCTCTCTATCAGCAAAACACAGCGTTAAAATGATTATTGATATCGATCCACAAGGACTCATTTAAACAGACTCCGCTTTGAACTATTTCGTGGCAGGGAGAATTTCCTTCCTTATAATATCCAATATCAAGCACACCGTGTTCAAGAAAGAAATTCAATTACCTGTTCAGCTGCTCTTTGGCCACTTAGAATTGCACTTTCAATCGTTGCAGGATATCCAGTTGCTGTCCAGTCACCAGCTAAGAAAAGGTTAGGAATAGCTGTCCGTACGGACGGTCGCATGCTATCAATACCCGGTACAGGGAGAAAGGTGGCACGTTTTTCCTTAACAACAAGTGCATGAATCAGATTTGCACTTTGTGTTGCCGGAAGTGTTCGTTCTATATCGGCTAACACCCGTTTAAGTAAAACATCTTTCGGTAGTTCTACTAGTGTATCTGCTCCACTAATGATACAGGAAAGATGGTGAAATTGCACCATCTGTTTATGCAATGCATTAACGGAAAAAACCCACTGTACATCTGTGCCCATGAGTGCACAGAACTCTTCCTCCATTACTTTTCGATCATACCACAAGTGGATAGCTACAATGGGCGAAGAATTAAATGTTGGGACTTCAAATGGTATTGTTTGAGGAAACAAGGTTTGTATTGCATACCACGGTACTGCCACGATGTATGCACGTGCCGTATATTTTCTGTGCTGTGAGGTAATTAATGATCCAATAACTTTGTCCTCCAACGTACATCGCGTAACGTGCTGACCTAGTTCAACTACACTACCACGAGTTTGAAGAAACATTTGTGCTGGTTCTACAAAGAGAGTGTGGAGTGGAACTGTAGGTATCATTAACGACGAAAGATCTCGTTGCGCACCAAAGAGCATACGTAGGATACGTGCGAAATGGATAGACGAAACTTTCTGTGGTTGATTACTGAGTGCTCCAAGACAAAGAATATCCCACACATACTTCCGTATACTTTGAGGCTGATTATTTTCCTGTAACCATTCTTCAACAGTCCTATCATTCTCCTGATTTTCGATAGTATGCGATGCCCACCATAAACGTCCAATTGAGTGTAGATCGTACCACCTGATTTCTGGAATACTAAGCAATCCATGAATGATGTGAAATGGAGATGGCCATTTCGTACAACAGAGTACATACCGTTCTGCATTCGTAGTCCGATAGTACAACGTTAACCCCGGTTGAAGACTAACATTCACTTGTGATCCTACTTTTGTAAGGAAATCTCGAGTCGCTCGATAACACCCCATGAGAATATGTTGACCGTTATCAATACGATCACCAGTAACACGATCAACAAACGAGGCAGCACGACCACCGAGATAGAAATTTTTTTCGAGTACAGCAACACGCAAACCATACGAACTTAGCTCGACTGCTGCACTCAATCCACTCAATCCACCACCAATAATTAAAACATCATATTGTTCTTGCATAGCATAATAGAGAATAGAAAAATATTCTAACAAATGCTTTGTTTCTATTAACCTGATATTGTTCGCAAGCAAGAAAATATCAGTACAAGTAAAAAAATATGGCTTTACTACAATTATCTTACTATACTCAACAGTGAAGGAGTTTCCAGCTATGTCACAGAGAATTGTTGCTCTTTTTCCACTCTTGGTACTCATTGCAAGCGTCATTGCACTCCTTTACCCACCACTCTTCACATGGTTTTCTGGCCCATTGATCACATTTGGCCTTGGACTTATTATGCTTGGTATGGGAATAACACTCCGGTGGGAAGATTTCCACCGAGTCAGTAAAATACCTGGAAAAGTTTTCCTCGGAGTCACACTTCAATATACAGTAATGCCAGCACTCGGCTACATTCTAGGCTATATTTTTCAACTTCCTAAAGAATACTGTGCGGGATTATGTTTAGTGGCTTCGTGCCCTGGAGGTACTGCTTCAAACGTTATTTGCTACATCGCTGGGTTAGATGTCGCACTTTCTGTAACTATGACAACTCTTTCTACGCTTCTTGCTGTATTTATGACTCCAGCACTTACATCCATCCTTGTTGGCAATCGTTTATACGTAGATACATTCGGATTGTTCTGGAGTACAGTGCAGGTAATAATCATACCCATTGCACTTGGTATCTCACTAAGACGTTGGAGCCCATCATTCACACAACGTCTTCTTCCAAGTATGCCTGTTCTTGCTGTGTTTATGATTACACTCATTGTAGCCTCAATCATTGGCGCTGGAAAAACTTTTATCATAGATGGTGGATTTTCTCTCTTTGCGTCTGTTTTTTCACTTCATGCACTAGGTTTTTTCTTTGGGTATGTACTCGCTCGTCTTTTTAAAAGTACCAATATTACAGCAAAGACAATTTCGATTGAGGTAGGAATGCAAAATTCAGGCTTAGGTGTTGTACTTGCACGACAAAACTTTGCAAGTCCATTAGTCGCCATTCCCTCAGCAATTTCAAGTCTTTTTCACTCCCTCATAGCAAGTTTTTTAGCCGGTGTTTGGAGATGGCAAAGTACTAAAAAAATGTAACTTTCTGTTTCTTGTATTTTATTGACTCTTTTCATACCATAAAGTGGCAGTAGAGTTCACCAGGATTGCCATGTTCAGCTATGGAGAAAAACTCCTACAGAAGCTGTAGGAGTTTTTTATTGGCCTTAACTTGTGAAAGGAATGTATGAAAACATACGCACTCGTTTTTCTCGGTGGTGGTATTGGTGCGGTTCTTAGGTACTGGCTCTCCGGAGCAATCCCACGGTACTGGGGAAGCTCGTTTCCCTATGGTATTCTCACCGTTAATATACTTGGGTGTTTTCTTATCGGAATAGTTATGACAGTGTTTGAGAATCGATTTCTTATCAATCCTTCACTCCGCATGTTCATTGCTATTGGTATTATTGGTGGATTTACAACTTTCTCTACGTTTAGTTACGAAACGCTTGCAATGCTCCATGACAGTGAATTTCTCAAAGCTGGACTTTATGTAACATCATCAGTTCTTTTTGGGCTGGGTGCTACTTACATAGGTTCAATCATCGGAAAAATTTTTTAACAGTGGGAGAGCTTTACAATGCGACTGTCTGGTGAAGGGAAACTATTACGAATTTTCATTGGAGAATCTGATAAATATAAACATCAAGCACTCTATGAAGCGATTGTACTTGCTGCAAAAGAACGTGGACTAGCTGGTTGTACAGTACTCCGTGGTGTTGAAGGGTTTGGTGCTGATAGTCGTGTCATTCACACTGCAAAAATTCTTCGTCTTTCAGAAGACTTACCAATAGTTATAGAAATCGTTGATACGGAAGATAAGCTCCAGCAATTCCTTCCTCTCATTGATGAAATGATTGAATCAGCAAACTGTGGGGCAATGATCACTCTCGAAAAAGCTATGATTATCCGATATAGTCACACAAAGTAATGTGGGTACTTGTTTTTAGCATTGGTTTCATTTTCAGTCTACTTTCAGCAACATCAGCGTATGTAATAATATACAACGAGTACATGCGCCACTATCGAACAAAGCGTTATCTTCGACTTCAGTCCTTACGTTTTGCTCTTGTATCATTTTGTTTCTTCATTCTTCTTTCTCTATTAATAGGAATTCTTATTACCTCCTTCCTATAACAACCACACTGTTACTTATGTCGAAGGGCCTTCAACACGTTTTGAATTCTCTTCGATTGGGTTTTCTTCGAGAGTGTGGGGCTCGGCATACTTTTATAAAGTGTTATCATAGACTTTAGTTCCTTAAGAACTTGTGAACACTGTTGACAGTTTTCGAGATGTTTACGAAT
>JAOAFT010000003.1 GCA_026416125.1 Bacteroidota bacterium
TGAATCGGCCGGTCTCGAAAACCGGTATACGCTTCGGCGTATCGAGGGTTCGAATCCCTCCCCTTCCGCTCCGCACAAACTTGAAAGATTCCTAAAGTAAGTACTTGAAATTAGTAATTCCGAAGTTACAATCTAATTTTTTTATGTTGTAATGGTTAAATTTAAACAACTTCATACTAGAAAAAGGCTTATTACGTTACTCCAATCGTTGCAGTCGAGTGAACTATCCTTACCACACCCTTTACCACCTCGCACATATCATGTCGAACTTGATGCGACAATTCAAATCACAGAGGAATTTAAACAACTCACATCAATACTTGAGTCAACGTCAAAGCACGCTTTCATTACCGGAAAAGCAGGTACAGGGAAATCCACGTTGCTTCAGTACTTTCGATCAAAAACTGGGAAGAGAGTTGTTGTTCTTGCACCGACAGGGATCGCAGCAGTGAACATAGGTGGAAGTACAATTCACTCTTTCTTTAAATTCCCCCAACACTTCCTCACAGAGGATGACATTAAAGTTAAAGAGCAAGCAAAAGCACTTTATAGAGCAATTGATGTTTTGCTCATCGATGAGATTTCGATGGTTCGACCCGATCTTCTCGATGCTATTGATCTTTTTCTCAGGAAGCACCGTGAAATTATGAATCGACCATTTGGAGGTGTTCAGGTTGCATTCTTTGGAGATCTTTTCCAACTACCCCCTGTTATTGATTCTTCACTTGAAGAATTTTACCACTGTTTTTATGCTACACCATACTTTTTCAGCGCCAATATTATCAACAACGTTAGTATTCAGACGTACGAACTTCAAACAGTTTTCCGTCAGAGTGATCCAACGTTCATCGAAATACTTAACAGAATTCGTACAAACACGTTTACGAAGGAAGATCTTGCGTATATTAACGAACGTGTGTACCCTCGTAGCCATAATCCCTTTGGTACTGCCAACTACATTACACTCACGAGTACACACGCAATTGCATCGCAAATAAATAAAAACTGTATTGCATCTCTCCCCGGACAAGAATACATCTACAGAGCAGAAATTTCTGGTGATTTCCCTAAAAGAATGTATCCCACAGATGAATACCTTGTTTTGAAACGTGGTGCACAGGTCATTATGCTTCGGAACGATCCCGAAAAGCGGTGGACAAATGGAACAATTGCGACTGTTCAGCGACTTTCCACTTCATCAATTTTTATTTCTATTGATAATGAAGAGTATGATGTTGAACCAGTCACATGGGAACGAATCAATTATACGTTTGACGAACGGGGCAAAACAATCATCCCAACTGTTGTCGGTACGTTCCGCCAGTATCCGATGATGCTTGCGTGGGCTATGACTATTCACAAGAGTCAAGGAAAAACATTTAATCGTGTCGCAATAGACTTTGGTTGGGGTGCATTTGCTCACGGGCAGGCATACGTAGCACTCAGTAGGTGTACATCGCTCGATGGTATTTGTTTACGTACTCCTATTCGATCTGAAGACATTATTGTCGATGATCGCATCGTGGAGTTCCTGTCCTCGTCACAACAACCATTGAATACATTTCGACTGAGGTAGAATATGAAAAAGTTACTCGTTTTTTTTACACTACCACTCGTGCTTTTCGGACAACGTGCTGACACAACATACCAACGTGTGGGTATACTTGCAAAACTTCCCGTGTTCACATCAGCACAGCTCACGCGACTTACGTACCCTGATTCGTGGCTTACCGGAAGGTGGAACAATTTTACAGAATGGAAACAGCATGCACGCACACGTGTTTTTGAAACTATGCTAGCACTGCCACCCAATACCCCCTTTAATCCGGTTGTGCTTGGTGAAGAAGATCGAGGATCGTATACGGCACAGAAAGTCGTTGTTAGCATTACCGCCGATAGTCGTGTGCTTGGGTACTTGCTCGTACCAAAAGGTCATGGTCCTTTTCCTGCTGTACTCTTGCTCCATGATCACGGAGCACGATTCGATATTGGAAAAGAGAAAATGATTAAACCATTCGAGAATGAGAAAGCACGTTGTGACACTTCACAAATATGGGTGAATCTGCTCTACGGTGGTCGTTTTATTGGTGATGAGTTGGCTCACCGTGGCTACGTTTGTTTTGCAACAGATGCACTAAACTGGGGAGACCGTGGTGGAGCTGGTTACGACGATCAACAAGCACTTGCATCGAACCTCTTTAACCTTGGCATGTCGTATGCAGGACTTGTTGCATGGGAAGATATTCGCGCTGCAGAATTCCTTGCCTCACTCCCATTTGTCGATTCAACACGGATTGCTGCAATAGGGTTTTCTTTTGGTTCATTCCGAACGTGGCAACTTGCAGCACTCTCTGATCGAATTGCTTGTGGTGTAGCTGTGTGTTGGATGGGTACAATTCATGGACTCATGCAGCCAGGTAATAACCGTACACGAGGCCAATCTGCCTTTTCCTCTACGCATCCAGGACTTGCCAACTACCTTGATTTCCCTGACGTAGCAAGTATTGCTTGTCCAAAACCAATGCTCTTTATGAATGGTACGAAAGACAAGCTTTTCCCCCTGAGTGCTGTAAAGGAAGCGTACGAAAAAATGAATGCAGTGTGGAATTCGCAGGGTGCACGCAGTGCTTTATCTACTGAACTGTGGGATGTTGGGCATGTATTCAATGCTGAAATGCAGAACCATGCATTTCAGTGGCTGGATATGCAGCTACTGCCGAAATAACATAATGAATGATGAATTCATCGCTTCTTCCCTTTACCGAAACAGTTATGGCACTTCAGTGTTGTGTGCTGTGCCGACTTTTCAATGTTTTCCTGGTCCATTTTTCTTTAGTATATTTTGTCAAATTCTTTTCTATATTGTACAGAGACGGGAAAGTAGAGTGTAGAATCGAAGAGTTTCTCGATTGCAGGCTTTCTTTGACAAGTACTTACATTTTTCATCGTAGTTCACCATCAAATAAAGTTCGTTCTGTACGCTGACTTCATAGAGCAAATACTACAACTCTCTTTCCAGAACAATTTTCACAGTGGCTGAACGTTTGTTTTCGTAGGAGGAAGTATGGTCGACGAAGTGATTGCTCCGGAAGAGCAACTCGATGCGATCATCGAGAAACATAGAGGCAAACACGGTGAACTTCTTAGCATCCTTGAAGAAGTTCAGAAGTTGAATGAGCACAATTACCTACCTGAAGACTCACTCAACTACATTGCTTATAAAACAGGAATACCTCTTTCACGTATTTACAATGTCGTTACATTCTATTCGTTTTTCAACTTACAGCCTCAGGGGAAACACACGATTACAGTGTGTCGCGGAACAGCTTGTCACACAAAAGGCTCAAAGTCGTTGCTCGAAGACATTGGTCTCATTCTTGGTGAAGCACGGCCCCTTGGTAATGGTGAAGAGACATACACAACAACAGATAATCAGTTTACTGTTACAACAGTTGCATGCTTTGGGCAATGTGCACTGGCTCCTGTTGTTGCAATTGATGGTGTTATCTATAACAATGTAACAACAGCGAAGCTTCAGAAGATTATTGCCCGTGTATCAAAAGAATCGAAGAGTAGGAGGAAACCACGATGAGAATCACAGATCTCCAAACTCTAGAAGAGGTACGCCAGCGAGGGCTTACGAAGCTTCTCCCCGATGTTCCTAAAATATCGGTAGGTATGGGTACCTGTGGTATTGGGAATGGTGCAACGGAAGTATTTCAAGAATTCCAACGTGCCATCAAAGCAAAAAAAGCAAAAATCCTGCTTAGTGAAGTTGGGTGCTTTGGCTTCTGCGCAGAGGAAGTGTTAGTAAACTGTTATGTACCGGGAATGCCACTTGTCATTCTTCATCGAGTGACGAAACGGGATGTCGACGAGATCGTTGAGAAAATGGCTAAAGGGGTCATTCCCTTAAAGAAAGCGCTCTGTAAAATTGAAAAGTGGGATTTCTTCACCTCGAAACTAGAATTCGGAACTGGGTTAGAAAGTATTCCAGTCTGGAATGAAGTACCATTTTTCAAAGGACAAAAGAAAATTGTTCTTCGGAATGCAGGGTTAATAAATCCGAACGACATCGAAGAGTACATTGCAATTGGAGGATACTCAGCCCTGTATAAAGCTATAACTACTATGTCGCGCGATGCAGTGCTCGAGGAGGTTAAAAAGAGTAAACTTCGCGGGCGAGGTGGTGCTGGATTCCCAACGGGAATAAAGTGGGAAATGATGAAACGTGTTGACACTGACACAAAGTACATCATTTGCAATGCGGACGAAGGTGATCCCGGAGCATACATGAATCGCAATGAAATTGAGAGTGATCCACAGTCTCTTATTGAGGGGATGATAATTGGTGCATACGTGATGGGGGCATCTGAAGGAATTATGTATGTACGCGCTGAATATCCTCTCGCTGTTGAACGGTTCCGTCATGCAGTGGAACAAGCTCGTGACTATGGTCTCTTGGGTGAAAATATTCTTGGGACATCATTCTCGTTCGATTTGAGTTATGTTGAAGGTGCAGGAGCATTTGTCTGTGGTGAAGAAACTGCACTCATAGCATCCATTGAGGGTCGAGCAGGTCGTCCCGTACCTCGACCACCCTATCCTGCACAACGTGGACTGTGGGGAAAGCCAACAAACATTAATAATGTTGAAACGTGGTTTAATATCCCTGTTATTCTTACAATTGGTGGTGATGCTTTTGCAAAATTTGGTACACCAACAAGCACAGGAACAAAAGTATTTTCACTTGTTGGGAAAATTCGAAACACTGGACTCGTTGAACTCCCACTCGGAACACCTCTATCCCATATTGTTTACCAGATGGGCGGGGGAACAGGTACACGGAAGAAAATTATAGCAGTGCAAACCGGTGGACCATCTGGAGGGTGCATCCCTGTTGAATATTTTAATACTCCTGTCGATTACGAGTCGTTAACAAAACTTGGAACCATTATGGGGTCTGGTGGCATGGTGGTTATGGATCAAGACAACTGTATGGTCGATGTTGCTCGTTACTTTGTACAGGTAACGTACAACGAATCGTGTGGGAAATGTACACCGTGCCGGGAAGGTTTAGCACAGGCTCTTGCAATTCTCAATAAAATCACCAACGGCGAAGCAACAATGGACGACCTTGAAACACTCGAACGACTTGCGTACGTCATTCGTGATGCTTCACTCTGTGGATTGGGGCAGACAAGTTCGAATCCAGTATTAACAACTCTCCGATACTTCCGCGATGAGTACGAACGACACATTATTGAGCGACGATGTAAGGCAGGTGTTTGCGAAAAGCTCTACGTTGCTCTCTGTGAAAATAGTTGCCCTCTCCATATGAATATTCCTGGTTACCTCCAGCTTTTGAAAGAAGGTCGTATCGAAGAAGCATTTGAACTCACACTCCGTGATAATCCTCTACCCGGTACAGTGGGACGTATTTGCTACTTCCACTGTATGATGCGTTGCCGTCGTGATATGATTGATGAACCAGTGTCACAAGGCGAAATTCATCGGTATCTCGCAGATACAATGTACAAAATGGGCAAAGAACGAGAAATTTACAAACGACTTATTCGCGAAAAACTTCCACCAACAGGAAAGAAGATTGCTATTGTTGGTGCTGGTCCGGCTGGCTTAACAGCAGCATTTTACCTTGTACGTCTTGGCCATTCGGTTACAGTGTACGATAGTCATGCAAAAGCAGGGGGTATTCTCCAGTACGGTATTCCAGCATATCGCTTACCAAAAGATGTTGTGAACAAAGAAATCGAACTTTTTAAGAAACTCGGAGTAAAATTCGTGTTCAACACGACAGTTGGGAAAGATATTTCGTTCAGGTCACTCGTGAAGAACAACGACGCTGTGTTCCTTGCAATTGGAGCGCAGAAAGATATCGACCTCGAAATTGAGGGAAGAGATTTAGAAGGTGTTCTTCAAGGGTACGAATTCCTCGAACGATTAAGTACGGGGAAAAAACCAAAAGTTGGTAAGAATGTTGTGATCGTTGGAGGTGGAAACGTTGCAATCGATGCAGCACGTACATGTTTGCGTCTTGGTTCGAATGTAACGGTTGTCTATCGCCGTGACCGAGATGAAATGCCTGCAAATGAACATGAAATTAAAGATGCGATGGAAGAAATGATCAAGTTCCGGTTTATGGTTGCACCATATCGCATTCTCGGTGATGAAAGAGGGAAAGTTCGTGCTCTCGAAGTCATGAAGATGAAATTTGAAGGATTCGATGCAGCAGGGAGAAAGAAGCCAGTCGAAACAGGTGAAACGGAAGTCATAGAGTGTGATACCATCATTCTTGCTGTAGGAGAGCGTGTTGATGCAGACTCAGTGAAGGAGCTTGGAGTTGAAGTTAAAAAGAATGGTGCGATCAAAGCTACTCCTCCAAGTTACAGAACATCAATCCCCAAGGTCTATGCAGGTGGTGATGCGGTTACTGGACCAGCTACAGTCTCCGAAGCCATGGGTATTGCGCGTTCAGCTGCAGAAGCTATTGATTTCGACTTAATGAAAGTGCATCGGTTCCACTTACTCTTTAGGGAATTCACGTACGCAAATGAACCCCCGAAGTCAACAAATGGTAAGAAAGTTGAGCCTAAGAAACTTCCAGTGAAAGAGCGAATTCGTACTTTCCAAGAGGTTCTCCTCGGGTACAGTGGTGAGGAGGCACTTTTCGAAGCTGAACGATGCTTGCGGTGCGACATTAAGTGCAACGAACAAGAGAAAGATTGAGAAGGAGTGTCGGTATGGAAACGAAACTTGTGAATGTGAAAATTAATGGCGTTGAGTACCGAGTACCACAAAATGTAACTATTCTCGATGCATGCAAGCAAGTAGGAATCAAAATCCCTAGTTTATGTTACCTTGAGGATGTTGCGAAGAATGCTTCCTGTGGTGTGTGTGTTGTGGAGGTCAAGAATGCACGGTCGCTTGTACGTTCCTGTGTCACATGTGTATACGAGGGTATGGAAATTGCCACACATACACCGCGTATACGTGATGCTCGGAAAACAATTGTTGAGCTTCTCCTTGCAAACCATCCTCACGATTGTCTTTCATGTATTCGCAACACGAACTGTGAACTTCAAGCATTAGCTGCGGATTTAGGTATACAAGAACATCCATATGTCAGAACGAAGAAAGAAGAACCACTTGACGAAACATCACCTTCCATTATACGTGATCCCAATAAATGTATTCTCTGTGGACGTTGTATAACAGTGTGTGCTGAAGTACAAACAGTCCATGCGATAGGATTATCACAAAGAGGAGTAAAAAGTAAAATATCAACGTACATGGATAAAGGATTGGGGAATGTAGCATGTACATTCTGTGGACAATGTGCCCTCGTGTGTCCAACAGGTGCTATTGTTGAACGAGATGATACGAATGCAGTGTTCGAAGATCTTATGGATCCAGAAAAGTATGTTGTTGTACAAACTGCCCCAGCTATTCGAGTTGGTATTGGAGAAACTATGGGACTTGCTCCAGGATCGCTTGTGACGGGACAAATGGTTGCAGGACTCCGCCGTCTTGGCTTTAAGAAAGTCTTCGATACACAATTTACTGCTGATCTCACAATCATGGAAGAAGGACACGAGTTACTCCATCGTATTAAAAATGGTGGTACCTTACCCATGATCACCTCTTGTTCACCCGGGTGGATCAAGTTCGCTGAACACTTCTTCCCACAATCTCTTGCTCACCTTTCCACCTGTAAATCACCTCAACAAATGTTCGGGGCAATTGCAAAAACTTACTATGCAGCAAAGTTTGATATCGATCCTCGGAAAATGGTTGTCGTTTCAATAATGCCATGTACTGCGAAAAAATACGAAGCGAAACGACCAGAAATGATGGATGCGTTCCATTACTGGAAAGATCGACGAGGATGGAGCGATGAGGATGCATTCTACGACGTGGATTATGTACTCACAACCCGTGAACTCGCACGAATGTTTAAACAAGCTGGTGTACAATTTGACTCATTACCTCCTGAAGAATTTGACCATCCACTTGGAGAGTCAACAGGAGCTGCAGTGATTTTCGGAGCAACAGGAGGTGTAATGGAAGCAGCGCTCCGTACGGCATACGAAGTTGTAACTGGAAAAGAATTACCAGACGTTAATTTTACGGCAGTTCGAGGTATGGAGGGGATTCGTGAAGCTACTGTTCAGCTTAACGGTACATCTATTAGAATAGCAGTAGCGCACACACTTAAGAATGCACGGAAATTGCTGGAGCAAATTGAAAGAGGAGAGTCACCATATACCTTTATTGAAGTGATGACTTGTCCTGGTGGATGTCTTGGTGGAGGCGGACAACCAATTCCAACAACCTGGGAAGTGAGAAAGAAACGTGCTGAATCAATTTACCTTGAAGATACGAATAAGCCGTTGAGGAAATCGCATGAAAACCCACACATAAAATCGCTCTACGAGGAATTCTTAAAGGAACCGCTTGGTGAACTTTCTCACCACTTACTTCACACAGAGTATGTTCCTCGTGGTATTTTTGTGTGGAAACATAATGGAAAGCAACAGAAAATGCCTATCCATGAACATGTTTAGAAGTTGTAATAGCCGTGAAAGAAAGCGCCCAATCCACACTGTATGAGACTGTTGATCTATGTTGATTACAACTTTGCCCCAATACCAACTGGAAGTACAGGAAGCGTTATACCAACTACAGCATTTTTATTCGTATCGATGCTGAGAAAGAATCCAGGGGACAGCGATCCAAGTGAAATGATTCCAGGGTAAATATTCAAACGGTATCGCATGAAGTATGTATCAGCAAACACGAACGATGCAAGCAATGAATTATTCCGATCGTAGTAAATTCCTGCCATTGGACCAATAATTATAGTATTCGAGGGAACGTCGTTTCGAACAGGGAGGGGACGACGACCCTTTGAAGTGGCACCTGCAGCAATTGTAAGTGAATGCTCGCTGTCGAGTTTATACGAGTAGCCGAGTTGTACAAAACATCCAAAGTTGAGAAAGAGACTTTTAGTCCGCGTGGAATTTAAGGGGATCTTCGCGATAAATGTTTGGCTAGCGTTTCGTACTGCGAATGGGGCAAAGGAGAGAGCTACTTGGTGTGGCCAACTATTGAAGGAGAGCTGGTGTGAAAAGTATTCTGCTACTCCGTCGAAACTGAAAAGGAGAATACCAAGAGGTTGGAAAATGAGAAAATCAGGAATGCAATCCACATTTGGATAGTAGTTCATTCCATTCTCGACGACTTCATTAAGGTACTCGTATGCAATACGAGTTAACGCACCGAAAAAGTATGGCACTGGCACGTTGTGGTAATCGTACCACTCGGACATTTTTCGGTACTCCATACCACCACCGAGAAGGTGGAGAGCATAGTTTGGTGCATATTGTCCTTCTTCAATACGAAAACTTGTTGGGAATATCTCAACACCAACAAACTTACTCCAGCCATACTTATTGATAATTGGACCAGGTGCCGTAATACAACGCCATACATTTGTTGTAGCACTCTTCCAGTAAACGTTTTTCCATGATGGTTCTCTGTCGTTAAGCATTTGGAATGGATCGAATCCTCCGTTTAGGATAAGTGTAACAGGATTGTACAGTGCTTCTGAACCGTACGGTACAGGCTTGTAAAAATAGTAGTGCTTCTCTTGTGCTAGTATTGTGTGTGGACACTGAACGAGGAGTAAAAAACGTAGGCCGACGCGAATCACTTTGAATGAAAAATTGTTTTTCATACAATATCAGAAAAATTCTTGTAAGAACGTTGTCGTGCAACTTCATAGAGGAATACAGCACTTGCACTTGCTACATTTAAAGAATCGACATTGTTTGCCATAGGAATTGCTGCATAGATGTTGCAAATAGAAAGTACCCTTGATGAAATTCCTTCACCTTCACTGCCGAAAATAAGACAAATGTTTCGCTCGAAAGGGGTTTCTGTCAGAAACGTAGATGTATGAGGATGAGCAGCCACAAGGGTACAGCTGTACGTCGTATTCAGGGTGGTGAGAGTTTCCACAAGGTTTTGTGAGTGGAATATGGGAATTTTGAATATAGCTCCCATTGAATTGCGTACTGCCCTTCGGAGATACGGACTACTCGACGTTTCACCGACTATGATACCGTGAACACCAAATGCTGCACAATTACGTACAATAACTCCTACATTTTCAGCATTTGTCAAACCATCAAGGGCAACGAAGAGGTGAGGTTGCTCACTCTGCTGAATAAGATCCTCTAATTTCAATGCCTTGGGTATTTGCGCTAATGCCATAATTCCTTGGTGAAGATGGTATCCAACAATTCTTTCAAGAAGTGCTTTGGGAGCGCAGTACGCTGTCAATGCCTCAGATCGTTGACGTAGAAGTGGTTCGTAGACCTGAAACCACTCAGGTGTGAGAAGAATGGATACAAGTGGAATGCTAGTTTCCAAGAGACGCTGAACAACCTTTTCGCCCTCTGCAACGAACAAACCCTTTTTGAAGTGTTCAAAAGGCTGTCGCAGTGTTCGATATGGTTGCAAGTCAGGTATTTCAAGACTTGTTATAGGTTCGAAGCGTACCATCGGAGTCTTGCAGTGTCCATGAACCTCACCTCACTATATTAAGTATACAATAATTTCAACTTGTACTCAAAATAAAAGTAGTAACTGTATAATGGAGAAAGGTTTAACACAACAGTATCGAATACTCGGATTCATAGTACTATTGTTATAGGGTGTATAACATCAAGATAACTAGTCATATGCATGTGCAAAGTACAACATGCATTGGGTACACAACTAGTTCTGTAGTTGTTACTTTCGCGTCTCTGATTGTTGTGATGGAGGTTTTTGGAGAAATGTTAGAATAAGAGCAAGAACGATCCCTATAATGAATGCAATTTCAAGCTTCACGAGTGTACCCCAGTTGTACCAAATTCCAAGTAAGAACGATGCAAGTATACCAATAAGAAAACACGGGAACAATATAATGAGAAAGTGGTTTATTTGATATCTTTTCATATGTTGCCCCTCAAGAAAATGTGTAATTAGGAATTACGTATCGCACACTTTTGTGTGGATACTGTACTTATATGGTGTATCTTAAAAAACTGTGAACGATGGAGGTGCGCGGGGCGGTAAAAATTTTTCTAAACATTTTTGCTGAACATGAAATCTGGGGTTAATTCTAAAAAATAATATGGAAGTATAATTTTTCGGTAGAAAGATAATGTGATAAATATATAAGTCGCTACAATATTTTCCTTGTACCTTTAGATGGTTGGAGAATGTCAATGATGTGATTCTAGAGCTCTGTTTATTAAGTTTGCGTAGCTCTATTGTATTAAGTCGGCAATTTGAGAGTTGGATTAAGAGCGAAAACCCTATAGTATTTGTGAAAAAGGAGAACCAAAGGGTAGTAAGGACGAATCTTCTATGTTTCTCTAGTATCACCATAGTGAAGTGTACAAAATAACTCGAAAATATGCTATTCTTAGTGGATAAAAAATAGATTGAGTTTGTCGAAAACCGAGAACAATCTCCGTTAAGATTAGCATTCTCTCAGAGTGCATCTTTATTCGTTTCTATGCATCATATCTTAAAAGTTACAAACGTTTTTAATAATTCTATGGAGCATAAGTGAACCATCTAGTTGTCTTAGGTGCAGGCACAGGAGGAACGGTAGTTGTAAATCGTCTTCTCCGTCATATCGATACGATGTCGTGGAATGTTACGATTATTGATGAATCAGATAAACATTTCTATCAACCCGGGTTTTTATTTATTCCATTTGGAATGTATGAACCTAAGGATATTGTAAAGAGTAAGCGGCAATTTTTGCCACGTGAAGTACGTTTTATTCAACATGGGATTGAAGAAATAAAGCCAACCGTTAACCAGGTTTTGTTGAAGGATGGCAGTGTTCTCCACTACGATGTGTTAGTAATTGCGACGGGAGTAAAAATTGCCCCAGAGATGGTTCCAGGTTTAGTAGACAGTGGTTGGTATGAAGAGGCTTTTGATTTTTATACATTTGAAGGAGCGCTTCAACTTTCTCAGGCATTGAGGAATTGGAAGGGTGGACAGTTGGTTGTACATATCGCTGAGATGCCTATTAAATGTCCTATAGCACCATTAGAATTCTCGTTTTTAGCAGATTGGTATTTTACGAAGCGAGGGAAGCGCGACGACGTTGAGATAATCTTAGTTACTCCCCTTCCTGGAGTTTTTACAAAGGCGCGTGCAAATGCAGCATTGCAAAAATTATTAGATGAAAAGCGTATCAGGGTGGTTACCGATTTTTATACAGAGCGAGTTGATGGTACAGAGAGAAAACTTTATGATTATAGTGGGAATAGTGTTTCCTACGACATCCTTGTGACAGTACCTCCAAATACAGGAGATACACTAATTGCTCGTTCAGGGTTGGGAGATGAGATGAACTATGTACCGACGGATAAACATACCTTACAATCGAAAAACTATGAGAATATTTTTGTCATTGGTGATGCTACAGATTTACCCATCTCGAAAGCAGGATCGGTAGCCCATTTTCAAGCAGAGTTACTCGCAGAAAATATTGCCAGATATATTAATAAGAAACCATTAGAACCTTCGTACGATGGTCATGCGAACTGTTTTATTGAATCAGGGCATGGGAAAGCAGTACTCATTGACTTTAATTACGAAATTGAGCCAAGTGAAGGACATTTCCCACTACCGTACATTGGGCCGCTGTCATTGTTACGAGAAACTCGTTTAAATCACTATGCAAAATTAGCATCTCGACACTTATATTGGAACGTTATACTCCGTGGATTGCCAATACCATTTGTAACAGCGCGTATGAACCCACGTGGAAGAAAAATATAGAACACAAAGAGGAGAGATTCGCAATGCTAACAAAGAATTTCAATGGTGTTACGATTTCTGTGAATGAAGAAGGATATTTAACAGATCGTACTCAATGGACAAAAGAAATTGCAAAAGCGATTGCAAAGGAAGAGGGAATTTCTGAATTAACCGATGGACATTGGAGAGTTATTGATTTCTTGCAAAAAGATTTTATAGAACGAGGTACACTCCCATCGATTCGTCGGTTAAATACGGTTGGTGGTATACCAACAAAAGAGTTGTATGCACTATTTCCTGGAGGACCTTTGAAAAAAGCAGCGAAAATTGCTGGATTACCGAAACCAACGAGTTGTGTGTAAGAAAATATAAAAGGAGCAAACAATGACTGAATCAAATGCAAAACTTGAAAAAGTTTCGATCATTATCTCTCGTGGTACACTCGATGGAGTCTACCCTGGTTTGATTATGGCAAACGGTGCTCGCATGGAAGGGATTGAGGCGAATCTCTTCTTTACATTTTTTGGTCTCTATGCAATTTTGAAAAAGTTCAACAATAAACTTCGAATTGCAACAGTTGGTAATCCAGCGCTTCGTGTTCCTGGTGCGAAAGGAGTCCCTTTGCCAACATTATTTGGAATGCTACCAGGGATGTCAGCTTTTGCAACTTGGATGATGAAACGCGAAATGAATAAGCTCGATATTCCCTCGGTCCCAGAAATGTTGCAAATGATCGATGATGCAGGCGGAAATATTTACGCATGCAAGGCTACGGTTGACATGTTCCATTTGTCAAACGATGATTTCATTCCTCAAGTAAAAAAAGTATTGACTGTTGGTGAGTTCTACGAACTCTCCCATGGTGCTCAAATTATATTTACTTGATAACTACTTCTTTTACACTGTACGTTGTCGTGTTATACAAAGTTTCCTCTTTGAGAAAAGTGGTGTGGCAAAGGAGGGGGGCGTGTAGATATTTTAACGCGTTCATACGGTGAAATGTACACCACAGTAGATCTACTCTCCTGTGATAACACGTTTCGGATAAATACGACGAGATACAGCAAACCTCTTGAAACCGACTCCAATCAAAGAGATGATTACACTCCAAAAATATTCGATTCGTGTGAATAGAGAGTTATAGATTATTGGACATATCCGAGAAAAATACTATTTTGCCAGTACAATAAATTTTTTATTGTAATAACTATGGAACGTAAATCGGTAAACCCAGGGTTCGATAGTAAACGTCTTTGGTGGGCTATTACAGTCAATGTATTTATAACAGTTGCTCAGATTGTTGGTGGTTTTATTTCTGGAAGCTTGTCACTACTTTCGGATGCAGTACATAATTTTGGAGATGCACTTGCACTCTTTCTCAGTTGGATTGCTTTTCGAATCGGTAGAAGGCCATATACAACAACATTTACATTCGGGTATAAGAGAGCTGAAATTCTAGCAGCAATGGTAAATGCAGCAGCATTAGTGGTCGTTGGTTTAGTACTGATAATAGAAGCATTTCAGAGATTAATAACTCCAGAAATCCCCTCCGCACCTATAATAATGATTGTGCTTGGTATTTTAGGAATGTCGGCTAATATGGTTGGGGTTCTGTTACTCCATAGGAATACTCATCAAAACCTCAATGTCCGTTCTGCGTATCTCCACTTGCTTAGTGATGCGATTGCAAGTGCAGGAATTATTGTAGGAGGTGTTTGTATTTGGTTTTGGTCTGTTTCATGGATTGATCCTCTGCTGACAATAGCAATAGCACTCTATGTCGTGTGGGAATCGTACGATATCTTGAAAAACTCAACAAATATATTAATGATGGCTGCTCCTAAAGAACTTTCATTGGAAGATATAAGTAATCGGATTGCAGCTTTACCTAACGTTACGAATGTGCACCACGCACATCTTTGGCAGATGTCGGATCACGATATTCATTTTGAAGCTCATGTTTGTGTATCCGACATGTACATAAGTGATGTTCAAGAGGTGCTTGAGCAAATAGAACGAATCCTTGATGAGGTGTACAATATCAAGCATGTAACAATTCAATTTGAGTACGATAAGTGTACTGAGCAGTCACTCTTGCACTCTTCAATGCAGGCCAATGACTGATTTTAATACTATACTTTTTGTAGCATCGTTTCTTATTCTTGCAAGTGTCATTGTTGCACGGTTGGTTGACAACATTGGTATTCCTACATTACTCCTCTTTTTAGGAATTGGAATAGTTGCCCATTCTGAGCGCCTTGTTGAATTTGGTTTTGCAACTCCTGCGCTAACACAGTATATTGCGACTATTGCATTGATTTTTATTATTTTTGCAGGTGGTCTTGAAACACAGTGGCACCAAGTAAAACCGATCCTCCGGTACGGGATAACTCTTGCAACTGGTGGTGTGTTGATCACAGCACTGGTGGTGGCACTCTTTGCGTGGAAAGTGTTGGGGTATTCACTTCTCGAAGGTCTTCTTCTTGGTTCCATTATCTCGTCAACAGATGCTCCTGCTGTATTTTCCATTTTACGATCAAAGAAAGTATCGTTAAAAGGTACATTAAAACCTCTCCTTGAGTTCGAATCTGGAAGTAACGACCCAACTGCGATGTTTCTCACACTTACAATGGTAGCTGCTGTCAATACTGGTCAAATAGCAGTCGGTGGAATGATTGTTACCTTTGTTCTTCAAATGTGTATAGGCATTGTTGTGGGAATAGTATTTGGTCGATTGGTCGTTACACTTGTAAATTCAATACGCTTTTCATACGAAGGATTCTACCCAGTCAGTGTCTTTGCTGCTGCTGTTGGCATCTATGCTTCGTCGTCACTCGTTGGTGGGAATGGTATTTTAGCGGTGTACCTTGCTGGAATTGTTATTGGGAATAGCGAAATTGTTCATAAGAAAAGTTTATTGCGGTTTTTTGATGGACTTGCATGGTTGAGTCAAATTACAATGTTCCTTGTTTTGGGATTCCTTGTAACACCAAAGGAAGTGTTTTCACACGCACAGGGAGGGTTTATCGTTTCTGCAGTACTAATTTTTTTAGCGAGACCCCTTGGGGTATTTCTCTCTCTCGTTCCTTCAAGGTTTAACATCCGAGAAAAATTTTTCCTCTCGTGGGTTGGTATCCGAGGAGCAATGCCGATTATTCTTTCAACATTTTTAATGACCACACAACTTCCACAGTCCATAGAATTTGTTCGGATTGTGTTTTTTATTGTTCTTACATCGGCTCTTGTCCAAGGGTGGTCGATTCCGTATGTTGCACGTTTGCTCGGTGTTGATGCTCCACAACCTCAGATTCAGCGGTTTCCTTTAGAATTTGAGACTCCACAAGGAAGTGATACCGAATTGTACGACTTTATCGTTCCGTACAACTCTACAGCAACCAGCAAGCCAATTGTCGAACTTGGATTACCAAAGGGAACATTGATTGTTCTTATAATACGGAATGAAAAATATATCGTACCAAGTGGGGGAACTATTTTGGAACCTGGGGATACGATTCTTGCACTTGTGAAAAAGGCACACTTAGAGGACTTTCGAAAAGTCATTACAACGGGAGAAGGTACAGAGTTCTTCCCGTTGTAAAATATTTTTTCATTAGTTGTAGCCAGAATAAATAACAGTGAAGAATAAACGTGGTTAGTATTTAGTGTTGATGGGGACAATGAGATTTTGGTTACAAAGATCATGCTCTCATTATGGCTTCTCTCGATTTGTATATAAAACTATGATAGTGGTCAAGCAAAGTAAGTCATATTTTAAGAGGTTAAATGAATTAAAAGTGACTCTTAATAATTAAGGTATACTTAAGTAAAATGACAGAATAAAAATATCATCGATCTGAATTTTTAATGGTTTGAAATACCTGAATTTTACATATTTTTTATGGTGCTCTTGCTCTAATGATGGAATAATCCTGTATTTTTGAAGTTTCGTTGTATTATATATACTATATAAATTAAACTTTCAATACTCAGGAGGGAGTATGTATATCGTTCATGTCCATGTACATGTTAAGGGAGAATATGTTGAAGAGTTTATACGTACCACCATTGAAAATGCACGTAGTAGTCTCTATGAGCCAGGCGTTGCACGGTTTGATGTACTTCAAAGTCAAGATGATCCAACACACTTTATTCTTGTCGAGGTGTACAGGACAATTGAGGATTCGGCAAAACACAAGGAAACAACTCACTATCAGCAGTGGAGAGAGAAGGTTGCTGTAATGATGGCTGAACCTCGATCAAGTATGAAGTATAGAAATATTTTCCCTGATGAAAATGGTTGGTAATCGCATTCTTACCTTGTTATTGAACGTTTGTTATGGTTTTTGAATTTTCGACAGCACAGCAGATAATTGTGGGTCGCGGGACTATCCAACACTTGCCGACTATCGTTTGCAATGAGGGGCACCGTGCATTCCTCGTATGTGGAAAGAACAGAACACGGATTGAACGAGTACTTCAACTCATTCATAATAGTGGAGTTCATATTACCCTTTTCACAGTTCCTACAGAACCGACAGTAGAAATTGTGATGCAGGGGACATTAAAAGCACGTGAGGAGTTGTGTAATGTTGTAATTGGTATTGGTGGAGGAAGTGTACTTGATGCGGGAAAAGCAATAGCTGCAATGATTACAAACAGTGGAAAAGTAACGGACTACCTCGAAGTAATAGGTCATGGGAAACGTATCGAACATCCACCAGTACCATACATAGCTGTTCCAACGACAGCAGGAACTGGTGCAGAAGTAACCAGTAATGCTGTACTAACATCGCCAGCGCACCAGCTAAAAGTAAGTATACGAAGTAAACTTCTCTTTCCTCGTGTTGCACTCGTTGATCCGGAACTTACATACTCAATGCCTCCATTTGTTACTGCGAGTACGGGTCTCGATGCGTTAACACAATTGATTGAAGCATACGTTTCGAATAAAGCCAATCCTTTTACAGATGCACTGTGTGTTGAAGGAATTCGTCGAGCCGGTCGTTCTCTCTACAGTGCCTATACTACAGGAGATCCTGATGCCCGCGAGGATATGTGCATAGCGAGTTTATTTAGTGGTATTGCGCTTGCTAACTCAAAACTTGGAGCAGTACATGGTCTTGCTGCTCCCCTTGGGGGAGTGCTTTCTGCACCCCATGGTGTACTCTGTGCCCGATTGCTTCCGCTTGTTGTTGAAAAAAACATTGAGTTGATAGCTAATAGTAAAAATTTGTCACTGTACTTAGAAAAGTACAACACACTCGCCCAACTGCTTACAGCAAACATGGAAGCATATCCCAGTGATTGTGTCCAGTGGCTCAAGAATATTTGTGAGAAAATGGCTATACCAAGGTTGCAAGAATATGGTCTTACAGTGCAGAAAATTCCAGATATAGCTCGCCAGGCATTGCGTTCGAGCAGTATGAAAGGGAATCCTGTTGAAATGAATGAACGTATACTTGAGGAAATCCTTCTGCAAGCATTGTGAGTTTGCATTCCCAACGTGCATTACTTACCAAGTTACGTGATTTTTACCAATATGTTAACATTTTGTTAATTTTTTGTATATTCATAAGGTAGCATTTATAGGAATGTTGTCGAACTAAAGGGATATTCGAATGCAAAAACATTTGTACACTTTACGGTTCCTTTTTTTGATCATTCTAATTCTTGGGTGTTCGAAACAAACGAGTACTCATTCGAACTCCATTCAAATTAAAGGTTCTGATACAATGGTGAACCTTGCTCAAGCATGGGCTGAAGAATTTATGAAGGAAAATCCAGAAATTTCCATCGCTGTAACTGGTGGTGGCTCGGGGACCGGTATTTCTTCGCTCATCAGCAACACCTGTGATATAGCAGAAGTTTCAAGGGAAATGAAAGAAAAAGAAATAAAACTTGCTGAATCGAAAGGGATTATGCCAGTAAAATTTGTTGTAGCACTTGATGGCATTGTTGTTGCTGTGAACCCATCGAATAAAGTATCACAATTGACACTCGATCAGTTAGCTGATATTTACACAGGGAAAATAAAGAACTGGAAGGATGTTGGTGGACACAACGCGAAAATTGTACTGTTGTCAAGAGAAGTCAACTCTGGTACACATGTATATTTTAAGGAACATGTACTCCGACACAACAATCCTGATAGTAAAGAAGAATTTAGTCCGGAAGCGTTACTTCTTCCTAGTTCCCAAGCAATTGTTGATGAACTATCACAAAATCCGGATGCAATAGGGTACTTTGGCCTAGGGTATAAAAGTGAGCGCGTGAAGTTACTGAAAATTGCAAGAGATAAAAATTCACCTCCTATTGAGCCCACAATTGAAAGTATCAAGAATGGTTCGTATCCAATTTCACGGCCGTTATTAATGTACACGCGAGAAGAACCAACAGGTGCGGTGAAGAAGTTCCTCGATTTTGTCTTTTCAGAAAAGGGCCAACACCTTGTCCAACAATTAGACTTTGTACCTGTTACAATGTAGAAGCGAGAAAGAACATTCGTTAACAATTTCACTAAGGAGAAAAAACTAGTTCAGTGAACACGGCGTGGAACATTGTTCGAAAAATAAAAGAACACGTCATTGAAAAAGTTATTCTCTTCAGTGGTACGACCTCTATTCTGTTTGTACTTCTCATTTTTGTGTTCTTATTGAAGGAAGGCCTTTCTATTTTTTGGATGGTACCACTTTCGGATTTTCTCTTTGCTAAAAATTGGTACCCTATTTCTGATCCACCGCAATTTGGAATTCTTCCCCTCATTCTTGGTTCGTTGTTTGTTACATTTGGAGCTGCAGTATTGTCTGTACCGATTGGAATTGCAAGTGCACTCTTCATTGCTGAAATTGCACCTCCAAAACTTAAGGAAGTGATGAAGGCAGGAATTGAATTACTGGCTGCCATTCCTTCTGTTGTTATTGGGTTCATCGGTATGATGACACTCGGTCCACTCATTAAAGATCTTTTTAATTTAACTACTGGGTTAACTGCGTTGACAGGATCAATTACTTTAGCTTTTATGGCAATGCCAACGATTGTATCCATTGCAGAAGATGCCATTACTGCAGTGCCACGTTCGTACCGCGAAGCTGCGATTGCTATGGGGGCAACGAAATGGCAAACGACCTGGCGTATTGTAGCATATGCGGCACGACCAGGTATGATTGCAGCGGTCATGCTTGGTATTGGACGTGTTATTGGTGAAACAATGGCAGTGATGATGGTAACAGGGAATGCTGCTCTCATTCCACGAAGTTTTCTCCAACCAGTACGAACGTTAACAGCGACAATTGCAGCAGAAATGGGTGAAACTGTACAGGGCGGCGAACATTACTCAGCACTCTTTGCAATTGGAATTATCCTGTTCATTATTACTTTCATTATTAATGGTATTGCAGATCTTTACTTGCACAGAACACGAAAGTGACCGTATGGTATGAAAGCACAAACTGAACAAAGGATTGCTGTATCGATTCTTTTTCTCTGTACTTTTCTCGTTGTTGTTCCAGTGTTAGTGATTCTCATCATTATTTCGATGAAGGGTGTGAGTGCTCTCACAGTTTCGTTTTTGTTTGACATGCCTCAGAATGGTATGACGAGTGGTGGAATTTTCCCAGCAATTTTAGGAACAGTGTATCTTGTGGTTGGTGCAATCGTGTTTGCGGTACCACTTGGTGTTCTTTCAGCAATTTATCTCGTCGAGTACGCTAAAGATACTCCTCTCAGCCGTTTAATAAAACTCGCTATCGTTAATCTAGCAGGGGTACCCTCTGTAGTCTATGGACTCTTTGGGTTAGGGATCTTTGTAATTTTTTTTGGTTTTGGTGCTTCAATCCTTTCAGGTTCTTTAACCCTTGGAATTATGATTCTTCCAGTGATTATTACTGCATCACGGGAAGCGTTGGAGAGTGTACCGAAGACATTTCGAATTGTTAGCTTATCGCTAGGGGCAAGTAAATGGCAAACCATACGCCATTCAGTGTTGCCGCACGCAATACCAGGAATACTTACTGGGACAATTCTTGGTTTAGGTCGAGCTGCTGGTGAAACGGCACCGATCTTGTTTACAGTTGCAGCATTTTATTTACCAAAGCTTCCTCAATCAGTATTCGACCAAACAATGGCATTGCCTTACCATCTCTATGTTATTTCAACACAGGTACCTGGAATACCGGAACATACTCGGTACGGTACAGCTCTCGTTCTGCTCCTACTAGTATTGCTTTTAAATCTCGGGGCCATCATCCTTCGTTACCAATTCAGGAAGAAGAAGAAGTGGTGAAAAATACCGTTAAAGTATCAATCCAAAGTTTATCGATCTTTTATGATACTGTACAGGCCGTTAAAAACTTGACGCTCGACATTTTCCCTAATGAAATATTTACGATCATTGGACCAGCAAATTCAGGAAAATCGTCGTTGCTCTTGACATTAAACCGGTTGGGTGAAATAAATCCTTCATATCGCAAGACTGGTACTGTACTCCTCGATGGCGAAAATATTGATACACTCAATGTCGAAATCCTCCGACGCAGAGTGGGTATAGTGTTTGCGCTTCCGTTTCCATTACCCATTTCTATCTACGATAACGTTGCATACGGACCACGAATGCAAGGAATCAAGAAAAAATCCATACTCGATGGAATAGTAGAAAGCGCTCTAACAGAAGCATACTTGTGGGACGAAGTGAAGGATCGATTACAGTCACCTGCAATGAACCTCTCAGGGGGGCAGCAACAACGTCTCTGCATTGCACGTGTACTTGCACTCAAACCCGAAGTGATAATGTTTGATGAGCCAACTTCTGGTCTCGATCCAATATCGACAGCTCGTGTTGAAGAAACACTCCGAACATTGAAGGCGCATTACACAATTATCCTTGTAACAAATAATGTTGCCCAAGCAGCGAGAGTTGGTGATCGAACAGCTTTTCTCTTAATGGGTGAACTCATTGAACTTGATAATACAAATAAACTATTTACTGCTCCGGCAGATAAACGAACAGATGATTACATAACTGGAAAGTTTGGATAATTAGGAATGAGCAAACCAGCAATTGAAACACGATACTTAAATTTGTTTTACGATACATTCCATGCGCTAGAGGATATTTCAATAAGTATTGAAGAACGAAAAATTACAGCCCTCATTGGTCCTTCTGGATGTGGGAAATCAACACTTGTGCGAGTGTTTAACCGCATGAATGATTTAATTGAGGGTGTTCATATTACAGGGCAGGTACTTGTGGAGGGTGAGGATATATATGCCCCGAATATCGATCTAATTGAACTCCGGAGAAAAGTGGGAATGGTATTTCAACGTCCGAACCCATTTCCACTCTCCATTCGAAAGAATATCACGTTTGGACTGGAAATTCATAATACTACACGGAAAACAGATTACTCAGGTATTATTGAGGAATCACTCAGGAGTGTCTTGCTCTGGGATGACCTTAAAGATAAACTCGATCGTTCAGCATTGGAATTATCACTTGAACAGCAACAACGGTTATGTATCGCCCGTGTGATTGCTATGAAACCCAAAATAATTCTCATGGATGAGCCATGTTCTGCACTAGATCCCATTGCGACATCGCGTATTGAAGAACTTATGCAAGAATTGCAAAAAGAGTACACCATCGTTATCGTAACACACAACATGCAGCAAGCAGCCCGTGTGAGTGATTATACGGCATTTTTATATCTTGGAAAACTCATTGAGTACGGTGAAACAAAACGGCTTTTCTCTGCACCGAGAGAAAAACAAACAGAAGACTACATAACAGGAAGATTTGGATAAACACTATACAACTACTACAATACATGGAGTAAAACTATGGACCGACACTTTCAAAGAGAATTAGAAAGTTTGAAGACGACGTTAATAAAAATGGCAAGCATCGTGGAAGAAAATTTTGCACTTGCCCTTCGGGCAGTGAATGAAAAAAACACTGAGTTAACCGAACGCGTGATAGAAACTGATAAACGTATTGATCAGCTCGAAATAGAAATTGATGATGCAATTATTGATCTCCTTGCACTTCAGCAACCTGTTGCAAGTGATCTCCGATTCATATTGGCAGCATTAAAAATAAACAACGATTTGGAACGAATCGGAGATCACGCAGTAAACATAGCTGAAGCTACAGATGTTCTCATTAATTATCCTGATGCGATCATTCTCGAGGAAATTCCTCAAATGGCTAACATTGCTCGAGCAATGTTAAAAGATGCACTCGATAGTTTTATCCAAGAAGATCCTGTAAAAGCGCGTGCTGTCTTAACACGGGATGATCAGATCGATGATTTGAATCGACAAGTAGCACGGAAAATCATTGAAAATGTAAAGTGTGATACGAAACTCGCAGAACTCGAGCTTGAACTTGCTCGGGTAAGTCGTAACCTCGAACGAGTAGCAGATCTAACAACAAACATTGCAGAGGAAGTAATCTTTTACATTCAAGCTCGGATTGTAAAACACCACGCAGAAGAGAAGAAAACAGATTAAGAGCCAGGAACAAGAACTCTTAGCCAGATGATTATGGAGCTACAAGCACACCATCTTTTCACCACCCTTTGTGTTATACTGTTGTTGTATACAGTATGACCATAACTTCACAGTTTTATTGCTTGTTCTTAGTCTTTCTATAAAATAAAAAACAGAGATGCAAGGTGCTTTTTATTTTATGGTTGTAATTTATAGCACTATCCGTATGCTTACATCAGGTACTCACCTTGTATATCGAGATTTTTTAAGCCGAGCGATTTTGCATAGTCAACAACTGTCCAGTATTCAGAATAAGTGATCGGTCTGCTTAGTTCTAAAAACTCTCGTGCTTTGAAAACAGGTGAATATTGCGACATAATATTTACATATGTTGTTAGTGGTAAATGAGTAGCAATCCATTCTATAATACCATATGAATTTGCAACATTGTTTGGCAAAATGAGATGGCGAATGAGTAGACCGCGCACCATAGTACCATCATGCGCGTATTGGGCAGTACCAACTTGCCGATGCATTTCCAGGATCGCTTGCTGTGTTATCTCAGAGTACTTCACGACGCTACTCGAGTACTTGGCTGCTATTGCAGAGTCCCAGTATTTGAAGTCCGGCATATAGATGTCAATGATCCCTTCAAGAAGCTTTAAGGTTTCCACTCGTTCCCACCCACTAGTGTTGTAAACAAGAGGAATGTTTAAGCCTTGAGGTATTGCGAGTTCGAGTGCTTTCACTATGTGTGGCACATAATGTGTTGGGGTAACAAAGTTAATGTTATGGCATCTGCGTGCTTGTAGTCGTAAAATAATCGTGGCGAGTTCTTCAATTGTAATTTCATATCCCTCACCAAGATGACTTATAGTCCAATTTTGACAAAAGATGCACTGGAGATTGCAAAAAGGGAAGAAGATTGTACCGGAACCGTACTTTCCAACAAGAGGTCGTTCTTCGCCATAATGAGGTCCATACGAGGAAATGAAAAGTCTTGTTCCTGGGGCTTTGCAAACACCTTGTTCACCACGATGTCTATTTACTCTACATGCACGTGGGCATAGGTGACACTGTTCCATCATTCTCCATAATTGTTCAGCACGTTTCTTCAATTCTCCGGAGGTAAAGAGATGTCGATAGTGGAGTGTTGAAAGAGTAGTAGTCATAATTTTCAATGGACGAAAAGTTGGTCAAGTTTATCCCTCTCTCCGTGGAATGTTACACTTTTCCACGTCTATTTTCAAGTTCACGTCGTATATCTTCACAGCGTTTCTTAGTCAGGTCAAGTTTCGAGATAAAGTATATAGCTCCAAGCAACCCGAGTACTGGTACTGTTGCGAGTGCTAATCGTATACCAACGATAGTTTCAGGTGTTTGTGTTCCTCGTGTAGCATCAAATCCTAACCACGTGAGAATGAGACCAGAGATGAAATAGCCGAGAGAATTCCCTAGCTTTAGAATGTATGAGCCACATGCAGAAAACGAACCTTCACGTCGGGCTCCTGTAGTAAGTTCGTCGTAATCGATCACATCGGCACCAATAGAACTATGGAGCATCCATATTCCAGCTGATGCTAACCCCATAAGGCCGGACGCAACTGTTTGTAACCATGGTAGGAAGGGGGTGTAGAGAAACCATGAACCACCGTAGCCAAGTATTCCAACTAATGCTGCAAGTACGACAGAGATTTTTTTTTCTGTTTTCTGAGCAACAAAGCCAAAGAATGGTGCTCCTAGAAACCCACCGATCATAAAAGCAAGCCCCATCCAGAAATTCCAGTTGTCACCTTCAATCGTGTTACCACCACAAACGTGGTACACGGTTGTATAGTAACCGAGTGATCCAACCATACTTGTACCAATGACGAACGTAGCACCGACACCCATCATTAAACGAAATGGTTTACACTTTAGTGTTTCATAGAAAGAACTTTTAAGAGGAATGCGTTGCGTAGTTTTAATAACAACTTTCTCGTAATACCGCTCTTTGATACGGAAGAATATCGTTAACGCAAACAATGCCATAAGAGTACCAAGTATGCACGTATATACTTGAATTCCTAGTAGTGTATTTTTTCCAGCAGTACCAGGAAGTAAAAACCACGAAAGATTTGTAAATCGGAGAGCATAGAAATTACCAATTTCAAAAATCTTTTGCATTGCGCTTTTGTAAGTCATAACAGAGGTTCGTTCATCGTAATCTGGAGTGAGTTCGACGCCAAGGCTATGATACGGGATTGAAAACGATGTCATGAGGGGAATATAGAACAGTGAAGTGCCAAGCATATACCAAAAAATAACAGTAACGCCGAGGAATTTGACATTTACCCAATCGGGTGAGACCAGGAAAAGAAGAGGAAGACCAAGCCCACTCAAGATACCAGCGAGAAGAATAAATGGCCGACGACGTCCATGCTTAGAGCGTATGTTGTCAGAAATCCATCCAACGATTGGATCAGCAATTGCGTCGTAGATTCGAATAAGGGTGAGTGCTAAGCCGACCAACCATGGTTCAACACCTAAGTAGATATTGAAAACAGCGTATGCAACAGCAGGGTATAGCCAAAATCCCCACATATCGAGTGCTGTACCAAGTCCATAAATAATCTTTGTGAAGACAGGGAGCTTATCTCGTTCGAGTGATGAGGAAGGGAGAAGCATTTGTTCATTCATCGTTAATCCTCCATGTAATAAATGTGGTGATGTGTACAGAGTTAGCTCTTCTAAGGAGCCTGTTGCAGTACCCTCCTCATTACAACATGAGGAATACTATTAATTATTGGGACGAGATTCAATAGTAAAAATATCTTTCAACCCAGGGTGAAGTGGAGAACAAAGAGAGATCGAAATTCACTTGGCAAAATTAATTGAACTCTTTTCGATTGGAAGTAATTTCATATTCATCGTGATGATACTTTGTAGGGATCCCGTTGCGTTTGCATAAAAATCTCGTTAGGTTCTAAATTAGGTATTGTTGGTGAAGGTTTACCATTGATTGGAGGATATGTGGAAAGAACGAAAGAACGTTGGGGTACTCGTATTGGACTTGTCCTAGCAATGGCTGGAAACGCAGTAGGACTTGGTAATTTTCTTCGGTTTCCTGCTCAGGCTGTTCAAAATGGAGGTGGTGCATTCATTATCCCATACCTTGTTTCGTTTGTTCTGATGGGACTTCCTCTCCTATGGATTGAGTGGGCAATAGGTCGGCATGGTGGAAAGTATGGACATCACTCAGCGCCAGGTATGATGGACAAACTCGGTCATTCACGATGGCTTAAATATGCAGGTGTATTTGGCATTTTTACAAACCTTACAATTGCTGCATACTATACATACCTTGAATCGTGGACTCTTGGGTATGTATGGTACTCTTTGACTGGAGTTTTTCATAATATGAGCGCTCATGAAGTGAGGGATTTCTTCTTTTGGTACGTTGGAGCAGAAGGGAATCCCATAATCAATGTTTCGCCTCATGCATTATTCTTTTTTATACTAACATTCACGTTAAATGTGTGGATTCTTTCGCGCGGTTTAAGCAAAGGAATCGAAACTGCAAGCAAAATAGGTATGCCGTTGTTGTTTATTTTTGGTGTGTTTCTAGCAGTACGAGCTTTGACACTTAATGCAGGTGAGTTGAATGCAATCAACGATGCACTTGTTGGACTAAACTTTTTATGGAATCCGAAGTTTGAATCTCTAGCAGATCCAAAAGTGTGGTTAGCAGCTGCAGGTCAAATATTCTTTACGCTTTCGGTAGGAATGGGTTCTATTCATTGCTATGCAGCGTATTTACGTGAGAATGAAGATATTGCTCTCAATGCTACAACAGCAGGATTTACGAACGAGTTTGTTGAAGTTGTACTCGGTGGGTCCATTATTATTCCTATTGGTGTTGCATACCTTGGGTTAGATGAAGTCCAACGTATTGTGGGGCTATCCATGGGATTTCAAACGATGCCAACACTCTTCCAAAATTGGGGACCTATTCTTGCAGCTGTCGCTGGCATGGCATGGTTCGGATTACTGTTTTTTGCAGGAATAACAAGCTCACTTGCAATGGGACAACCAGTTGTTGCTTTTTTCCATGATGAGTTTCATCTCGATCGGAAACATGCAGTACGTGTATACGGAGTACTCCTTTTCATCCTGGCATTACCGACAATACTTTTCTTTTCTCATGGTGCGTTCGGTGAGTATGATGATTGGTCTGGTACGTTCTCTCTCGTACTCTTTGCCCTCATCGAATCTATTGCATTTTCGTGGATTTTTGGAATTGATCGTGGGTGGGAAGAAATTCAACGAGGAGCTGAGTTGAAAATACCAATTTTCTTCAAATTTGTGATGAAATATGTTACACCTCTCTTTCTTCTTGGGGTTTTTTCTGGATCCCTCATTGCACCAAAAGAGGGTGATTGGATTGCAGCATTTTCACAGCTCTTTAGTGGAAAAGGGTGGCCATTGGATCCAAATAGTATTCTTGGAAAAATATTCCGTGTTGGAGTAACAGATACTCGATATTTTATTGATGGAGAACCAACGTCGATTTTCATTGTTGATATGACAAGATTGTTACTCCTGGTGACATTTATTGGTATCGCTTGTGCAGTTGCATATGCTTGGAGACATCGAAAGGTTCAAGCAGAGAAAGGAAGAACACCATGACGACAACAGCGTTAATCATTATGTTGGGTACATGGGCAGTAATTTCCTATTTTACTGTACGGTTTTTTCTCCGAATTTTTCGGTCGCCGCATCTCCATAATCCTACGGAAGATGCTCTTGAAGATCAGTTGAAAGAGTAACGTGGCATGCAAAATTTGAAAAATGCTCTAAATCAACCGATAACGATTGTTATTAAAGTCGGGACGAATTTACTTGCCGATAAGGAGTGCGGTATTCAAGTTGAGAGAGTACAAGCTCTTGCAAAAAGCATTTGTGCACTTCGTTCGCAAGGATTGCGCGTGGCACTTGTCTCTTCTGGTGCTATTGGTGCAGGAGTAGCTGCATTGAAACTTCAAAAGCGACCAACCCTTATCCCAGAGAAACAGGCAACAGCTGCAGTAGGTCAGCCATTGCTTATGGAGGCATACGAGAACGCATTTCGGCAGTATAACCAACCTATTGCACAGATTCTCTTAACGAAAGATGATTTCACTATTCGCCATCGATACGTCAATGCCCGTAATACCTTTCGTGCTCTCTTTGAATATGGAGTTGTTCCCATTATCAATGAAAATGATACTGTTGCTGTTGAAGAGATAAAACTCGGGGACAATGACAATCTCTCTGCACTGGTGGCAACACTTCTTGAGTCGACAATGCTCATTATTCTAACAGATATCGATGGTTTCTATGATGATGACCCACGTGTGAATCCGAATGCAAAACGAATTCATATAGTGGAGGAGATAACACCACAAATTGAACGACTTGCTCGAAAAAACATAAGTGAATTGAGTACTGGGGGAATGGTGACGAAACTTCAAGCTGCTAAACGATGCGTTCAGGCAGGGATCACGGTTGTAATTGCTGATGGTCGCGATCCTTCTATTCTCTCTGCAATTACAAGTGGTAAACCAGTTGGTACAGTCTTCCTACCATCTGAGAAGAAACTCCCTCAACGCAAACAGTGGATTGCACTCGTTTCCAAGCCTGTTGGTGGAATTGTTGTCGATAGTGGTGCAAAACATGCTATTCTAGTAAAGAAGAAGAGTTTGCTTCCAAGCGGAATCGTACGTGTACACGGAACTTTTGATGCCAAAGATATTGTATTCATCCACGACGAGCATGGTACTCTCCTTGGTAAAGGGATTACAAACTTCTCATCGAGTGAAATTGAACTCATAAAAGGGAAAAAGAGTAGCGAGATTGAATCAATTGTGGGATGGAAAGCCCCTTCCGAAGTGATTCATCGAGATAACTTAGTTATTGGAGGTGTGTAATGATCAATGTACAACAGAAAGCTGCAGATGTACGCGAGGCAAGTAGAATACTATACTCTGCAACGACGGAAAAGAAGAACCTCTTTTTACGAAAACTAGCGCACTACCTTAAAGATCAACGTCGCAACATCATGATTGCAAATCGACAGGATATGGAAGCGGCACAAGAAGCTGGGTTATCAAAAGTTCTTCTTGATCGATTACTCTTGAATGAAGAACGCATTGAACAAATGATCGCTGGGGTACATGCAGTAATAGCGCTTCCTGATCCCGTTGGAAAGATTGTTAGTAGAAAGAAACGACCGAATGGTCTGATTATCGAACGCATGCGCGTTCCACTTGGTGCGGTTGGAATTATTTATGAAGCCCGGCCGAATGTTACAATTGATGCATCAATTCTATGCCTGAAAGCTGGGAACGCCGTTCTTCTGCGTGGTGGTTCAGAAGCCTTGTGCACAAATGCAGCACTTGTTTCTGTTTTAAAGGTTGCGTTGGAAAAAACAGGTCTTCCAGCATCATGTGTTGAATTTATCGATTCGCCAGATCGTACTGCGGTAACAGAAATGCTCAAGCAAGATAAGTACCTCGATGTCATCATTCCTCGTGGAAGCCAATCGTTTATACGATTCGTTGCTGAAAACTCAACAATTCCTGTTATTATGCACGGTGAGGGGAATTGTCATGTGTTCATCGATAAATCAGCGAACCTCACAATGGCAGAGGAAATTGTATTCAATGCAAAAGTACAACGTCCATCTGTATGCAATGCTACAGAAAAATTACTTGTTCATAAAAGTATCGCAAAGAAATTTCTTCCACGTATTGCAAAACGGTTGCAAGAAGCGCACGTTGAATTACGAGGAGATGATTATGCCCGGTCTATTCTTCCCTCTATTCTACCAGCAACGGAGGAGGATTGGTATCGTGAGTATCTTGATTTGAAGATAGCAGTTAAGGTTGTTTCTTCAGTAGAAGAGGCTATTCAGCACATTAATAAGTACGGCAGTCATCACTCCGATGCTATAGTAACAGGAACAAAATCTGTTGGTGATAAGTTTTTAAGAGAAGTAGATTCAGCTGCTGTTTATGTCAATGCCTCAACGCGCTTTACTGATGGGTATGAGTTTGGAATGGGGGCAGAAATTGGAATTAGCACACAAAAGTTGCATGCTCGAGGTCCAATGGGGCTTGAAGAGCTAACCTGTACAAAATTCATCGTTCGTGGAAAAGGACAAATCCGCAAATGAAATTACTTGAATTTGTGAATTTTGTAATAACTTTTTGACACATTGGACTGAAAATTCTATATTTGTTATTGAATCTATCGAGGCAAAGAGGCAGTTGTTAAAGGGACATTCGTTCGAGAAGGAGCAGCTTTCTTAAAATCGCAAACAGTTGTTTCAACATGGGGGAGGCAGTCGAAGTATTATTGATAACAGTATTTGTCTGAAGAAACTCAGCAACAGTTCTCCCTTGGATGCTATTGGTTTGTACGGAGTGCTAGAACAAACTATATACTATAGAAAGGGAATGATATGAGTACAAAAAAGCAGTACCCCCCAAAGGTACAACGCGCTCTCTCTCTTTACCTCAAGCTTATCCGTGCGCACGATACCTTGTATCTTCTCACAGGTGAATTTATTCGGAAGCATGGGCTTACTCCCATGCAGTTCAGTGTAATGGAGGCAATTGCTCACAAAGGACCGATGCTTATGGGAGAGTTGACAAAAACACAGCTCACAACAGGCGGTAATATTACGGTGGTTGTTAATAATCTTGTTGAGCTTGGTTTAGTAAAACGTGTACAGAGCAAAAAAGATCAACGTGCATCGTACGTACATCTTACCTCAAAAGGGAAAAAAACATTTTCAAAGATCTTCAAACCACTTTCACAGTACATAACTCAAATGGCTTCTGTACTTACAGAAAAAGAACAAGAAGAACTTGCTTATTTATTGAAGAAGTTAGGAATAACAGTTGCAGAGACAGATATCACTTTAAGCGTGTATAGATAAATTATACTCTTGTTCTGGGGTATAAGCTGAGAGGTGCCTCCATGGATAAAATGGGACCGGTTCAGGTTGTTGGTTTATGTGGAAGTCTGCGTAAGTATTCGTACAACGGAATGCTACTCGCACGAGCTCTATTCTATGCCAAACTGAAAGGTGCAGAATGTATTCGTTACCCTTCGGAACATCTTATACTGCCATTGTTGAACGAAGATAGTTTACTCGACGGTGTACCATTGGTAGTTCGTAACCTGAAGCAAATTGTAGGAAATGCAGATGTTCTTTTCATCGCTACGCCTGAGTACAATCACTCAATATCGGGTGTTCTTAAAAATGCACTTGATTGGATTTCGTATAAGGGTAATCCACTCGAAGGGAAAGTAGCGGGAATAATGGGAGCTTCCACGGGACAATTTGGCACAGTTCGAGCACAAATCCACCTCCGCCAGATTCTCTCAGCTTTAGGGGTACACGTAATTGAAAAACCTCAGCTTTTTGTTCCTTATGCGGCACAAGCTTTTCGTGATGATGGTTCTCTCTCTGATCACCATCTTGAAACAATAATAGAACAACTTGTTGATATTTGTTTACTGAATGCACAGGGGAAGAAGTAGAATCCTAGTGTGCCCATGCTTGCATGAGAGTTAGTGTGCCCCAGTACACCAGCGTTTGCATGATTGTAAGAGGAATTCCTACACGTGCAAATTCCCAGAAGGTAAGAGTATGGTGGGAACGGCGTTCAGCGTTTTGTATAATGATAACATTACTTGCTGCACTTAGAATGAGAGCATTGCCGGCAATTGTACTTCCTGCAGCTAAGGCAAGTAGCCCGACATTTGAGACATTTGCAGTGAGTAAAAGTGGTTGGTAGAGCGCAACCGAGGGAACATTCGAGATAAATTGACTTAGCACGAGACTCACGCCGAGAATAGTTGGTATTTGTCGAATGTCTACAGGTAGGCGGTCGAGTACCGATTGGAAAAATCCTGATTGCCACACAGCTTCCATCAAAACAAACATTGATGCAAAGAAAATGAGAGTGGGCCAATCAATTCGTTTAACGATATTCCATCGTTTGGTACTCCCTACCAAAATTGGAAGTGCACCAAAGAGAGCGATATACGTAAGCCGAAATTCTGCTTTTAGCCCGAGCGCAACAATAATAATTTTAAGTACAATAAGAACGAAAATACTGTGGAGTGATATCCGAGCAAGAAAAGCTAACTCATGATTACGTATCGGCTCTTGTGAATGTTTCAAGTTGTCATCGTGGAAATGGTCATGGTAAAAACACTTAAGTATGGCATATGTGATGAACATATTGAGAATTGTTGGAAAAAGGAGCCATTGTAAAAACTCCAAAAATGGGTTCTGGAACCGACCACTTAGTGCAATTAACAAGTTCTGCGGATTACCAATTGGGCTACATACACTCCCCGTAGTTACAGCAAACGCTAAAGCAAGGAGGAGCACGTTGGGTGGAATGTGGTGCTTCCGTGCGAGAAGAAGGACAACCGGTGTTCCAATAATAGCAAGTGTGTCATTCATAAGTACAGCCGAGGTAAAGCCGAAAACAAAAAGTATCGATAGCAACAGGGTATCGATTGTTTTTGCGCGCTTAAAAATGTGGTAGGTAATATGAGCAAGGTATCCACTTTCCTCTAAAGCTTGTCCAACGACAAACATCCCAAAGAGAAAAGCTAAAACATCAAGATTGATAGCATGGAAAGCATCGTTGAGAGATATCGAACCAGTTATGAGAACAACGAAAGCTCCCCCCAGCATTGCCAGCCAAATTGGAATTCTTATGTGCCCAATTTGTCTGACTGCAATGAGGAGAAACACAATACTTAATGTGAGTAGTGGGATATTCATATTTAATACCTCAATATAGTAAAAATTTTTGTGGGTACAGTAGTCCTACATGAATAGTGTATGCGAAAAAATACATGAACACTTAAGTTCAAAGGCGATAAATACTAACCATTTGAGCAACAATTCATGTGTACAACACTGTGAAAGGTTCTATCAAAACTGCTAAATTAGCAATCCTTGCGAAAGACAGAGTGATGATGACCATGATCGTAGGGAAATTCTTCTGAAAGAAATACAGTGGAGCAATTCTTGCATAAAGAATTATTACCCTATACAATTCCTTGCTCTTCCATGCATTTTCAAGTATATTGTATTTGAAGGAAGGAGTAAAGAGTGGTGAAGATTGTGCTTTCACTCTTTACTCTTTTGTTTATTTAGGCGGTACAGTACAATGGATACAATTCGCAATTTTTGTATTATTGCACACATTGATCACGGAAAATCTACGCTTGCTGATCGATTACTAGAATTCACAGGAACAATCCCTGCACGTGAAATGACGAAGCAGGTACTCGATGATATGGAACTCGAGCAAGAACGTGGTATTACCATTAAGCTCCATGCTATACAACTCAAATACAAATCTCACAATGGAAAACAGTACACACTCAATTTAATCGATACACCTGGGCACGTTGATTTTACGTATGAAGTTTCCCGATCGTTAGCTGCGTGCGAAGGGGCTATCCTTGTTGTTGATGCAACACAGGGAGTCGAAGCTCAGACAATTTCAAATTTGTACTTGGCAATTGATGCAGGTCTCGAGATTATCCCTTTCATCAATAAAATCGATTTACCAAGTGCAAAGACGATGATTGATACTGTAAAGAAACAAATCATTGATCTTATTGGTTGTAAAGAAGAAGAGATTATTTTGGGAAGTGCAAAATCGGGGATAGGTACAGAAGAAGTTCTAGAGGCAATTGTAAAACGAATTCCTTCTCCAAGAGGTAACCCCAATGCACCATTGAAAGCACTAATTTTCGACTCAGTTTTTGATGAGTACCGTGGAGCTGTAGCATATGTTCGCGTGTTCGATGGTACTGTACGTGAAAAAGACTGGATACGTTTCTTTTCGAGTGGAAAAGAATTCCAGGCTGATGACATTGGAATATTAGAATTGGAGAGAAAACGAACAGGAGTACTCTCTGCAGGTGACGTTGGATATATTATTGCAAATGTGAAGGATGTGCATGACACAAAAGTTGGAGATACAATTACCCTGGTGAGTAACCCAGCACCTGAACCTCTTCCAGGGTACAAGGAAGCTAAACCAATGGTGTTTAGCGGAATTTATCCAACGAATAGCGATGATTTTCCAGAGCTTCGTGAAGCTCTCGAAAAACTTCGACTCAACGATGCGGCACTCGTCTTTGAACCTGAAACCTCTGCAGCCTTAGGGTTTGGTTTCCGTGCAGGATTTCTTGGATTGCTCCATATGGAGATTGTTCGTGAACGTCTTGAACGTGAATACAATCAAAGCTTAATTAATACGGTACCCAACGTTGAATACCGTGTCATTAAAACGAACGGTGATGTTGTGTTAGTTGATAATCCAGCACTCATGCCAGAGCCAGTCGTGATTGAACGAATTGAAGAACCGTTTGTGAAAGCCCAAATCATTACTCCAACTGAATATATTGGGAATATTATGAAATTATGCATGGATCGACGTGGAGTTCATCGCAATACGACGTACCTCAGTCCTGATCGTGCGGATATTCATTTTGAACTTCCACTCGCAGAAATTATTTTTGACTTCTATGATAAACTAAAATCCCTCTCTCGTGGTTATGCGTCGTTCGACTATGAGTTTTTAGAGTACCGTGAATCAGACCTAGTGAAACTTGATATTCTCCTCAATGGTGAACCGGTTGATGCACTTTCAGTTATTGTTCATCGCTCGAAAGCATACGAATGGGGGAGGAAGCTATGCAGAAAACTCAAGGAGTTGATCCCACGTCAGATGTTTGAAGTAGCAATTCAGGCTGCGATTGGAAGCAAAGTTATTGCACGTGAAACGCTTAGTGCACTTCGGAAAAACGTCCTTGCAAAGTGTTACGGCGGAGATATAACTCGAAAGCGAAAACTCCTTGAGAAACAAAAAGAAGGGAAAAAACGTATGAAACAGGTTGGACGGGTCGAAGTACCACAAGAAGCATTCTTGGCGGTTCTCTCAATGGAAGATTAGAGAAAGGGAATATTATGGGAACATCAAAGAAGCGCGAACAGCAGCAAGAACAAAAGCCAAAAACATTCAAAGAAAAAGTTATTGCTTTTTTCAAGGAATTGGGAATTGTTCTTGGTTTGTTTCTTCTCATTAACAATTTTGTTGTTGCATCGTTTCTTGTACCAACGGGTTCGATGGAAAATGAAGTACTTACCGGTGAGATGCTTTTTGTCAACAAATTTATTTACGGTGGTACTTCACCGCGCAATATCCCATTCACGAATGTACGTCTTCCGTGGTTTCGGCTTCCTGCTCTCCGCGATGTTCAACGGGGTGATGTCATTGTGTTTGTTTTTCCAGGGAATCGCGACGAAGTACAGCCGGAAGAGTTCACCTTTTATTTAAAACGGTGCATAGGGATTCCTGGAGATACCATCCTTATCCGAGATCGAGCGGTGTACGTGAATGGGACATTGATGCCTTTGCCACGGCGTGTCAAATTCGATCGGAGCTGGTCGATTCCAGCTCACTATGCTGATGAAGCAATCTTCCCGAAAAATTCTGGATGGAATAGTGATAACTATGGTCCTATTGTGGTTCCTTACAAAGGAATGCACATTGCTCTAACACCTGAAAATTATGATGCATGGGAAATTTTTATTCGAAGGGAAGGACACGTTCCATCTCGAGTCGGTAATCTCATCTATATTGACGGAAAGCTCACAAATCACTACACTGTTGAAAATGACTACCTCTTCGGCATGGGAGATCATCGGGACAATAGTCTCGATAGTCGGTACTGGGGTTTTATACCCAAAGAGAATCTCGTCGGTACACCGATGATTGTGTATTGGTCGTGGGATGTAAATATTCCACTCTATGATATTTTTGGTCGACTTGCATCCGTGCGTTGGGGTCGAATTGGTTCACTCATTAAATAATTGAAATAATTGACACTTTTGAAGCCTTCAATAATTGAGGAAAGTGAAGTTGGCGGATCGGTTTGTAAATTTCAATGCAATGTTTTCACAGTGAGAATAGAATAGACATAAGGGTACTGCTTAAGGAGTATGGCATTACTCTCCTTGTAACAGTATGCGCTGCTTTTTTCTTGAAGACATTCGTCGTTGATGCGTATAGCATTCCTTCTCTCTCTATGCAACCAACACTTCTTCGAGGTGATTATATTATTGTGAATAAACTCGCATACGGCATCAGTATACCAGGGACAACTATCAAAATACCAGTTGGGAGGGCTATTCGTCGTGGAGAAGTTATCGTTTTTAATTTTCCGGAACTTCCAAATAGCCATGGTGTCTTCATCAAGCGATGTGTAGGACTCCCCGGTGATACAGTGGTATTGTATAAAAACACCGTCGTTATCAATGGTAAAAGTTTTCCGGAGCTACATTCGACTCCTGAGTATTTTGAACATTCATGTGATGGTGGCTACCGGTTTAAAGTGCCTCAACGCGGTGACACGCTCTGGTATTCAGATCTGAAGAGTGAATTGCTACAAAGTGTTATTGAACGGGAAGGTCATCGTGTTATATTTCACAACGATACGACATTGTACGTAGATGGTCACTTCGTACAATACTACATTATTGAAGACAACCACTACTTTGTCCTTGGAGACAATTATGAACATAGTTACGATAGTCGACACTGGGGATTCGTGCCAGAACATTTGATTGTGGGAGAGGCGTTAATAATCTACTGGTCGTGGGATACAGAAGTTCCTACAACGACATTTGCTGAACGATTTCGGATAATACGATGGGAAAGAATAGGAAAGTTGATACACTAATTTCTACGGTTGCTTCGGTGGACTGAGTAATGTACACCTGTAAGAGTGGAAGATCTATCAATTGAATACTATGGATTGAACTCACACCAACTAATGTGTGTACAGTACTCTGGTGCATGGTGAGTACGCTTCACTATATCAAAGGGGGGATGTGATGCATTGTACAAGAGTTCTACCGAACAAGAATTGCACTTGTATTGATATCTCTCGGAATTATTTTCACTTTATGGAAGTATTTCATGGCTCTCGTGTATATTCATATCCCATTTTGTAAACAGAAATGTACGTACTGTGACTTTTGTTCGTTGCCTGTTTTGGAAGTTGGGTTCTCAAGTATCGAACGGTACTTTGAATGTCTTAGAGATGAAATTCATCGTCGTACCTCGCTATTGAAGGAAATAAAGAGCATCGATACAATCTATTTTGGTGGTGGAACACCATCCCTTGCACCACCAAAGTACCTTTCAACACTTCTCCATGATCTTGCAACAGTAGTACCATTTTCTACGAATCATGAGATTAGTATAGAAATTAATCCCGGTACTGTAACGTATGAGGATCTTTGTGCATACCGTCGGTTTGGTATTAACCGTATCAGCATCGGAGTTCAATCATTCAACAATGACGAGTTGCAATTCCTTGGACGAATACACACCGGGGAAGATGCTCGTCGCTGTATTGAGGCTGCGAAAGAGGCTGGCTTCACAAACATTAGTGTGGATATTATCTGCGCTTTACCTCAGCAAACAAAAGAATCTCTTCTCTCAAATCTTCGTACAGTTGTGGCCTACGGTGTTCACCATGTTTCGTGTTATACGTTAATGGTCGAGCCACAAACACCACTTTATGCGATGGTACGTGATGGACGTGTTGTTCCCCTCAATGATGAAGTTACTGCAGAACTATACCTCGCAGCGAGTGAGTACCTTCGTTCTCAAGGGTACGTGCAGTATGAGGTTTCGAACTATGCAAAGCCAGGGTATGAGTGCCGTCATAATTGTGGATATTGGTATCGTGAACCGTACTTTGGTTTTGGAGCATCGGCACATTCGTTTTTTGAGCGGAGACGTTGGTGGAACACCAACGATATACAACAGTACTGTGAATTGATTGAGAGAGGTACCCTACCGCTAAGCGGTGAAGAAGAGTTGACAGATGAAAATATTCGGCAAGAAGTTCTTTACCTTGGTCTTAGAAGTAAAGGAGTAGATTGTCGTTTGTATGAGATGTTGTTTGGAGAAAATTTTTACGATCGGTATAGAGAAATAATTGATGATCTTGTTATACACAAATATGCTTGCTATGAGAACAATTATTTTCGATTAACTCCAATAGGCTACGCGATGTGTGATGAACTGTGCCAACGCTTCCTTTGAATGTACTGAGGATGGTTACAACTTCGATTATGGTTTCGATTATGGTGCAGGATATGTTGATTGTTTACAAAAATGGTTTGGGAAAATGCGCAGTTAAATTTTTTCGCACTGTGTTGCTTCAATCCACCCGATTTTTCCATCGGGAAGAGTAATTTTAATCCAAGAACCTACAGAATCTGTAATTTTTACCTTTAATCCTTCGTGAATGACAAAGGCGTCGATACTTTTTGGATCAGGGGAAGATTTTGCAGTAACTGTATGTGCCGTGATGATTGCTTCATTTGCAGAAGTATCAAGAAGTTCATGCACACCGATGAGCAGTGCACTTATAGCAATACAACAGACTGAAATGAAAAACAGTACGCGAGCAGTACGGAGAATGACGGTTTGACGAACGAGGTAGCCAATTGTCATGGAGGTAAATAAGATTAACCAGGATATAAGAAAAAGGAGTTCTGCTGTGCTCTGTGATACGAGTGATGCAAAGGCACGAAGCCATTGAATGAGAAAAAGCTCGGGAAGAGGTTCGATGCGGTCGATTGTTTTTAAATAACAGAGCTTTACATTGTGTTGAATGTCGGGGTCGTTTGGTTTCAAACGAGCTGCTCGTTCGAATGCAAGGATAGCCTGAGCAAGACGCTCCAGACGATAGTAAGAGTTCCCAAGGTTATAGTACACCTCAGCGCTGATATACCCTGAATCGATAATTTGTTGATATATCTTTGCAGCGTGTTCATACTGTCCGTTTTTATAAAATATATTTCCTCGTTCGAATAATGTGTATGGATTTTCAATTGAATAGAGGTAAGGTGAGACCACAGCAATTAAGATAAATGGAGAAATGAATTTCATCATAGTGTCTACGTTCTCCTTAGGCGTTGTGTTTGTTTTCGAAACGTTGACTCAATTGTTTGAATAACGTGGGTTGCAAGATCGAGGAGCTCGCGTCGTGTTGTTTTTGTATCTGTTTGTGGAGCGTACCGTGCGAACTGGGCTCGTTCAATGCAGTGTTTGAGGTTCTGTAATGTCTGTTCTGGCACGTTGTGATTCCTGAGGTCTTCAAGAGCACGTTCGAGTGAAAATTCTGCTTTTTTAAGTTGAAGCTTGTGGAGAAGATATTCTGTGAGTGCATTAAGGACTTCAGCATTGTAACTTTCAGCATCGCCTTTTTCGAACAAGTCACGTGCACGTTTTAAACGTCGCTGTGCTTCACGTCCAGCAGTTTCGAAGAGAAGCCGATGAATGTCACCATACAACTTTTCACGTCGTTTCTGGTAGCTCCACGTTCCAAGAAACACCAAGGGAGGAACTACGAGCAAGAGAATTGTAACAAGAGGAGAACTGGGTTCATCTTTTCTTTTTAACGAAGAGGTTGAAAGTTTAATATAACGAATGTCTTCCCCAAGAATCCGGATGGCTTCCTTATCAGTCGACAGCGGAGTGCTCCCTGCGAATGTTTTTCCTGGTTTTACAGTAATCTCAAAGCGGGGAGATGAGTGTGTAACGAAGGTAGCATTCTCAAGATCAAAGTATGTGAATTTGATCGGATCGATTGTACGTTGTCCTGCGTTCCGTGGGATGAGGAGGTACTCTGCTGACTTTTTCCCGCGAATTATATCACCATCGCGCGAAATTGTTTCCGAAAGTTTCGGTTCGTACACTTCAAAGTCAGCTGGAAATTGAGGCTTTGGGAGTGTCACGAGTTTGATATTTCCTGTACCCGAAACGTTCACTCGGAGTGTAATAGCGTCGCCTGCTGCAACGGAGTTTTTGTCAATCGAAGCAGAGAATGAATACTTCCCAATCCCGCCAGAAAACTCAGAAGGTGTATTTGCTGGAAGAGGTGCAATTGTAACGCTCAGAACATTCGATTGGATGTCTACTTGCCGCGTTTCAATATGTTGAAAGAATGGATCATTGAAGAAGATGTCGAATGGATCGTTAGTTCGACGCTTGACTTGTACTTGGACTGCACATCGTACTTCCAGTGGTGCTATGGTTAACTTGCCAGGTTGAGTTGCAAAGAGAGCTGTTTTCTTAATGGTAGCAACGCGGTATTGTTTCCCATCAACAACCTCAGTGGTTATAGGTGGCTGTTTGGGGAGATCAAAGTCTTCGCTCCAGAAACCCTCGTACGTTGGTGCTTTGATGAGGTCGTATCCAGATATCGAAACACGAAAGTATAGTTTATAAGTCAATGTAATTTGTTCGCCAACGCGTGCATGACTTTTATTCACGTATGCTCGTAGGAAGAGGTTATCACCAACGTCAACGCCATCGGTAGTTTTATCGCTCTGTTTTTTACTTTGACTTTGTGTGACAGTAATTGTAAGTGGTTGTGAAGACAGAGTTTTCCCTTTGTACTCTATAGTAGCAGGAGGAATTGTAAATTTACCACTGTTCCGTGCATAGAGACGATACGAGTATGAAATACTTGCGGTAACTTGCCCATTTATCCACTGCATGCTTGTTGATTGGTTCGGTCCGGAAAGGACTACAAATGGATCGAATTTCGGCGGAGTGAATTTTTTTGATGCATTCGGATCGTCGCAGTTGAGTGTAAACGTTACTTCAAACTGTTCACCGATACCGATGGTTGTTTCAGATGTCGACGCAGTAAACGTCACATTTTGTGCAAAAGTTGGTAGTGGAGAGATACTAAGATATAAGGTAATGAAAGAAATAATGTATTTGACTTTTCTTCTCATAGTACTGTTACCCTTTCTTACCAATCTTTCTCCACTCGTATTCGAGCAGCTTCTCGTTTCCGAACGTTTTTCTGGATTTCGCGTTCATTGTTTCTCATTGCTTCAAGTATTCGTTCAGCTTCATTCTGTGGCATTTGATGTCTTTGTGAAAGTTGCGGTTGTTGCTGTTGTTGAAGATTTTGTTGTTGGTTTTTTTGTTGTTGTTCTTGCTTTTGTTGTTGCTTGTTTTGGTTGTTCTGTTGTTGCTGTTGTTGTTTGAGCTTTTCTAAGGCCATCTGGAGGTTGTACAGAGCTTCAGGATCACGAGGACGATACCGCAATGACTGTTTATATGCTTTCACAGCTTCTTGGTACTTCTTCGACTCGTAGAGTGAATTTCCAATGTTGTACCAAGCTGATGCTCGATCATCGGACGAAGACAATGCTCTCTCTGCCTGTGCATATTGTTGAAGTGCTTCTTCGTAGCGTTGTTGTTTGTAGTAAGCATTTCCAAGGTTGAATTTTGCCACAGGTGATTCTGGTTTCGTCTCTAACGCCTTTTTGTAAGCTACTTCCGCATCGATGTACTTTTTTTCGTTATATGCTCGAGTTCCCTCTTTTACAAGTGAACGAACTGATTGAGCCCAACTTTCAGTTGGGAAGAAGATGCAACCGAGGAAAACGAAAATTCCAGGTATGAATTTCTTCAATTGTTTAAGAAACGTACTCCGACGATCGGAAATTATACCCTCGAGGAGTAAAAAGAATAGAGCAAGAGTGAGCGGATATTGATACCTCGATTCGAAGCCAGAGATTTGCTTTGTACCAAACTCGATTTTTTCAAGAGTGTTAAGATCGTTGAATACTTCCTCGATTTCATTACCAGCGCTGGTCGCACGGTAGTACTTTCCTCCAGATTGCTCAGCTATAGTGCGAAGGATAGTTTCATCAAGTTTTGTAAGGACAATAGAACCTCTTTGATCCCGTTTATAATCTATTCGATTTCCAGCTTTATCGTAGAAAGGAATAGGTGCTCCTTCAGAAGTTCCCATGCCTATTGTGTATATGCGTACGCCCTTACGCTTGGCTTCGTCTACTGGTCCTGCAATGTCGCCTTCGGTGTTTTCGCCGTCGGAAACAACGACAATTGCTTTTTGAGCTGGACTCTCTTTGATGAAAGATGCGAGAGCTCGTTCTATGGCAAGACCGATAAATGTTCCAGGCACAGGTACTGCATCGACATCGATAGCAGAAATAAAGAGATCTGCTGCAGCATAATCTGATGTGAGTGGAAATTGAACGAACGCATCGCCGGCAAAGACAATAAGACCAACGCGATCGCCGGAAAGCTTTTTAAGAAGTGCTGAGACATCACGTTTTGCCTTTTCCAGGCGATTGGGTTTAATGTCCTCTGCTTTCATACTTAATGAGACGTCCAGGACGACGAAGAGATCAATTCCTTCTCGTTTTACTTCTTCCAAACGTGTACCAACAAGTGGATCGGCAAGTGTAAAGACTAAGAACATAAGTGCAACGAGGATAAGTACTTGCTTTGTAAGTTTTTTCCCACGACTGTGGTCTGGCACCAGTGTGTTGAGTACACAACGATTGGCAAATTTCGTAAGTGCTCGGTCATAGTGGCGGTTAAAAATTATAAAACCAACAACACCCAGAGGGATAAGGAGGAGCAACCATAAGTATTCAGGATGTGCAAACCGAAGCATAGGATTCCTCACTAATCATTTCAACGTAGAGCGGTTCTTACCGTTTTAAGGTAACTGTCTGAAAAGAGTAACTCGTGTTACAACTTCAATAAGAAAAACCACAATGCCTAGGAGTAACCAGCTCCTATACAGTTCGCTGTACTTACGATAGGCGGTTACCTCCATTTTTGTGCGTTCAAGTTTGTCAATTTCTCTATAAATTGCTTTTAGTGTTCTGTTGTCTGTTGCACGGTAGTACTTTCCACCTGTGAGTGATGCAACTTCTGTTAGCACTTTTTCATCAATATCAACAGGAACCATTTGGCGTCGAATCCCAAACGGTGTTTGAACAGGGTAGGGAGCTTCACCTTGAGCTCCGACACCGACTGTGTAGATTCGAATACCGTACGTTGCTGCAATGCGGGCTGCAGTAAGAGGATCGATTTCTCCTCGATTGTTAACACCATCTGTTAACAGGATCATCACTTTACTTTTGGCTTTTGAATCTTTCAATCGGTTGACACCGTTGGCAATAGCTAAGCCAATAGCAGTACCGTCAACAATCATTCCATTCTTTACTTCGTGTAGAAGGCTTTTCAGTACAGGATAATCAATCGTAAGTGGACACTGAGTAAAACTCTCACCTGAGAAAATAACGAGCCCGATTCGGTCGTTGGAACGCCCGTCGATAAAATCCTCAGCTACTTGTTTTGCAGCTTCTAATCTGTTTGGTGTAAAATCTTCAGCGAGCATGCTTCCGGAAATGTCGAGTACAAGAACAATATCGATGCCTTCGGTTGAGATAAGTTCTTTACTTGAGATTGACTGTGGTCTGGCGAGTGCAATGATAAACAAGGTAAGAGCGAGGAGTCGTAGTACTAGAGGTGTCCGAAAAAATCGTTCGCGCCATGTGTGTGGTATGTGTGTAGTCAATCGATGTGAAGAAAATTGTAGATTGAGTATATGCTTGTGTTCGTACTTCCACCAATAGTATCCCACGATAGGGATGAGAAGTAAAAGCCAGAGAAACTCTGGGTTTGCAAAACGATCACCTACCATGGCTCACTTCCTCAATTACAGGGTGAGGTTCGGTTGGTTGTTGCTCCTTTGGCGCCATGATTCGTACAATAGCATATGCGTGTTGGAGTATACGCTCATTCTCTTCTGGTGATGGAATGTATTTTGCAAATTTTACTAAGTCGGCTGTTCGTAAACACCACTCGAGATCTCCCCACACGAGGAGGGCTTCCGGTATTCGTTTCATTTGGTGTAAAATTTCATCGGTTGTTGATTCAAGCGCTAGGATGCTCCAACGTTTTTCGAAGAAGATTCGAAGAATGGTTGTTACTTCAGAGTAATACTCTTTGACGAACCCTTGCTGCCATAATTTCTTTTCTTCAAGTTGTCGAAGGGCTGCAAGCGCTTCTTTATGAGGAGGAATATTAATTCGCATTTCTTCGTGAGAGTGTTGTGAATAGCTTTTTTTCTTGAAGTAGTACCACACAGAGATACTTAGTGCTATGACCACGAGAACAATGAGGTAGGGAAGTACATCTTCAAATTCTAGTGGAGCAGAGAGAGGAGGTTTGATGTCTTTGATATCTCCGTGTGGATTTACAAGAACAGGACGGAACGTTAGGTAAAAAGGATTTGTATAAGCAACGTGAGGTGTTGAATCTGTGTTCACGAAGTACCGAAATGGAATGGGTGGTACGACCACCCGTCCTGAATCTGTGGTCGAGAGGTACACCGTCCAGAAGAATTCGGAGTCATTTCGCTGAACATGGAGAACTTCAAATGAACCGAGACTATCGGAGAGCATAGGCGCGATCGAATCGATAGAAATCTCGGTACGAACTTCGATGTGGAGATCAACACGATCTCCAATAGTATATTCTGTTGAGTCGGTATAGGCTTTTAAGTAAAGACGCTGCTGCGTTTGCACAGGTAGTGCGAGGATGAGGAGAAGTACTATGGTTTTGAGCAATTTCATATGCATTACAATCGTCGTTCCCGTAATCGGAAAAAATCGGCAAGTGGTTTAATGTATGGTTGATCGAGGCGAATAAAAATCTCATCAAGTTTCGATTTTACGAAGAGCAAGTGTTGTTCTTCGATGGCTCGGCGGCGAAATTCGTGGTAGAGCGTACGGACTGCTGGGTTTGTGGTATCGAGAATTCGTAGAGTACCGGTTTCCGCATCTCTTAGACGAATAAGACCAACATCTGGGAGTGTATTCTCCCGGGGATCGTGGAGTACAATACCAATCAAATCATGTCGTTTTCCAACGATTCGTAGAGCAGATTCGTATCCTTCGTCGAGAAAATCGGATATGAGGAACACAATGCTTCGCTTCTTTTGTACGTGATTGAGATATTCCAATGCAACGCTCATGTTCGTAGAGCGTTGTGAAGGCTCGAAAGAGAGAAGCTCACGAATAATTCGTAACGTATGTCCTCGACCTTTTCTGGGAGGAACAAATTTTTCGATCCGGTCGGTGAAAAGTATAAGCCCGACCTTATCATTGTTTTTCATTGCGGAAAATGCAAGAACAGCACTTATTTCGATAGCAATATCTCGTTTCAATGCAGTATGGGATCCAAAGAATTGCGATCCACTCATATCGACTACGAGAAGAACCGTTAATTCACGTTCTTCTTCGAATACTTTTACGAATGGATGGTTGAATCGGGCAGTAACATTCCAATCAATTGAACGGATATCATCACCGAATTGATACTCGCGAACTTCGGAAAATTCCATGCCTCGTCCTTTGAAGACGGAATGGTATTCACCGGAAAATACCTGATTGACAAGACCACGAGTACGAATTTCTAGTTGACGTACTTTTTTCAGTAATTCTTTTGTTTCCATGAAATGGTCGTTCAAGTTTACCGATTATGGTACTTCAATTGTATTCAATATTTCCGTAACGATGTGTTCCGATGTAATATCCTCTGCCTCTGCTTCGTACGTTACTGCAATTCTGTGGCGAAGGACATCTGGGCACAGAGCTCGTACGTCTTCTGGAATGACATAACCCCGACGTTTAATGAATGCGTGGGCTTTGGCTGCAAGGGCGAGGTTAATGGTTGCCCTCGGTGATGCGCCATATTGAATGAGCGATGAAAGTTTTTCGAGTTTGTAGGATTTTGGATCGCGTGTTGCAAAGACAATGTCGAGAATATAACGTTCTATTTTCTCATCCATATAAACTTGCTGAACGACTTGTCGAGCAGCGAGTATATCGTTTGGGTGAACAACAGGTTTAACTTCCTTGTTGTTTGTGATGATGTTTTGCCGCATAATGGCGAGTTCTTCTTCACGAGAAGGGTACCCAATCTTTACTTTCAGCATGAAGCGGTCAACTTGTGCTTCGGGAAGTGGGTAGGTGCCTTCTTGCTCTATTGGGTTTTGTGTTGCGAGAACAAGGAATGGCTCTTCAAGTTTGTATGTTTCTTCACCAATAGTAACTTGGCGTTCTTGCATGGCTTCAAGCAATGCGCTCTGTACTTTTGCTGGTGCTCTGTTGATTTCGTCTGCGAGAATAAAATTTGCAAAGATTGGCCCTTTTCGCGTGAAGAATTTGCCATCCTTTTGATTATAGATCATTGTTCCGAGCAAATCAGCGGGGAGAAGATCGGGGGTAAATTGGATTCGTTGGAATTTCGCTTGGATTGCTGTTGCAAGTGTTTTGATAGTAAGTGTCTTTGCAAGGCCCGGAACACCTTCAAGAAGAATGTGACCGTTGCAAAGCAGTCCAATAAGCAAACGCTCAACCATCGTTTTTTGCCCAACGATAACCTTTCCAACTTCAGTGGTTAACGTCTCAACAAAAGCACTTTCACGTTGAATCATTTCGTTGATCGATTTTATATCCACAGGTGTCTCCTTCCGATGTGTGCAACATTCAATGTGGTACTGACGAGGTACAATAAATATTTGTTCCGTATGTTTCTTTAAGTAAGGTACGAAAAAATTGAAGTCTATACAACGAAGGCGTATGGTAGAGCATTTGATGCGTATTCACTGTGTCGCAAAGGGAAATAGTGCATATGCCGTATTGTTATAAATCTGATTTACTGCGATACTTCTCGTGAAAATCACTACTATGGGGTTATTCATCATTCGGAGTTGTGTACTATAAACTTTACCAAAAATGTTAAATGTTATTAAGGAGGGGGTCCCATGAAGCAAAGTAGCATTGTTTTTATTTTATTACTTGCCATTTCATCCATGCATGCACAGTACGTTTCAACACTTGTGACAGGGAGTTGTCCTATTCAAGGAATAGCAGTTGATGATTCTGGAAATGTTTATTACACAGAACGGTCAGCGTGTAATGTTATAAAAAAGATAACACCATCATTAACAATTCAAACTATTGCTCAAGTTGGAGGTGACCCGACGTATTTAAGAATTCACCGTGGGTATATTTATGTGAGTTTATATGGAGGGAATAAAATTGTCCGTGTATCGTTATCAGATAAAAGTGTTCAGGATTATGTAACAGGATGTTCTGCTCCACATGGACTTGTATTTGATGGAGATACATTGTTTTTTGCTGAATACTTTTCTCAAAAGATATACAAAGTTTTACCTGGTGGTGGGAGTGTTGGAACAGCAAATGTACTTGCTGTGCAGGGTAAAACAAATGGTATTGTAAGCGGTGGTGTACGAGCTTGTGGATTGGAAATTCTCCCCAATAAAAATTTGGTTGTCACAACATATTATGGAGGTGGAAATTTTTATGAGGTAAACAGGTACACCGGACAAGCAACTGTACTATTTACAGCAGCAAGCACTGATGTTGGTGCTATTGTTCGTGGTGTTGATGGGTTCTATTACTATCCTGGTTACTACACGCATAAAATTTATAAGGTGAATAGCAGATTCACGTCATCTACTGTTATTGCTGGTACCACTGTTGGTAGTAGTGATGGAGACGTTATGATCGCTTCGTTCAATGAACCTATTGGGATAACAGTTGCACAAAATGGGGACATTTATGTAGCGGATTATGGGTCCCAAAAACTACGACGTATATCAGACATACAACCTCAAACAGTTGATAGTGTCGCAGTTGCTATGGATGGGGTCTTTCAATTTACAAACGCTAACCTCTACATTGGATTAACAGGAGTTACCAGAAGTGGTATTTGTTCTATTCGGGTGTTCAGAAGTTTCCCTGCAAATGTAAGTTTTACATCAACGACACCGCAGTACATAGCACAGTATCGAATCCTATTGTCAATTACTGGTATTCAGTATACAAATGCTGTTCTCATCATTCCGGCAAATGTGTTGATTACGGCAGGATATAGTACTGTGGCGACATTGAAAGTTTACTGGCGGTCAACAATCGGTTCAGGCACTTTCAATGAAGTTACATGGAGTGTCAATCCATTGAATCAAAGTGAACTATTGGTAATAGTTCCTGGAAGTGGTGAGTTCTTATTTGCCAGTACGAGCCCTCTAACAACATCAATTTTGGATGATTGTTGTAATTTTTTACCTCAGAAAGTTGAGTTACATCAAAATTTTCCCAATCCGTTTAATCCGTCAACAACACTTACGTACTCTCTCCAGAAATCGGACCATGTACTCTTACGGGTATACGATCTTCTCGGTCGAGAAGTAGCATTGTTGGTGAATTCGTTTAAGGAAGCCGGAACCTATACTGTTACGTTCGATGCTTCGAACTTGCCATCAGGATTGTATATTGCACGACTTCACGTAGGGCAATTGCAGAAACAAGTGAAAATGCTCGTTGTAAAGTAAAGAGGAATTGTTAAGTAAACGCATAAGAAACCGCTGTTCTCATTCCTACAACATAGGGTGAGAACAGCACAGCTTGATCTGTTGGAATTCGCAATAAGAACGTAGTTTTTTCAATTTGCCGGGTTTGAAGGGATAAACGCTCGCCAAAATTTTGCTTTTCTATCAAACCGTTGTTATATTGAAAAAGCCCATACCCAGAGTGAACGAGCTCTGGATGGGTTTTTTCTATCTTTGGACTGTTGGGCACGTGGCGAAACTGGCAGACGCGCTAGCCTTAGGAGCTAGTGGGGCAACCCGTGGGGGTTCAACTCCCCCCGTGCCCACAGGGGCGTATGTTGTACCATTCAATTGAGGATATCCTGTGGAAGTAAAAATTCAAGAAATAACAGATGTTTCACGAGAACTCGAAATTGTCGCCTCAGCGGAAGAACTCGAGCCACATTTTGAAAAAGCGTATGCTGAGTATCAAAAGAAGATCGAAATTCGTGGTTTCAGGAAAGGGAAAGCACCTCTTGACATGATCAAACGCCTCTATGGTGACCTGATTGAACATGACTCACTCGAAGCGATTGCTTCAGAATTTTATAGAAAAACTGTGAAAGAGAAGGATTTGAAGCCAATTGGTGAACCGACACTGGTTGATATGAATTACGATCGTGGTAAAGAGTTCCGATTCAAGATTCGCTACGATGTTCGTCCAACGATCAGGCTTAAAGATTACAAAACAATTACTGTTCAGAGACCGGTGCATACAGTAACAAATGAAGAAATAGAAAATGAAATGCTTTCGTTGCGCCGGAGCAAAGCCAGACTCGAACAAGTTGAGAAAGTTACAGATCTTGACCATGTTGTTACTGTCGATGCACAAGAAATTGATGAATATGGTACCCCGATTCTTGGCAAGAAAGATGAGAACGTAAGGTTATACCTTGCGGATGAGAGACTCAATCAACAATATCGAGAGACGCTCACGGGTGCAGTTGTTGGTGAGACGTACCGCGTAAGATTACAATATGAACACGAAGGACATACCCATACTGTTCATGAAGAACTTACCGTAAAAAAGATCGAAAAAGTTATCCTTCCTGAGCTCAATGAAGCATTCATTACAGAGATTTCGAACGGTAAATTTAAAACTTTGGAAGAGTACAGAGCTGATTTGAAGAAAAAACTTGAGCAGTACTGGAATGATCAAAGTGAACGAACAGTACGAAATGCAGTTGTGACTGAAATTGTAAAGCTCCACGACTTCCAGGTTCCCGACTCTCTTATTCGTGCATTCATTGAGCAATTGCTTGAAGATATCAAAAAGAGTTACCCTAAAAAAGAACTTCCAGCAGATTTTGATTATGATGGGTTCTTTGAGCGCAATCGAGAGTATGCAATTGCGCAAGCAAAGTGGGCGTTGTTAAGAGAGGAGTTATTGAAAGAAGAGAACATAACCATTACGGATCAAGAACTTGAACAACGTGCAGAAGAGGATGCAAAGAAAATGAATATTCCCAAGGAACGAGTAGTAAGCTACTACAAATCATCAGAACAAATGATGGATCGGCTCGCTGGGGAGAAGCTGATGAGTGTATTACTCAAGTCGGTAAAAATTGTTGACGTTCCGGATACAGAGAACAGACAAACAGTATAAGGAGAAGTGCGGATGAAAAGAGAGACACTCTACAATCAACTTGTTCCCATTGTTGTGGAGCAAACGGGTCGTGGTGAGCGAGCATTTGATATATTCTCCCGCCTATTAAAGGAGCGCATTGTTTTCTTGGGAATGCCCATCGACGACACTGTTGCTAGCCTTGTCATCGCTCAACTCCTATTTCTTGAATCGGAAGATCCTGATAAAGATATTCACCTCTACATTAACAGTCCGGGTGGGAGTGTGTCGGCTGGGCTTGCCATTTATGATACGATGCAGTACATTCGACCAGATGTTGCAACCATTTGTATTGGGATGGCAGCAAGCATGGCAGCAGTACTCTTAGCTGGTGGTGCTAAAGGGAAACGAACTGCATTGCCAAATTCGAAAGTGATGATACACCAACCATGGGGTGGTGTCCAAGGCACGGCGTCAGATATTAGTATCCAAGCTGAAGAAATATTGAAGACGAAAAAGCGGATCAATGAAATACTTTCATACCATACCGGGCGTTCTCTTGAACAAATTGAGAAAGATACGGATCGGGACTACTATCTTTCTGCAGCAGAAGCGAAAGAGTATGGAATTATCGACAATGTATTAATCAAACGACCGAGTGAAACAAAGAAGTAATCATGAGTTACCAGGAGTTAACGTATGAGCCAACGTACGCGGCAGCCAGATAAAATAGCATGCTCATTCTGTGGACGAACGCCGGAAGAGGTAAATAGTATCATAGCAGGTCCCGATGTCTATATTTGTGATCTCTGCGTGGCGAGCTCGGTTGAAATTATCAAGAACAACATGGCAGCAATTAACGCACGCAGAATTGGCATGCGGCGAAACCTTACTCCTGTGGACATTAAAAAAGCACTCGATGAATTTGTTGTTGGTCAAGAACTGGCAAAACGTATTCTCTCTGTAGCAGTATACAATCACTACAAACGCATTGAAAATAACGACTTAATTGGTACACTCGATGATGTTGAAATTGAGAAGAGTAACATCCTTCTCATTGGACCAACAGGAACAGGGAAAACACTTCTTGCTCAAACACTTGCTCGAATTTTGGATGTTCCCTTCGCAATTGCAGATGCAACAACCCTCACTGAAGCAGGGTACGTTGGGGATGATGTTGAGACAATATTGGTTTACTTACTTCAAAATGCGGACTACAATGTTGAGAAAGCAGAGCGTGGCATTGTTTACATTGATGAAATCGATAAAATTGCCCGCAAGGGAGATAGTGCTTCTATTACTCGCGATGTATCAGGTGAAGGTGTACAGCAAGCACTGTTGAAGATTCTAGAAGGCACGATAGCCGGTGTACCTCCAAAAGGTGGTCGAAAACACCCTGAACAAAGCCTCATCAACATCAACACGAAAAATATTCTTTTCATTTGCGGAGGAGCTTTTGAAGGGTTAGAAAAAATAATCGAACGACGGGTAAGCCAAAATCCTATGGGATTTGGCGCAGAAGTACGAGGAAAGAAAAGTAAAGAACGTGAAAAGCTCTTACCTCTTGTAGAACCGGATGACTTGTTGAAGTTCGGATTAATTCCTGAATTTATTGGTCGTCTGCCTGTTATTGCAACGCTCGATCCACTCGACGAAACTGCGCTCCTTAATATTCTTACTCAACCGCGGAATGCTATTGTGAAGCAGTACCAGAAACTATTTGCTCTCGAGGGCGTTGAGCTTGAATTTGAAGAGACGGCACTCAAAATGGTAGTTGAGAAAGCAATTGAGCGAGGAACAGGTGCACGTGCACTTCGCTCAATTATTGAATCGGTTATGCTTGACATTATGTACAATTTACCATCGCGACGGAATGTTTCGAAGTGTATCATCACGAAAGATACAATTGCCAAGGCGAAAGAACCTATTTATCTTTATGAAGAACGGAAAACTGCATAGTCTCAGTAGTACCACAGACGAAAAGCCCGCTTATGCGGGCTTTTTTGTTTCTGACGGGGAGTGATACAGGATATTTGTTTGTCCACGGAACAATCAGTATTTTTACACCTATGATGCATGAAGACCATATCCTGACAGTCTCGGAACTAACAAGAGATATTAAATACATGCTCGAAATGAATTTTTCTCGAGTGTGGGTACAAGGTGAAATCTCTAACTTTAAACTCCATACATCAGGTCACATGTATTTTACACTAAAAGATGAACGAGCTCAGCTCTCTGCTGTTTTTTGGAGGAGTCGAAATACTTTAATGCCATTGAAACCAGTCGATGGGATGAAGGTTCTCGCCCTAGGTTCTATTACTGTTTATCCCCCGCATGGGAATTATCAGCTCGATGTTGAAAAACTCCAACCACTGGGCATTGGAGAACTCCAAATGCTTTTTGAACAACTGAAACGTAAATTAGCTGCAGAAGGGTTATTCGATGCTCGTCACAAGAAACCAATTCCACGGTATCCGCAGCGCATAGGTGTTATCACCTCAGAAACTGGGGCTGCACTTCGTGACATTCTTACTATACTAGCACGACGAAACCCAAGCATTGAAGTTGTTCTCTACCCAGTACGAGTACAAGGAGTTGGAGCAGCAGAAGAAATTGCGCAGGCCATTCGTGAATGTAATGAGTACGGTAACCTCGATGTTCTCATTATTGGTCGTGGTGGTGGATCATTAGAGGATTTGTGGCCATTTAATGAAGAAATTGTTGCTCGAGCAATCTATGAATCACACATTCCAACAATTAGTGCTGTTGGGCATGAAGTTGATGTAAGTATTGCAGATTTTGTTGCAGATTTACGTGCACCTACACCCTCTGCGGCAGCAGAACTTGTTGCACGGGATAGAAATGAAATAGTTGCAGAGTTAGCTACTCGTACCGCCACAATGCGAAGAGTTATTCTCGCATACATTGATCAATTGAAGAACAGTGTTGTAATGAGTGTGAAGAGTTACGAATTTCATAAACCTCGTACAATGGTTCGTGAATACAATCAAAAAATTGACGATATTATTGAGCGGTTACATGTTTTAGTACCGTCGATGATCGAGTCAAAAACTATAACTCTCGGTACGATTGAAAAGCAATTACGCGCTTTAAATCCGTACAATGTTCTTCGCCGTGGATATACCATTGTACGAAAACATGGGAAAACGGTATCGAGTAGTGCATTGTTACATGCAAATGATGAAGCAGAAATTCAATTTCACGATGGAATTGTAAATGCTCGTGTAGAAAGGACGCGAAAATGACAAAGAAACAACGGAAAGGATCAATTGAAGAAACGCTCAACAGACTTACAGAAATTGTTGAAACCCTCGAAAGTGGTGAAGTATCACTCGATGAAGCATTGAACTTATTTGAGGAGGGTGTGCATCTTACTAGAGAATGCAGCCAAAAGTTAAGGGCTGCTGAACTTCGAGTCCAGAAACTTGTCAAAACGCTCGAGGGTGAATTCGAATTAATGAACGTTTCTCCATCAAATGAAACAATTGAAGAGGAGTATCAATGAGTGTACAGCAGTACAGGTTTCTCTCAAAAATTGAGACACCAACAGATTTGAAAAAACTTTCTGTAAGCGACCTACGCACAGTATGTGCTGAAGTACGTGACTACCTCATCGATTGTGTATCGAAAACAGGTGGACATTTTGGTGCAGGGTTGGGCACCGTTGAACTTACAGTCGCGTTGCACTACGTTTTCAATACGCCTTATGACAAATTAATTTGGGATGTTGGACATCAAGCGTATCCTCATAAAATACTTACCGGTCGGCGCGATCGGATGCTTACAATGAGAAAGCGTGGAGGACTAAGTGGGTTCCTGAGGCGTGATGAAAGTGAGTACGATGCCTTTGGTGCCGGACATGCAAGTACTGCAATCTCTGCTGCACTTGGAATGGCTGTTGCGCGCGACTTAAAAAGGGAACACTATAAAGTTATTGCTGTTGTTGGTGATGGATCAATGACAGGTGGAATGGCATACGAAGCCATGAATAATGCTGGACTTCTTAAGAAAGATTTAATCGTCGTGCTCAATGATAATCAGATGATATCTCTTTCCACTCATAATCCTGGTGGATGGTCGTTCCATGAATACTTTGCCCACATGCTTGCTCATCCTGCATACAACCGATTGAAAGCAAATGTGTGGGAACTAACTGGCAAGCTTGATTCATTTGGTGATCGGCTTCGTACCCTTGCTCATAAAATGGAACAAGGAATAAAAGCAGTTGTCACACCAGGAATGCTTTTCGAAGCACTTGGTTTTCGGTACTTCGGTCCTGTCAATGGCCACAATGTTGGAAAGCTTGTTGAAATCTTTCGTCATGTAAAAGATTTAAAAGGCCCTATTCTTATCCATGTCATTACCCAAAAAGGGAAAGGGTACCCACCGGCTGAGCGTGATGCAACACGTCTCCATGGGGTTAATCCATTTGATAAACTTACTGGTGAAGAATTCCCGAGTACAACAAATGCACCAGCGTACACAACAATTTTTGGAGATGCTCTTGTTGAACTTTGCCAGCAAAATGAGCGTATTGTTGGCATTACTGCAGCTATGCCCGATGGTACGGGCTTAATACGACTCCAAGAGACATATCCTGATCGTTTCTTCGATGTAGGAATTGCCGAAGAGCATGCGGTGACATTTGCTGCAGGACTTGCAGCAGAGGGGATGATCCCAGTTGTAGCAATCTACTCATCGTTTCTCCAACGAGCATTTGATCAAATTATTCACGATTGTGCAATTCAAAATCTTCACGTTGTTTTTGTACTCGATCGAGGTGGTCTTGTTGGTGCCGATGGCCCTACACACCACGGTGCACTCGATTTATCGTATCTTCGATGTATTCAGGGAATGGTTGTGATGGCTCCCAAGGATGAGCAAGAGCTTCGTGACATGCTCTACACGGCAATTGAGTATACGAAAGGACCAATTGCAATGCGATACCCTCGTGCACAAGCACGGGGGGTACCCTTACGTTCTAAGTTTCAAAAAATCGACATTGGAAAAGGGGAAATCCTGCGTCCAGGAAAGGATATTGCTCTCCTTGCGATTGGTAATATGGTGTACCCATCACTCGAAGCAGCTGAAATTCTCCAACAACGTGGTATTAGCGCAGAAGTTGTTAATATGCGATTTGCTAAACCTATCGACATAGAATTGTTACAGGAGCTTGCTTCTCGTATTCGAGTATTTATGACCGTAGAAGATAATTCAGTGCGTGGTGGATTTGGTGCCGGTATCCTTGAGGCTCTTGCTGAATGTGGCATTACGAACGTTGCTGTACACCTCCACGGACTCCCAGATTCGTTTGTCGAACACGGATCATTAACAGAACTCTATAGACAACTCAATCTTGATCCAGAAGGTATTGCTCATGTAGTCGAACGCGTTCTCCAGGAATCACTCCAATCATTACAACAGTGAGAGCTTACAAATGGAAAAGATAAAAATTGGTATTGTTGGACTTGGGAATATAGCACAAACAGCACATCTTCCCATTCTTGCCCGTATGCCAGAAGTAGAAATTGTCGCACTCTGCGATAGTGATCGTGCAAAAGCACAGTATCTTGCTGAGAAGTATGCAGTCCGACGCTACTACAACAACTATGAAAAAATGCTTACCGTTGAGCAAGAGATGCAAGGTGTCGATATTTGTACTCCAACAGTGCTTCATAAAGAAATGGCTCTCGCTGCTATCGAAGCAAGACGACATGTATTAGTAGAAAAACCACTCGCCCGAACACAAAAGGAAGCAGAAGAAATAGTCAACGCTGCAAAGAAAAATCACGTAAAACTCATGGTAGGTATGAACAATCGGTTCCGACCCGATGCTATGATACTAAAGAGTTTCATCGAGGATCGTGCACTTGGAAAAATTTATTACACGAAAGCTGGATGGTTTAAACGACTTGATGAACATTCACACTGGTTTACGCGGAAAACAGAGTCAGGTGGAGGGGTTGTACTCGATTTGGGAATTGTGATGTTTGATCTTGCTTTATGGATGATGGGGTATCCGGAAGTAAAACAAGTAATGGCAACGCACTATGCCCATTGGACAAAAGGGGTTGAGGATACTGCACTCATCTACCTAAAAATGAAGAACGATGCAACGCTCACGATCGAAGCTAGTTGGGCATTTGAATCGACAAGTGATTTTTTCTATTGTGATTGTTTTGGGACAGAGGGCAGTGGATCGCTAAATCCATTTCGCATTGTAAAGCGTATGCATGGAAGCTTGGTTAATGTAGCCCCAGCCACCGTTGAGAGTCCGCAAGTACTCTATCGAAAATCGTATGAAAATGAGCTTAAGCATTGGATTGGAGCTCTTCGTGGACTCCACCCTGTTATTTCTACTGGGGAAGAAGCAGTGCATCGAATGAAAATTGTTGATCTCATTTATAAGTCAGCGAAACATGGTAAAGCGTTCATTGTGAAAGATTGATGAGCAGTACACACCACCATATCATTGCACTCTTGACAGATTTTGGCCTCAATGATCATTACGTTGGTGTACTCAAAGCTGTTCTCCTTGCTCGGAACGATTCTCTTGTTGTTGTTGACATATCACACACCGTTGAACCTGGGAATACGCTTGAAGGTGCATTTCTTCTATGGGCTTCGTACAAATACTTTCCCAATGGGACGATATTTGTATGTGTTGTTGATCCAGGCGTTGGTACAGATCGAAGACTTCTGTGTATGCAAACGGAAAAGTACATTTTCCTTGCTCCTGATAATGGTCTACTCGATTGGGTTCGGTACGAGCAGCGTACTTCAAAAGTATTTGCACTTGATTTTCGGAAATGTAAGACCATATTGCCTGGAGTTATTTCGTCGACGTTCCATGGGCGGGATATCCTTGCACCCGTTGCAGCAGCACTGACACAAGGGTACTGGATCAATGAACTCTGTACAAAAGTTGCTCTAGATTCCCCTCTGCAGCCGTTGTGTATATCAAAGAATACTGGCTCTCCCCCACGGGTGGTTCACATCGATCGCTTTGGAAATATTAGTACAAATATTTTCTTAGGGACGTACGAACAGGGCGTACAGTGTGTCAAAGCTATTACACTTGGGTCATGCCGCATCGAACAGTGGGTGCGTACCTACGGTGATGCTGAAGGAGGAACCCCGGTCTTGCTCATTGGGAGTTGTGGTGTTGTTGAAATTGCAATGAATAGAAAGAGTGCTGCACGCGAGCTGAACATTTCACTTACGACACCAGTAGTAGTAGAATGGCACTAAGCACAGAAATACACAAACGATACATGGAACGCTGCCTCGAGCTTGCCAAACGAGGAAGTGGCACCGTTCATCCCAACCCTATGGTTGGATGTGTCATTGTGAAAAATAAAAGAGTAGTTGGTGAAGGCTATCACGCGCGGTATGGTGGACCACATGCTGAAGTAAATGCCTTAGCACGAGCTGGTGTGAAAGCACGTGGAGCTACGGTATATGTAAATTTAGAGCCGTGCGCCCACTACGGTAAGACACCTCCATGTGCTGAAGCGTTGGTCAGTGCTGGCGTACACCATGTCGTTATCGCTACTCGTGATCCGAATCCACTTGTGAATGGAAAGGGTCTTGAAGTATTGCGTCGTGCTGGTGTTAAGGTAACAGTTGGTGTCTTGGAAGATGAAGCACGAAAGCTCAATGAGAAATTCTTTTTTGCTATGGAACGTGGATTACCGTATGTAGCGTTAAAAATTGCTCAAACGATCGATGGAATGTTAGTTGATGCCTATGGTCGTTCGCAGTGGATTACATGCGAAGAAGCTAGGCGCGAAGCGCATCGACTTCGAAGTATTTACGATGCGATACTTGTTGGAGCACGGACAGTAGCAATCGATGATCCACAACTTACTGTTCGTCTTGTCTATGGTCGCAATCCAACACGAGTGATTCTCGATGGTGGTTTAAGTGTCCCAGAGAAAGCAAAAGTATTGGATATTGCAAGTGCCAGAACAATTATTATTACCTCTGGAAAAGCATTGGAAGTAAAAAGGAGGAAAGCACTGCGCTTGGAACGACGTGGTGTTGAAGTGTACGGTGTTGGAGCCACGAAACAAGTACCACTGAAATCAGTACTTCAATTGTTGGGAAGCTTGGGAGTTACTTCGCTCCTTGTAGAGGGAGGACCTGCAACGCATGCACTTTTTCTCAAAGAAAACTATGTTCAGAAAGTGTACTGTGTTATTGCTCCTCTTGTGCTTGGTGGAGGAAAGGGAATACAGTTTCATCCGCCTCTTCCTTTAGCAAAGTCACGGAAACTTCTCATTACAGCAGTACGTCAGCTTGGCAGCGATGTCCTGCTTGAAGCATCACCGATGTAAAGATATTAGAAAGGAGGCATCATGTTTACAGGACTCGTGGAAGAAATGGGAATTGTGAAAAATCTACGGTATGTTGATGGCAGTATTGTTTTTACTATTCATGCGAAGAGTACTCTCCATGACTTGAAGGTCGATCACAGTATTGCCGTCGATGGTGTTTGCTTGACTGTTATTAAGCGGACAAAAACAACATTCGATGTACAAGCAGTTGAAGAAACACTTAAGAAAACAACCCTGGGAAATCTTGTTGTTGGTAGCGCTGTGAACCTTGAGCGTTCATTACTTCCACAGAGTCGTTTAGGTGGACACTTTGTTTTGGGGCATGTTGATGGTATAGGGCGGGTGACAAGAATTGAACCGCGCGAAAGCAGTTGGATGTTCTGGTTTAGAGTACCACCAAAATTCGCAAAGTACCTTATCCCTGTTGGTTCTGTAGCCGTCAATGGGGTAAGTTTAACGGTTGCAGAATTGAAAGGTAACGAATTCGGAGTTTCTATTATTCCACACACAATGGAAGTTACAACTTTTCGATTCCTTAAACCGAACGACACAGTAAACATTGAATTTGACATGATCGGTAAATACGTTGAACGATTACTCGTTGCTTACCATAAGTCACGGAAGAACCAAGTGTACCGCTAACTGTTCACAGTGAAGGCTGGTGTTGAATCGCCGATGTGTAGAACTCCTTCAGTCGTTCTTTCATTTCGTCGCGTACACGGCGGTGAGCTTCGAGTACCTCATCCTCAGTACCCTCAGCAAAGGTCGGGTCATCAAATCCGATGTGGAGACGATGTTTGACAGTACCCGAAAACACAGGACACGTTTCTCGTGCATGATCACACACAGTAATGACGTAATCGAAGGGTTGGTTGAGAAATTGGTCAACATGTTTAGGAACTGCTTTACTAATATCGATACCGATTTCACTCATCACCTGGATAGCTTTTGAACTTACCCTCGATGCTGGCATTGTACCAGCTGAGTACACTTCGAGGTGAGGATCGATACTTTTAAGAATCCCTTCAGCCATTTGACTTCGACACGAATTTCCTGTGCAAAGAATAAGAATACGTATTGCCATTGATTGTCCTTTCCTTTATTAAAATTCTTGCCATGATACTATGTACTCAGTATTTTCAGGAGTTGCAATTTGAGGATCAACGTGTTTCCATGCCCCATGAATATGAAGCTCACGGGCAGTGAGTTCAAAGTGACACAGTGCAATTCCAAGATCAACTCTCTGTAAATCAGGTAAGCGAAGCATAGTAAAGAGGAGGCTTCCTTTTCCATATCCTTTCGTTCGTTGTAGGTAGAAATGCCAGAACTGAGAGTGATGTACTACTCGCCACGGCTGTTTGTTCGAAGCAGAGGGTGCGAGGCGTACCATTTCGAGGGGTTGCGCGTATATTCCGGCTTTGTCGGGGCTCAGGGGTGTCTCGAAGGTGCCGTCGAAAAATAAGTGTTCAAATGGTACTCGAGCATAGCCACGTGCAGCACGACGGATGAAATTGTCACGTGCATAGTCAGTTTCGTATCCTACAGAAACAATCGCAGGAAGTACTTCGTTTTCTCGTAACTTTATTTTTTGGGCAAACCTACTGCGTGTAAAAATTCCCCCGATCCAACATGTCCCTAGACCAAGTTCTGTTGCTTTAAGAACCGCATGTTCTACAACATATCCGTATTCCTCTAACGAAGTTGGAGTGTTTTCAATTGCTCCAACAATGAATCCTTGAGGATTCTTAACGCTTCCATATGCTGCCAATCCTTCGAGTGCCTGTTGGTCATCAGGTGTAGATGCGAGGAGCATTAACCGAATTGGTGTTCCAAAGGGACCGTTGGTTAAAGTTGTTAACCACTGAGAAAGTAACATTCGGTGATGAGCCTGTAAGAGGTTCTGTTTGTATTCTCGACATGAATAGCGTGCTTTGATAACTTTTGTAATATTCATAGTAAATGGTACTGAAGATTCTGCAATGCTTCTGTTATGAAATAGTAAAATTATTTACTCGGCAAGTATTCTCATATCGTATAATGCATAAAAAATCTAATTTTTCTCATACGTAATTTCACAAGTTTATGGATTAAACCACGTTGAACTTTGAACTTGTGCATGAGCTGCTAGGATCTATTATGACATACTAGGTAAATGGTATTGTGATTGATTGTTAACTAAAATACAGTAATGAAACATGTGGAGAAGACACACGTACCCATTAAATGAGTTTTCTCAATGGATGTACGTTCTCACATGAAGCGTGAGTAATTATGGAACCACCGAAGCAAGTATTAAAGTATGTACGTGCAAGTATTACTGTTTTGTATTCTGTGCTTCTTCAAGCCAATGGATTACAGTACTTTTTGTTGGGATTTTTCCACTACTTACGAGTTTTCCATTGATAATGAGTCCAGGTGTGAGAAAAACACCATACTCGAGAAATTTATTTCGATCGGTGATTTTCTCAATACTTGCTGCAATGTTGAGTTCAGCACAGGCATTGCGAACAATTTGTTCAACAAGTTCACAGTTCCGGCATCCTGGTCCAAGGATTTTAATTTCAATCATACTCTATCCTCATAGAAAAGATTCTATACTTCCAAAAATCATTCCGCTGAGTGTTGCTATCGTAATGACGAGCACACTATAAACGATTGTTTTCGGAGTTCCGATAACACTTCGAATTACAAGCATACTTGGAAGTGAAATGGCTGGACCTGCAAGTAAAAGCGCTAGTGCTGGACCTTTGCCCATTCCACTGTTAAGCAATCCTTGTACAATAGGTACTTCTGTGAGTGTTGCGAAGTACATGAATGCTCCAAATATAGATGCGAAGAAGTTAGCAAAGAAAGAATTTCCCCCAACGAGCGTTACAATCCATTCCTTAGGTATAATTCCTTGCTTTGTTTCAGGACCTCCGAGGAGGAATCCGGCGAGAAGTATACCTCCAGCAAGGAGGGGGAGAATTTGCTTTGCAAATGACCACGTTTCATACAACCACTGTTGTGTTTCTTCTGTTCCCCATGCGAGGACTACACTCGCACTTAACACTGCAGCAACAAATGGAACAAGCGGCTCTGAATGAAAGAATACACTTGTTCCAAGGACGATCACAGACGCACCAATAACATGAAGTAGTTGTACACGGAGAATAAACAGAAGTGACAGTGCAAGAAAAACACCAAATACTGCCGTCAAAAGCCACTTATAGGAATAAAGAAAAAGCCATATACTATTCTGAACATCAGGTTTAGCCAGGTTTACGAAGACAAGTATTGCGACAAGAATGGAAAAGTGTATTGCTGTTTGCCAGAGTGGTCGTGGTGTAGTTGATTCAGGGACTGAAAATTGTAAATCTGCTCGTTTGGTTTCTTCATTCCGATAGAGGAACTCCATTATAATGCCGATGATGATGCTAAATAAAATAGCACCAATGGCTCTGGCAATACCTAATTCTGGGCCTAATATTTTCATGGTAAGAATAATAGCTAGAATATTAATTGCGGGTCCAGAGTACAAAAATGTTATTGCTGGACCTAATCCAGCTCCTCGCTTGTGAATACTGGAAAAAAGTGGGAGAATTGTGCATGAGCAAACAGCGAGTATTGCACCTGAGATTGATGCAATCGCATAGGCGAGTAATTTCTTTGCTCGTGGGCCGAAGTATGTAATGACAGCTGATTGACTGACAAAAATACTAATTGTTCCAGCAATAAAAAAAGCAGGTATAAGACAAAGGAGTACATGTTCACGGGCGTACCACTTCAAAAGCATCAGTGCTTCGTGAATAGCAGTATCGAAACGGTTGGTACCAACAGGTAAAAAATACACTAGGATAAAACAAATAGTAAAATAAACGAATGCTTTTATCTCTTCTTTCCAATTCATTGGATTCTTTCCATACTAAATGGGTTTATTGTTCGGCGCAACGCATAAATTATACCAACGGTGTTCTTAGGTGCGACACACAAGAACTCTTATAGTAGTTGTTTTGTTTACTGAAAGTGATTTGTGCACATTGTATCGAGTTTATGGGATGAACATATATTTTAATAGCACTCTGAAGGCGAATGTCTGTGTGCTCAGTGCTCGTATCTACCACGTTCATTTTAGTACTTATTTAGTACTTGACGCTTGTAAGTATATGGAGAAATATTTCTAATGTCAAAGTCTCCCTACCAACGTGGAAAGAAATCTTGAGGTTCCTCTCACATCTATTGGATACTTATCCATGTCATAAGAAATCCGAAACGTAACAGAGAATCAGGGTACAGACAGGTGTCTTTTTGAGAAAAATGAGCGAAATTGTACATGATGGAATATTCAATTGAAAAACATCTTTTTTTACCAACTTCACGTCAGGAACTCAACAAGAAAGGATGGAAACAGCCTGACATCATACTCATTACAGGTGATGCATACGTTGATCATCCTGCGTTTGGAGTTGCTATTATTGCACGAGTACTCGAAGCAGATGGTTTTACGGTTGCTGTTTTACCCCAACCTAATTGGCGTGATGATTTACGGGACTTCAAGAAACTTGGTACACCTCGACTCTTCTTCGGTGTTACAGCAGGAAATATGGATTCGATGGTAAATCATTACACAGCTAACAAACGTCTCCGGTCCGATGACGCATATACACCTGGGAGGAGAGCAGGTTTTCGACCAGATTATGCAGTTGATGTATATTCGAAGATTCTTAAATCACTGTATCCAAGCGTTCCTGTTATCCTTGGAGGAATCGAAGCATCACTCCGCCGGCTGACGCACTATGATTATTGGAGCGATTCATTGAAACCATCTATTCTTGTAACATCTCGTGCGGACTTGCTGGTTTATGGAATGGGTGAACAAGCTATTCGAGAAATTGCTCGGCGACTTGACTGTGGTGAATCCATCGCTACTCTCATTGATATACCTCAAACGGCATATAGAACCACAGTACCACCCAGTGATGCTCTTCAGCTTCACTCTTACGAAGAGTGTTTACAGAGTAAAAAAGTATTTGCTGAGAACTTTGTTGTAATAGAAGAGGAGTCGAACAAACTTCACCAACGGAAACTTGCGGAACCCGTAGGCTCAGAGTGGATTGTTGTGAATCCACCGGGCATGCCGCTAACTCAACAGGAACTCGATCGTATTTACGAATTACCGTATACCCGCCTTCCACACCCGCGTTACTGGAAAAAGGGGCCGATTCCAGCATTTGAAATGATTAAGGATTCCATCACAATTCATCGAGGGTGTTTTGGTGGGTGTTCGTTCTGTACGATCTCTGCGCACCAAGGAAAATACGTATCGAGTCGATCAGAAGAATCAATAGTGAGAGAGGCCAAAACGATAACGTCACTACCTACTTTCAAAGGGCACATTACAGATCTCGGTGGACCATCGGCAAATATGTATACACTCGGGGGAATTGAGAAAACATTGTGTGCGCACTGCAAACGTCCATCCTGTATCTACCCTAAACGATGTCCAAATCTTCATGTTGACATGGGAGCGTTACTTTCGCTCTATAGGAAAATACGGAACATTCCTGGAGTAAAGTATGTAACTATTGGGAGTGGTATACGATACGACCTTCTTTTTGACGAAGAGAATAAACCAATCAGTGAAACTGCTGAGGAATATTTTACTGAACTAGTGAGGTACCACGTTTCGGGTCGTTTAAAGGTTGCTCCAGAACATACATCGGAAAAAGTGCTTCGTTTAATTCGAAAACCATCGTTTAAACAATTTGTGAACCTTTTCCGTCGATTTCGCTCAATTTGTAAAAATTATGGATTAAACTATCAACTTGTTCCATATTTTATCTCGAGCCTCCCTGGGTGTACGATCGATGATATGCTTACTCTTGCACTTATTGCACAAAGGCTTCACTTACAGTTGGACCATGTACAGGATTTTACACCAACCCCAATGACATTAGCATCTGTAATGTATTACACTGGAATAAATCCGTATACAAATGAAAAACTCTTCATTCCGAAAAGTTTGGAGGAAAAGAAAGTACAGCAACTTTTCTTTTTCCTACAAAAATACAAAGTGCAGATTCAATTGAAAGACGAATTGCAGAAAAGAAAACGGTACGATTTGTTGAAAAAATTACAGGTGTTCAGGATGTTTAAGGGTACTCGGTAATTCTACTTTCTCTCATGATATAACAAGGAACCTAAAAAAATCTAAGGTATTTGAATCGTTCCTAAAGTTATTTTTGAATAGTGACTGAAAAATGCATTGTAAAAAAAGAACTTACTCATTATAGGATTTTTCTCCTGTTAATGAGTAGAAAAATCCTCTCAGATGGCAGATCTCTCATTGTTTAGCAAGAAATGAGTAAAATAGAAACTACCACACACGCTAGGTTCTAGAGAATATCCACTTTTGGTACATCCGTTTGTTCTAAAGACTGGTATTGGTAATTTTGAACATCAACGCCCTCACGAACATGTTCAGTTTTAGTAGTTTGAATTCGATCTGTTTGATTGTGTGCAATTGCTTTTATTGCTTCGCTTATCCTCTGCTGTGTTTCAGAGAGCTGTACAATACGCTCCGCAAGTAAACGAATTTCAGATGCAGTAAACATAGGGTCCCTCCTTCCTATTATGATACCGTGTAAGACGTTTTATGAAACGTAAATGTTCCTATTCCCTCTGTACTTAAATGCGATGGTACTCTCTTATTGGTCGACTTTTTGTTTGATGTTGTTCTCGCATCCGTTGTTTTACTTGTTCAGTTTCGAGTTTGAACCGTGAAACTAGATCTCGAAGTTGTTCTGTTAATTGATTGAGATTCTCTGCGGAATGTGCAATTTGTTGAATGCCACTAGCTGTTTGCTGAGTAACAGTACTTATAGCCTCGATATTCTTTGAAATTTGCTCGCTGGCACTCGATTGTTGTTCGCTTGCTGCTGCAATTTGATTTACCATGTCAGTTACTTGTTGACTGATTTCAACAATATTTTCCAATGCTTTTCCTGCTTTGTCTGCAAGTGAGATGCCATATTCAACCTTTTGGGTTCCTTCCTCCATTGATATAACTGCGCCCTTTGTTTCGTTCTGAATATGGCGTATCATTGTAGCAATTTCTTTCGTTGCTTTCGTTGTACGTTCAGCGAGTTTTCGTACCTCATCAGCTACGACAGCAAAGCCACGACCTTGTTCGCCAGCTCGGGCAGCTTCAATTGCAGCGTTAAGAGCAAGGAGATTTGTTTGGTCTGCAATATCATCAATAACACTGATAATTTCGCCTATTTGATCGCTTGCTTTCCCGAGAGCCTGTACTGTTTCGGCTGATCGGTTCACTACTGAAGCAATCTGTTTCATGCCATCAATAGTATCTCGTACAATAATACTTCCTTCTTTTGCAGTATCACGTGCTTTTCGAGCAGTTTCAGCAGTGAGTGATGCATTCTTTGAGTTCTCAACAATAGTTTTTGTCATTTCTTCGACAGCGCTTGCAACTTCCGATGCTTGGCTGCTCTGCTCCTGCGCCCCAGCAGACATTTGTTCTGTGCTAGAACTAATTTCTGTAGTAGCGCTTGCGATCGTTTCTGTGGATTCTGAAACTTTTTGTAATAACTCTCGCAGTTCTTTCGTCATGGCGTTAAAGCTTTCTGCCATAGCACCTAATTCATCGTTCGTATGGACTGGGACAGAGACTGTAACATCTCCATTTGCAACACGTTGGAAACTATCGCGGAGTTGGAATATTGTGGTAAGGATTAAGCGATTAATTTTTATAACAATAAATATACTAAGAGCAATAACACCAGCGAGTACAATCCAGAAGAGTGTAGTTGCTTGTTCCTGAGCAGTTTCAGCTCGTTGTACATCTGCTTCATTTTCTTGCTTTCGTTTATCCTGGAGTTCTGCAACAAGAGAATGAACTCGTTGAAATTTTTCATCAAGGATACCAAGCTGCATTGTTGCTGTATTGAGGTCGAAACTTGCAAGTTCAATAACAGATTGTGCTGTTTTGAGGTATTCGTTAATTGCATCTGCAATGTGCTGAAATTCTTGAGCTCGTTGTTGGCTAGTGATTGCTGTGGCACTTAATTGTTCAAAACTCTTTTTGGCTTTTTCTATTTTTGTAAATATTTCACGAGAGAGTTCGGTCATTCGTTGCTCACTGTACTTTGCACGTCCCCATGTTATATACTTATACATTTCTCCATGGCTACTTTCCACTTCTCCAATTGCATTCTCAATATCAACTGTGCGGTTTGCTTTTCTTAGTAACGTATTCATAGTTTCAGTATCTTGCTTAAGAAGGTACTGGAACCATACGCCTAATCCTAGTAGGCAAACAAGTATAAATGCGGGGACAAGTAGGAGCTTTTTGGTTAAAGGAAGGTTCAAAATGTAGTGCCACATAGTACACCTCATTTAAGGTAAATTAACAATCATATGACAGTAAATGCGCTCATCATAATCCACAAATCCCCCCGTAGTACGACGGAGAGTTTTTGATTCAGCAAATGTTTCCTGAATGTTAAGGGAAAGTGCAACCTTCGAATTTGGTTTGTACACAATGCCAACGACGATAAAACTATAACCATCATGCGGTGTTGATGTGTTTGGATCTATTTGGTCGTAACGGAGGATAAGGGAATACTTTGAGAACTGTTCCCATGGTGAAAGAATTTCACTAACGAAACTCACTACTGAGCCTGTTGCTGTTGTATCTGGGTGTGAAGGCGCATCTGTACGTGTTATGTATTCTATCCCAGCAGAAAGAATATCGTAGCTATAGTATGCGAGGAGTCCATATCGATTTTTAGGTAAACCTGAATATCGTTGTCCATTTTCATAACCAAGGTATGTGAATCCGGAAAGTGAGAGAGTTTTGAAGTTCTTATCAGTGGGAAAGGGGGTTATCGTTGTACGAAGAATAACATCTTTGTACTTATCACTTTCTGGATTAGTAAAACCTTTTCCATTGAGAATACCAAGCGAGAAATCGCCATATTTCTCGGGCAATGTATACGTGGCAGAAATACCAAGATCAGCAGTTGCAAAGTATCCGTATCGATCTGTGGGAGTTTGTGCTATACCACGGTATTTCCATGCTGCTTCCTCAATAGCATGAAATAAACCAGGGATTAGTCCAAATCGGAAATTCCATTCTCCCTGAATGTATTCGAGGTAAGCAAACTTCATTCGTACGCCAAACCCTTTGTAATAGGGATTTGTCTCTGAACCTCGGTAGAGGTCTGTTGTTAGTTGTGCAGTCCAGCCATCACCGAGACCACTTCGTACGGTAATGTAACTCCGGTCGAGGTCAAATTTATTGAAATCATTACCATTAGTTCCAAATCGACTATAACTGTAAGCACCAAAGATTTGGCCACTTACTTTTATTGCTTGTGAATTTTTCTCAAGTTTTTCAATTCGTGACTTTACTTCTTTCCACGAACACGAATCGTTTTGGCACTGCCCTGTTACAACATTCAGCATGATCAGAGGAAGTAAAAATGTGACTATAAGCCATCGAATTTTCATAAAGCGTCCTTTCGTAAGGTTAAATATTGTTGTGAGATGAAGTATTGTTAGCTTTCATCCCCAAACTTGGTTATGTAGATTACTTTTTGTAAGCACCGCATCCGATAATATCATCGACCCGTTCAATGTATGCTGTTTTTTTCTCAATTTCTTTTGATACTGGATTTGTGAACTTATAGTCTTGCCATCCTGATCCCTTTGATTTTGCTATTTCTATTCGCTCTTTCACAAAAGCTTTGCCATCGGCATCTTTGAGTTCGAGTAAGTTCTTCCCAATCATTTTGGGGTTAGCACCGTGAGCGAGGCAGTTCCCGTTCAAATCGTAGACGAAGATGTATAAATCCCCATCAACGAATTTCCCCTTGAGATCGCTAAAAGCAGCAAATGCCTTTTCTCTCCCATGCTCTTTTAAGTATGCTATCGCCTTTTTTACAAGCTCTTTTGCCTCCTGGGGTGTACCTCGTTTTCCCTGAGCATACACTGTGCCGAGGACCAACATGCCAAGGATGAGGCATAATAGTGTTCGTTTCATAACACAACCCCTTTCTTTTGTTAATGTTGAAACTCAGTTTTTTGTTGCAACTCCCATGTCTTAAGAACAATATATGTGCCAAAGTACTGTAGTGAAATATTGAGGATATTATTCATTATTTAGACTTTAGGTGTCTATTGTTTGCAATGGGTGTTAATAATTCTTCTCGTGGCGAAATTTCAACAGTACAAACCAATGACTTGGTGCAACGAGCCTATTAACAATAGGGATGGAGACGTAGATATCAGGTATTCGTTATTTCGCGAGTCGTGCTTGGAAGATAAATAAGAGTGCACCAATTCCACTAAGTGTAGAGGCAACAAATGTTACCGATTGAAGTGTAGCAGTCAGTGAGTAGAGGATAGTAAAAGCAAGTGGACCAACGATTCCAGCAAGAGTGAAACCAAGAAAAACGTAGGGGTATACAATACTCAGATTATTTAATCCAAACACGTGAGCAGTTTCTTTTGGAAAAAGCACAAAATTACTGCTATAGCTTAATCCAATGAGCATTGCGAGTGATATATAGAGCAACGGTGTTAAGGGGAGTAGCCCAAGGAGGAATACGGCGAGTGCCTGAAATGTAAGAGCGGCTGCAATGCTCTTCTTTGCTCCGTATGTATCGCTAATGAACCCCCAAAAAATTCGTCCAAGTGAATTAGCGATAGAAAAGAGGGAAACCCCAAAAATGAGAATATGGTAATCTACAATATACTGGGCCCCGAACAACGTTAAATTGCCTACTACGAACAAGCCGGCAAATGTACCAAGAAACATACCTATAAGGAGAATGTAAAATTTTGGTGTTCGTATAAATGTTAATGGCTGTGATGGAGGTGGAAGTATATGAGCGTGAGGTACAGAGAGTGTAAGAGATGAAAGGAAAATAGCACCACCGTAGAGAAAACCGATCAGTCGTACAATATCGAGAATTGAACAGCACGCATCGAGCATCCACGTTACAATTCCAGAAAAGAGGAGAGCACCAAGACCAAAGCCTGAGACGATAATGCCAGTAATCAATCCTTTTCTTTCAGGAAACCAGAGCACAGGAACTGTAAGGGCAGCAAGGTACCCCAGACCAGATCCAATCCCAACGATGATTCCGCTTCCAAAGAAGATGCTGTAGAAGTTTCCGTTTGAAAAACTTGAAATGGAAGAGCCTAGTGCAAAAAGTAATGCTGAAAGTATACCAAGAAAACGCATACTGAGGTAGCGTTGGATGTATCCAGCAACGACCATTGCTGTACCCATCGTTGCAACAAGACTTCCAAAAATAAATTGTGTTTGTGAAAGTGAGATCGAATATTGATGGATCAATTCATTTGCTACAATGCTCCAGCCGTACAAACTTCCATAGCAGAGCATCATCGTAAACGATGCTAAGAGTATAAAAATTCGTCTCATACTGTCGGGTTTCCTATTTTTACTTTTTGATGCAAGATATACCTATTAGGGTTTTCTTGCCTTCACAGTAAGCGACACAGGTGTGAATGTCTTGAAGATGTAGCTGCTGTAGGGATGTTCTTGGAGAACTGTGACATCAGTAAAACCTGTTTCTGTGATAATGTGTAGATATATATCTTTTTCAAGTGCGCCAGATATGCAACTACACCACAGCTCAGGAGTTTCCCTCAAGTCATTTGGTACAACTCCATATGTTACAATATCTGCAATGGAAAATAGTCCACCGCGTTTCAATACACGGAAAATTTCTGAAAAAACTTTTCGTTTGTCGGGTGCAAGATTAATGACGCAATTGCTCATCACTCGATCGACCGATGAAGATGGGAGAGGAATTGCTTCAATATCGCCTTTGAGAAAGATCGTGTTGCAAATGCCATTCTTTTCTTTAGTTTCAAGAGCACTGTTAAGCATTGCGTCCGTCATATCTAGTCCAATTGCAATTCCTGTTGGAGCAACAATGGTAGCTGCACGAAAAACGTCAATACCAGCTCCGCACCCCAGATCGAGTACTGTCAGGCCGGAAACAAGTTCAGCATAGTCAATCGGTGAGCCACAGTTTAACCCGAATGTTGCTTTTTCAAGTGGATATGGTGTGGGGTGTTGTTCGTTTGTGGAAGAAACATGAGGTTGACAACACTCCGTCAGAAAGTCACAGCACGATAAACGGTGTTCAGCAATTGCTGTATAGAAGAATTGAACTGATTGCTTTTTATCGGACTCATTCATGAGTTATTTCCTTGTTCATTTCATAGTACCATTTTCTGTTAAAGAATATATAAAAGAAGAAACATCTTTACCATAGGTGCTTTCTCTTGAAAGAAAACAGCTGTATCTTTGTCTTAGCACACGATTTGTTGAAAGGTATGAAGTTCTATACTCTTGTAGAAGCTGTTGACCGAATGAATTTTCACGGCTCCCATCGAAAGCCGTTCTTCTTTGCTATTGACTATGAAATGACAAAAGCTCTTGTTCTTTGCAACGAGGAACTTTGTACACCAGAAGTACTTTATGACATCGACGGAAAACGAAACTATACACTAACAGAGTGTACCTCTTCACCAGGTGTTACTATTGTTAAAAAAATACCAGTTGACTACACTCGATACAGAGAAGCTTTTGAGTTTGTCCAACGTAACGTGCGGGATGGAAATTCGTACCTTGTTAATCTTACGTTTCCAACGCGTGTAGAGATTGATTGTTCACTCCGTGATTTATTTTTCAGGGGATGGGCAAGATTTAAACTTTGGATTGACGATCTGTGTACCGTGTTTTCACCTGAACGATTCGTTCGTATTGAGAAAGGAACTATTTCTACATATCCCATGAAAGGGACGATTGATGCTACCATTACAAATGCAGAGACAATGATACTCTGCGATGAAAAAGAAGCTGCTGAGCATGCAACTGTTGTAGATTTGCTCAGGAACGATCTCAGTATGGTTGCAAAGGATGTACGAGTTGTACGGTACCGGTACGTTGAACGTCTTCACACGAATCAAAAAGACCTCCTTCAAGTAAGCTCTCATATTTCTGGAATACTCAATTATGAGTACCATCGCAAAATCGGTACAATCCTTACAACACTCTTACCTGCAGGATCTATTTGTGGTGCTCCAAAGAGGAAAACCATCGAAATAATACAACAAGCAGAGCAACAACCACGTGGATTCTACACAGGCGTCTTTGGGTACTTTGATGGCGAAAACCTCGACAGTGCAGTCATGATTCGCTACTTTGAGTACAGTAATGGGCAGTACTACTTTCGAAGTGGTGGTGGCATTACGGTTTATAGCGATGGTGAGCGAGAATATCAAGAACTTATTGATAAGGTCTATGTCCCGTTACCTTGAAACAATCAAAGTCCAGAATCGCCAATTGTACAATGTTGAAGAACACAATGAACGATTTAATCGTACTCGACGAGAAGTCTTTGGGTGCACAACCGAGTACGATCTTGCCGACATTATTCGTATACCAGAGTGGGTTACACATGCATTGTACAAATGTCGGGTAATCTATAGTAACAACATCGAATTCATAGAGTTCCAGCTGTACCAGCGACCAACGATCCGATCGCTCCGACTTGTGAGAGCAGATTTCCTTGAATACAAGTACAAAAGCTTGGAACGTACGATCTTTGATGAACTGAAAAAGGGAGTTAAGGAAGACGATATCATCATCGTAAAGAACAATTTCATCACCGATTGTTCGTTTGCAAATCTTGTATTCACTGATAGAAAAGAGTGGGTCACACCATCAACACCACTCCTTGCTGGTACAAAGCGAGCACGGTTACTGAAAGAAGGAAAAATTATTGAAAGAACAATCACTCTTGATGAAATATGGAAGTATAAAACTGTAATATGTATCAACGCACTCTTAGATATCGAAGACAATTGTTCCATTCCTCTCTCTCATGTTTTCCCACTCCAAGACATGTAACATATTGACACTCTTTTAACCCTTTTTGAGAAAAGAGATATGAGTAACAACCACTGGTAACTACCATATACTATTTTTCAAATCAGAAAAGAAGTTGTGAACAAAATTCTCATGCCTGTGATGATTCACAGTGTTGAGTACAGAAATCACTCATGATGAAGCACAGATTGTACTACGGTCATATGAACTACTCTGAAGCTATCAGAGTTTGGTACTGGGGAGCACTGGCACATCTTTAAATAAGAGCTTTCAGGCACACCTATGAAATGTGTTTGAACGCAGCAATGTTGTATAGAGGGATCTGACTTGCAAGTATATAGAGGATTGGATATATTCCTCACTGGAGGTTACTTAACACCAATTGAGGCGATCGATTGCATGTGTGTCAAATTCACACTCATATGTTACGTCACACCTCGGTAAACGGAATCAGTGAGTTTTTGTTTGCAGGATAGGTAGACAACCTCTATGAGAACATTGTTGATTGATTCCTGTTCTCAAGTTTGATCATCATTCGTGAGGTTACTATGGGGAGGAAGTACGATGGAACGAGTAAAATCTCGTATTATTCTCAATGTTAGTAGTGATGATAGCCACCGGAATTGGGTTACGAAGACGTTAATGAGAGCGGGATTCGATCTATGGGAGGCACGAACAGCAAAAGAAGCAGTGGAGAAAGCGAGAAAAGCTCCTGATGTTATTGTTCTTCATGATCTTCTTCACGATAGGAGTAGTATACAGGTTTGTCACCAGTTGAAAGATTCACCATCTACTACGAATGTCCCAATTTTGTACATTTCTCAAACATACAACACTACAGAAATTCAATTGGAAAATCTTCTTGCAATTATTGATTGTTACCTCATGTATCCGGTTGAGTCAATTGAACTTATTAGCCATGTGAATAATTTGCTCCGGATACGTGAAATACAAGAAAATTTCTACCAAAGTGAGGAACGTTTCCGGCGTTTAACTGAACATGCGAATGACATGATATACCGATATGAGTTACACCCCAAGGAGGGATTTACCTATGTCAATCCTGCAGCAACAGCTATTGTTGGGTATATGCCTGAGGAATTTTATAGTGACCACACGTTAGGGTTGAGACTTCTTCATCCTGAGGATAGAGAGCATCTTCTGAATTACTTTCGAGATGTCCGGAAGTGGAACGAACCTTTAACAGTACGATGGATTCATAAAAGTGGAAAGGTTGTATGGATCGAACAAAAAGTTGCTCCAGTGTACGATCAGAATGGAACATTAATAGCAATCGAAGGAATCGCACGTGATATTACCGAACGTAAAATAGCGGATGAAAAAGTTCAAGAGAGTGAAGAAACATATCGGAATCTTTTCCACAATGCTCAGGTGGGATTATACAGAACACGAATTGCTGATGGAAAAGTACTGGAAAGTAACGAACAGCTAGCGAGGATGTTCGGCTATGAGAGTAGGGAAGAATTTATTGCAGAATTTGTAATGTCAAAAAACTACGTTGAACCAGGGAGACGTCAACAATTACTTGATGAAATTACACGGAACGGCACTGTAAAAAATTTTGAGGCACAGTTCTATAAGAAGGATGGTACAACGTTCTGGGCTCGCCTTTCAGCAAAAATTTACCCGCACAAAGGATGGATTGAAGGTGTGGCAGAAGATATTACAAAACAAAAAGAAGCTGAGGTTGCAATTCGTGAGAGTGAAAAACGGTACCGTGAACTCATTGAATTCGCTCCTTTTGGGGTATTGTTAACAGATCGAAATGGTACGATTGTGTATGAGAATCCTGCAATGAGGAAAATCATTGGTGTACCAGAGGGTGAGGAGTCAAAAGCACTTAGGGCTGAGCTTGCGACACTCTCAAGCGTCGTAGTTGCAGGAGTGTCAGAGAAAATTCGCAGTGTTCTTAAAGGAAAACACGTTAATGTATTTGAACTTCCATTTACTTCGATCTATGGGAAGAAAACGTACCTTACTGCCGAAGGGATACCTCTTAAGGATAATGAAGGAAATGTAACAGGTGGATTGTATGTTATTCAGGATGTTACGGAACGCAAGAAAGCTGAAGAAGCTCTTCTCAAGCGCACAGAAGAATTAGAGAAAATTCATCGAATAGGGGAAAAACTCCATCACCTCCATACAAAGGCAACACTGGTACAAGAGTTAGAAACAATTCTGAATGAAATAGCAGGGGGTAATTATGGAGCAGTACTCCTGATTGATGAACAAACTAAGAAATTAGTACCATTTGCATTAACATTGAATGAACACAGTGTTAATGGAGCCGTCAGAGAGAAAGAGTCCATTTTCAGTCGAGCAACTGTTGTCGGTCAGGGAATTACAGGAAAAGTGGCAGAAACTGGGGAAAGCATCTGCGTTGGTGATGTTACAACAGATTCTCGATATTATCCAATGCGTGACAATGTAAAATCAGAATTATGTGTTCCCATCAAAATAGGCAATAAAGTTATTGGAGTATTGAATTTCGAATCATCGGAGTATAATGCTTACGACACCTCAGATCAACGGGTAGCAGAAACAATCGCCTCGCAGATTGGCGTGGCACTCCAAAATGCTGAACTCTACGAAACATTACAGCGAGAATTGAGTGAGCGAATTCGAATAGAGAATGAACTACGAAAAAGTAACGAAAAGGTACAAGAGAATGAGCGTCGTTTAGCACATATTGTTGAAACAGTACCAAGTGGTATAACATTCGTTGATGCGACTGGCCGAATTACATTTGCAAATCCTGCAGCTGAAAAAATTCTTGGACTTACACAGTACGATATTCTCCACAGAACCTACGATTCACCCGAGTGGAAAATTACATCCGTCGATGGAGATCCGTTCCCAGATGAACAATTACCGTTTGCGGTTGTAAAAAGAACACTACAGCCAATCTACAACGTTGAACATGCTATTGCTCATCCCGATGGTCATCGGGTAGTACTATCTGTAAACGCTGCTCCAGTTCTGAGTGATGCTAACGAATTCCTTGGGATGATTGCAGCGCTTACTGATATAACAGAGTTAAAAGAAACAGAGAAAACTTTGAAAAAGCTTATGAACCGGCAGCAAGCATTGTTAGAAGCAATTCCTGATATTGTTGCTGAAACAGACATCAACAAAACGTATACGTGGGCTAATAAGGCCGGTATCGAATTTTTTGGTGATGATATGATAGGGAAGCCAGCGAATTACTTCTTTGTAGGATTTCAAGATACCTATCAAATTGTTCAACCCTTGTATGAAGGGCGTGAAGAGATTATTTACCTTGAAAGTTGGCAACGAAGAAAAGATGGTCAAGAACGACTCCTTGCATGGTGGTGTCGTACCCTGAAAGATGAAAATGGTAGAGTTATCGGAGCGCTTTCCTCTGCACGAGATATTACTGAACAGAGAAGGGCCGAAGAAAAATTAAAGGAGACTATCGAGAAGTACCAAACACTCTTCAACCAATCAGTTGAAGGGATTTACGTGCACGAGTGCGATGGAAAAATAGTAGAAGTCAATCAAATGGCATGTAAACAATCAGGGTACACACAGGAAGAATTACTCCAGATGAATGTACTGGATTTTATTGCACAAGATTCTGCGGAGAAAAATTTATCTAAAGCAGAGATTTTGCAACAGTGGCGTGAGTGGAAAGCAGGGGAAACTTATACAATCGTTGCACACCATATTCATAAAACAGGATACATATACCCAGTGGAAATTACTGCAGGTATTGTTAAATTCAGCAATAAAAATTTGATTCTCGCGATTGTAAAGGATATAACTGAACGGTTTCAAGCAGAACAAGCTGTACGGGAAAGTGAAGAGAAGTATAGACTCCTTGCTGAAACAACGCCGGATTTTATTGTTCTCCACGATACGAACGGAAAGCTTCTCTACGTGAACGAATCGGCTGCAAAGTTTAGTGGAGTGGACAGAAAGACAGTACTTGGTCAATCGATGCTAGACTTATTACCACCGAATAATCGAGCAGAACTTGAAGACCATCTTCGCAGACGACAACGTGGGGATACATCAATCTTCCATTATGAAACAGAAATGGTGAATAGCCAAGGAACGCAATGCTACTTAGATGTATACTCTGCACCAATTATTGTTGAAGGTCGAATTGAACAAGTCTTGATTGTTGCACGTGATGTAACTGAACGGAAACGTATGGAACAAGAACTTCTCCGGCAGGAAGAGCAACTACGACAAATACAAAAGATGGAGGCAATCGGACAGTTAGCAAGTGGAATAGCTCACGATTTCAATAATATTTTAGGGATTATTTTGGGACACGCCTCGCAGTTACTGCTCTGTGCTGAAATACCAGAAAAATGCCGTCGCAGTATTGCTATCATCGAAAGAACTACCGAGCGTGGGGCAGATCTTGTAAAACAGCTCTTAACTATCGCTCGAAAAACTGAACCGGTCGTAGCACCTGTCAATATCCAAGAAATGATTATCGAGTTGGCAAAGATGCTTCGGGAGACGTTTCCGAAAAATATCGAAGTAGTAACGAATGTAAAGCGAACAATCCCTTTTGTTCTTGCAGACGCTTCGCAAGTACATCAAATCCTTATGAATCTCTGTGTAAATGCACGTGATGCAATGCCGAAAGGAGGGAAATTAACGATTGAAACCGATCTATATCCACGAGAGTTGATATCTTCAATCCATCCTGGTGTAACTGCTGATACGTATGTTTGCATACGAGTTTCTGATACTGGATCGGGCATTCCTCCTGAAGTACTCCCTCGGATTTTTGATCCATTCTTTACAACAAAGAGTGTCGGAAAAGGAACTGGGCTTGGACTTTCAATGGTCCATAGTATTGTTCAGAATCATAACGGATTCATCGATGTAGATACAAAAGTAGGTGAAGGCACGACATTTTCGGTCTATTTACCGTTGCCTCAAATTCCAAATTCCGATGTAGTACCGAAAGATGAAAAGGTGTCAGTTGATATCGTTGAGGGAGGTGCTGAAACTATTTTGATTATTGAAGATGAGGATCCACTCCGTGAACTGTTAGTAACAACGCTCAAGGAAAAAGGCTATCATGTTCTTTCAGCACGTGATGGAAAAGAAGGACTTCAATTATACCTCGAACACAAGAATGAGATAGCACTTACAATTACTGATTTAGGATTACCTGGTATCACAGGAGATGAAATCTTTCGAAAAATTAGACATGGGGATAAAAATGCAAAAGTGATTATCGCGACAGGATTTATTGAACCTGAAGTCAAAATGACTTTGTTTGAAGAGGGAGTAACAGAAATTCTCCAGAAACCGTATCAACCGAAACAAATTTTACAGAAAGTGAGAGATGTGTTAGATCGCCACTGACGCCATGTGCCGAGGAATGTGCTCTCTGGTTGTTTCGATGTTGCAAAAAGTTTGCAACCAGCCAAAAAAGTGAGTATCTTAATATTTGTTAACATTTGAATTATAAAACTTTACGATTTTTTTGAATGTAAAGCCAAGCACTGGTAAACGTTGAGTTGATCGATAATTATAAATAATGAGAGGTTATTGTACGGGTAAAACTGTCAGCGGTAATTTTCCTTAGAGTGTAAAAAAGGATGCTAGAAGTAAGAGAGAAAGATCGGGACGTGGCGCAGCCCGGATAGCGCACTTGCTTGGGGTGCAAGGGGTCGCGGGTTCAAATCCCGCCGTCCCGACAAAAGCCGAAGGGGTTAACTCCTTCGGCTTTTTCATTGCGCACAATGATATAAAGAAAGACATTGTCTCAGCACTGGTTGTTTCGTATATTGAAACAAGGGACTCTATGGAACTCAAAGCACGAAAAAAAATCATTTTAGTGGGTGATAAAGTACTGATTGCACCTGATAAGGAAAATGAACGGACACCGCACGGGTTGTATTTACCACCTGGAGTTAAGGAAAAAGAGAAAGTGCAATCTGGATACGTTGTTAGAGTCGGACCGGGATATGCAGTACCAAATCCACAGTACATTGATCAGGAATCGTGGTCAACAACACCACGAGATCCTGTAAAGTACCTACCACTCCAGGCTGAAGAGGGTGATTACGCTGTGTTTATGCGCGATGCTGCAATTGAGGTTGAAATAGAAGGGGAAAAGTACTTAATTGTACCACATTCTTCTATTCTCATGCTAATTCGACCGAGGAATTTAGAAGAATTCTTGAACGAAATCTAAGAATACACATGTCAGAAGACGATGTTTACATTTTTTCTCATGACAACATTCTTCGTCAACTCGAAAGTGCCGAGTACCGAAGAGGATACTTTGTTCTGCGGTTTTATTCAGTGAACAATATACCTGTTTCTCATCCAACAAGCACCATCTCTGAATTTTACCTGTACCCACATGCTGGTACTTTACGAGATAATAATTTCAATCTCGTATTCTGTGATTCTCGCTATGACATCTATCAAGGATTTCAGCCACCAGGAAAAAAGAAAGGGAATGTTCTTCCATGAGTACAGGGTTAGAGTATAAATATCTTCCATGTTCTTTAACATCAAATGCTGCTCCAGTAGTTGTGTTTTTCCATGGTCGTGGTACCGATGAAGGTGATTTGTTGAGCTTATCCCCATATTTCAATTCGCAGTTTCATATCTTCAGCCTCCGTGCACCATTCCCTTTTGAATTCGGAGGTTATACGTGGTGTGTCGTTGAAGAAGATGGAACAATAGATCGAGCTCAACTTCGTGAGAGTCGACAACGTGTTGTTCAATTTTTCTCGTACCTCCAATCGTGTGACAACGTTGATTCAAGGAATGTATTTTTCTTTGGTTTTAGTCTAGGTGCTTTAATGGTGCTCGATATTACTCTCCATACAGACATTCTTCTTGCTGGTATTGTTGCTCATAGCGGATTCTATGGAGAAGATCTCATCGATACATCGTTGAGGAAGGGACCGTACCCACCTATTCTCCTTCTGCATGGGATTAATGATTCTATAGTTCCCATCTCTCTTGGGCGAGAAACGTTACGGTTCCTTTCTTCAAAAACGAACAGTGTTGTACTACGAGAATATCCGATTGAGCACACGATTAGTGATGAAAGTCTCCATGATTCGATTCAATGGATTCAACAACACATTGTGCAATGATGACAAGAAGTGTCATAGTACTTTTTCTTTTGCAATGGTTTGTGTGTGTTGCAAAATGCGAAGATAACGAGAGAGATACCATAAGAGCCCTCCTTCAAAGTGTAAAAACCCGTTATGCTCCTGATGAACGAATTGCAGTATTCGATGTACATTATACAATTGACGGTGATATTTTATCTCTCTATGGTGAAGTTGACCAAAAAGAATGTAAGCAAGCGATTCTTGATACATTAAAATCACGTACGGTGTTTAGAATACTAGATAATATTGTTGTTGTCCCCTCGCCAACACTTGGGGACTATTGTTACGGGGTTGTTATTGTAAGTGTAGCAGATGTTCGAAAAGAGCCAGACAATCGGAAAGAAATGGTAACCCAGGCACTTATGGGAATGCCACTGCTGCTCTTAAACGAGGGGAAGCAATTTTGGCGTGTCCGTCTTCCAGATGGATATATAGGTTGGATGAAACGGAGTGCATTCATGCGTATGTCGAAGCGCGAACTCGAGCAATGGGAGCAATCACCTCAAGGTATTATTACAAGTTACTTTTCTATTATCCGTTCACAACCATCGGATTCATCACTCCCTGTGTGCGATGGTGTTATGGGGTGTCTCGTGAAGATTAGAGATACTACAAAAGGGTGGATTTGTGTTGAACGAGCGGATGGTGCACGAGGATACCTCCGCCAACATGAACTTCAGCTGTACGAGGAATGGAAGTGTTCTCGGGCATTAACACCAGAGTCAATTGAACGTACTGCATTCCAATTCTATGGATTTCCATACCTATGGGGGGGAACAACTGTAAAGGGCTTCGATTGTTCTGGATTCGTACAAACAGTGTACAAAATGAATGGCTATACACTACCCCGTGATGCAGATATGCAAGCATCACAAGGTGTCCATATTGAGGTAGGGAAACAGTACAAGAACCTTAAGAAAGGTGACTTACTGTTCTTTGGTGAAAAAACTACAAGGAAGAGAAACGAAAACATTACACACGTTGCACTCTACCTCGATACGTTGACATTTATTCATTGTGCTGGGTATGTTCGTTTAGGGAGCTTCAATCCACATTCGAAGTACTACGATGCAACTTTGATAAAAAGTTTTCTTCGAGCACGGAGAGTATTGATGGATTACTAAACTAATTGTGCGAGAGAGACATTAATGGGCATACAAAGTTTGGGTCGTAACTACCGAAAGGTAACGTTGTTTCTTACAATTATCCATGGTGTGATCCTTGTATTCCACGCTTTGCTTCGCGATTGGCTTGATTTGCTACCGTGGATGAGACAACTTCTTCCGCATTATGTATTCTTTGCGAGTATTCCAATACTGTGTGCTCTCTTACTTTGGACCAAGTATGGGCGGACTGGCGCGTTACTGATTATGCTATGCACGATTATATTCTTCATTTACTTTCCGATTTTTCGATTCTTAATTTTACCTCCTCTTATACCAAGAATTACCAACACAATTCTACTTATTGTCTTTGAAATCGCCTACTGGGGAACAATTGTTCTCAATGTACCTATTTTTATCTTCGCACTGAGAGCTTTCAAAGTATCCGCATTAATAGGTGCAGATAATAAATCTCCGCATTCGTGATGCACCAGAATGGTTTCTTGATAAGAGCAATTCCATTGGTTGTATGAAACACATCCGTTGAGCACACGAGATGTACTCAATATCTCGGCAAGAAGGAAAATTTGACAGGTTATTTGTGAAAAAGTACAAACTTAGAAATTATTTCTCTATAACGAGGTTGGATGTAAAGTGTACTACTGGAGATGGTTTTGAATCGGATAGTACTTCTCCGGTGTCTGAACAAGTAGTGTATATGTTATTTGTGTAACGTATAACAATGTGAGTGTCAATTAATCGGTACTCGGTCGTACATTGTGACATGTAAAGCAATGCCTTGTTTCAAGAAGGGTTAACAATAGTGGTTTTGTACGCATCAGGCGTGGGGAGAAAAACGACAGTAGGGTGTTTTTTCAACACCCTACTGTGTGTATAGAATTTATTTCTTAGTATGAGCTATTGCGATCCACGAACCACCAACCATATTGATCTGTGAATCGGACCATGTTTTAATCTGAATTGTAAAACCATCTCGGGATACCGAAATAGCTTTCGCTTCTACACGGATGTTTGCGTTCTTATTAGCATCGATAGAATTCAAGCTTACGAACACATCAGGTTTTGTAGTAAAGGGCTTTTCGAAGTTGATTTCAACAGTAAAAACACGATCGCCATTGCCCTTATGGAGAGTGTACCCTGCTGTGCTCGACGAGTATGAGAAATTCCCACCTTGAATTTCCTGCGCATACGTCAAAGTTACAAATGATGCTAGTATAAAACACACTAGTGAAAGAAGTGCTAATTTTTTCATAGAAACCTCCTTTTTTATTGTAGTGGTTGGTTATTTGTTAATACAGTTACTTATGGCACTATGAGTTTAGCAAGAGTTTCATAAAAACGCAAATGAAATTTCGATAATTGAAAAGGCACAAGGGAAAGTATTTCTAGTAATGCATGGAACGATCATATAAATACAATCATATTGACTCTTTCTTAAAAAGCTTGTATTGTTTCCGTGAGATATCTATGGCTAAATAATCCGAGGGTGTAGGTAGAAAGGAGGAGTAGTTCTATGCGTAGTCTAGTGTGTCTCATCATCACCCTTCTCACTGTAAATACGTTATACGCTCAATCTGAACCAACCAAACGCTTCGAACGTATTGCTGAAATCATGATGAGAGGTATAAATGAAGGTAATTTTCACCTTATTCAGAATGAATACGGAGCAAACATGGCGGATTTTACGTTTGAGCAAACAACGTATTTCTTTCAAAGTTTAATCGATCGGTTAGGGAAAGCGACCCGTGTGGACCAATTTAAAATTGTTTCAGCTAATCGTGCTGATTTTATTATGTATTTCGAGCGAGGTGCACAAGCGGTCCAATTGTATCTTGATAACCAAAATAAAATTGCAGGATACCTCTTCTCTGAATATACGCCACCACCTCAACCTATTGAGCAGCCACGAGTGCAACAACCCGTGGTGACAGTACCTACTGTACCCGATAAACAAAAAACACCTCTATACTTACCGTTTAAAGGGAGATGGAGTGTTGTTAGTGGTGGTGAACCACGTGAAGGAACAGCAGCTCGTAATCTTCTTACCCAACAGTATTCTTACGATTTTGTTGCTCTTGATAATCTTGGACGACAATATCGAGGAACAGGTGAGAAAGTTGATGATTACATTGGATTTGGACAGGATGTGCTTGCTCCTGCAGATGGTGTTGTTGTTGATGTGATAGATGGTGTACGAGACAACCCCCCTGGAAATCGGAACATTTATGCACTCCTAGGGAACACAATTGTAATCCAACATCAGCCAAATGAATACTCGGTGCTTGGTTATCTTAAGCAAAACAGTATCCGAGTACGAGTTGGGCAACAAGTTACTCGTGGCCAGGTTATTGCACAGTGTGGTAATTCTGGAAATTCTGTAGAACCCTCACTCCATTTCCATCTTCAGGATTCACCAATTATGGGAGTTGCAAAAGGGATAAAGTTCTACTTTGAACGAGTGTATCACTTCCAAGGAGACCAGAAACAAGAAAAGTCTCTTTTTATTCCTAAGACTGGGGATGTTCTAAGTTCTGAATGACATTTAACGCTCTTCACAGATTGTAGCACCACCTGTGTCCTAATAGTGTGGGGGAGTATTCGCTGTTAGGATGAATTCCGTACCACAACGATTATCGTTGGTTCAGGTGCGCAGTGTGGAGGGCGTTTATCTTTGATCATTGCCTTGAAAGCGTCCAGTGTACTGTAGTTCAGTTATGAGTATGTATCCAAGTGGTGTTGTAATTAGTCGAGGTGGTTTTTTCATAGTAAAGGCATTTCTATTGTACCAGAGTGTTCCTGTTATTTTCTTATACTGATGTTGAATTTCTGCTAGGGGGGATAGAGAGTGTTCTTGTAAAAACATGTTGCCAGTAATGATGTATGGATGTGTGTAGCGTGTTGAATCATAAACCAAGTGAACACAATCCATGAGCTGTTGTTGTCGGATGTTTTCAGGGAACTGTGCACTTATTACTGTTATGTGGGTTATTCCAATGTCAAGAAGAGTAAGAAGAGCAGCATCAAACGATGTACGATCTATTTTATCAAACGAAATGTTCGCGTGAGAAAGTATTGGATAGATGGAAAAAATAGCATTGCCTAGTTGTTTTCCACTACTGTTGAGCATTTCTCCAAAGATGACTTGGGCATCGAATACTTTAGAAAACTCTTTAATAAAATCTACTCGAGCAGGCAAATCAGGGTATCGAGTGATATTTTGAATTGTGACAATGTCAATACTATCACTTTTGAGTAGAGAAGCGAGAGTATGAATATCTTTTTGATCAAAACGTTTGGTAAAGTTTTTTAAGTTGAGTGAAGCAACTCGTACAACATATTCCAGTTTTGGTATTGATGTAGTAGTTGGACGTTGTTCTGGTAGTGGAGCACATCCAAGAAAAGTAAGAAACACACTCAGGATGCTAATGAAACGTTTCACGGAATCACCTTTGTTCTTGCGCTTAACATTACTGAAAGTACCACCGTCCTGGAATAGTAGTGGAACACTGAGGGCATTTACCTTCGACAAGTTCATTCGATAGTATGCGAAACCCTTTTCGCTCTATGAGGAGCGCTTTACAAGATGGACAGTACGTATTTTCGTAGTTCTGTGTTTCGCCAGGTCGATTTCCCGCATAGACAAATTTGAGACCAGCTTCGTATCCAATCTTTACAGCTCGCAGTAATGTTGAAGTAGACGTGACTGGTTCTGAAGCTTGCATACGGTATGCATCGTGGTACGCAGTAACATGCCATGGTATGGTTGGTGAAACAGAAGCAATGAAATGAGCAATGTCTGCGAGTTCACTGTCGGAGTCATTCTTTCCGGGAATGATGAGTGTGACAATTTCAATCCATTTCCCTCGTTTGTATAATGATTCAATTGTTGTAAGCACTGTTTTTAAATTCCCACCGATTTCGGAATAAAATTTTTGGTGGAATGCTTTGAGATCAATTTTTATAAGATCGAGCCATGGATCTAAGTATTCGAGGACATCCTCAGAAGCATTTCCATTCGAAACATATGCTGTGATCATCTTATGGTATTTTGCGAGCTTGAATATTTCTACAGCCCACTCACTAGTAATTAGTGGTTCGTTGTATGTGCTCGTTATAATGTTTGACTTATATGCTTGTGCAAGTTGGATAAGGTGTTCAGGGGTAATTGTTTCAATATCTGAGTACGCATCTGGATCGCGAAGTACTTGTGAGGTACCCCAGTTTTGGCAAAATGGACACTTCAAATCACAACCAAGCATTCCAAAACTTAATGTTGAGGATCCAGGAAATGCATGGAAAAAAGGTTTTTTCTCAATGGGATCAAGAGCAAGTCCTGCAACGTATCCATAAGGAACATAGAGGGTGCCATTTCTATTAAACCGAACCTTGCAAATACCTTCATTCCCCGGTGCAATTTTGCACTTATGCCCACATGCAACACATTGGACCATAGAATTGGGTAACTCACGAAATAGTGTTCCTTTTCGTGAGTAGTGAGTGATAAGTTCTTTGAGAGATGAAGCCATTCTTTACTTTAAGTAAGGTAATAAATGACGGTAATGATGTCAAGAAACGATGTACAGGATTGCACAAGATATCGAAAAGTGCTACTTTAATTACAGAAAAAATTTTATTTCTGGGACAATGCTTTTTATTACATTCGAAGGATTAGATTTTTCGGGAAAAACAACACAGCTCCAGTTGTTGGCTCAACGACTTGAAGGTGAAGGTATATCGTATTTGATTGTACGGGAGCCTGGTGGTACGAAGATCGGTGAAAAGATCAGAGCAATACTCCTTGATGCTGATAATCGAGAATTGACTGTGGCAAGTGAATTGTTTCTTTTCGAAGCAAGTCGCTCACAACTTGTCGAAGAAGTAATTAAACCAGCTCTCGACCGCGGAACAGTAGTGTTATGCGATCGTTACTTCGATTCTACAACGGCATACCAAGGGTATGGCAGAGGATTGTCTTTGGAACTCATCAAGGCAATAAACCGATTTGCAACAGCAGGTCTTGAACCACATATAACATTTTTCATTGATATTCCGGTTGAGGAACTTGAAAATAGAATTCAACGTACACATTCAATCAGGGATCGGATGGAATTAAATGAACGTGAGTTTTATGATCGCGTACGGAAGGGGTACTTAGAGTTGGCATACAGTGAAAAGAGATTCCGAGTGTTGAATGGGGTACTGAGTATTAACGAACTTCACTCACGTATATGGGATGAAGTGTGTCATTTTATTTCAGTAAATATTTCGAAGACTAGTGCGGTGAAAAAGCTATGAAACGAAAATACCTTCTTATTTGTATTCTTTTAGTAACATTTGTGACAATTGGATTCGTAGGATACTCCGAGAGTGAGTATTTTCTTAAAATATATCGTGGGATTGATATCTTTACACGGGTATACAAAGAAGTAGCACTTAACTATGTTGATGAAGTAGATCCGGAACGTTTCGTACGAGCTGGTATTGAAGGGATGTTGAAAACGCTCGATCCATACACTGTGTACATCGCCGAGAACGAAAAAGATGAAATTGATCTCTTAACAACTGGTAAATATGGTGGAATCGGTGTTACGATTGGGTTACGTGATGGAGCAATTGTAATCCTAAACTTGATGGAAGGGTACTCAGCTGCCAAGCAAGGTATGCAGGTAGGGGATAAGATTCTTGAAGTTGATGGAACCCCAGTGAAAGGTAAGTCCCTTGAAAATGTTCGAATGATGGTTCGTGGTGCTCCTGGTACAGAAGTAAAAATAAAGGTTGAGCGCGAAGGTGAAAGAGCGCCTTTGGAGTTTTCTCTCATCCGAGAAGAAATACTTGTTCGGAATGTCACGTACGTTGGTTTTGTAAGTACTGGAATTGGATACATCAAGCTAGAACGGTTTAGTCGTACAGCAGGTGAAGATATTCGAAACGCAATCAAAGAGCTAAAAGCAAAAGGTGATTTAAAGGGTATTATATTAGATTTACGAGGGAATCCTGGTGGTTTGCTCGAAATGGCAGTTGAAGTGGTCTCTGTATTTGTCCCTGAGAGTAGTTTGATTGTGACAACGCGTGGAAGAAAGTCAGATTCAGAGCGAAAATATTACTCGACGACAAAACCTCTCGTACCCGATATTCCCCTTGCTGTATTGGTCAATCGCAATAGTGCCAGTGCTAGTGAAATTGTTGCAGGAGCGATTCAAGATTTAGATCGTGGCATTATTGTTGGTACACGCACATTCGGGAAAGGATTAGTGCAAACAATCACACAACTTTCGAACAATGCCTCGTTGAAGATTACAACCGCGAGGTACTACACTCCAAGTGGTAGGTGTATCCAGGAAATTGATTATCTCCATAGAACAGAAGATGGAAAGGTTACTGTTATCCCTGATAGTGTTCGCCAACAGTACTATACAAAAGGCCATCGCGCTGTCCAAGAAGCTGGTGGTATACAACCTGATACCGTTGTTGTAGATTCAGTACAAAACCCATTCATCGAAGAGCTTTCTCGCCAGGGTATGTTTTTTAAGTTTGTTAATCATTTTGTTTCATCGAATCATCTCACAGGCGATAGTACCATTTCAATGACCTCTGAGATAATTCGTTTGTTTGAAGCATTTACGAAGGAAAAAGGGTTTACCTACAAATCGAAAGATGAATCATTGCTTGAAGAATTAAAAAAGAGTTCACGTGAGTACTCAACCAAAGAAGTTGTTCAAACGGTTTTACGTCTTGATTCTCTTCTTCAGAATGAAAAAGGGAACCTCTTTCGAAAATACCAGAAAGAACTCAGTACAATCTTACAAATTGAATTTGCATATCGCCTGAAAGGTGAGCGAGCACGAATAGAAGCTGAACTCCCAACAGATGAACAATTTCGAGTTGCACATTCGTTGTTGAAAAATGCAAAACAGTACCATGCCTTGTTGCAAGGTGAGTAATTGTTTTAGAATTAAGAAAGGAGGGTGCTATGAAAGCAGGAATTGTGTTTACAGGTTCTGGTCCAATTCTGTTTTTAACAACATACGAATCGTTTACTGATCCTGGCTTAATTCATAAGTTGCGTGCTAAAGGAATAAAGAAGTTTATTGCCTACGAAATACCTGTTGATCTTGTCAAACGGAAGTATGGAACTCACTTTGAAACGACATTGGCTGACCTGAAACAAGAAGACGACTTACGAGTTGTTGACTACGATGGTCATCACATTTTCCTCGAGTTTTCGTGGAAAGAACTAGGTACACCAATTTACTATGAGTAGACAAGCGAAAGTTTGAAATCTAATAAACATTGATATTGGACTGGAGACTGTGCAGCAAAGTAAAGCAACCTGAACCCTCAGGAAATGAACATAAAGTATTTTCTGGTGTGCAGTGCCTGTGCAATTGCAATTCAGTTAAAAGGAACACATGTGTTCTTATATACGTTCATCAGAACGATGTGAGGGTGAGTATTAATGAACGACTGAGTGAGAGTAAGGTAGTGCTTAATTAAACGAATGGCATTATCTGTTGGATGTAAATTTCGATTCACGTTTGTTACTACACAGTGTTGAAAATAATAGCCTTCCCTCAAAGGTGCTCATTCAACTTTCCCGAGTTCAAGTAGATGGTGAAAAGTACCTGTGAAGATGAATTGAATCCCCTTCTCACGAATAAATAAACATAATTATTCTAAAAATTCTTGTTTTTCCCCTTGACTTTGAAGCTGATTTCCTTAAATTGAGGGTAAAATGTGGGGAAATGTGGGGAATAATGGTGTACTGAAGGATTTCAACATTTATGTCGTCGTTTAAAGGTCGATACGTTTATTCTGTTGATGAAAAAGGCCGAATAGCACTTCCAGCGAAACTTAGAAAAAATGTCTCACCCAAAGCAAAGAACAACTTTGTCATTACCCGTGGATTTGAACGTTGTTTATATGTGTACCCACAGGATGAGTGGGATAAATTAGAAGAGTATGTGCGTGGGCTTTCATTTCTCGATGCTAAACATCGAGACTTTCGTCGGACACTCTTTGAATGGGCAATCGACTCAGAGCTTGATAGTCAATATCGAATAACAGTACCACAGGAGTTGCTTGACTACGCTGGGATTGAAAAGGAAGTACTAGTATTAGGTGTTGTGGATAGAATAGAATTATGGAGTCCGGTTGTATATCGAGAATTTCGACAAATGCAACCTGTAACGTATGAAACTGTTGCTGAGCAAGTCTACAAGCAACAACCGTAAGAGGTGGAGACTTGCACACGACAGAAAATTTTCATACTCCCGTTCTTTTACAGGAGGTGCTTCACTATTTACTTTCTGTACAGGACGGGATTTTTGTTGATGGAACTGTAGGAGGTGGAGGCCACGCTCGGGCAATACTTGAGCGTTTATCGCCTAGGGGGCGGTTAATTGCGCTCGACATTGATAATGATGCACTTATACATGCATCGCGTACTGTTGAATCGTACAAAGATCGTGTGACATTGATTCATTCAAATTTCAAAATGTTACGACAAGTGCTTTCGGATTGTAATGTTTCTACAATTAACGGGTTACTCCTCGATTTAGGTGTGTCATCGTATCAACTTGATACACCAACGAAGGGATTCAGTTTTCAAACGCGTGGTATGCTTGATATGCGGATGAATCAAGAAGGGGCTCTAACAGCGTACGATGTTGTAAATAGGTATAGTGAAGAAGCTCTCGCTACTCTTTTATGGGAATACGGTGAAGAACGACAATCGAGAAAAATTGCTCGGGCAATTGTCGCATACCGAAAGCACAAAGCAATCGAAACCACAGATGAATTGGTTTCTATCATTCGATCAAATGTGTCGAAGCAATACCTTATAAAAACCCTTGCACGTGTTTTTCAAGCAATACGAATAGAAGTAAACCATGAGCTTGATAACTTACGGCAGGTACTCCACGATGGTATTGATCTTTTGGCAAAAGGGGGACGCATTGTGGTTCTCTCATATCACTCCTTGGAAGATAGGATTGTGAAAGAAACATTTAAACTTGCTTCAGGATTTACAGCAGGGAGCAATTTGTGGATACAAGAACCTGTTCCAGTACGTCCACAGGTGCGAGTACTTACAAAGAAACCAATTGTACCGTCAAAAGAAGAAATTCAGAGGAATCCACGCGCTCGGAGTGCGAAAATGAGAGTTGCGGAAAAGGTGTAGTATGGATGGCAAAAGAAGGTACGGAATAGAAGGATACATTGATCGAGCGTACGACGAAGTTGACACAGGAACAACCCAGGAAGTGTCTGGTAGAATAGATGGTGTTGCTGAGGGTGTACGTACTCCATTCCTGGAACGTAAGTATTCCAATCCTATTTCCCACACTGTTCGTGTGCCTAAGCGTAAAAGTATTTCACCGTTTGCTGTTGTTGTTGCTCTCTTTGTTGCAGCGATTCTCATAGTATTGTACATCAACAATATTATCACTGTCAATCATTTAATGCGGGAAATCAGTGTTCTCGAATCGAAACACCAACGCTTGGTGAATGATCAGGAAATACTGCGTGCAAGGATTCATAAGCTCTCATCCTTTGATCGTGTACAGCGGATTGCACAGAGTAATCGAGGGTTAACATTCCCCAAAGAAGCCCCACAGGTACTACTTGTTGATCCAGAGCGACTTTATGAAGCGAAACGACTGTTGAATCGGATGGAGGGGACAATAACAAAGGAATGAAAGAGTTTGAACCACATCATCGGCAGAAACTTCGGATTTTCAGCATTATCGTTGTATTTTGCGTTCTCTTCCTGGCTATCAGTACACGATTATTTATTTACCAAATTGTCGATGCTGAAAAGTACAAGCAACTGGCCCGAAAGCAATATGAAAAAAAGTTTATTCTCCCTGCTGTTCGAGGGTGTATTTACGATCGGAATGGGAATGTTTTAGTCTCGAATACACAATTCATTTCATTTGCTGCTGATCCAAAGATAGTTGGCGATAAAGCCACACTTGTAGCAGAGGCGTTCGCTCAGGTATTTCAGAAGCCGAGTTCTGTGTATTTGGAAAAATTGCAGAAAGATCCGTCGAAACGCTTTGTTTGGTTAGAACGTCATGTTCATCCATCGGTTGTTCAGCGGTTTGACCCAGAAAAGATAAAAGGGGTTGTTGTAATAAACGAACCACGGCGTTTATATCACTACGATGATATTGCGTCAACTTTGATCGGAATGACAGATATAGATAATCGAGGTATTGCTGGTTTGGAGTTGCAGTACAACAGTGTTTTACATGGGGTTGATGGATCTATAGTTATGCAAAGAGACGGTGCAGGTCGTATTCGACCTTCAGCTGATTATCCCCGCATTGACCCCGTAAATGGGTGCGATATTGTACTTACAATTGATATAACGTATCAATCAATTGTTGATGAGGAGTTAAAACGAGGCGTTGAATTCTATCAGGCTGATGCTGGGGTAGCGTTGATGCTTAATCCGAAAACAGGTGAACTCCTTGCACTTTCAACATATCCACGAGTAAATCCGAACGAGCTTGGAGATGTTGATGTTGCAATGCTTCGTAATCGTGCGATCACTGATATTTTTGAACCTGGTTCAGTCTATAAAATTGTGACAGCAGCTGCTGCGTATGAACACAAGCTTGTAAATCCAATGGATCGATTCTACGCTGAAAAGGGAAAGATGAGAATCCAAGCGAATGGACGTGATCTCCGTGTAATTACCGATACACATCCTTCTGAATGGTTGAGTTTTCAAGAGGCAATGGAAATATCGAGCAATATTGTTTTTGTGAAAGTATCAAAGTTAATCGGGAGTGAACGATTCTACCGTATGGCACGAGATTTCGGATTCGGTATGCAGACAGGTATTGATCTTCCTGGCGAAGTACGTGGAATTCTTCGAAAACCTAATGAGTGGTCACCAATTACACTTCAGTCAATGTCGTATGGTTACGAAGTTGGAACAACACCGCTCCAAATTGCGTGTGCATATGCAGCACTTGCGAACAATGGCATATTAATGAAACCATACGTTGTAGCTGAAGTACGATCTCCACAGGGAGACATTGTACAATCGCAAGGACCATTTCCAATCCGAAAAGTTGTGTCACCAAGTACGGTGGAGTTGCTAACACGAGCACTCGAAGGTGTTGTTGAACGTGGAACTGCTAAACTGGTCCATTTGGGGAATGTACGCATTGCTGGAAAAACGGGGACATCAAAGAAATGGGTTGAGGGACGGTACGTTGAGAGCACATACACTGCATCTTTCGTCGGTTTTTTCCCGATTGAAGATCCACAAATTGTATGTCTTGTGATGCTCGATAATCCTAAAACACCAGTATACTATGGTGGTGCAACAAGTGGACCAATCTTTCGGGCTATTGCAGAACGAGTTGTTAGTACATCGTATAAATTTTCAAAGTCGGTTGTTATTCATTCAAGAAATGAAATACGATCTCGTGTTGTACCTGATGTAAGAATGTTAACAATTCCAATTGCCAAAAAGCTGCTCGCAAGTTATGGATTAGAACCAACAATCTATGGAACAGGTACACTTATTATGCGTCAGTCTCCAGAACCGGGGACGATTCTCCATCAAGGTGATGCAGTTTCATTAATACTTGAACAGAATGCAAGTGTTCATAAAGGCCTTGTTGAAGTACCACATGTATGTGGAATGAGTCTTCGTCGTGCGCTCAATAGGCTTGTTCTTGATGATTTCGAAGTAAAGATTCATGGCACAGGTAAAGTTATTTCTCAAACTCCCAACGGTGGGGAGATTGTGAAAGTTGGTTCCAGAGTAATGTTATACTGTGAACAGCACAGCATTGATCGAAAGAAGCAAACAATAGCGAGTAGAGAATGAAACTAGCACAACTCCTTGAGGGCGTACAAGTCACCAAGTTATTCCAAACAATGTACGGCCAGATGGTCGTTACGCAAGATGTTACAATTGCCAACGTTCAGTACGATTCACGGAAAGTAGGAGTCAACGATTGTTTTGTTGCACTCCGTGGTGTCAATTCAGATGGTCATCGATTTGTCCAGAATGCGATAACCCAAGGTGCAAGGGTCATTATTGTTGAGGACGAAAGTGTACTCCCTGATGCACTCTGTATGCACGCGGGTATTATTAAAGTGGTTGTTCCAGACACAAAACGTACGTTGGCACAAATCGCAGCAAATTTCTATGGACACCCTGCTGATCAATTAACAATTGTAGGGGTGACAGGTACGAATGGAAAGACAACAACATCGAATCTTGTTCGTGCTATTCTTGAAAAAAGTGGTAAACCGTGTGGTCTTATCGGGACCATTGAGTACCGCATTGGTACAATGGTGTACCCTTCTACACACACAACGCCGGAATCATTAGAATTGCAACAAATGTTCTCTGAAATGGTAAAAGCAGGATGTGCGGCAGTATCGATGGAGGTTTCATCACATGCACTAGACCAACGCAGGGTGGAGGGTATTCATTTTGCTGGAGCGATTTTCTCGAATCTCACACAAGACCATCTCGACTACCATGGCACGATGGAAAACTACTTTATAGCGAAGAAGAAATTATTCGACAATCTTTCCTCTTCAGCTGTTGCAGTTGTAAATCGAGATGATGCATATGGAGAAAGGATCATTGCAGATTGTCGAGCAAGAAAAGTATTCTATAGTCTTCAACGTGATGCTGATGTTGTGGGAACTATTGTCGAATTAAGCTTGGAAGGTACAACAATCGAAATAAAGGCAGGGAAGGAGCAATTTCTTGTCCGCACTCCATTAATTGGTCGATTCAATGCCTATAATGTTGTGAGTGCAGTGAGTGTAGCATTAGCGTTGGGAATTCGTGTCGAAGATATTCAAGCTGGTATAGAGGCAATGAAAAGTGTTCGTGGGAGGTTTGAATCACTTCGTTCGAAAAAAGGTTGGATGGCAGTTATTGACTATGCACACACACCCGATGCACTCGAAAAGTGTTTACGTACAATTCGAGAAGTAATGCCATCAAATGAACGAGGGAGAATTATTACGGTCTTTGGGGCTGGCGGTGACCGAGATAAAACAAAACGTCCACTCATGGGAAAGGTTGCAGGTTTGTTGAGCGATATGGTAATTGTGACCTCAGACAACCCAAGGAGTGAGAATCCTGAAGCTATCATCGATGATATTTGCCGTGGTATTCCACCGAAGACAAATGTATGTCGGGAAGTAGATCGGAGGAAAGCAATTGAAACTGCAGTGAAGATTGCACAAAAAGGGGATATAGTCCTCATTGCGGGGAAAGGACATGAAGACTACCAAATCATTGGTACCGAACGTCGTCATTTTAGTGATAAGGAAGTTGTTGAATCGTTACTATGAAGATATATAAAAGAGACATATTAAGTCTCGAACATTGTGAACATAGTGGTTTTGAACATCTCCGTGGAGTTGTTGCGACGGGAGTATCAATAGATTCAAGGACGATATCCAAAGGAGATATTTTTATTGCTCTTCGAGGTGAACGGTATGATGGTCACGATTTTTTAAGCATTGCACTCAATGGTGGTGCTGCTGCTGTTGTACTAGAAAAGCAGTGGGTTGATGCAAATCGTTCAATGTTCGTAAGTATTGATGCACCAAAAATAGTTGTTCCGAATACAACCCGTGCTCTCGGTGAGCTTGCTCGGAATCACCGACGAAAATTTTCAATTCCTCTCCTTGTTGTTGCTGGTTCGAATGGAAAAACGACAACGAAAGAATTAATAGCTGCGGTACTTAAGGAACGGTATCGGGTTTTATATACAGAAAAGAATTACAATAACCATATTGGTGTACCGCTAACACTCTTCAAGCTTGAACAATCCCACGATATTGGTGTTCTCGAGGCTGGAACAAATCACAATGGAGAGTTGATGTACCTGTGTACAATTGCTGAGCCAACTCATGGATTGATTACCAACATTGGGCGTGAGCATCTGGAATTTTTTGGATCGCTCGAAGGCGTTGCAAGAGCGGAAGGCGAATTGTTTGAGTATCTCCGGGAACACAATGGAACACTGATTATCAATGCAGACGACTCATGGATTGAAAAGCTTGCCCAGGGATATACCCGTGTTGTTCGGTATGGTTTTCAAAAGCGAAGTGTATTTGTTCGCGGAAAACGTCTACGAATTCAAGACAATGGGTGCGCCACATTTACAGTGAAAACAAGATGTGGAAAAGAGTTCTCCGTGGTAATTCCGATACCTGGAGTTCATAATGCTATGAATGCGCTTGCAGCTGTTACCATCGGGTTACTGTTCCATGTACCTAAGAAAAAAATTCAGAAAGCGCTTGAAGCTGCTCCAACACCTTCAAAGAGGATGGAAGTATTCAAGCTAAATGGAATACTTATTCTTGACGATTCATATAATGCTAATCCCGATTCGGTGCATGCAGCGCTCCGTTCACTTGCACAAATTCGATGTAGTGGAAAGCGTGTTGCTGTCCTTGGTGACATGTTAGAGTTGGGCGAACATGCTCCTCAGTACCATCGTGAGATCGGTGAAGCTCTGGCAACGTACTCGATCGATCTCCTTATCACGTATGGTCCTTTGGCACATGAGTACTATATTGCTTCTACAATTGCTGAAAAATATCACTGTGAGAAAAAAGAGTATGTTTATAATATACTTGATGCCTTACTTAAACCAGGTGACTGTGTCCTTATTAAAGGATCGAGAGGAATGAAGATGGAAGATATTGTACACCATCTGCGTAAACAGTACTCACAATCAAGGGAAGGATAGAAATGTTTTACTACTTGTTTACATACATCGATCGGCTCTACAATGTACCTGGATTTGGTGTGTTTAAGTACATTACATTCCGTGCTGGCGCTGCGGCAGTAACTGCCCTCATTATTGCCTTTTGGGTTGGCCCCAAAATTATCAACCTCATGAAACAGAAACAGATTGGTGAGGCTGCAAAACTTGAGGCACCTAAAACACACCTCACGAAAGCGGGAACACCAACAATGGGTGGACTTATTGTGCTTGCTTCGATTGTTATCCCCGCTCTCCTTTGGTCCGATCTCAAGAATACCTATATTCTTTTGATTCTCTTTGTCACTGTTGTCCTTGGAGCTGTGGGGTTTTTAGATGATTACCTTAAGGTTATCAAAAAGAAACCCCAAGGCCTTATTGGGAAGTATAAAATTGTCGGTCAAGTATTTGTTGGGTGTGTTGTAGGGGCTGTTATCTATTTCTTTCCACACTGGATTGATCCAGAGTTGTGGAAGATAAAATCGAGTACGACGGTTCCCTTTATTAAGTACCTTGAGTTCGATTTTGGTGTATTTTACATTCCAATGGTTGTTTTTGTCATTACAGCCACATCGAATGCAGTGAATCTCACTGATGGGTTAGATGGTTTAGCAATTGGAATTGTCGGCATTGTGAGCCTTACGCTTGCCATTATTACGTATATTTGTGGTCATGCCATTTGGAGTCAGTACCTTACAATTCCATTCTTACGAGGAGCTGGAGAGCTTGCGATTTACTGTTTAGCTATAGTGGGAGCATCGTTAGGTTTTCTATGGTTCAACTCATACCCAGCACAAATATTTATGGGCGATACAGGTTCGTTAGCGCTAGGTGGAATCATTGGGGCGCTCTGTGTGTTGGTTAAGAAAGAACTGTTGCTGCCAATCCTTGGTGGGGTTTTCTTAATGGAGACACTCTCCGTGATTATCCAACGTACATACTTTAAGTATACTAAGAAAAAGTACGGTGAAGGACGCAGAGTATTCAAAATGGCACCAATCCACCATCACTTTGAATTACTTGGATGGCCGGAGCCCAAGATTGTTACACGATTCTATATCATTGCTATTATTTTAATGATTTTAAGTTTAGCAACGTTTAAGGTACGGTAGAGACGATGGTATCGCTGGTAGGGAAAACGGTAACAGTACTGGGAGCAGCACGAAGTGGCATAGCAGTTGCTCCACTCTTGAAGAATAACGGTGCAAATGTTTTTGTAAGTGACAGTGCACCCGCTGAAAAACTAACGCACGAATGTGAGGTTCTCAACGCGCACGGCATTGCTTATGAAACGGGGAAACACTCTGAACGGGTGTACAAGTGTTCGCTCATGGTACTGAGTCCTGGCGTTCCATCGACTGCGCAAGTTGTTGTTGAGGCACAGCGTCGTAATATTCCAGTTGTGAGTGAGCTCGAAGTAGCAAGCTGGTTCTGTAAAGGGCCGATCATTGCCATTACGGGAAGCAATGGGAAAACAACTACAACAACATTAGTTGGAGAAATTCTGAATGATGCTAGAATAAAACACGTTGTTGCTGGAAACATTGGTACGGCATTTTCATCGGTTGTTCATACTGTGGATAAGGAAACACTTGTAGTTCTTGAAGTTAGTAGCTTTCAACTTGATCATATTCAAACGTTCAGACCATGGATTTCGGTTATCTTGAACATTACCCCAGATCACATGGATCGCTATGAGCATAGAATGGAGTTGTACGCTGCTGCAAAAGCCCGCATTTTTGAAAATCAATGTGATGACGATATCATCGTTTATAACGTTGATGATGAGTGGACAAGGAGAGTTGTTCAGTCGGCGCGTTCACAGAGAGTAGAATTTAGTACCCAAGGCTCAGTGACACGGGGTGCTATGCTCGATGGAAAGACTATTCGTACGATCCTTGATGGTGTTCCAGTTGATGTTCTTCCGATCAATGAATTGGGAATTCGTGGTATGCACAATGTATATAATGTAATGGCTGCAACCCTAGTTGCTCGAGTCATTGGTATTGATCTTGACACGATACGAACAACGCTGCGGACGTTTCGCGGTGTTGAACACCGCTTAGAATTTGTACGGGAGCTTAATGGTGTGCAGTACTACAACGATTCGAAAGCGACGAATGTAGATTCTGTACGCTTTGCGTTGCAAGCATTTGAGGAACCAATTGTGCTCCTCCTTGGTGGACGCGATAAAGGGAATGATTACACAGTGCTTACAGAGTTAGTTCGCGAACGTGTCAAAGCAATTGTTGCACTCGGGGAGTCAGCTGAGAAAGTTGAGAATGCATTTCGTGGGATAACAGTTGTTAAGCGTGCAACATCCATGGATGAAGCAGTGTCTGTTGCACGGTTCTTAGCGGTTCCTGGTGATGTTGTGCTTCTTTCCCCAGCCTGCGCATCCTTCGACTGGTTTCAGAATTACGAACATAGAGGTAAGGTTTTTAAAGAACTTGTTCAAAAGTTATAGAGTTCAATGCAGCGAAATCATATCGACATATGGGTTTTAGTTGTTGTCTTAGCATTAATGGTGCTGAGCCTTGGTGTGGTGTACAGTGCATCGGCAGAATGGGCATACAAACGATTCGAAAATCCAAGCCATTACTTTAACTTGCACGTTATAAAAGTGCTTATTGGGTTTATTGCATTGTACGTTGGACTCCGAGTACCATACACAATTTACAAACCGTTTACGAAACCTGTATTGCTCATTGCATGTATCTTCTTAGTTGTTACCCTAGTTTTAGGTGGTGAAGTCAAAGGTGCAGTACGGTGGATCCGATTGGGCGGGCTTGGGTTTCAGCCTTCGGAATTAGCGAAGTATGCACTTCTCTTTCACCTTGCGTCTCTCATTGCCACAAAGAAAGATCTAGTGAGAGATTGGAAAGTTGGATTTTTACCTATGTTGGTATGGATTAGTATTGTAGTGGTACTCATCTTGTTGCAACCAAATCTTAGTACAGCTGTTGTTACAATGATATTAGGCTCTTTACTGATGTTTATTGGTGGTGTACGTATTGTTCACTTGGTACTCGCTGGGCTTACAGCGCTCCCGGTGATTGTCGGGTACCTTATACTTGAACCATATCGTCTTGAACGGATAAGATTGTACCTCTATGGGGTTTCAAATGGGAAGACAAACTACCAATTGATGCAAGGTATTCTTGCATTTGGAAATGGTGGAGTATTTGGTGTCGGTATTGGTGAAAGTCGTCAACGTGATTTGTTCCTTCCGGAGTCATACAACGACTTTGTATACTCAATCATTGGTGAAGAGTACGGATTTGTTGGTGCAATGTTAGTCCTTCTTGCATTTGCATTTATTCTTTTCCGTGGATATCGAATTGCAAAACATGCAAAAGATGATTTTGGCAGATACTTAGCATACGGTATTACGAATGCTATCGTGCTCTATGCTCTTGTTAATGCCTCTGTTGCAGTGGGATTGTTTCCAACAACTGGACTCCCCATGCCGTTCATTAGTTATGGTGGTTCAGCATTGTTGATGACGTCCTTTGCAACAGGTGTTCTCTTAAACATATCGGCATACACCGATTTGCGTCCGCGCGTGAGTAAAACCGCAGATGGGTACAATATGCATGAGCAGCAGGAAGGAGTTGGAAAGGTATACTGATGCGGTTTCTTTTTGCAGCCGGTGGTACCGGTGGACATATTTATCCAGCGCTCGCAATAGTGGAGGAATTACAACGTGTTGTACCAAACGCAGAAATTCTCTTTGTTGGTACAAAAGATCGCCTTGAAGCTAGTCTTATTCCGAACTATGGGTACTCATTTACAACAATTTGGATAAGTGGTTTTCGACGAGGAATGCATGTGAGTAACATTTTGTTTCCATTCAGAGTAGTGATATCAATGTTTCAGTCATACAACATCATCCGAAAATTCAAACCTTCCTGTGTAATTGGTACTGGTGGATTCGTTTGTGGGCCTGTACTCGCGGTTGCTGAGTGTTTAGGTATTCCAACTGTTTTACACGAATCAAACAGTTATCCAGGTGTAACGACTCGATTACTTGCGCCTTATGTTCGAAGAGTACTTCTAGCGTTTGACGAAACAAAGAAATGGCTCAAACGGTCTGCAAATGCTGTCGTAGTTGGTACACCAACAAGAAGTCGATTAAATAATATTTCAAAAGACGAAGCAGTACGCTACTTCAATCTTGATTTGTGTAAGCCTATTGTTCTCGTTTTTGGTGGAAGTCAAGGTGCTTCAACGTTAAACCGTGTCGTTGCAATGAATATGCACATCTTTAGGGAACGTGGTATCCAATTGATTTGGCAAACGGGAAATAGTGAGTACGAAAAGTACAAGGACTTCATCACAGAATCTGAGGTGTATATAACGGCGTTTATTCATGCTATGGAGTATGCGTATGCAGCTGCCGACGTTGTCATTTGCAGAGCAGGGGCAACAACGCTTGCAGAGCTTACACGAAGTGGAAAGGCTGCAATTCTTGTTCCTTACCCTTACGCTGCAGCCGACCATCAACGAATGAATGCTCAAGCGTTGGCGAATGCTGGAGCAGCTTGTATGATCCTTGAGACAGAGTTGGAGAAGGAACTCATACCAAAACTTGTGTATCTCCTTGAAAACACAGAGGTACGTGTCACAATGGAAGCTGCCTGTCGATCATTTGGGAGACCCAATGCGACAACCGACATTGTTCACCATATTCTTGAGGTAATGCACACAAAATGAAAGAGCGAGTGTTTCGATATAAATTGGATTTTTATTACCAGCAGGCAATAATTTACCTTGCAACGCTTGTACTCTATGCTGGAATTCGGGGAAATTTTATTGAAGATCAGTTCAATCTCGTCTTCAAAGACCCAATTTTATACATCATAAGTTTTTTTGTCATTCTTTCACTTATTGTTCTCCTTGTGAATGTTCTTCGAGATCGGAAAATTGTGATTACAGACAATGCATTCATACTTCGTACTCGTACTCGTCAACAAGAGTTTCTCATAGACGATATCGAGTGGATTCACATAGGAAAAGAACGATTTGTACAAACAGCGGGACATTTCCAACTAGTGGTCATTAAGTTTAAACAGAAGCCATTCGCCCTTCGTCTTCGTGTAGGTCGCTACGAACGAAGCCGTGAGTTGATTGCAGAGATGGAGCGAATTGCGCAACGTGTGCCAATGAAAAAACGTATTTCATTACAAAAGTTTCGTGAAAGAAAAAGTAGGTGACGCGATGTTTCGATCAATTAAAAAGTTACATTTTGTTGGCATTGGTGGCATTGGGATGAGTGGAATCGCAGAAATTTTACTTGACCAGGGTTTTAAAATTAGTGGGTCAGATCGAGTTCTGTCGGAAGTAACAGAGCGGCTCCAATCACTTGGTGCTGAAGTGTTTGAGGGACACAGGGCAGAAAATGTTGGGCCGGATGTTGATACTGTGGTGTATTCTTCTGCAGTTTCGTTGGATAATCCTGAAATTCTTGAAGCACAACGGCGGAAAATTCCTGTTGTTCGCCGTGCAGAAATGCTCGCTGAAGTAATGCGGTTGAAGTATGGCATTGGGATAGCAGGAACACATGGGAAAACAACAACGACTTCCATGGTTGGACTAATTTTAATGGAGGGTGGACTCGATCCTACAGTCGTCGTCGGGGGGAAATTGAGTGGACTCGGTGGGACCAACGCTCGACTCGGACGTGGAGAATTTATTGTAGTCGAAGCAGATGAGTTCGATCGATCATTTCTTTCTATTACGCCCACTATCGCTGTACTCACAACACTCGAAGTTGATCATCTTGATTGCTATCGTGATCTCGATGATATTAAAAATGCTTTTGTTCAATTTGCCAGTAAAGTGCCATTTTATGGCTTCGTTGTCCTCTGTCTCGATGATCCCGCACTTCTTGATATTATGCCGCAGTTGACCAAGAAAAAAATTATTACGTATGGTCTCACACCCCAAGCCGATATTCAAGCTATTGATGTTCAATTCAAGAATAATACATCAACCTTTACCACTCTTCGAGCTGGTAAAGAACTAGGTACTGTTACGCTTCAGGTTCCAGGAACACACAATGTGCAGAATGCACTTGGTGCAATGGCAGTAGGCCTTGAGTTGGGAATTCCGTTTGAAACAATTCGAGCAGCAATCGAAAAATTTACAGGAGTATACAGGCGTTGGGAAAAAAAAGGAGAAGTGCGTGGTGTTGTTCTGTACGATGACTACGCACATCACCCCACAGAGTGTAAGGCAACATTACTTGGGGCTAAGAATGGTTGGCGACGCCGTATCGTTTGTGTTTTCCAACCACACCTCTATACACGTACGAGGGATTTTTATGAAGAGTTTGCAAAGGCATTCTTACTTGCAGATGTGTTAGTTGTAACAGATGTTTATCCGGCACGGGAGGAACCAATTCAAGGTGTAACGGGAGAGCTCATTATTGATGCAGCGAAAAAGTTTGGCCATAAAGAGGCATACTATGTGCCTCAGAAAACAGACGTACCAGTGTTCTTACGGACACTCGTAAAGGAAGGAGATATTGTAATTACGATGGGAGCGGGGGATATCTGGAAGTATGGTGAAGTCTTCTTGAAACAGATGCAGGAGGAAGTGGATGCAGTATGATTTCAATGAGTGAGATCCAAAAGTTTTTCCGAGGTGCTATACGTGTCAACGAACCAATGGCTAACCATACGTGGATGAAGGTTGGTGGGCCAGCTGATTGGTATGCTGAACCACGTGATCGGGAAGATCTTGTAGCGCTCATTGAATACCTGCAGAAGCAAGGAGCTCCATTCGTTGTTATTGGTCGGGGGAGCAACATACTTGTGAGTGATGCTGGAGTACGGGGAGCAGTGATTAATGTGGAACAAGCACTCCAAACATTAACAAAAAAGAATGGGAAAGTTTTCGCTGAAGCAGGTGTACGATTAACGCATTTTGTCGATTTCTGTATTCAACATGAACTTGCTGGTGTCGAAATGCTTGCAGGAATTCCCGGTACAGTTGGTGGTGCAGTTGTAATGAATGCAGGTGCGTACGGTGGGACAATTTCCGACTACATTGCAGAAGTTGAAGTAATTCGCAACGGTACAGTTGCTCTGGTTTCAAAGGAACAGGCTGAGTTTTCATATAGGCATTCAGGATTTACGAACGATGTTGTTCTCTCCGCTTTATTCCTTTTACCAAAAGGGAAAAAAGAGGAATTAGCTCAGCGTCGTCGGGAGTGTGTGCTCAAACGAAATCAAACGCAACCGTTAGAATTCCCAAATTTAGGAAGTATGTTTAAAAATCCACCGAACGCATACGCTGCGCAACTTATTGAACAGGCAGGATTGAAGGGAAAACGTATCGGTGGTGCACAAGTATCGGAAAAACATGCCAACTTCATTGTAAATCTTGGAAATGCCACGGCAACAGATGTCATGCATTTAGTAGATCTTGTACAACGAACGGTTTACCAACACTTTGGTGTTTTGTTGGAATTAGAAGTTAAACTCGTAGGATTTTCACCGCAGCAGGGATAGTTCGATGGGGCTTGAGCAACAAGGGAAAATAGGATTGGGAGTGCTCCTTGCAGTTGTTGTGGGTGCAGTATGTATGGCACACGTGTGGAAAACATCGCTTGTAGTGAAACAGTGTGTGGTTGAAGGAAATCGGCTAGTGGCTTCGAATGAGATAGTACAACTCATGGGTGTACAACCAGGAATACCGCTATTTAAAGTAGATCTTTCGGAGGTGCAAGCAAATGTTCTCAATCATTATTACGTCAAGGAAGCAATTGTGAAGCGTAACTTGCCACATACTATTACCGTCACAGTTGTGGAGAGAGTACCGATTGCAATTCTGAACGTTGGTACTCTTTGCTACATTGACGAAGAGGGTATTGTACTTCCGAGTACAATCTCAACTAAAATTCTTGATCTCCCATTGATCAGTAATGTACAATCGGTTGAAAAAGTACTATTAGGTACTCGGGTAACATCGGAAAGCCTTACAGAGGCATTACAGTTGCTTCGGTTGATGAAAGAAATGAATAGAGTACTGTTTCACAATATTTCGGAAATTGTACTTGAAAACAATGGTGATTTAAAGCTTATAACAGCAGAAAATTGTGTTCCTATTTTTATTGGTCGAGGGAACATCGAGGAAAAATTTGTAAAGCTGGAAGCGTTCTGGAATCAAGTACTTCAGGTACGTGGCACAGGAACGGTACAATACATCGATGTTCGGTTTTCGAATCAAATTGTAGTCCGATGGGATGGCACTGAATTCAAGAAAAAAACTCGTTTGTAAATATTTGAAGGGTTTGTTGTATGAACCAAAACATAGCGGTTGGTTTAGATATTGGCACGACAAAAGTATGCGCAATTGTTGCGTGTCCCGATGAGAATTATCCTGGCAAACTACGCATCTTAGGAATTGGACGCAGTCCATCGGATGGGTTAACGCGTGGAGTTGTAACAAACATCGATAAGACAATCAAAGCAATTCAAACGGCAGTACAAGATGCTGAGCAGCAATCGGGTGTAAAGATTAATTCGGTGACTGTTGGTATTGCTGGTGATCACATACAAAGCTTCCCAAGTCGAGGAGTTATTAGTATTAGTCGTCCTGATAACGAAATCACTCGCGAAGATGTTGAACGGCTCATTGAAGATACGAAAAAGGTTGCGTTACCTCCAGACCGTAAAATTATCCACGTCATTCCCCAAGAATTCATTGTTGATGGACAAAATGGTATATACGATCCAGTTGGAATGTCAGGGGTACGTATGGAGGCTGTTGTACACATTATTACAGGGCTCGTTACAGCAGCACAGAACATTTACAAATGTGTCCAACGTGCAGGTCTTCATGTTAACGATATGGTTCTGGAACCACTTGCTTCAAGCTACGCAGTACTCGACGATGAAGAGAAAGAAGTTGGCGTTGTGCTCGTGGATATAGGTGGTGGAACAACAGATCTGGCAATCTTTGAAGAAAAAACAATTCGGCACACAGCAGTCATTGGAATTGCAGGGAAGAAAGTGACCGATGACATTCGTAAAGGGTTTGGAATTCTCACAGAACAAGCTGAACACATAAAAATCAACTATGGATATGCGTACAAGCCAGCAATAGTGGATAATCAGCCAATCATGTTACCAGGAATAGGTGGACGCCCCCCTATTGAAATCGATAAGGAAATTCTCTGTGGTGTTATTCAACCACGCATGGAAGAAATTTTAGAATTTGTTGGGCTTGAAATTCAACGCTCAGGGTTCTCGCGTCACCTTTCCGCTGGGGTAGTGCTCACGGGTGGAGGATCATTGATTAAAGGAACTGCTGAGCTCGCAAAGCAAGTGCTCGGTATGCCTGTGAAAATCGGAACACCGACAGGATTTAGTTCGGGGTTGGTTCGTGAAATTGAAAATCCAATTTTTGCAACTGGTGTTGGGTTAGTTATCCACGAGTTGAAGTATCGTGATCGTACAGGTTTAAAAGCTGTTATTAACAATGGAAAAGGGAAAACTATTCTCCGACGAATGAAAGAATGGTTTGAAGAGTTGTAAGGTATCATAGTAATGATCAAGGTGTACAATTAGGTATTTATTCACTAACATAAGGAGACCCACCGTGTCAATAGAACTCGATCTACCAAGGAATAACGGCGCTCGGATTCGCGTCGTTGGTGTCGGCGGCGGGGGAGGGAATGCCGTCAACAGCATGATTGAAAAGCGATTAGTTGGTGTTGATTTTGTAGCGATCAATACCGACCTCCAGGCACTCGGACTTAATAAGGCGCCTGTGAAAATTCAAGTTGGGAAAACACTCACGCGAGGATTAGGTGCTGGCTCTGATCCTAGTATTGGGTATCGAGCTGTTGAGGAAGATCGGGAAGAAGTAGCCCAAGCCCTTGCGGGGTGTGATATGGTGTTTGTCACTGCTACAATGGGTGGTGGAACGGGAACTGGTGGCGCACCATTGGTGGCAAACATTGCAAAAAGTCTTGGTGCACTTGTAGTTGGTATTGTTACAAAACCATTCGAGCATGAAAACAAAAAAAGAATGGCACAGGCTGAGCAAGGGATCGAAGAGTTGCGGAAAAACGTTGATACACTCATTGTCATTCCCAATCAGCGTGTCCTCGACCTAGTTGATCGCCGAACAACGCTTATAGAAGCGTTCGAACTCATTAACCAAGTGCTCTACAGTGCAACACGTGGCATATCTGAAGTTATTACTGTACCAGGCTACATCAATGTGGATTTCGCAGATGTGCGTACAATTATGAAAGAACAAGGTGATGCACTTATGGGAACAGGAATTGCAAGTGGTGACGATCGTGCTACAGAAGCAGCTCAGAAAGCTATTTCAAGTCCACTCCTTGAGGGGGTTTCTATTGCAGGGGCTCAAGGAGTACTCATCAACATTACAAGTGGCCCTAATTTGGGTATTGTAGAAGTTGATGAAATCCTTGGTATTATTAAAACTGCTGCTGGTGAAGAGGCAAATGTGATTCCCGGTGTAGTTATTGATGAATCCATGACGGAAGAAATTATGGTTACAGTGATTGCTACTGGATTCAATAAGCGACCAGCTGCTGTCCAACGACCATTAAAGTCTATCAATCGTCTCATCGATCAAGTACCAAAAGGGCCTGTAGAGCTCTCAAAGTATGACATCCCTGCATACGAACGGAGAGGCGTTGAACGACCGCTAGCACAGCGCTTACAAGAAAAACCGCTTGAAGAGAAGATTGATAAAACGGATCTCGATCGTCCAGCGTTTCTGCGTAAGATGATGGATTAACTACTCACACCTTGTACCAACACGGTGGGGAGTTGGTGTGAGATTTCCCGCCTTCTCAGCACTTTACAACGAGAAGGCGGGTGGTGCACTTTCAGTTGAGGCTGTTCCTTGGTTGGAAAAACAGGAAAAGGATGTACAATACGGTTACTTCGAGAAATAATTTCAATCGATTCTGATTAGTTCAAAGTTAGCCCGGATAACTCCGTTAAATTTTTTGATATAGAGGGAGGAAGTGGGAGAATCATTGCTTTTCCTGCAAATTTTGTCTTAATTAATAGTACTTATTGTAAACACATTCCATTCACACAATACGGAGACTACATCAATGTCACAAATTATAACTGATGTATGGGCACGAGAAATTCTTGATTCGCGGGGAAATCCTACAATTGAAGTCGATGTCGAACTGGAAGATGGGACCATCGGTCGTGCAGCTATTCCAAGTGGGGCATCGACGGGTGAAAACGAGGCCGTTGAGCTTCGTGACGGCGATAAAGCGCGCTACTTGGGAAAAGGTGTGCTAAAAGCCGTTGAGAATGTCAATCACATCATAGCAGAAGAGATTATTGGTTTTGATGCAACAGATCAAGTAGGTATCGATAAGTTAATGATTGAGCTCGATGGTACTCCGAATAAAGGGAAGCTTGGTGCAAATGCTATTCTTGGTGTATCACTTGCTGTTGCACGTGCGGCAGCGGCATCGTTGAATCTTCCACTCTACCGGTACATCGGTGGTACAAATGCAAAAGTACTTCCAGCTCCTATGATGAACATTATCAATGGGGGAAAGCATGCTGACAATAACGTCGATCCTCAGGAATTCATGATAATGCCGCTCGATGCTCCATCGTTTGCTGAAGCACTTCGCATGGGAGCCGAAGTTTTTCATAGTTTGAAGAAAGTACTCCACAGCAAAGGATATAATACAGCAGTTGGTGATGAAGGTGGTTTTGCACCGAGTTTGAAGTCGAATGTTGAAGCAATTGAGGTTATTCTTGAAGCCATTACAAAAGCTGGATACAAACCTGGTGAACAAATTTATATTGCCCTCGATCCTGCTGCAAGTGAAATGTACGATAGTGAAAAGAAGAGGTACGTATTCTGGAAATCTGACAAGTCAGAGAAAACATCAGAAGAGATGGTCAAGTACTGGGAGGATTGGGTTCGGCAGTATCCAATTGTTTCACTCGAGGATGGTATGGCTGAAAATGATTGGGAAGGATGGAAAATGCTTACAGAAGCACTCGGAAACAAGATTCAACTTGTTGGCGATGATTTGTTTGTCACAAACGTTGAATACCTTGCAAAGGGTATTGCAATGGGCGTTGCAAACTCTATCCTCGTTAAAGTCAATCAAATTGGTACCTTGACAGAAACACTCGATGCGGTTGAAATGGCTAAGCGAGCACGGTATACAGCAGTCATAAGCCATCGATCTGGTGAAACAGAAGATTCTACCATTGCCGATATTGCGGTTGCTACAAACTGTGGTATGATTAAAACAGGATCGGCAAGCCGAACGGATCGTATTGCAAAGTACAACCAATTACTTCGGATTGAAGAAGAACTTGGTAGCAATGCACAGTATGCAGGGAAAGCTGCTGTGAACGCAAAATTCTAACCTTAACAAGTTGGAGGAGTTGGGATACAGCACTGCATTCCAACTCCTCATTGTATGGAGGATCCTCATGGGTGTTCAGATTAAGTTTGGTACAGATGGGTGGCGTGGCGTTATAGCCGCAGATTTTACATTTGACAATATTGCAAGAGTAGCACTTGCGACAGCTACAGTTTACAAGCGCCATAAGAAGATTAAAAACGGGATTGTTGTTGGCTACGATGCACGATTCCTTTCGAGAGAATTTGCAGAAAAAGTTTCAGAGGTTCTTGCAAATAAAGGTATAAAAGTAATTCTCTCCGATACCATTTCCTCCACACCGATGGTTTCTTTACTCACCAAAAAGCTTAATGCTGCTGCTGGGATTATCATAACAGCGAGTCACAATCCCGCAAAGTACAATGGATATAAAATAAAAGGGGATTTTGGGGGACCAGCGCATCCGGAGTCGATTGGGAAAGTAGAAAAAGCATTGAAGAAAGTACTTCGGTCAAACGTTGCTGTGAAAAAGACATTCGCTGAGTTGGTCAAAAACAGGAATATTATTGAGAAAAACTTTACGACTGAGTACGTTCAAGATATTAAAACGAAAATAGACATAGATGCCATTGTGGCGGCAGGAATAAAAATTGCTTACGACGCAATGCATGGATCAGGACAACGAGTACTTGAACAAATCGTACCAGTACATACAACTCTCCGCAATACGTTCAACCCATCGTTTGGTGGAGCACATCCAGAGCCTTTACCACAACACCTTAAAATGCTGCAGGAGGCAGTTGTTACAAACGCTTGTGACATTGGGATTGCTACCGATGGAGATGCGGATCGAGTAGGTGCCTTTGATGAACAAGGGAACTTTGTGAACTCGCACCGCATTTTTGCTGTGCTTTTAAAATACCTTGTTGAAGAAAAACAACTTAAAGGTGAAGTGGCAAAATCAATTTCAGTAAGCCAACTTATCACGAAAATGTGTACGAAATATGGACTGACACTCTATGAAACACCAGTTGGATTTAAATATCTCTGCCGATTAATGACTGAACGTGATATTCTTATTGCAGGTGAAGAGAGTGGAGGATTGGGAATTAAGGGACATCTTCCAGAGCGCGATGGCATCTACATTGGTTTACTCTTATGTGAGATCATGGCGAAAAGAAAGAAGAAGCTCAGTGAGCTTGTAAATGAAGTGATGAATGACTTTGGGTGGGTATATTACGATCGCTACGATGCTCATCTTACGGAGAAAGAAAAACAACGTATACTTGCTTCGTACAAGAAAGGTGTACGGTCTCTAGCTGGATTTACTGTTCAGCGTGTTGATAAAACAGATGGGTTTAAATTATTCATTGAGAATGGGTGGGTTTTAGTCCGTGCTTCAGGCACAGAGCCACTCATTAGGTTCTACGCTGAAGCTGAAACACCTGAGAAAGTGTCAATGTTATTGAAAGCTGCACGTTCAGTGTGAGTGTCTAGTGCTGTATGGTTGTTGAAAGAGCCTCCGAATTTTCTTCGGAGGCTTTTCTGTTTCACAGTTGTGTGAGAGGTACGTGGTACGTGTTTATGGGGATGATTCATGGTAGAGAATACTCCATACCAACGTGGCGATGAAGTAATTCTAGAAATCGAAACAGCCGCATTCGAAGGCAAATCGATTGCACGCCTTGGTTCTTTTGTTGTTTTCGTTGAAGGCGCTGTGCCAGGTGATAGAGTACGCGCACGTCTTACTAAAATTAAGAGAAATTATGGTGAAGCCCAGGTAACAGAAATACTCACTCCATCGAAAGATCGTACTGAACCACGATGTCCATACTTTGGTGGGTGCGGTGGGTGCAGGTGGCAACATGTAACGTACGAAACACAACTTCGATATAAACAACAGCACGTGCTCGATGCCTTTGAGCGCATTGCTGGTTTTCGTGCTGTACCGCTCCAACCGATTATTGGATCCCAAGAACAGTACGCGTATAGAAATAAAATGGAATTTTCTTTTGCATCGGAACAATGGAAGTGGAAGGGAATGAAAGAAACACTCGTACCTGTTTACCTTGGTCTCCACGTTCCTCAACGATACGATAAAGTTCTCGATATTGAGACCTGTTATTTACAGTCTGAGCGACTCAATCGTCTGTTATCTGCTACACGCGATTTTGCACGATCACACCAACTAACAGTATACAATTCAAAGTCCCATACAGGTTTTTTGCGGTTCCTTGTTCTCCGTGAAACTAAAAACACGAACCAAGTACTCATAAATCTTGTTACCTCTGATGTAAACGATGCTATAGTAAGTACGTATGTTGCACACATCCGTTCGGTTGAACCAACAGTAACTACAATTGTCAATACCGTTAATCGACGGAAAGCACAAATTGCAACTGGTGATGAGGTACGAGTCGCCTACGGCGAAGGTTTTATTGAGGAACGAATAGGAGATTTCCGTTTTGCAATTTCGGCAGAATCATTCTTCCAAACGAACTCGCTTCAGGCAGAGAAACTCTATAGTGTTGTAAAAAGACTTGGACAGTTTTCACCGAATGATGTTGTGTATGATCTCTACTGCGGGACGGGATCAATTAGCATCTATGTATCGAATTGTGTTGCCAACGTTATTGGTATAGAAGTAGTAGAAAGCGCAATCCGCGATGCATGGAAGAACGCTGAGCTAAATGGAAGTAAGAATTGTGTTTTTGTCCAAGGAGATCTAAAAGAACGACTTACGACAAGTAATGGGTGGATGGAGCAATATCCAAAGCCAACAGTAATTATTCTTGATCCGCCTCGTACAGGAATGCATCCAAAGGTTGTTGATCGTGTTTTGGAAATAGCACCAGATCGAATTATTTACGTAAGTTGTAATCCAACTACGCAAGCACGAGATGTCAAGCTGTTAAGTAGAGAGTATGAACTGTTGGTTGTACAACCTGTTGACATGTTCCCTCACACGTACCATGTTGAAAGTGTTGCATATCTTGTGCGAAAACACCATTCTGCAGTTTGACGGCACGTATTTGCAGTTCGTTGAAATTTTTCTGCGGAATATCGATCATGAGTTTAATTTGTGAAAGTAGACTCCTAACTTACATTTACTTGAATTTGCTGATAAATTTACCTTGCAACTTGACAAACACAGAAAGTGGTTTTATATTGCCAAGTGTTTGCGCGCTGGTGTAAAGGCTATAGCAGAAGTCATGCGCGGTGGCTTCTGGTGTTGTAATGATAACATATGTGTGTGAGGTTGTGATGGGATATATCATTTCTAAGGTCAAGCTACTCTTGCTTTTACTTACTATTGTCAGTTGGACAGTAAGTTCACAAGTTGATTGGAGTACAAAAGAGGAAATACTACGACGGATCATCCCACCTACCTTCCCCTCACGTACGTTTGATGTAACACAGTACGGTGCTGTGGGTAATGGGAAAAAGGATTGTTCAAAAGCGTTTGCGAAAGCAATTGACGCATGTTCAAAAGCAGGTGGAGGAACTGTGTTAGTACCAGCTGGAAAATATCTAACTGGTCCGATTGTACTTAAAAGTAATGTGAACTTGCACGTTGCGAAAGATGCGGAGATTCTCTTTTTTACCGACCCTGATAAGTATTTGCCGGTTGTTTTCAGTCGGTGGGAGGGGGTTGAATGTATGAATTATTCGCCGTTGATTTACGCAATGGAACAGGAGAACATTGCAATTACGGGAGAAGGGGTATTGAATGGACAGGCGTCGTTCGAAAATTGGTGGTCGTGGAAAGGGCCGTGGAAGTATGTAAAAGAAGTAAAAGGTCCCACCCAACGAGAAGCACGCGCGAAACTGTTCCAAATGGCTGAAGATGGTGTTCCTGTAGAGAAACGGATATTTGGTAAAGGATCCTATCTTCGACCAAATTTTTTCATGCCTTACAAGTGCAAAAACGTTCTTGTTGAAGGTGTAACATTTAAAGATTCTCCTATGTGGTTCCTCAACCCGGTTCTATGCACGAATGTTTCGTTCATCAATGTAAAAACTATTGGATTAGGTCCTAATAACGATGGTATCGATCCTGAGTCATGTAAAGATGTTCTCATTCGAGGATGCTACTTCGATAATGGGGATGATTGTATTGCAATCAAATCTGGTCGAAATGCCGATGGGCGACGGATCAATGTTCCTTGTGAGAATATTATAGTTGAAAATTGTATAATGAAAAATGGTCATGGAGGAGTTTCCATCGGTAGTGAACTCTCTGGTGGTGTACGGAATGTGTTCATTGAGAATAACCTCATGGATAGTCCAAATCTTGATCGAGCGCTCCGGATTAAAACGAATGCGATGCGCGGTGGAGTTGTGGAGAATGTTTTCATGCGAAACTGTAAAGTTGGACAAGTAGCAGAGTCGGCAATAAAAATTGATTTCTACTACGAAGAAGGTGAACGCGGTAATTTTACGCCAATTGTACGGAGTGTGTTTATTGATAGTATCGAGTGTCAAAAAGTCCCCTATGCTATCTGGATTAAGGCGTTTAAACACTCACCTGCAACAAATGTTCGAATTACTAACTGTACCTTCAATGATGTTGCAAATGCAAATGTTATCGAGAATGTTAAAAATTTCGATCTAATAAATGTCGTTGTTAATAATCGACATACAAGTGAAAAAAGTAAGTAATTATTAACGTGTTATAAGGAACGAAGGAGTACAAATGGCAAAGCGAGCATTCATATCTCTAGTGATTGTTTGCGCACTTTTTTGTGTAGCGCACAATGTTCTATTTGCACAAACCGGCGGTAAACTTGCTGGCGTCGTAACTGATGAACAAACCGGTGAACCACTTATTGGAGCAAACGTTGTTGTACGTGGTACAAGCCTTGGTGCATCAACAGACCTCGATGGGAACTACTTTGTTCTCAATATTCCAGCTGGGAAGTACGAAGTACAGGTATCGATGGTTGGTTACGAACGAGTAATTGTACGTGATGTAATTATCAATTCGGGCCGTACAACAACTCTCAATGTCCAGTTGAAACAAACTGCGATTGAACAAGAAGCTGTGGTGGTTGAAGCTGTACGCCCTGACGTTGAGAAAGAAAAAACGTCAACAAGTGCTGTCGTTCGACCTGAAGAAGTACAGTCCCTTGCAGGGGTACGTGATGTTGCCGATGTAATTGGGTTGGCTGCGGATGTGACAGATGGCCACTTCCGTGGAGGTCGTACTAACGAGGAACTCTATGTTCTCCAAGGTATGGGGATTAACAATCCGCTCGATAATTCCTCGGCGTTTATGCCAATTGTGAGCGCCGTAGAGGAAATCGAAGTTATTACGAGTGGATTTGATGCACAGTACGGTAATGCGCAGTCCGGTGTTGTGAATATTACTATGAAAGAGGGAAAACCAGACAAATGGCGTTCTCGGTTTGAATCTCGTGTGAAGATGCCCGGGAATAAATACTGGGGACCAAGCCCTTTCGATGTAAAAGCGCAACCATACCTTTTGAAACTTTCTAATTCAAACTTTTGGCGATATGGGGATTTTAGCAATGGCTATCAGCCATTAATGAACTGGATGAATATGCTTTTCGCTGGGGATACTAATGTGATGGTACATGCAACGCGAGTTGTGTGGGACAAAATTACTTCACGCGACATTAATAAAGATTATTCAAGAAAACTCGATTATTCATTCGAAGGTGCAACCGGTGGGCCGATTGATAACGGCGTAACAATGTTCATTGCATTTCGATCAAACGTTGAAAGCCCAATTTTACCAACTGAAGAACCGGATCAACAACGACAAGTAATGGGGAATATTGCGTTTGATCTCGGTTCAGGTGCTGCATTCAAAGTAAGTGGTGGTTATCAACAGCAATACGAAAATTATTTTGGTGGTGGAACTGCGTTCTATAATTACGTATGGGATCGAATTCTTGGTATTCAGTACAGGCTCCGTACAAACCATCAACTAGGTTTCCGATTTACGAAAGCGCTCAGTGCAAAATCGTTCTACGACATTAAATTGAATTCATTGAGAACAGAAAACAGGCTTGGGTCCACACCGTGGTACGATGTTATTACAGATGCAGTAAGGAATATGGAGACTGGTACGGCAATTATAACACGGACCGGAAACTTGCTCTACTATCAAAATATAACAGGTAAAACATTTTCCTACCTTGGCAATAACTATGGTAATTTCCAGAACGAGCGAACAATCACTGTCTCGCTCGATGCATCGTATACCAATCAAATTACAACTTCACATTTACTTAATGCAGGTATCCAAGCGAATTACTACGTTCTTCGTGTTGATAATATTGGTAGTATTAACTCGAAGGGAAGCATTACACAAACAAAGTATACAGGATATCCGTGGGAAGCAGGAATCTACGTGCAAGATAAGATGGAATTTGAAGGGATGATTGCAAAAGTTGGGTTGCGCTGGGATGTATGGAACTCTAACAATTGGTACTACGAAGACATGTTCAATCCATTCAATGTACGAGATGCTCAGGGAAATGTGACAGACGTTCAAGACCCAGAACGTGCACCAAAGAAAAAAGCAAAGCCTGTTGGTCGATTGCAACCACGAATAGGTATTTCCTTCCCTGTTTCGATGACCACTGTTTTTCACTTGAACTACGGTACCTTCCTGCAACGACCTCCATTCCAGTACATGATCGGAAGCAGGATGAACATGTTATCCACAACTACAACACCAAATACGCTTGGGAATCCGCGACTTGAACCACAATCCACGAACTCATACGATGTTGGAGTTATGCAGGGATTGGGAGAAGGATTTACACTTGATGTGAGCGGCTGGTATAAGGATGTTAAACACCTTGTTGAACAAGTTATCTTCACAGATCAGATTCGTGGTGTTTCCTACAACTCATACTTTAATAGGGATTATGCGGATATTCGCGGGTTCAGAGTTGTGTTAACGAAACGCCGTGGTGTACTGACAGGTTCATTAAATTATCAATACAGTGTTGCAACTGGGAAGAGTTCGTCACCGGTGAATGCACCATGGGGTATTAAACGGGACCTCCAGGGTAACGTATCGACAGATATTTCAAAAGTGCCGCTTCGTGATGTTTTGTTGAACTTCGATCGTACACACAATCTCATTCTTACTTTAGCGTATGCCACTGGTGAGAAGTGGGGGCCAAAATTCTTCGATGTTTACCCATTCTCGTCAATGGTGTTTTCGGTTCGTAGTTTTGCCCGCAGTGGACGTCCCTATACACCATCCGGACAGGCGACAGAAATTAACACACGTCGAACGCCGAATGAGTACGAAACAAACATACGCATAACAAAAACACTGAAGAAGTTTTTAGGAATGCAAGCATCCATATATGCTGAAATCTTCAATGTCTTCAACAACAAGATTTACGACTACAACTATGTTTTCAATACAGCAAACAAAACTGATGCCAACCAGATTCTCGTTCACTACGAACGATATCCATTTGAAGATATGACAAATGGAATTTTGTACTACGATAACTATGCTGAAGGTACTGGGTTTGCGTGCGATCACTCCTTTGTTTTATATGATAATAGTCCTCGCTCATTTTATGTTGGTATTTCGATAGAGTTTTAATGAAACGTTAAACCATTATTGTGGGATATAACTATGAAAAGAATTAGTGTTTTATTCTTAAGTGTGCTAACTATAGTAAGCGTTCTCTATGCTCAACGGGATTACCGTGTTCATAGGCGGTCAATGCTCCATCAAACAATTTACAACACTGGTGAAATTGGCAGAGCTCTTGATGCAAATGCATCAACGACGAACGGTGTTCCAAAGTTACCAGAAGGAAGTTTCCCAGCAACATTAGCGTCGTGGGAATGGCCGCCGTTTGGGTATCAAATTCTCGATGGAATTGAGTATTGGGGCCATCACAATTCATTTGGTGCAGGGATTCTCTTTAGTGCAGATATTCCTACTACAACTGGTGTTGTAAATGTACGCCGTGCATGCGGTGCTGTTACCGATGGCGCTGGAAATAGTACACAAGTTGCAGGGATTTATGTTGTACCAGGGTCGATTACTCGTACGGAGAATTATCCTGTTCTTGCTGATGGATCGCTCAACCCGAATTACAATCCGAATGAGGCAGAAGAAATTATAACAACGACCTATCGCACAACTGATCCGATGAAACTTCAGATTACCCAAACAAGCCGGGCATGGAGTTACCCAGGATATGACTCCTTTATAATTATTGAATACGAAATTGTGAATGTTGATACAGTTGACTATACCAACGGTTTTGTGATGTTTGGTGAAGCGATTGCGCCTTCTGCGTTTGGAATGCAGCGGAAGTATGCATTGTGGAATGAATCATCAAACACAACACGTGCACAGGAGGTGTACGCTCGTTACAACTTTACTCGATATCTTTCATACGTACACACACGGAATGGATTCCCAGATAAAGATTATTTCAACATGTGGTCTACTCCAGGCAATAGGGGTGGCTTGAATGCTCCACAGGCCGTTGGGTACATGATTCTACGGTATGATACGAACAACATTCAAACAAAAGACATGTTTACTTATGCTCGAAGCGATAGTGCTGTTGTTTGGGACGAACAGGGAAGATTCAAGCAACCATGGATTACTCAGCAGATACCGAATAGAAATCAGGATTTAAGTGATTCGCGGCTAGGTGCACTCATGATGATATCAAACCGTCCATTTTCAGGCTTTGATTTTCGGAGCGGGAGAACTGACTCGACTAACTGGGCAAATTTCTACTACCCCTATGCATCTGTTAATCCGGCGAAGAATTTGGAACTTATGAAATACTGGCATGGTCGTATACGACCACGAGCAACAGGTACCGGAAATTATTCGCAAACAACATTGCACTATACAACATTTGGCCCCTATGTTTTTAAAAAGAATGTGCGGATGAAATTTGCTATTGCCCAGTTAGTGGGCTACGGTCCTGGTATCGCAACTGATACAGTTTACCGTGATGCAGGAGGTTTTGCGACTGAAACTGGATATTCAACGGGTGGATTCAAACCAGTAGTTAGTTGGTATGATTCCATCTCCTATCCTGGTATTCATGCGACCTTTACTCACATGGGGAGCGCATATTTAAAAACACACCCATTACCATGGTATGTAACAGGGAAAATATCAAATCTTGATCCGGAACCTGTTATCTCCCTACGGCAAGTTGCGGATCGAGCTATTCAAATGTATACAGGTCAACCATACAAAAATTACAACGAAGAACAATACAAACCGGAATATGCACCTGCATCAGGTGTTTACAAGTCAGCTTATATTCCGATTCCAGCACCAGCTATTGATGTTTACAATGCAGCTGACATGAAAAATAAAATTGTATGGTCACCATCGGTTGAAGATTTTACGTCGCTATCCCAAATCAGAACAGCTATCGGTGAAGGTAGAGTACGTTCGGGTCTTAAACACTATCTTGTATTGAAAGCAGAAAAACCGTTAGGTCCTTGGAAAGTTCTCGATAGTGTAAAGGTACGAGACCCTCGATATTTCAATGCTGATATTCAATACCCAGGGTACTACGTTGTACGTGACACATCGAGTTTGTTGAACGAGAATTACTTCTACTGTGTTGTGTCTGTTGATTCTACTGGGGGTCGAAGTGGTATGACGAATATTACCTATCACGCAACACAAAAAGGTGCTGTGTCAAAATTGTCGAAAGTGTATGTTGCACCAAACCCACTTATACTGACGGCGAATTTTGGTGGATATACTACGCAGGGCGATATTTACGATAAAATTGGATTTTTTGGATTATCACCGAAGTGTGATATTCGAATCTTTTCCTATAGTGGTCAGTTAATTGCAACCATTCACCATCGGTCAGATACATACTCCACAGAATGGTTCCAAATATCGAGAAGTGAACAAAGAATTGCCTCGGGTGTTTACTTCTATGTTGTAGAAGATTTGGTCACAGGCGATCGTGTTCATGGTAAGTTTGTCATAATTCATTGATGGAAGGATGAAAGAGCAATGAAGAGTAACAAAAAAATATTTTTCAGTGTTTTTGCGCTACTTCTCGTTATTTCGACGATAACAAGTGCGCAAAAAGTTGGTAGCACATCTATGCAATTTCTTAAAGTCATGCCAGTAGCCCGAGCAACAGCTATGGGGGATGCCTATGCTGTTTGGGCAAAAGGTGCTGAAGCAGTATTTTGGAACCCTGCTGGCCTTCAATATACAAATGGTAATGAACTCACAATGACTTACGTACAATGGATTTTTGATACATACCAAGGAGCATTTGCATATGCACGATCATTAGGTATGTGGGGTTCACTTGGTCTCCAATTGCAATATGTCGACTTTGGTACATTCGATGAAGCTGTGTGGGTTCCACCGTATAACCAAGATCTCAATACACCTGGCTTAACGGGACGTACGTTCCGTCCTTATAGTTATTTAGTTGGTATTAGCTATGCAAATGCTTTGACCGATAAGTTTACAACGGGACTAACAGTAAAATACGCTCACGAGTCACTCTATAATGATAAAGAAGTTGAAGTGTGGATCTACCACCCTGATACATCAAAGATAAAAGTGAAGACGTGGGCCAATGTGGTACTCTTCGATTATGGTATTCATTATAAAACTGGCTACCGAACGATTGAAATTGCAGCGTCGATCCAAAATTTTGGCCCTAATGTCAAGTATGGTAAAGAAGATCACCCTGCACCCCTCTCGTTCCGCATAGGTATTGCAGGCGATCTCATGGGGCCTGACGCATTGTTGTTCAAGAGTGAGAACAGTCGGTTAGGTATGGAGTTTGACATTTTCCACCCAAATGATTATACACAACAGTACCACATTGGTGCAGAGTATGAGTTTGCTCAACTCATAGCACTTCGTGCTGGATATAAACTCAATTACGATGCCGATGGGTTTACTGCTGGACTTGGTATTAAACAAACGCTTGGCACTGTTCGGTTCGCATTCGATTACAGCTTTGGGATGTTAAATTACCATCTTGGAAATGTTCACAGAATAAGTTTAGGAGTGGGATTCTAATGAAACAGCACATACTCAATTTTGGATTCTATATTCTCATTGCTACATTTGGAATTGTTAGCAATGTGTACTCACAAGAGGGTACATCTCTCAAGATGCAAGGGTTGAATTATTATACAAACCAATCTACAATCTCACGGGCAATGGGTGGTGTGACAGTTGGATTAAAAAATGAACCAACGTTAATGTACCTTAACCCAGCAATGCTAACCTCAATATCTGGGGTTAAATTTTCTGTTGGTGGGTATTGGCAAAAAAATAGTAAGAATCAAAATCAACAATTTGGTACATTACAAGGACATGCTGGTGCTGTATTTCTATTCCAGGGCATAACATCACAAATTCCTGATCCAGATTTCAGTTTGGTAACGAAACGCAGACTCACACAAGAGGATTCTATTCAACGGCCATTCGATAATTTAGGTCCATATTGGAGTAGAGAAAAGAATTTCACTTTACCACTTCAGTTTTTTGCAGTTTCACCATTTAAAGTTGGTGACTATAAAGTTGTTGTTGGTATTGGTGCAGTAGAGTATGCCAATTTATATTGGTATTACTGCAATAATAATGCGCTTTCTCCAAATGTACTTGATGTTGCAACCTATGGAACAATTCGTACACAAAACTTACCACGGAACGATACCATTGTCACAGCAACAAAACCCTACCCGGTATATTGGAACAAATACTATCAATATAGGAATGGATCAATTAATGGGTATGGTGGTGCCGTTGCAGTAGAACTATCACCAAGGTTTTCACTAGGCGTAAGTGGTATGTACCTTGATGGTGAAACAACGGATGAAGAAGGACAACAAGGACGTGGAAGAATGTTGTTCTTTTATAACTCAATACGCCTTGATAAGTATGGAATGACAACTTATAAAACACGAGGTAAATCGACATACAGTGGCTTTGAATTTATCGTAAGTGGTACATACACATCGCCCTATATTCAGGTAGGTTTCTCATTAAAACCACCGACGACGCTAGAACGTAAGTTTAACTACTCTTATTGGAAAGACTCAGTTGCAGCGACAAAAAGACTTGATTCCAAAGCCGATTCAATTCACATCATAACAACTTCATATCCAAGTGGAAATGATAAAATGGAATTACCACTCCGTGGATCATTAGGAATTGCGATTACTATTAAAGAAAATATTCTTGTTGCTTTTGAGTATGAAGTTAATCCGTACGCTTCTGCAACGTATATTGCCCCAAATGGAATATCCTCAAAGCCATGGTTGTCGTCCTCCACAATGAAGTTCGGTGCAGAATGGAACGTTGTTGAGTGGTTAAAACTTCGTGGTGGCATGCGACAAGTGGGTGAAGTGTTTCAACCTGCGACTAATCCACTCCGTGGTGAAAACGTTAAGTACCCGGTATACTCACTTGGGTGTGGTGTAACTGCATTTGGCGCAACACTGAACATAACGTATGAATATTCTGATCGACGGTATACCGATACATGGTCGAATGCTGCGAGTATTAATCATCAGTATGTCCATACAATTGTTGCTGACATGACATACCAACTGCCATTTCTTCTATGGTAGTATAATGACATTGTTTGTTAGGAATGTATAACAAGAAGGAAGTGAATCTATGAGAAAACGAAAGCTAGTTTTGGTGGTATTACTAGTACCAATCATAACATATTCGCAGGGACTGACGTTAACTTTTGGTGGTGGACTTTCAGTCCCGTTGAGTGAGAATAACATGTCGAAGTACTTTAAAACAACGACTAAATTTATGTTTGCTGATTGTTGGAACTATGGTTTCAATCTCACAGCAGGTATTGATTACAAATTTAATGAACAATTTACCGCGTTTGCTACTGTAGACTATAGTTCTTTTTCAGTGAATAAGAGTATGGTATTAAAGCGACTTCGCCTTCCTGCAGGCACATATGTACAAGATGGCGAATTTACCACAGTCGCTGGGAAAGTAGGTATGCGGTACTACCTACCGGTTTACTTTATTGATAGAAACGTGAAACCATATATCTCAGCTAGTGCTGGCATAATGAATCTGGCAAGTGATAAATTGTATGTACTCATCGATGCATATACGAACTTTGTTGCAGCATTCAAAAACAGCAATGTGCTCTGTGGCTCTTTGGGAGTCGGTGTTGATGTTATTGGCGGTGAATCTTCTGCGTTATTTATTCAACTCGGTCTTGATGTAGCAAATACGAAAGGTGGGTCTCTCTACTATGTTCCTTTGATTGTAGGTTTTCGAGGAGCATTCTAAATGCTTTATGTTGTGTGAGGCTGTAAAATGTGATACGCACCACCCTGTGGTGCGTTTTTTTTGAGCATGGAGGAAAACCATTAATGATAGACAATGGTAACAAAATTCCATCGATATATCGAATGTTATGTGTAGTGTTTTTCGCAAGTATGTTCTTAGCTAGTGACGTTCAAAAAACAAAGTTTAGAATATTTCTTATGGGTGATTCAACAATGGCAGATAAACCACTTGTTGACAACCCAGAGCATGGGTGGGGACAGATGTTTCCCATGTTCTTTACCAGAGATGTTGAAATATTTAACCATGCACGTAATGGTCGTAGCACAAAGAGTTTCTTGGCTGAAGGTCGTTGGAAAACAATTTACGAGCAATTGCAAAGTGGTGATTATGTAATTATTCAATTTGGGCACAATGATGCAAAAAAAGATGATTCAACACGGTTCGCCGCTCCACGGCCTGAGTACAAAGAAAATCTTCGCCGATTTATTCGTGAAGCGCGTGAAAAGAATGCAATTCCAATTCTCCTTACACCAGTTACACGACGAGATTTTAATGAGCATGGTGAATTTGTAGCAACACACTTCGAGTATCCTGATGCAATGAAGGAAGTTGCTCGAGAAGAGAATGTGTTTCTCATTGATGTTTTTGAACTCTCAAAATCAGTTGTAGGTCCAATGGGGCCTGAAGGCTCGAAGAAGTTGTACTTAGCTGGTGTCAAAGATGGTATGTATCGTGTGTGGAATAAAAAGAAAGATAATACCCATTTCTCGCGTTTAGGTGCTTTTATAATAGCAAAGCTTGTTGCGGAAGGTATTCGTGAATTGAAACTTCCACTTGCAACCGAGCTTGTTGATCTACCACAAAGCTCTCTGCTATTGCCAGCCTACGGTAAAGTTGTTGCTCTCGATTATTATTTCAATAATGAGTGGCGTACTTCGAAGGGAAAAGATTCTGTTGAACGTTTTCACTATACTTGGGAAGACACAACGAACAGCGGGTTTTCACAACTCGGGAGAGTGCTCGACTGGCTAGGCGCAGATCTCGATACTATCCAATCACCTCCAACAATATCAACGCTCCAACATTGCAGTATTTACATCATTGTTGACCCAGATACTCCAAAAGAAACAACAAGTCCACATTACATTACAGAAGAAGATGTTACTGTACTTAAACAATGGGTTGAAAATGGAGGTGTGTTATTATTGATGGCAAACGATAAAGGGAATTGTGAATTTAACCACTTTAACAAACTTGCAGAACAGTTTGGTATTCGTTTTACAGAAGACAATCACTTTATGGTTAAAAATAACGTCTATGAAATGGGCAGAATAGAGGAATTCCCAGACCATCCTGCTTTTAATGGGGTGAAGCATATTTTTATGAAGGAAGTAACTTCAATTACGACAACTCCACCTGCACAGCCACTCCTTACTGCTCGTGGAGTTACGATTATGGCGTACGCTCGCGTTGGAAAAGGTTTAGTTGTAGCTGTCGGTGATCCATGGTTATATAATGAATACTTTGATAACAGACGTTTACCTAAGGGATATGAAAATTGGGATGCGGGGAAACAATTCTTTACATGGCTACTGAGTCAATCACGGCAGATATACTTTGAGAATTAGTACAGTTCGAATTTTAGATTGTTAATGATGAGGATGCATAAAATGAAACAAAAGGTTGTTGATGGATTTTTTATTGTTGCGTTGTTGAGTTCAATGGCTTTTTCACAGCTTCACAGAATATACGAACCAATTCCACATCGATACTATGAGGGTGTTCACTTTGCTATGCCACAAGTTCCGCTCCCAACAATTCCAAATGTAAGTGTGTCAATAGTTGAATTTGGTGCGAAAGGAGATGGAGTAACACTTAACACGAAAGCTTTTGCCGATGCTATTGCTGCATGTGAACAAAAAGGGGGGGGGAGAATTGTAGTGCCACCAGGTATTTGGGTTACAGGACCTATTGTTCTCAAAAGTAACATTGAGTTGCATGTTGTACGTGGTGCAATTGTGTTGTTTTCCTCCAACATTGATGATTACCCAATGATCCAACGTCCGAAGAGTACAGCGTTTACAAGATCACCTCTTCTGTATGCTGTTGGCGCGCACAATATTGCAATTACAGGAGAAGGGATGTTTAATGGAAATGGCCAGTACTGGCGCCCTGTCAAAAAGGAAAAACTTCCAAGTGGTCATTGGAAACGCCTTATTGAGTCTGGCGGAGCTGTTACGTCGGATGGAAAATTATGGTACCCATCGAAGGAAGCACTGGAGGGTGAGAAGTATTTGGATGAGCTTCGTAAATCAAAGAAAAGACTTGATTCCACTGATTATGCTGCAACGCGGGAATTCTTGCGCCCCGATTTGTTAGCGTTTGTTAATTGTTCAACCATCCTTATTGATGGTCCATCTTTTGTTAACTCGCCGAAATTTACTGTCCATCCAATTCAATGCGTGGATGTGGTCATTCGTAATATTGAAATTTTCAATGAGTGGTGGTTCCAAAATGCAGATGGTATTGATTTGTCATCTTGCAGAAACGTTGTTGTCTACAATAATGTTATTAATACAGGTGATGATGGAATTTGTGTAAAACCTGGTACACCAAACCCAAAGTTGAAAGATTTACCTGCGTGTGAAAATTATATTATCGCTGATAATATTGTGTATCACGCACATGGTGGTTTTGTGATTGGAAGTGAATCGTATGGAGGAGCAAGAAATATAAGTGTAAAAAACCTTACCTGCGTATGGACGGATGTAGGGCTTCGGTTTAAGTCGGCTCGTGACCGTGGAGGTCTTGTTGAACATATTGTGATCGATAGTGTATGGATGAAAGATATTGCAGGCGAGGCGATCCTTTTTGATATGTCCTACGGAGATGCGCCTACGGATGTTCCACAAGAACGAATTAGAATCCCTCAATTCAGAAATTTCACGATTCGAAATGTTGTTTGTGATGGAGCACGATACGGTGTGAGAATTGAAGGGTTACGTGAACAACCGATTCACACTATTTCAATTGAAAATGCTACTTTACTTTCTGATCGATCTGTCCTTATGAATTATGCTGAAGGAATACAATTGAATCGAGTTGCTCTACGTTCGAAATATGAGCCATACTGTACGATTAAGAATAGTCAACAAATTGTTTTCGATAATGTTAATCTTCTAGATTCCGTAAGCATTTTCTTACGTGTTGAAGGTAGTACAACAAAAAACATTAGAGTACACAAATCAGTGCTTGAGCGTAGTCAAAAACCATTTGAGACATCGAATGGTGCAAGTGAAAGCTCAGTAGTATTCATACACTGAGGAACCAGGAGTAGCACTCGAAGAAAATATTCATACTTGGGGTGGAGAAAGGAAAAAGATTTTTGATGGTTGGTAGAAGTATTTTATTCTCGTTAGTTTTTATAAGTATTGGTGTTTTGAATAGTTTTGATATATTCGCGCAAAGACGCTTCGAGTACATTGTTGCAAAGGATGGGAGTGGTCAATTTCGCTCGATTCAGGAGGCGATTGATGCAGTTCCATTTAATCGACAGGAGCGAGCCGTTATTATTGTAAAGAAAGGTGTTTACGAAGAAAAACTTTTTATAGCTAAGAGTAACATTGCTATTGTTGGAGAAGATCGCGATAGTACGCGTATTGTGTATCCACAGCTTCGTAGTACATGGCGTGCTGTAAATAACGATAATGACTATGGAAGTGCAGTTGTAAACATTGATTCCTCTGCAGTCGATATTACGATTGCTAACTTGACGATTTATAATAATTATGGTTCGCTCACAGGGATCCATGATCATCAATTTGCAATTTATGGTACAGGAACTCGTATTATTCTTCTTAACTGCAATGTCGTTGCAGATGGTGGCGATACCGTAAGTTTGTGGAACCGGACGAATGGAATGTACTATCATGCGAACTGTTACTTCGAAGGTTGGGTTGATTATGTATGTCCTCGTGGGTGGTGCTATATTACAGATTCTCGGTTCTATGGCCATAATCTAAGTGCTTCAATTTGGCACGATGGTAGTGCTAATAAAAAACAAAAATTTGTTATTCGATACTCATACTTCGATGGTGTACCAGGATTTCCCCTTGGACGAAACCATCGCGATGGACAAATCTATCTCCTTGATTGTATTTTTTCAAGAAACATGGCTGATATACCGATTTACTACCCACCGACAACAACTAGTGGGCCATGGAAGTGGGGAGCGCGGCATTACTATTACAATTGCCATCGTGAAGGTGGAGACTACGATTGGTTTGCTGATAATTTACATACCGCCGAAGGTGCACCAAAACCAGATGAAGTCACTGCACATTGGACATTCGATTACCTGTGGGATCCTGAAGCATCGCTTCCTGCAATTCTCCCATTTGTGTCAATGCCAGTGCCCCGCAATGGCGCCTATATAGCATATCAGTCTCGTCTTTCATTGCGATGGCTACCATCTCGAACAGCACAAGCATTTCGTCTATTTTTTGGGAAAGTGAAGAAGTATACATTCATGAAAGATCCACAATTGAGTATGATTGCAGAAGTAAAAGAAGCCCAGTTTGAAATATCTTCTCTTGAACCAGCAACAACGTACTTTTGGCAAGTCGAAGAAATAACACCATATGGAATTCTCCGTGGACCTGTGTGGCACTTCACAGTACGGTAAGTAACCTCCATGTATATTCTTTTTGCGTGTGTAATAATTGATGGGAGTAATCTATGAAATGGGAAATTGTTATTAGTATTTTTTTGATTTTGGGTTCATCTATCATACAGGCACAGCAACTTGCCTTTCCTTCTGCCGAAGGCGCTGGGCGTTTTGCTACTGGTGGACGTGGTGGTGCTGTGTACGAAGTAACGAATCTGAATAATAGTGGACCTGGTTCGATTGTCGATGCTGTAAGTCAACCAAATCGTACGATTGTTTTTCGTGTCTCTGGTACAATTGAGTTGGGAAATGTGATTTTAAAACCAAAATCGAATATAACGATTGCGGGACAAACCGCACCAGGGGATGGGATTTGTATTAAAGGGCGTATCCAAATTGATGCATCGAATGTTATTATTCGATACATACGTGTTCGTGTAGATGCTGGTGCTGCAAATTCATCGGGCGATGCAATTGATATCTCAAGTGGTTCGAACATTATAATTGATCACGTCAGTGCATCGTATGCCCGCGATGAAGGAATCTCTTGCCAAGAGAGAACAAACAATGTGACAGTTCAGTGGTGTATGATTACCGAGGCACTAACGTTCGAAAGTCATAGCTACGGTTCGTTGATTCGCGGTGATTATGGTGATTTGAAGACGTACCACCACAATCTCTATGCACACAACAACAATCGACTCCCACGTCCGGGTAACTATACCAATTACCCTACCGACACACTTGGTCTGTTTTTCGATTTCAGGAATAATGTAGTGTACAATTGGAAAGGTTCATATCCTGGCTACAATGCTGATACTGGTTCCATTAGCAACTACAATTTTGTAGGAAATGTGTATGTTCCTGGACTTGAGTCGAGTATTACAGGGATTATTTTTAAAGAGGATGCATATCGGTCAACAGGGTATTTCGCTGACAACATGTACAACGGCTCAATACCACCCAATCAGTGGTCGATGGTTCAATTCGGAAGCAAGTTTACTGCTGAGAGAATTCAGGCATATAAAGCACGTTCTCGAGAAATTCTAATGCCTCCTGTTCGTACGACGAGCCCTCAGATTGCATACCAGGAAGTACTTGCTTCTGCTGGTGCAAGCTTTCCAAAGCGGGATCCAATTGATACCCGAATTGTATACGATGTACAAAATAAAACAGGTCGTTCAATCGCTACGACTGCAGAACAACCAGAAGGTGGATGGCCAGTGTTACAGAGTCTTCCAGCTCCGCAAGACGATGATCACGACGGAATGCCAAATGAGTGGGAACGTGCATTTGGGCTTAATCCGAATGATCCAAGTGATCGTAATGTATATTCACCAGCAGGGTACACAATGCTTGAAGAGTACCTCAATAGTCTCGTTGGTGAAAGCACTATCACCGATGTCGCGTTCACTCAAACTCCAAATATACCGCTGGAAGTACGTCTGTTCCAGAATTTTCCCAATCCATTCAATCCCGTAACGGTAATTCAATTTCAACTTCAAATGGCCTCCGTTGTCTCGGTAAAGGTCTATTCAGTCCAAGGTAAAGAAATACAAACACTTACTCATGGGGTATATCCCACGGGGTTGCATTCAGTTGTGTTCGATGGATCCAATCTACCTAGCGGTGTTTATGTATATCGGTTGCACACTGCTACCCAAACACTTTCGAAAACAATGGTTTTATTGAAGTAAGGAGTTAAATATGAAATGCACGATTCGCTTTGCTATGTTTGTGATTATAACTTCATCGGTTGTGAGTGGACAAAATTTTTCAGTAACGTGGCCGCTATCATCGAACAATCTTCCTGTTGTACAAGGATACGCAACTGGTGATAGTGTTGTGCGTCGGAACTTAGTTGTACGGAGTTATACGACAACAGCAACGTATGGTGTATATCAGAAAAATGGACCAGATGCAGCGGGAAATTGGGTTGCAGAAACTGCAGAAAATCCAAATCGGTACCTTGCTTTTCCTGTAGCACCGCAGGAAGGGTATTCATTGACAGTCTCGACAATTTCATTTCGGATGGGATGGTCTGGAACAACAAACAATATGAAAGCAAATATCTACTACGCAATTGATTCGAGCAATAATTTCAGTTCAAAGACATTAGTAGAATCAAACATTGTTCTGGCAAATAGTGATGGTACACTGTACACATACACACTGAATAAGACTATTCAATCAGGTGGTCGCTTTTACCTTCTCATCTATCCATGGTGCACGATTACTACGACAGCAAAATCAGTTGGTTTGCAGAATGTGACTATTGTTGGTACCGCAACAGCTAGTGGTGCAGGAACAATTCTTGTTTCACAACACACGGTTTCATTTGGTTCAATGAATGTAGGTAAGCAACGAATAAAATCAGTTTCCGTAAGTGGCTTAAACTTGCAACCGCCTTCTGGTACAATTACAGCGGCGGTGAGTGGCGAGTTCGATTTAGCATTGTCATGGGGGGGGCCATTTTACTCAACTGTAGAAATTCCCTATACAAATGGTGCACTCCAACCAACAACGCTATTAATTCGTTTTGCTCCATCGAGTATAGGAGTAAAGAGCAATACTATTACATTGAATGGTGGAAGCGCAGGTGAAGTTCGAATTTCACTCAGTGGTACTGCAGTTCCTGCTGATAGTGTTCTTGGAATTTTCGTAGCTACCACAGGGAACGACTCGTGGATAGGATCATACAATTATCCGTTTGCATCGATTTCAAAAGCGGTCTCTGTTGCACAACCAGGAGATACAATATATATCCGTGGAGGTACGTACCCCATGACGTCTACAGTAGTACTTTCAAAGAACGGTACAGCAGAAAATCGCTATTCGCTTGTACAGTATCCAGGGGATGAAATGCGCCCGGTGTTGGATTTTTCGACAATGTCTTCAGGATATGGAATTCAGCTTTCTGGTTCGTATTGGTACATCCGCGGTATTGACATCAAAGGGGCAGCGAGTAATGGTATGAGAATTACTGGACATTATAATATAGTGGAATTTTGTTCTTTCTATGAAAACAGGGAATCGGGACTCCAGATCAGTACTGGTGGTTCTTATAACAGAATAATCAATTGCGACTCATATTACAACGTTGATGCTACTCAGGAAAATGCAGATGGTTTTGCACCGAAACTCGATGTTGGTACTGGAAATTATTTTTATGGTTGTCGTGCGTGGCAAAACTCAGATGATGGCTGGGATGGCTATTTACGTCCTGCCGACGGTGTTGTTACAACGATTGAAAATTGTTGGAGCTTTCGAAATGGTTACTTAAAAAATGGTACATTGAGCTCAGGCAATGGGAATGGATTTAAACTTGGTGGAGGTGATAATTCAAACGCAGATAGTTTGAGACATATTATGCACGTTCGGCATTGTCTCGCATTTGACAACAAAGCTAAAGGATTCGACCAAAACAACAACAGAGGATCTATGACGTTATATAATTGCTCCGCATACCGAAATGGTGGATATAACTATAGTTTACCAGGTCCTTTGAAGTATGGTGAAACAATAACTATTAAAAATTCACTTGTGCTAGGGAATTACGGCAAAATTTGGGCTTCAGCAATCCAACAGAAAAATAGTTGGTTAGCTCCATTCACTGGTGCAACAATTTCAGATTTTGTTAGTGTCGATACCATTGGGATGCGTGGACCACGTAAACCAGATGGGAGTTTGCCAGAACTACCCTTTATGCGGTTAGTACCAACAAGTCAATTTGTTGATGCTGGTGTTGAAGTAGGACTACCATATGTCGGGCTAGCACCTGACATAGGATGTTTTGAGTATGGACTTATAAACAATGTTTATTCAACACCAGCGAATATTCCTACACAACTTATTCTTGAACAAAATTTTCCCAATCCATTCAACCCTGTAACAACAATACGATTTGCTGTCGAGCAACCAGGGTTGACTACGCTTCGGGTGTACGATCTCTTAGGACGTGAAGTTGCAATACTCGTGAATGAACCCATCAATGCTGGGGTATACTATTCTATTACTTTTGATGCGTCTCAACTTTCATCGGGAATCTACTTCTATAGGCTAGAGAATAATGGGAAATCGATTGTTCGAAAATGTGCAGTAGTAAAGTAATTATGGAAAAAGATCCATGACACAGTGTTTATTGAGAATGTTACTATAGTAGTTTCTTCGTTGTCTTTACAAGGCATGTGGTTCGACAGTGAAATGTGTTGCTAGTTGCTATATTAATAGGGAAGTTTTTATGGAAACCACAGAAGATGATTTTCCATTGTTACTATTCATTTAGGTAGTTGTCAAGAAGTGTGGAAGTGGTTCTTTTTAAGTAAAATTTGAGAGTGATAAAAGTACATTGAATGTGTACAAGGGGGTAGACGGAACGATGGTTTTTTACTACCCCCACTTGATTAATCCATCGTGGAAAGGATTAATAAGATCTTGGTGATTTGGAAGTATACGTACAGTGTATCCAATTCTTCCACTTTTCACCAGTGTTATTTTCCCTGAAAATTCATAGAGAGAATCGTTGACTTTCTTTGTGTTGGTGATGGTTACTGTATGGGGATTTGAAATCGTTCCTGCTGCATCCATTGGTCCATAATAGATTTGTACTTGAACATCGGTCGGTGATACATTTCCCAGATTGATGAATACTCGTACTGGACAGAAATCACCAACCTTTAAATTTGCATCACTATCGATGATCATTTGTTCGATTTTAATGTTGTTCCATTCATTAGCAAGTTTTTGTTTCCATGTGGCGAGTTTTCGTACACGTTCAAAGTTGTTTGATGCAAGTTCATGAGCACGATGGGCTGCTGGGAGGTACAATTGCTCAGTGTAATCTCGCACCATTCTGCTTGTATTGAACACAGGACCAATTGCACGCATTGACGATTTCATTTTTGCTATCCACCCTCGGGGTAAATCGTCTGTCGAACGTGTATAGAAGAGCGGAATAATTTCTTTTTCGAGAAGATCGTAGAGAGCGTTCGACTCAACTTCATTTTGGTATTCGATGTCGCTGTACTCTTCTCCTCGACCGATTGCCCACCCCACATCTGGATTGTATGCTTCGTCCCACCATCCATCGAGGATACTCACGTTGAGAGCACCGTTCAAGGCTGCTTTCATTCCACTTGTTCCGCTCGCTTCCAATGGACGACGTGGGGTATTCAACCACACATCAACTCCTTGCACGATGTACCGTGCTACAACGATATCGTAGTCTTCGATGAATACCATCCTGTAACGTGCTTCAGGACGTCGTTCGAAGTGAATAATTTGTCGGATGAGTTCTTTCCCAGGATTGTCAAGAGGATGTGCTTTTCCGGAAAAAATGATTTGAACGGGTCGTTCCTTGTTGCTAAGGATTTTTAGTAATCGGTCTGGATTGCGCAGTAATAGTGTAGCTCGTTTGTAGGTAGCAAACCGTCGTGCAAATCCAATGGTAAGTGCTTCAGGGTTGAGAATTTCAGCAGCTTGGGCAATTTCCGATGCTGTTGCTCCGCGTGCTGCGAGTTGGTGCCGCAAGCGTTGACGAGCAAAGGCAACAAGTCGTTCTCGACGTCGCTCGTGTGTTCTCCAAAGTTCTTCATCTGGAATCTGAGTTATTCGATTCCAGATGGTTTGTTGTTCTTCGTTTTCTCGCCATCCAGTACCGAGGTACCGATCAAAAAGTCCAGCCATTTCGCGACTTACCCACGATGGACCATGGACAGCGTTTGTGATTGACGTAATGGGTATTTCGTCTTCAGGAACATTAGGCCACACATTCTTCCACATAGCACGTGATACTTTACCATGGAGTTTACTTACGCCATTCGAACGTCCTGACATCCGAAGAGCTAAAATTGTCATACAGAAACTTTCACCATCGTTTTGTGGATTTTCTCTTCCGAGCCCTAAAAATTCTCTCATCGAGATACCAAGTGATTGGACGTATTTCGAAAAATATTTTTCGACTAAGTGAGGTTCGAAGTAATCGTTACCAGCAGGTACGGGTGTATGTGTTGTAAATACGGTACTGGCAATTGTCATCTCTTTCGCTTCGTGAAAACTAATGGAATATTTTTGCATGAGTGCTCGGCAATGCTCTACAGTGAGAAATGCGGAATGACCTTCATTAATGTGATAAACGGTTGGTGAAATACCAAGAGCCTCTAATGCTCGATATCCACCAATTCCGAGGAGTATTTCCTGTTGTATTCGCTTCTCTCGATCACCACCGTAGAGTTGATCTGTTATTGTTTGGTCGCTGGGCGCATTCTCCGGGATGTTTGTATCAAGTAAATAGAGGGGAATGCGACCTACCTGAACTTTCCATATTTTTGCACTTACAACTCGTCCGGGAAAGTCAATTGTGATAAGGAATGGCTTCCCTGAAGCATCGACTTCGGGTTTGAGAGGGAGTACGTAAAAGTCATTTACAGGGTACCGTTCTTGTTGCCAACCATCTACGTTGAGATACTGTCGAAAGTATCCCTGTTGGTAGAGCAACCCAACACCAACTAATGGTACACCCAAGTCACTTGCTGCTTTAAGGTGGTCGCCTGAGAGGAGACCAAGTCCACCAGAGTAGTTTTGTAAACATTCAGTAATTCCAAATTCTGCAGAGAAATACGCAAACTTGTATTTTTGTGAGCCTTTGTTAAACTTATTGTACCATGTTGATGTGTGTTGCATGTACTCGGTAAGACGTTCGCATGCACGTTGGAGTTGATTGAGGTACGCTTCGTTCTCAGCAAATTGATTGAGTTTCTCTTGACTTATTTTCCCAAGCATTTCAACGGGGTTGTGATTTGTTGCCTCCCATAAGTCTGGATCGAGTCGAAAGAAAAGGTCCATTAAATCTGGATCCCACACCCAGTAGAGATTGTATGCAAGTGGCAAAAGACACTGGAGCTTCTGTGGAATTGATGGTGAAACAGTCAAGGAAACAAGTGGTTTTATCATACGAACCCTCACCGTTTGTTTTTTGCTTCATTCAATCATAAGAAAGATTCGATTGAAAATCTATACTATGCTTTACGAAAATATGCAGATTAATACATCTGTTTGAGTGAAAAATATCGCTCTTTGTATAGTACTCCTAACATTGCATTCGCTTCCTTTATGTGTTATATTTCACTATAAAAGTGGTAAGTATTACATCTCAGCTGAATTTGGAACTAATAATTCACAAAAACACTCACTTCATGAATCTCGTCTTCTGGTGCACTCTTTTTTTTATTCTGGCCCAATGTACAAATGGAAGCCCTCTTATTTTTTCAACTACACCTGGTGTACCGGAGGGAATTGAGTGTGGCCCTTATGGCGAAACAAGTACTCGTAAAAGGATTGATTTACAAGGGAAATGGAATGTTTCCTTTGATGGTGGTGCTACATTTAAATCAATCCATGTACCTGCATCGATCGATTATGAAGGCGAAGCAATTTTCCAACGCACAGTGACTATAGATTCAAGTACTCTTGCAACATCATCGTTAAAACTCATAGCGTATGGAATCAATAACGAGTGTGAAATTTTTCTCAATGGAATTGCTGTTGGTAAACATGAAACTGGGTTCACGGTATTCGAGGTACCCATACCGGATGGTGTTCTTCGTGGAGGTCAAAACAATGAACTCCAAATTATTGTAAGGAATACGCTTAACACTCAAAAAACGCTTCCACTCCGAAAACAGATTTTAGATTGGAAAAACTATAATGGAATTATACGAGACATTTTTTTTCTAACCTATCCTCGTACGTCGATAGATAGTGTGTTAATTCGAACGAGTGTAAATACTCAACTTCTCCAAGGAATTGTCGATATTCAAGTTTCAATAAGAGATACACGTCTAGAAGTGGATAAAAGGCTATTGAATAAAGTACTTGTAGCGGATCTTGTAGAAGCTTCGTCAGACATTCCTATTAGTACAACGAAAGTTTCAATGTTAGAGGGGATCTTTACTGCAAGTGGTGTTCACATTTCACTCCCCGTTAACACACCACGATTGTGGAGTCCAGAAAACCCTGTGCTTTATAGGTTAAGACTTGCTCTTTATAAAACGGCTGGGAAGCAAAATATTCTCATTGATGAGTGCCTTTATGATATTGGGTTTGTTACCATTGAAGCAAAAAATGGTGTATTGAAAGTTAATGGAAACCCTTTCTTTGTAAAAGGGATAGTATGGCACGAAGATGCACCTGAGTTTGGAGCCTCGCTCTCATATGAGAGAATGGAAAAAGATATTGCAATGATCAAAGCTTTAGGTGCAAACACAATTCGTTGTGCATTTAATCCTCCACACCCATACATTCTCAATTTGTGCAATAGATATGGAGTGTTTGTTTGCTTGGAACTCCCTGTAAGAGAAGCGACAGCGCACGAACTAAAACAAGAAGCGATACGCGTTAAACTCTCATCGATGGTTGATAAAGTATTGTACTATGCAGGTGTTTCACCGAGTATTTTAGCATGGGGAATTGGGAGTTCGTTCGATTCAGCGGATCCTGATTCGAGAGAATATGTTCAAGCGATGGGTCGACGCATTGGTGCACTGGATTCTCGTCCAGTGTACTATGGTACTGCTCTCCTTCAGAATGATGTTTGTGCTAATGAAGTCCCCTGTGTAGGTATTATTCCACGCGCTGGTGATAGTAAGGTGTTCAATGAGCAAATTCTCAATTGGAAAAAGCGTTACCCGCACGTTGTGACTTTTGTGTTGAATTATGGGAAAGAAGTACTCCATGGGAATAAAAGTGGATATAACAATCCCCTCTCTGAACAAGCACATGCTCGTTTCTTCATTCAACATTATACGACAATTAAGGAGTCTGGTATTAGTGGTGGTTTTATCGATGCTTTTGCTGATTGGCGGGGGAATATTCCAATACTGACGATGAACATTCAAGACCCGACTATCTATCCTCGGGGAATATTGAGTTACCATCGGGAAAAGCGACTTTCATACGATGTAGTTCGTGCGCTCTATTCCAATGCGCGGATCGATCCGTTTCCTGCTGGAAAATATCGTTCAGCATATCCCTTTCTCTACATTGGAATAGGATTCATACTCATTTTTTTCTGGGGCTACCTCTTTACGTATAACCACCATTTTAGTGAAGCGGTGCGACGATCACTCTTTCGATCGTTTAACTTTTTTGAAGATATTCGAGAGAGACGAGGAGCTCACATCTTTTATACAGTACTCATGGGAGTGTTCAATGCAGCGGCAATGGCACTCATATTCTCAAGCTTGTTATATTATTTTCGTACGAATGGAGTCTTTGACTACATGATCTCAGTGATTTTCCCTGATCAGCTTGTGAAAAATCTTGTAATCTACATTGCATGGAATGAGGGAAAAGGTCTCCTACTTCTCCTTGCAATACTTGTCTGTGTCTTACTCTGTACACTTATAGTTTGGAAAATTATTGCTGTGAGTATGGGAAAACAGTTTAATTGGTATTATACATTCGCAAGTATTGTGTGGGGTACGACACCAATTGCCTCTCTAATTCCTATTTCGATGGTGCTCTTTAAAGTATTACAAAACCCGCTCTATGCGATTCCGATTGGATTTTTTATGTGGCTTATTCTTTTGTGGTGTGTGCTTCGAGTTTTCCGTGCAATTTCAATTACATACGAAGTACCGTATCCGACGGTAATTGGTGCGGGAATGATTATATTCTGTTGCATCCTTGGAGTACTCTATCTTTATTATGAGAATACTATCGGTATTACTTCTTACCTGTACTACTTATACCATTTATTACAGAATGTTGTCTAATGTTTCTTTCAAAGTTAGAAATATTTGGGTTTAAATCTTTTGCACAAAAAGTAAGTTTGACGTTCGATGAAGGTATTACCGCAATTGTAGGGCCAAATGGTTCTGGGAAAACGAACGTTGTGGATGCAATTCGGTGGGTACTTGGCGAACAACGTCCTACGACGCTTCGCAGCGATAAAATGGAGGATGTTATTTTCAACGGTACAAAATCGCGGAAGCCATTAAATGTTGCAGAAGTGTCAATTACCATTGAAAACACTAAAGGGATACTTCCCACTGAATATTCAGAAGTTACCATTACACGCCGTGTTTTCCGTTCGGGAGAAAGTGAATACTATATCAATAAGAATCTCTGTCGGCTAAAAGATATTCGTGATCTTTTTATGGATACAGGGATGGGGTCAGATGCATACTCGGTAATTGAACTCAAAATGGTAGAAAGTATCTTAAGCGACAATTCTGATGAACGGCGACGATTATTCGAAGAATCTGCTGGTGTCACAAAGTTTAAACATCGAAGGAAAGAAGCATTTCGCCGACTTGAAGCTGTTCGACAAGACCTTACACGGGTAAATGATATTATTCGAGGTGTAGAAAAAGCTGTTTCTTCTTTGGAGCGTCAAGCTCAGAAGGCTGAGAAATATAACGAACTGTCAACGCTTTTGAAACAACGGGAAACAGAACTCTTGCGCTATGAGTATGCAAATATTCTTTATAAGATCGAACCACTGAAAAATGAATTAACACGTGCTGTTGATGAGAAACATCGAATAGAGATCGAGGTACGACAAGAAGAAACACTCCTGGATATTTTACGTCAAGAACTTGTTGAGTTAGAGCGGCATCTTACCGCAACTCATGCAAGTTTACAACAGAAGCAGAGTGAGATCCATGAGTTAGAACAAAAGCGGGCTACACTCTTTGAACGACGCCGTGCTCTTGAGGAAAACATCGCACGGTACGAACGCGAACGAGTGGAAATACACCAACAACGACTTGAACTTGAAGCACGCCAGGCAACTATTGTTAAAACACTTGATCAGCTCCGAAATACTATTATGTCTGCTGAGCACCATGCTCATGAAAAGCAGTGCATCCTTGTGGAGTACGAGCATCAGCTTGCAGCAAAGAAGGAAGAATTGAAAACATACCAGGATCGTGTAGTAGCCCTACTCCATGAACTTGGACAACAGCGTGCACGTGAAAGTCAATTGAAAGCAAATATTGAAAATGTTCGAGGTCGTATTAGCTACATCGAAGAAGAAAGCAAACAATACTGCGAAGACCTAAAACGGTATGAAATTCGTATTGCAACGCTCACTGCAGAAGATAAACAACTCCGTCTTCAGTTTGCTGAAGCCGAAGTACGAACACATCAATTAGAAAACTACAGAGTTTCACTCCAAGAAAAGATAGAATTACTCCGAAAGCGTGAGCACGAAATTCTTGGAATTCTCGAACGAAAGAAAGCGCGAATAGACTTTCTGAGAAGTCTAGTCGAAAGTTTCGATGGGTACTCTGAAGGTGCAAAGTACCTCATAACAAGTAATGAGTGGAGCTCAAAAATTCTTAATACTGTTGGTGAAAGTTTAGCGACCGACGCAAAATATCGTGTTGCTTTAGAGAACGCTCTCGGTGAAACAGCCGGTTACATTGTTGTTGAGAGTGTTGCAGAAGCATACAATGCTATGGAATTCCTCAAACGCAGTAACAAGGGAAAGGCAACGTTTATCTGCCTTGACAGGGTACCACCGAGTGTGTCGCTACCTCCTCTCATCCAACGTCAAGGTGTACTCGATTGGGCTTTAAATGTTGTTTCGTACGAACCTCGCTATGCACAGCTTTTTGCATTTCTCCTAAGTGATACACTCATCGTAGAGGACATCCCTACGGCCTTGTCAATTGTTGATGAGTTTCCATCGGTACGTTGCATAACGCTTGAAGGAGAAGTTGTAACTGGTCGTGGTGTTGTGAGAGGTGGAAGTGTCCGTCACGATGAAGGTGATCATATCAGCAAGCGGTCACAGTTAGATGAACTGTCACGGGAAGTTGAGTCGTTGAAAGCAGAACATGCTCACATTCTCAACGAGGTGCAAGCAACTCAGAAAACCCTGGAGGAAGTAAACCTCACCACACTCATTGATGAAGTAAAGAAGCTAGAACAACAGAAAACAAACGTAGAAATTCGTATTGCTCAGGTAGAATTTGAAAAAAAACGAGCACACGAGCGCATTGAGCGAAATGCTGCTGAAATCGAGAGACTCAAGACGGAAATTCTCGTACTCACCCAGGAACTTGAAGCGATATCTCCTACTATTGTAGAACTCGAGACACAACAATCAGCGCTTGAGCAACAGGTTGGTGGAATTATGAGAGATGTAAGATCAATGGAAGTCCAGTGGAATGAGTATGCTCGAGCGTCTCAAGAAGCGACGGTTCAGCTCATGAACATGCGCTCTGAAGAGCGGAGTCTCCTCCAGTCAATCGAGCATATTGACTCAACTCTCGAAACACTCGATGCAACAGCAGAACAGCGAACACTCGATACTGAAGAAGCTCGCTGCGAATGTATATCGCTCACAACACAAATACAGGAAATCGAGGCAGCTTTGAAAGAATTACGGGAGGAGTATACTCAAATTCTTGAATCGAAACAAGTGCTTGATAATGAATACTCTACAAAACGTGCACGTGTGCACGAAGTAGAACAGAAGCTCAAGGACGAACGAGCACGGCAGGAAGGTACTCTCAAAGCAGCGTACGACCTTGAAATGAAAATTCAGGAATTATCCGTGCGTGCAGACAACCTTCGTACCCGTGCACTGGAGGATTTTGGAATAGAACTAACTATTGATACTCTTCAACGTGAAAAAGCTGAACAGTATGATATTGTAACAGCACGTGAAGAGGTCCAAACACTCAAGAATAAAATTGCTGCACTTGGTGCTGTAAACTTTGCTGCATTTGATGAGTATAAGAATGAGAAAGAACGTTTAGATTTCATGGTAGCACAGCGGGATGACCTCGAACAGTCTGAGAAAACGTTGCTTGAAACAATTGATGAAATAAACACGACAGCACAACGTCAGTTCCTTTCAACATTTGAGCAAATTCGTGAGAATTTTATATCAACCTTTAAAACACTTTTCGACGAAGGCGACGAATGTGATTTGCGATTAGAGGAGGGGGTTGATCCACTCGAGGCACGGATTGAAATTATTGCAAAGCCACGTGGGAAACGTCCGACATCGATTGATTTACTCTCTGGTGGTGAAAAAACACTTACGGCAATTGCACTCCTCTTTGCAATTTACCTTGTAAAACCAAGCCCGTTTTGTATTCTTGATGAAGTTGATGCACCTCTTGATGACACAAATATTGACCGCTTTACACGTATCCTTCATAAATTTTCCGATAACACTCAATTCGTTGTTGTTACACACAACAAACGGACTATGGAAGCAGCACATGCAATGTACGGGGTAACCATGGAAGAAGAGGGGGTTTCAAAATTGGTATCTGTACGATTCCAAGAGTTCACGGAGAAAGAAGACCACCGATGATTCGTGTGTTCTGTGATTTCGATGGAACAGTTTGCACTGCGGATGTCGGCGAACAATTGTTTCGTAACTTTGTTCGATTGAACACTGAACAATTTGTCGAACAATTCATACGAGGTGAACTCAGTGGAAGAGAGTTACTCCAATGCGAATGTTCGCTACTTCCCCGAATGGACCGGGAAGTCGTTGAAGAATTTGCATTACAGTTTCATCTTGACCCATATTTTCGTGAGTTCGAAGCATTTTGTCGTCAACATGGAATTACTATCACCATTCTCAGCGATGGACTCGATGTGTACATTACAACCATTCTCAAGCGAGAAGGTCTTCACCATATACCTGTCTACGCAAATTGTATGCACTTTGTTTCTACACCTAATGGTACAGAAATTCGTGTAGAATTTCGGTATTCTGATGAAGAGTGTAGTGAATGTGGGAATTGTAAACGAAACCATCTCCTTGTACAATCGTCGGATGAAGACATCATTATATACATTGGTGATGGCTACTCAGATCGGTGTCCAGTTGAGTACGCAGATTATATTTTTGCGAAACGACACTTAATTCCGTACTGTCAGCAAAAGAATATTACATACTATGAGTTTAAAAACTTTGATGATGTGCGACGCAAACTTGAAGAATTACTTCAGCGAAAACGATTGCGACATCGTGTTGAAGCAATGAGAGCACGTTCACGAGTGTTCATGCAAGGGTAATTTGGTGAGGAACTAAATAGTGAAGAAATTTCGACAACTTCTTTTTACATATCGGGGATACCTTCCTATACCGTTTTTACTCATAATGGTTGTGTATGCTCAACCAACATTTACGAGCTATGTTTTTGGTGGACTTGTAGTACTCAGTGGTGAATTACTTCGATTGTGGGGTGTTGCATACGCTGGGAGCTTGACACGTGTTACAGGGAGTGTTGGAGCACCCGAAGTAATTGTATCAGGTCCCTTTGCGTATGTCCGAAATCCATTATACGTCGGTAATATACTCACATACGTCGGTTTTGGTATTATGTCCAATGCGCTTTTTCCATGGCTTACACTCTGTGCAGTACTGTGGTTTGCTTTCCAGTATTATCAGATTGTCTTACTTGAGGAAGAGTTTCTTGAAAAAGAATTTGGTGATATATATAAGCAATACAAGCAAAGCGTTCCAAGGTTCCTCATTTCATTCAAACGATTTAATCATCCTATCCAGGCACACCAGAAACCAAACTGGGAAGAGGCTGTTCGATCGGAACATCGTACGTTTCAAGCATTAATCATTGTGTGGGCTATTCTTACACTTCTGTGGGTACTTCGGTAGTATGGTACATCGTGTGATGGTTATAGCCGGTGAAGCATCAGGCGATTTACATGGAGCTGGAGTTGTGCGGGAATTGAAGCGTATTGATTCACAAGTAGAAGTTTTCGGTGTTGGTGGGGATTCGATGCAACGTGAGGGGATGGAGCTTGTGTATCATATTCGGGAATTAAGCTTCATGGGATTTGTTGAGGTACTCAAGCATGTACCCTTTCTTAAAGGGATGGAACGTACTCTCGAGCATGTATTAAAGTTTAAGAAGCCCGATGTACTTGTCCTCATTGATTACCCAGGATTCAATCTGCGATTTGCTCGTATTGCGAAGAAGTATGGGGTAAAAGTTATCTACTATATAAGTCCACAAATTTGGGCATGGCATCGGTCACGTATCAACACGATCAGAGACGTTGTTGACCTCATGTTGGTAATTTTTCCGTTCGAAGTTGACCTCTATCGGCAAGCTCACGTACCTGTTGAGTTCGTTGGTAATCCACTCCTTGAAGTTGTGAAAAGCACAATACCTAAGGAGAAAATCGCAAATATTTTCGATTTTGATGTAAAAAAGCCAATTCTTGCCCTTCTTCCTGGAAGCAGGAAGCAAGAAATTGACACCATTTTCCCAGCTATGCTAGAGGCAGCAAAGAGAATCAAGAAAAAGTATGATTGTGAAATAATTTTAGCAATTGCCCCTACCTTAGAACAGGAATATTTTCGTACATTATATGATGTGCAAGGGATTCACCTTGCAAAAGGAATGACGTACGATGTTGTAGCGCACGCTCAATGCGCATTAGTAACATCTGGTACTGCAACGCTCGAAACGGCAATACTTGGGACACCAATGGTTATCGTGTACCGTACATCATGGACAACGTATATGGTGGGGCGATTGCTAGTACGTGTACGAAATATTGGACTTGTAAACATTGTGGCAGGAAAAACAGTAGTACCGGAATGTATTCAACATCATGCGTCACCGCGAAGAATGGCACAATATGCCTTGGAGATGCTACTTGATCCGAAACGATACGAAAGTATCAAAAATGAGCTTCTCACGGTGCGAAAAGCATTAGGGAGTATTGGAGCATCGAAACGAGTTGCAGAACAAATAGTACGAATGTTTCGTACATGAAATGGTTGCGGCTCCCTTTGTTGCCATTCTCGGCTGTTGTATGGTGCTTCGTAGCACTTCGTAATTTGTTCTTTGACAAAGGCATTCTTCGAGTTGCACGGTGCCCAGTACCAGTGCTATCAATTGGAAATATTTCAGTTGGTGGCGTAGGGAAAACACCCATTGTTGAACTCTTCGTGCGAGCGCTTATCGAGTATCAACGGGTTGCTGTTGTTAGCCGTGGTTACAAGCGTCGTTCACGTGGTACCATTGTTGTAAGCGATGGACGCAATATCTGTGTTCCTGTGTACGATGCTGGCGATGAACCATACCAGTTAGCACAGAAATTTCCATCGTTGATTGTTGTTGTGGATGAACAACGAGAACGTGGAATTGCACGTGCACTTGAATTGGGGGCAACATGTATTGTGCTCGATGATGCGTTTCAACATCGATCAGTGGCACGCGATATCGATCTTGTCGTTCTCTCTGCTGACGAGAGAGAATCTATTGAATTTCTACTTCCCGCTGGGAATAGACGTGAACCATTAAGTTCGCTCCATCGGTGTAACGTGATCGTACTTTCTCGATGTCGTAATGAAGAACATTTTAATCGTGCATCCAAAGCTTTAAAAGAGTACGGTAAACCTTGTATAGGTGTAACAACAAACATCGAGAAGATTGTAAAGGTACCAACATGGGAACATTGTGATGTAGGGGTCATTGTAGGGAGACGAGTGTTGTTGGTGTCGGGAATTGGGAACCCTAGTGACTTTGAACAAACAATGAGGTCATTGAATGTTGATATCATAGACCACCTTCAGTACAAAGATCACCATTGGTACAGTAAGTATGATATGACAAACATACAACACTGTGCGAAGAAGAAGAATGCAGATATTATTTGTACAACGGAAAAAGATGCTGTAAGAATGAAAGCGGTTGTGTCTGAAATTCCTACAGTTCCAATGTTTAGTATTTTAATTCAGCAACGTATTATTGCAGGAGAAAATGTTGTTGAAACGATTATTCAAAAACTTCGTCAAAATACACGGTAGAGTTTATGAGAGTAGGAATCACAGAAACATTTAATGAAGATATCTACCAAAATTATAATACGTGGATACAGAGTATGGATTCATCAGTCGAGACTGTTCCACTCTCGTACAAGAATACGAATAGCCAGATCCTTCAATCTCTCAGTGGACTGGTGCTAACGGGTGGTGGTGACGTTGATCCACGGTACTATCATCAAGATGATCGTGTGCAGTACGCACGTGGTGTTAACGAACAACGAGATGCTTTTGAATTTGAAATTATTGATCATGCCCTTGACATTAATCTACCAATTCTTGGAGTGTGCCGCGGTATCCAGGTAATGAATGTATACCTTGGTGGATCGCTTATTCTTGATTTAGTCGCTTCACGCTTTGATGACCATCAAGGTGACGATTTAACTCCACGCTATCATCCAATTTCAATTGTACGGAGCGATTCAATACTTTATTCCCTCGCTCAAAAAAATGATGTTCTGGTAAATTCTTTTCATCACCAAGCAGTCGATAGACTTGGGAGAGGGTTGATGATTACTGCACAATCACACGATGGTGTTGTGGAGGCAGCGGAATGGGCTTTGAAAGATTCGATGCCATTTTTACTCCTCGTACAATGGCATCCTGAACGTATACCAAATGATGACCTATCGCAGAGTATGCTTCGAAAGTTCTTAGAAGAGTGTTACAAATATAAACAATGATGAATTAATACCATAACAACATAATATGAAAGGAATCAACAATGGCTAAAGCGAAAAAGTATGTTTATTTCTTTGGTGGCGGAAAAGCCGATGGGAATGAATCGATGAAAGAATTACTTGGTGGGAAGGGTGCAAACTTAGCCGAAATGGCTGGACACCCTAAACTTCGCCTTCCTGTTCCTCCTGGATTTACTATTACTACTGAGGTGTGTACATACTATTACAAAAACAAACGTACATATCCGAAAGAACTTAAAGCACAAGTCGACGCAGCGTTGGCAAAAGTGGAAAAGCTTACCGGGAAAAAGTTCGGAGATTCCAAGAACCCATTGCTTGTGTCTGTTCGGTCAGGTGCACGTCGTTCAATGCCTGGGATGATGGATACCGTGTTGAATATTGGGTTATGTGAGAAAACCTTACCAGGATTGATTGAACAAACCCAAAACGAACGCTTTGCATACGACTCATATCGCCGGTTGATTATGATGTACTCCGATGTTGTTATGGAGAAGGCAGCTGGGATCGAACCGAAAGATGGAAAAGGTGTACGAAAAATCCTTGATGAACACTTAGAAAAAGTGAAACAACAGAAAGGGTATGTTGTTGATACGGATTTAACAGTGGATGATTTAAAACAGCTTGTGAGCGATTTTAAAAAGATTGTCTCCGATGTTCTTGGTAAGGAGTTTCCAGACGATCCCCATGAGCAACTCTGGGGTGGAATAGGTGGTGTCTTTGCAAGCTGGAATGGGAAACGGGCTGTTGAGTACCGACGTATCGAACGTATTCCCGATGATTGGGGTACTGCGGTGAACGTCCAAGCGATGGTGTTTGGTAACATGGGTGACGATAGTGCTACAGGGGTTGCGTTTACACGGAATCCAGGGAATGGAGAAAATCAATTCTATGGTGAGTACCTTGTAAATGCCCAGGGAGAAGATGTTGTTGCGGGTATTCGTACGCCAGCACCTATTAATGAATACTCAAAAAATGAACAGAGCAAGCATCTTCCTACGTTAGAAAAGACAATGCCTGCGCTCTACAAACAATTAAATGATATCCGTCTTCGACTTGAAAAGCACTACAAAGATATGATGGATATTGAATTTACAATTGAAAAAGGAAAACTCTACATGCTCCAGTGCCGTGTTGGCAAGCGTAATGGCATTGCAGCAGTTCGTATGGCAACAGAAATGGCAAAAGAAGGATTGATTGATGCAGAGACTGCTATTATGCGTGTTGCACCAAATCAACTTGTAGAGTTGCTCCTCCCCATGCTTGATCCAAAAGCTGAACAAGCAACATCTCCTATTGCGAAAGGCTTACCGGCTGGTCCTGGTGGAGCAATTGGTCGAGTAGTCTTTACGTCCCAGGATGCTGTTGAGTGGGCGTCACGTGGTGAGAAAGTAATTCTGGTACGTGAAGAAACCTCACCTGAAGATGTTGATGGCATGCACAAGGCTCAAGCTATTCTTACGAGCAAAGGTGGAATGACATCCCACGCTGCACTTGTTGCACGAGGGTGGGGTAAGTGCTGTGTCGTTGGTTGCAGTGACATCGAAATTGCTCACGACAATAAATCCTTCACTACTAAGAAGGGTGTTGTTGTGAAAGAAGGTGATTGGATTTCGATCAACGGTACAAAAGGATTAGTGTACCTTGGACAGTTACCTCTTAAGGATGTTGACCTTGAGCACAACAAGTCATACGCTGATTTAATGAAGATGGTTGATAAAATACGCGTTCTTAAAATTCGTACAAATGCAGATACACCGAAAGATGCTGCCAAGGCAATTCAATTTGGAGCAGAAGGTATCGGATTGTTCCGAACGGAGCACATGTTCTATGGCGAAGGAAGTGATAAACCACTCTTCCTATTGCGAAAGATGATTGTGAGCCGTACTGAAGAAGAACGACGGAAAGCACTCGACGAACTCTTTCCATATGTGAAAAATGATATCAAAGCAACGCTCGAGGTGATGGATGGTAGACCAGTTACCATTCGATTATTGGATCCACCACTCCATGAATTTGTACCTCACAGTGAAGACAAGCTTCAAGCACTTGCACAGGAGTTGGGAGTCGATATTACTGAGCTCAAGAAGCGAGCAGACTCACTCCGTGAAAACAACCCAATGTTAGGTCATCGTGGGGTTCGTCTTGGAATTACATATCCAGAAATTACTGAAATGCAAGTACGAGCTATTCTTGAAGCTGCAGGTGAGTTAATAAAAGAAGGAAAGAAAGCGTTTCCAGAAATTATGATTCCTGTTACTTCTACGGTAAACGAATTGACACACCAAAAAGCAATCGTCGATCGTGTGTACCCAGAAGTGTGTGAGAAACTTGGTTTGAAGAAAATTCCATTCCTCTATGGCACCATGATCGAAATTCCTCGTGCAGCGTTAACAGCCAATCGTATGGCAGAAGTTGCTGAATTTTTCAGCTATGGTACAAATGATCTTACCCAAATGGGATTCGGTTTTTCCCGGGATGACATCGGTACGTTCTTACCCGATTACCTCGGTTCAAAAATCCTTCCCGATGATCCGTTCCAGACAATCGATCAGGAAGGAATTGGTGAGCTCATTAAGATCGGAATCGAACGTGGTCGAGCTACGCGACCAAATCTCAAAGTTGGTATCTGTGGTGAACATGGTGGAGATGCAGAGAGTGTCAAATTCTGTCACCGAATTGGTATGAACTATGTCAGCTGTTCACCATTCCGTGTTCCAATAGCTCGTCTTGCTGCTGCGCAAGCAGTTATTGAAGAAAAGGCCAGAAAAGCAAAGGTAAAGAAAAAGTAACTCGTGCACAATGAACAATACAACCTGAGGCGGTAGCAATGACTGCCGCCTCATAGTTTTTCATTACCAATGTTGAAAGGATGGAGACTCCATGAAACTTTCAGATTTTAAGTATCCACTTCCTCGGAATTTAATTGCCAAGTATCCTGTGAGTCCACGGGATCACTCTCGTCTGATGGTTGTTCACCGGAATACGCAAACAATTGAAGATCGAAAGTTTTATGAAATTATCGAGTACTTTGAAAAGGGAGATTGCCTTGTCGTAAATGAAACAAAGGTTTTTCAAGCACGTCTCATTGGGAAAAAAGAAAAGACAAATGCCAAGATAGAAGTATTTCTCTTACGAGAACTTAACGCAGAAGAAAATGTATGGGACGTAATTGTTGATCCAGCACGGAAAGTACGCATAGGGAACAAAATATACTTCGATGACGGCAAACTGTGGTGCGAAGTGATCGACAATACGACATCGCGTGGTCGAACTGTGCGGTTCAACCACAAAGGTGACTTTTTTAAACTTATCGATAAGATAGGATTAACACCACTACCACCATACATTAAACGAGACCCGACGGAAAAAGATAAGGAAGCATACCAAACTGTCTATGCGCGTGTCGTAGGTGCTGTTGCTGCTCCAACAGCAGGGTTACACTTTACCAAAACGCTTTTGAAAAAAATCGAAGCGAAAGGTGTGTCGATTGTGCCAATTGTACTCCACATCGGGTTAGGTACTTTTCGACCTGTTGAGGTAGAAGATCTCACGAAACACAAAATGGATTCTGAATACTTTGAAATACCACAAGAAACTGTCGATGTTGTCAATAAAACAATCGACTCAAAACGAAACGTTTTTGTCGTTGGTACAAGCACGTGTCGAGCACTTGAATCGAGTGTAACAGTCGATGGTCATTTGAAAGCAGCAAAAGGGTGGACAGATAAATTTATCTTCCCTCCGTACGATTTCAAGATTACAGATAAACTCATCACGAACTTTCACTTACCTGAATCAACATTGCTCATGCTTGTTAGTGCTTTTATGGGTCATGAATTCATGATGCAAGCATACAAGAAAGCTATTAAAGATGGATATCGTTTTTATAGTTACGGTGATGCAATGTTGATCTTGTAACATCAATTGACTTACAGTAAGGGTTGCAGTGTAGACTGCAACCTAATCTTTTTACAACTACTATGGTACGACGACCAAAGGTATACGCATTAATTCCAGCCGCAGGCTCGGGTATCCGCCTCGGAGGATCTGTGAAAAAACAGTTTCTTGTTCTTCAAAACAAACCGATTGTTGTTCATACACTACAACGGTTCGAGTGGAGTCCCGATGTTGACGAAGTACTCGTTGCGGTTCCTGAGCAACATATTGTTGAAATGGAAAAACTTATCGTCGAATACCGATTACATAAAGTGAGCAAAATTATCGCAGGAGGTAAGCATCGGCAAGATTCTGTTGCGCATCTCTTGGCGCGTGTTAACGCGAAAGAATCAGATATTTTTTTAGTTCACGATGGGGTGCGACCCTTTGTTTCAACAAAGATGATTCGTGATGTTATCGAGGCCTGCCGAGAATATGATGCAGCTGTACTTGCTGTACAACCGAAGGATACTGTACGACGTTCTATTGGAGGAGGTTTTTTTGAGCAAACGCTTGATAGAACTGCTCTGTGGCTTGTTCAAACACCGCAGGCATTTCGTGCGCCGTTACTAAAAAAAGCGTACGAAACAGCAACAAAAGAGCACTTTTATGGAACTGATGATGCAGGTCTCGTTGAACGTGTGGGTGTCAAAGCTCGAATTGTACAAGGTAGTTACGATAATATTAAAATTACAACACAAGATGACGTTGATTTTGCAATGCTTATACTTGAACGTTGGAAACGTGAGAGTATTATCTAAACTTGCTTTTTGCTCTCAAAGTTTCTATCTTTAACAATTATATTTTTGTGAAATGGAGTATTCTATGATTAATTTGATGCTTGTAGTTGTTGTAAGCTACATTATCGGATCAATTCCAACATCAATTATGCTTTCCAAATGGCGTCATGGTTTCGATATTCGAACGAAAGGGAGTGGAAATGCAGGAGGAACGAACGTTTTTCGTGTCCTAGGGTGGAAATCCGGCGTTTTTGTTATCCTGATGGATGCCATGAAAGGTATTCTTGCTACAACAGTCGTTGCACGGTTGTTTTGGGACCCAACGTTGCCATTCTATAATCGAACGCCTTTCGATGATTTTACCATTATCCAGATGATTTGCGGAGGAGCCGCTATCATAGGGCATGTGTGGACAATTTTTGCTGGCTTTAAAGGTGGAAAAGGCATTGCCACTGCCGCAGGTATGTTAATTGGAATAGCTCCCACTGAATTTGTTGTGTCTGCGATCGTCTTTTTTATTTTCTTCTTTGCATTTCGATATGTTTCGCTTGGTTCAATTATGGCTGCTATTGCATTCCCTTTGACACTCGTTGTCCGGTACAATCTTTTCTCTGATGAAATCCACAGTTATCATACCCTTGTTTTTTTCAGTATAGGAATTGCAGTATTTCTCATCTATTCTCATAGAGAAAATATCAAGCGACTTCTACAAGGGACTGAGAAAAAAATTACCAGTTTAAAAGGGAAGACAGAACCTGTTAAAGTAGACGAATGAGCTTTGTTCGAGCACTCGAATGAAAATTACCGTACTTGGTGCAGGCAGTTGGGGTACAACTCTGTCACTCGTTCTTCATGATAATAATCATGACGTAACACTATGGACATTTGATACACTCCAAGCTGAGAGGATGCAGTACGAACGTGAGAACAAAGAATTCCTCCCAGGTATTTCAATCCCATCTAAAATTGAAATTACATCTGACATCGAGAAAAGCTGCTACAAGCGGGATATCATAGTTACTGCTGTACCTTCGCAATTTTTGCGGTCGGTGCTTCAACGAATAGCGCATCTTGATTTATCAAACACAATTATCTGTAACGTTGCGAAGGGTATCGAAAATGGATCGTTGATGACAATGTCCGAAGTTTTACTCGATGTTCTCATGCATGAGCGGAAAGAGAATATTGCGATTCTCTCTGGTCCAAGCCATGCTGAAGAGGTTAGTCGAAAAATACCAACAATGGTAGTTGCTGCAGCATTTAAAACAAAAATTGCTCGTATTATACAAGAAACCTTTATGACGAGTTACTTCCGTGTTTACGTCAACGAGGATATTCGTGGTGTTGAGCTTGGTGGTGCTATTAAGAATGTAATAGCTATTGCAGCGGGATTAAGTGATGGTGCAGGGTTTGGTGATAATACAAAGGCAGCAATTATGACACGTGGCATTTACGAGATTACTCGCCTTGGTGCAAAAATGGGAGCCCAACCAATTACCTTTGCTGGCCTTTCTGGTATGGGTGATTTAATTGTAACATGTATGAGTAAATACAGTAGGAATCGGTATGTTGGTGAAGAAATTGGAAAAGGTCGAACAGTGAGCGATGTTTTGAGTGAGATGAAAATGGTTGCAGAAGGCGTACCAACTGCGAAGTCGGTTCACCAACTTGCACAAAAGCATCATATTGAAATGCCAATGGCAGAAGAGGTGTATAAAGTACTGTATGAGAATAAAAATCCACGACAAGCAACGCTTGATCTGATGGGGCGTGATACACGAGGCGAAGGAGCCCATTAAAACTCCAATATTTGATTCCATAGGTAGATCAATTCACTTTCGTCCTACTAATCACTATGTATCTCGGCGAAATATTTGGATTACTTACTGCGTTATGTTGGGCAATTGGTTCAATGTCATTTGCTGCGGCAGCAGCCCAAATTGGTGCAACCTACGTAAACCTTACACGTCTTTTACTTGCGTCAATGGTCCTCACCCTTGTTGTGTTTCTCGTTAATGGAATTGCAACTATTTCCACACATCATATTCTCTATTTTGCTTTAAGTGGACTTGTTGGATTTGGATTTGGTGATACGTTTTTATTTCGTGCGTACGAAACTATCGGAGCTCGTGTTAGTATGGTTATAATGTCGTTTGCTCCAGCTGTAGCTGCTATTCTAGGATATATTTTTATCGGTGAGAGAATACCACTCCTTGGTGTTTTGGGGATCTGTATTACTATTGCAGGCATTACAATTGTTGTCCTGGAGCGCTCACGTACAGCACAATATCAACGCAAAGCACTCATTGGCGTGCTATGGGCTTTTCTTGGAGCATTGGGGCAAGCTGGCGGTGTGGTACTTTCAAAGCTCGGTTTTCAAAGTGGTCCCATTACGGGGTTACAAGCAACGTTCATTCGCTTAGTTGCTGCAGCAATTGTTGTCATTCCATTAAATATGCTTTTGGGAAAGTTCTCGGAGCCACTTCGTCGATTACATACCACCAATGCATTGAAATTTGTACTACTTGGAACTCTCTTTGGACCTATTTTGGGTGTTACCTTTAGTCTCCTTTCTATTCATCACACCGAAGTTGCTGTTGCATCAACCCTCATGGCAACAACACCGCTCTTCATGATACCTCTGGTGAAAATAGTCCATCGTGAAAAAATTCATTGGCAAGCAGTTCTCGGTGCATTCCTCGCTGTTGGAGGAATTACTCTTCTTTTTGTTCGATAAAGTTCATGACTATTTGGTGTGCCACGAGTACCATAGGAATCTATCGCACGTTCATTTCCGGGTGAACGTTCTCTTGGTATAGACTTTGTTGTCGTACTTTATGGTTAAGGTTAATACCACTATAAAAATTGGTGTATGTTCATAAGAATCGGCTCAAAAACACTCGAAAAAACGATATTTCTCTTTATTGGTACCTTGTTGATTACAACTTAGTCCGTGAATGTACAGAATTGTTATTATTTTAATAACAACCACTGAAAAGCATAAGGGAGAATAATGCAGTGAATCAACGTAGGGGTATTATACTATTGAGTATCACGGGGGCACTTCTTGCCACAGTAAGTTCTTGTGTGCCCTATGATAGTGTTCAATTTCAAAAGCAGTTGAATGTGCGGCTTGCTGATACAATGGCAACGCGGGAAACGGTATTACTTTTTCATAATCTTAAAGAAATAGCAAAAAGTGGAAAAATAATTTTCGGACATCAGAACTCAACAGAATATGGAGTTTTTTGGCGTTCTGATTCGTTACGCTCAGACGTCAAAGATGTGTGCGGTTCGTACCCTGGTGTTTATGGTTGGGATTTTGAATCAATTCCCAAAAGTGATTCCGACAAGGTTCGTCATCGTGTTCCCTTGTTGGTTCGGCAAGCATACGAACGAGGCGGGATCAATACGTTTTCGTGGCACATTGATAACCCAATTACAGGGAGAAAGTTTTATGATACAACCATAGCAGTACGCCACATCTTACCAGGGGGTACTCATTTTCACAAGTACCTTCGAATACTTGATACAATGGTTGAGTACACGAGACAAATGGTTGACAAGAAGGGTAACCCAATTCCAATAATCTTTAGACCTTACCACGAATTCGATGGTAGTTGGTTTTGGTGGGGGAGGTCCTTTTGCACACGGGAAGAATTTATTAAACTCTGGCAAATTACAGTGGAGTACCTCCGTCACTATAAGAAAGTCAATAACTTTCTTTACGCATATTCTCCAGATCGTTTTTTTATCACAGAAGAGGAGTATTTAGAACGATACCCTGGTGATGAGTACGTTGATATTTTAGGGATGGATAATTACTTCGATTTTTACCTCGGAGGTGATAGCAGTACAATTGTGCAGAAGAAGCTGATTATTATTTCGACACTTGCAGCAAGAAAAAACAAGATAGCAGCTTTTACGGAAACAGGGCAAGAGCGAGTTATAGACTCAACATGGTTTACAAAGAAATTGTATCCAATGCTGGATCATGATAGTGTACGTATTGCATATATTATGGTATGGAGAAATGCGAACCCGCAACATTTTTATATCCCCTTTCCTGGTCATTCAGCAGCGCAGGATTTTATTGAGTTTAGAAATAAGCCACGCATGCTTTTTGAGGATGATCTCCCACCTCTATACCACACTGTTATTATGAGTGATCTTTTAGCAAAAGTCTTTGAGGGGAGTAAAAAAACAACGTTAGACCCAAGAAATTGAAAGGATATATCGAATGGCACGGCGAGTACAAAAGTTACTGCTCATTGTCTGTATACTTTACAGTAAATATGTAGTCTACTCACAACCTTCGAATGACATACGATGTAACCAGGTGGGGTTTTATCCTCACATGCCAAAGATTGGAATTGTACTCGGGAAGCGTGTAGCGCCATTCTTTGTTATTAGAGGGAATGATACTATATATACTGGAATGCTTCAACCCTGTCGATATTGGCGTTATTCTGATGAATATGTTTGTGTAGCCAATTTTTCGCGAGTTCAAGAGACAGGAAAATATATTCTTTATATTCCAGGGGTAGGATACTCAAGTGTAGTTGAAATTAGAAACAACATCTTTTCAGAGCTTGCAAGAACTTCACTAAAAGCATTTTTTTTCCAACGTGCATCGATGCCGTTAGAAGCTCTGTATGCAGGGAAGTGGGCCCGCCCTTCTGGACATCCAGATACACTTGTTCTGATTCATCCATCTGCTGCTACGCTACATCGTCCCGCTGGATGTAGTATTTCTTCACCGGGAGGGTGGTACGATGCAGGCGATTATAATAAGTACATCGTGAACTCCGGTATTTCAACTTATACACTTCTTGCATCGTACGAACATTTTCCAGAGTATTGCTCTACACTTACACTAAATATTCCCGAGAGTAACAATACACTCCCCGATATTCTTGATGAAGCATTATGGAATATCCGGTGGATGTTAACAATGCAAGATCCGTACGATGGTGGAATCTATCATAAACTTACGAATGAACACTTTGGCGGTTTTACAATGCCTCACTACGCTACAGCACCACGATATGTTGTAAAGAAAACAACAGCAGCGTCACTCAATTTTGCAGCTGTTATGGCACAAATGGCACGAATTGCAAAACAGTTTTCTAATGAATTACCTGGTTTAGCAGATACATGCCTTCGCGCTGCACTCAGAGCATGGTGTTGGGCTCGCATTCATTCAAACGTGTTCTATGATCAAAAGGAACTTAACAGCCGGTACGATCCAGACATTTTCACGGGTGAGTATGGTGACGGGAAAGTCGAGGATGAATTTGCATGGGCTGCTGCGGAACTTTTTGTAACAACGGGTAGAGACAGTTTTCTCACAGTTGCTAATCCTCTTTCATTTGGGAAAGCAACAGTTCCAGCGTGGCCAGAGGTCCATACATTGGGATTATACACATTTGCACACTTTCGACAAAGAATTGCTCTTGTAGTTGATTCAAACACAGTGATACAGCAACTTTGTTTGCTTGCAGATTCGCTTGTTGCTTCAAAGAATGAATCTGCTTATGACGTTGTGATGGGGGCAAATGATAATGACTTTGGTTGGGGAAGCAATGCAATTGCTGCCAATCAAGGTATGTTTCTCCTTATTGTTTATGAGATTACAAAAAATCCCTTGTACTTAGAAGCAGCGCTCAGTAATCTTGACTACTTACTTGGACGAAATCCACTCAACTTTTGTTTTGTGACAGGGTTTGGAGTACGATCTCCTCGAAACATTCATCATAGGATAATTGGAAGCGATGGAGTTGATGAACCATTTCCCGGTCTTTTGGTAGGTGGACCCAATCCTAAACGCGAGGATCGTCTTTCGTATCCCTCAGCGCTTCCGGCGTTAGCATACCTTGATGATGAAAGATCATTTGCTTCAAATGAAATATGTATAAACTGGAATGCACCCCTTGTATATGTAACAATTGCTCTCGAGTCATTGGTAAAAACTGTAAAAACTAATTGAGTTATTAATAACTAAGAATATTTCAGAAACATAGATTGAAATAGTAAATCAGCATAGGATTTTATTAGTGTAACTACAAGGAGTAATTGCATTCTACTGTTGTTTTATCTATTATACCGTAGTGATATGGTAAAGCGAATTATATCGTTTATATTGTTGTTTTTATTGTTCAATACTTTGTTTCTTTCATTGGGGATTGCACTCGATCCACAGAAAAAGATTACCCAATATGTTCTTGACCACTGGAATAAAGGGAATGGCCTTCCTGCAAATTCGATTAATCAGTGTTTACAAACACGTGATGGATTTCTCTGGCTAGGTACATCTGTTGGATTATATCGATTTGATGGAGTAGCATTTGATGCTGTCGGTACTTATCCAGGGAAAGAAGAAGTTACCGAATCGATTACAACACTTTGTGAAGCAAGAGATAGTAATTTATGGGTTGGAACAACGTATTCAGGAGTTCGCCTTATAAAACAAGGTAAAGTTCAAATATTCGGTAACGATATTGGTTTCAATGAGCCAGGAATCCGAGTTATTCTCGAATCCAAAGATGGTTCTATTTGGATTGGAACTGAGAATGGATTGTTTGTATTAACGAAGAATAAAAAGTTACAATCTATTTACTTCGATCAGAATTATATTACAGCACTTGCAGAAGATCATGAAGGGAATATTTGGGTAGGTCTGCATGGGAGTATTCGAATTATTAAACAAGTTAATCCATTGCAGTATCGAACGTTAACAATGAAAGATGGATTACCTCATTATATTACTACAACACTTTACTGTGATAGGAAAGGAACAATTTGGATTGGCACGGTATATGGACTCCTTGAGTGGAACAATGGGCCAAAGAGGTTGTTTTCGAATATAAATGGCTTATCTGATTTTAACATAACAGCAATAACTGAAGACAGAGATGGAAATCTATGGGTTGGTACAAACCGTGGGGGTGTTAATAGGTATTCAAATGGGCGTTGGTCCGCTTTAACGGTTTTTGATGGATTGACAAGTAATCGGATCCTTTCTCTGTACGAAGACCAGGAAGGAAGTTTGTGGATTGGTACTGTTGAAGGATTGAATAGATTGAAAGAGGGGTCTGTTGTACCCTATACTGTAAAAGAAGGTTTAGCTAGTGAACTAATTACAAGTATTATTGAGGGGTACGATAAAAGTTTGTATCTCTTTAGTAATTTCACAGGGCACATACAGAGAATAAGAGAGGGAAAAATATCAATCTATAATGCATTGGTTGGTCCAACATATCTTGCTCGTGATGGAAGTATCTGGATAGGACAAACAGGCAGATTGACGTGTTTTAAAGGCAACGATGTAATGACAGTATACGATACGAAAGACGGTTTACCATTAAAATGGATCTCAGCAATAACTGAGGATGAAGAAAGTATAATTCTTTATATTGATGATATTGGTATTCATCGTTTTAAAAAAGGAAAACTTATCCCCTTTTATACCAATGATAGCATTCCGTATTTTTCAGATAGTTACGTTACATCATTTTATTACCAAAAAGCAGAGAGTACACTTTGGATTACTCGTGCAGATGGTCTTGTACGAGTTAAGCACGGTATCTCAAAAATATTTACTGTAAAAGATGGTTTAGCAGGGAATTGGATAAGTTCTGTAGCAGATGATAAGAAAGGTACCTTATGGTTTACCTCACCTCGTGATGGGCTTACACGATATAGGAATGGAGTATTCACAAAGTATACTGCTAAAGATGGTTTATTTACCAATGAACTATACTGTGCTGTATGTGATGATAGTGGTGATGTATGGTTGAGTAGTCCACGTGGTATTGGATACCTCCAGCAACGTATTGTTGAGCAATTCGATGCAGGCACTATTGAAAAGATAACGATGAGAGTATTCACAACCGCTGATGGTATGAAATCCGAAGAGTGTTTTGGTGGAAGTTGGCAACCATCAGCGTGGAAGGCATCAGATGGTTCACTATGGTTTTCGACAGTTAAAGGTGCAGTCCAAATACATCCACGAAAACTGAGAACAAACACAATTCCTCCGAATGTTCATATACACAAAGTTATAGCTGATGGCCATATATATTCTACATTCGATTCGCTCATTCTTCAACCCGGTACAGATAGGATCGAAATTTTATATTCTGCAACGAGTTATCTTGTGCCAGAACGCGTTCGCTTTAAATACCGGTTGGAAGGATATGATACCGACTGGATAGATGCAAAAACTCGCCGTGCCGCCTACTACACAAATCTCCCACCGAAAGATTATACTTTCCGTGTTATTGCGTGTAATAACGATGGTGTGTGGAACACAGAAGGAGCATCAATTATTCTCAGCATCCAACCTCATTTCTATCAAACAACGTGGTTTCTAATCTTTGTTCTTCTTACCAGTGGTTGTTTATTATACGGTGTATATCGATTACGGGTCTGGCAATTGCATGAACGGGAAAAAGAACTTCAACAACGCGTTCAAGAAGAACTTGCAAACGTAAAAATGTTGAGCGGATTGATCCCGATTTGTTCAGTATGTAAAAAGATTCGGAATGATAAAGGGTATTGGGATCAATTGGAAGCTTACATCCAAACTCACTCAGAGGCAAAATTCTCTCATGGTATTTGTCCAGAATGTGCTGCATCTGTTTATGGTGAGTATTACAAATCAGTGGAAAGTAAACAACCTGATAAAAATAGCTAGGGGTTGATGGTTGTTTACTACTGATCTCTACGTGACTCTTATTATTTTGTAAACTATTATCAAATTCATATTTGTTTCAGCCTCCCTCAAAACCACAAACTCTAATATTTGCTAAAAGATTAAGGAAAGAAAAGACTTAGACTGGCATATCTCTTGTTTGTGTGGTGCTCAAGTGATGCAGGAGATACACTTCTATGGTACTAAGTGGAATTGTTAGTGAATTATATGATGCTTTGGAAAATGGAATCCTGAAACGGTGGTACCCTTTGGTTGTCGACTCGGAATGTGGTGGATACTACACAAATCTTGCATATAACTGGGAAATTCTCCCGAACCAAGAGAAGATGATTGTAACCCAAGCACGGCATATCTGGGCACTCTCGAAAGTATCTACCTTCCTCGGTGGGGTTCCTGAATACGATGCAATGGCATACCATGGTTACAAATTCTTAGTTGATAAAATGTGGGATCATACGTATGGAGGATTTTACCAAATTCGTAGCAGAGAAGGAACTCCAACGGATGTATGGGGGTGGCACGATGAAAAGCGGGTGTACGGCAATGCGTTTGGGTTATTTGCACTCTCTGCTCTTACACAACGTGTAGACGATTTTCGTATAATTGATTTTGCACGAAGTGTTTTTCAATGGATTGAAGAAAATGCATACGATCCTCTCTATGGTGGATACTTTCAGTTTTTTACACCTCAGAGCTTACCTTTTGATAAGACATCACAGTATAAAACGAAAGCGAATGATCGTGATGAGGTGGGGTACAAAGATCAAAATTCTTCCATTCACTTACTTGAAGCATACACAGAACTATACCATGTATGGAACGATCCATTTCTTGGTACTCAGTTGCAAAGACTCCTCGAACTCATTCGAGATCGAATTGTTACACCAAAAGGATACTTGCAATTATTCTTCGAGCGTGATTGGAAACCTGTATCGTTCCGTACATCATCGCCAGATACTCAACGGAACTATTATGCTCTCGACCATGTATCATTTGGTCATGACTATGAAACAGCATTCTTGCTCTTAGAAGCTTCGTATGCACTCAAATTAAAAGATGATTGCAAAACACTTATTGTTGCTAAAAAACTGCTCGACCATGCACTTCGTTATGGCTGGGACCACAGTGTTGGTGGGTTCTATGACGGAGGTTATTACTTTGCAGGCAGTAATTCCTGTGCAATTGTGAAAGAAACAAAAACCTGGTGGGTACAAGCAGAAGGATTGAATGCGTTACTCCTTTTTTCAAGAATATTCCCCGATGAGAAACAGTACGAAGAGTACTTTCACCGATTATGGGAGTATATAAAGAATTATATTCTCGATAAAGAGTATGGAGATTGGTTTGAGGGAGGGCTTGACAAAGAACCTCACCATCGGTTTAGTCAAAAGAGTCATATTTGGAAATGTACATACCATACACTTCGTGCACTTATGAATTGTATTAACCTTTTAAAAAACGATCGATCGACAACTATTGTCAAAGTTGCAGAATATTGGAAAAATGTTGCATCGTATTGCGAAGTGTAAGTAGAAAGTGTAGATATTGAATCTTTTCTCCTCTATAACTATCCCCCTTTTTTTACCTACATTCAATGTGCAGTAAAATTATTAGTGATTGAAGAACAACGTTAGAAACACGTACTCAAAATTTACGTTAAGTGGCAAAATAGGTTACTGTACTAAAAGAAATGTTATGTGATGAACTTTCACTCAACAACGAATGAATCATTTTACGAGGAATTCTCCTTTAAATATATTGGAATGAAGAAGCTAAAAGGTGGAAAGTCAGATTATTTGAATCGAAGTAGTTAGTAGGAGTTCTTACCTGGTTTTTCTAAATATTTTACTTGACATTGTTTCAATAATTCGATATAATAGTATCGATATAATATTATCGATATATAAATATCTAATAAGTAAACTCCTTGAAAACTAGTAAAAAACAAAAAACACCGGCCCCAATACTACGAAGGCTATCGATTTACCATCACCTATTGCGCACATTAAAAGCAGAGGGGATCGAAAAAATTTCAAGCACGAAGCTAGCAGAAATGCTTGAATATACGCCTATTTTAGTCCGGAAAGATTTAGAGGTAACTGGGCTCATTGGTAAGCCTAAAACGGGGTATTCAGTGAATGAACTCCTTGAAGCCATTAGCAAATTTGTTGGATGGTCACAAGAATGGAGAGCAGTACTTGTTGGCACAGGAAATTTAGGAAGTGCTCTTTTAAAGTATCCATGGCTTATTGAGCATGGGTTACGATTTGTTGCTGCATTTGATAACCATCCGTCTCGATCTAACATTGTCATTAACAACATTCCAGTCTACTCGATGGACTTTTTTTCAACATTTATGGATGAACACAGGGTTGAAATTGGTGTTGTTGCGGTTCCAGCCTCTTCAACGCAAAAGGTAGTTGATCTTCTTGTTGAAAAAGGTGTACAAGGTATTTGGAATTTCTCAAGTACTCAACCAAAAGTTCCAGAAGGTGTTATTGTAGAAAATGCTGTTTTTACACTTAGTCTGGCTTCACTCACACGACGACTTTTAGAGAGGAAAATAGGAGAATAAATCGTATGTCACCAGAGGTAGTTCATGAACGAGCAACGAAATTCAGTATTGTGTGTGATATTCTTGAACGGTACGAGCATAAACAAACAATGCTTATACCAATTCTTCAAGCAGTGCAGGAAGAATATCACTACTTGCCTCAAGAAGTTCTTGAGTTCATTGCTGCATCATTAAGAATTCCACCTGCACGTGTCTATGGTGTTGCGACTTTCTACGCACATTTTGCCCTTAAGCCTAAAGGAAAGTACCTCATTCGGATTTGTGATGGTACTGCTTGCCATGTTAAGGAGTCAATTCCGATTCTTGAAAAGATCCGCGAGATACTCCGTTTACCAGCGAACCAATCAACAACAGATGATTTACTATTTACTGTAGAAACAGTTTCCTGCCTTGGGGCATGTGGACTTGCACCTGTTGTTGTTATCAATGAGAAGGTACATGCATGTATGACACCAGCAAAAGTGGAAACAGTGCTCTATGAAATTATTGCCTGTGAGAAGGAGGCGAAAACGTGAATTGTATAAGTTCAACTTCAGTACAGTTAGAAGAAATTGCACAACGCTACAATGATCATTACCGTGCTATAGCAGGTCGCATTATTGTATGTGCTGGTACTGGTTGCATTGCAAATGGCTCACGTGATGTGTATGAACAGTTTCTGAAAGAACTGGAATTTAGGAATTTAAAATCGTGCGTCGGTGTTGAACTCTATGGTGAAGAGTCTGAGTTTCAGTTGTCGATCAGTGGTTGTCAGGGGTTTTGCCAAATGGGCCCCCTCGTAACAATTTTACCACAAAATATTTTTTACACAAGGGTTACAGTTGATGATGTTGCAGAGATTGTTAACGAAACAATACTGAACAATCGGGTACTTGAGAGGTTACTCTACAGAAATCCCACAACGCGAAAGCCGTGCAGAGGCATTGATGAAATTCCTTTCTATACTCAACAGCGTCGTGTAGTACTTCAGTATTGTGGAATAATTAACCCAGAGGACATTGTTGAATATATCGCTATAGGTGGTTACACAGCAGCTCGAAGAGCATTTTGTGAAATGGATCCTGATGATATCATTTCTGTCGTTGAGGAATCAGGGTTACGAGGTCGTGGTGGTGGAGGATTTCCGACGGGAAAGAAATGGCGATCGGCAGCCCTGCAAGAATCGGTAAAGAAGTACATTATTTGTAATGGTGATGAAGGTGATCCAGGTGCATTTATGGATCGAAGTGTGATGGAGGGAAATCCTCACAGTGTAATCGAAGGAATGATGATAGCTGCTCGAGCAATTGGAGCTGACGAAGGATATGTGTATGTTCGAGCAGAATACCCTCTTGCAGTACATCGAATTCGGAAAGCTGTTCATGACGCGGAAGAACTTGGGATTCTTGGAGAGAATGTGTTTGGTACTCAGGCAAAATTTCGAGTAACAGTAATGGAAGGCGCAGGAGCATTTGTTTGTGGTGAGGAGACGGCTTTGATAGCATCGATTGAGGGAAAACGTGGAATGCCTATGCCTAAGCCACCGTTTCCAGCTGAAGCGGGTTTATTTGGAAAGCCAACAGTGATAAACAATGTTGAAACACTTGCATCGATTCCTTGGATATTGATGCATGGTGCGGAAGCATACAGAGCCGTTGGTACGAAGAATTCACCAGGTACGAAAACATTTGCACTTTCGGGACATGTAGTCAATACTGGTCTCATTGAGGTTCCATTTGGTACTACACTCCGTGAGATTATTTTTGATATTGGTGGTGGAATCACAGTCCGAGGGAAAATTGGTACTGAAAAGGACTTCAAAGCTGTGCAAATAGGTGGTCCGTCAGGTGCATGTTTATCACCAAAGTACTTAGATTTTCCATTAGATTTTGATTCGCTTCGTTCAATAGGTGCGATGGTAGGCTCGGGGGGGCTTGTTGTTATGAACCATGACACGTGCATGGTGCAAATGGCTCGTTACTTCATGCAATTTACCCAAAGTGAATCATGTGGAAAGTGTGTACTCTGTAGAGAAGGCACATACCAAATGCTCGTACTTCTCGATAATATTATTGAAGGTCGTTCAGATGCTCGAACGTTGTTGCTCTTAGAACAAGTTGCGAGAGCAGTATCGAAAGGTTCTCTCTGTGGCCTTGGAAAGTCAGCTCCGAATCCTGTGCTCTCGATCCTAAGGGATTTCCGTGATGAATTTGAGGCTCATGTTCAAGAGAAGCGGTGTCCAGCGAAGAAGTGTAAAGCACTTCTCAACCCAACTATTATCCCAGAAAAATGTAGAGGATGCGGATTGTGTGTGAAGGTATGTCCAGTAGGCGCGATCAAGGGGGAACGGAAACAACCCCATACAATCAATGAGCAATTGTGTATAAAATGCGGTGCATGTCTAGCGACGTGTAAACTCGATGCGATTGTATAAGGAAGTTGAGAATGGAACAAGGTACGTTTCTTTATGTGAACGGAAAAAAAGTATACTTTGACAGCGAACGAAATGTATTGGAGATTCTTCGAAAAGCGAACATCGATATGCCGACCTTTTGCTACCACTCCGAGCTGAGTGTGTACGGTGCATGTCGCTTGTGTGTGGTGGAAGTTGAAGGGCGTGGAATTGTTTCATCATGCTCAACGAAACCTGAACCAGGATTGAGAATCAACACCTCTACAAGTGAACTTCGTGAAATACGGAAAATATCCCTCGAACTATTACTTGCTAGTCACCATCAAGAGTGTACCTCGTGCATCAAGAGTTCATCGTGTAAATTGCAAGAGATTGCGCGTAAGCTTGGGGTAACCGAAGTTCGGTTTAGCAGGACTGAGAAGAAGCTTCCTGTTGATAGTTCAACACATGGTCTTCTTCGGAATCCGAATAAGTGCATTCTCTGTGGTGATTGTGTACGTGCCTGTAGTGAGATTCAAGGAATTGGTGCAATTGATTTTGCATATCGTGGCCACGATCTCCAAGTAATGCCGAGCTTTGGGCAGTTGTTGGGTGAAGTTCAATGTGTTGAGTGTGGGCAATGTGCACGTGTTTGTCCAACTGGTGCCTTAACACCGAAAGTAACAGTTGACCAAATATGGTCTGTTTTAGAGAATAAGGAGAAGGTTGTTCTTGTACAGGTTGCACCAGCTGTGCGTGTTGCTCTCGGAGAAGTGTTTAATCTTGACCCAGGTACAGATTGTACGGAGCAAATGGTATCTGCCTTGAAGCTCCTTGGGTTTAAGAAAGTATTCGATACCTCGTTTGCGGCTGATCTTACTATTATAGAAGAGACAAATGAGTTCATTCAACGAAAACAGAGAAATAAAAATCTTCCGTTACTTACATCATGTTGTCCAGGATGGGTGAAGTTTGCTGAACTCTATTTCCCTGATTTGTTGGGACATCTTTCGACATGTCGGTCACCGCAACAAATGTTTGGTGCAATAGCAAAACGTGTGATTTCTAAACAGCTAGGAATACCGCGTGAGCGTATTGTCATGGTTTCCGTGATGCCATGTACTGCAAAGCGTGGTGAAGCATCGCGACCAGAATTTGCAGATGAACTTGGTATTCCTGATGTTGATTTCGTGATAACAACACAAGAATTAGCACTCATGATTCAGCAAGCGGGTTTGGACTTTAAGAATTTACCACCGGAATCATTTGACTTGCCATTTGGGTTTAAAACAGGAGCTGGTGTTCTCTTTGGTGCTAGTGGTGGGGTAAGCGAAGCTGTTATCAGATTTGCTGCTGAAAAACTTACTGGCCAGCCTCTTGAGCAGAACGACATTACTGAAGTGCGAGGTGAGAATGGAATTCGCCATGTTACCTTCGCACTTGGGGAGCACGTGTTACGTCTTGCAATTGTTCATGGATTGCGAAATGCACGACGTCTTCTTAACGAAGTGAAAAAAGGAAAGCTTGCGGTAGATTTCATTGAAGTAATGGCCTGCCCCGGGGGTTGCATTGGTGGTGGTGGACAACCTGTCTACAATGATATTTCAGTACGGAAAGCACGGGCAAAGGCGTTATATCGGGCTGATAAAAATCTTCAGCTCCATCGCTCGCAAGATAATCCATACATCGGAATGCTTTATGAGTCAGTTCTTCGAGAACCAGGGAGTCACGAAGCCCATACGCTCTTGCATACAAAGTATATCAACCGTGCAAGTTTGTTTGAAGGAGAAGTGATATTGTCAGGTTCTGAAGATACTAATGTGGTTGAAGTAAAGTTGTGTTTAGGTCCTCAGTGTCTCTCTAAAGGGTCCGATGAATTACTGAATAAGATTGTCAATTACATAGCGGAAGAGGGTCTCACTAGTCGGGTCATGGTTGTTGCCCATAGCAACGCTGAAGGTTGTTCTCAAGAATCAATTTATGCAACAGTTGATGGTGAAGTTGTCGAACGTTGCTCCTTTGAAACTCTCCGGGAAGCTCTTCTCCACCGATTATCAGAGGTAAAAGAGATTGAATAATACCATACCTCCCTCCTTACCAATACACCGTCGCGCTCAAAGATGAGCCGGCGGTGTTTGGTTTATTCACACAAAGTAGTACAAAGATCATTCAGTATAGACTATCCCATAATGACAGTTACACTATTTTCTTCTTTTGTTGCTCCAAGTGGTATAACATTGCTCGGAAGAGGTATTCCATTGAGTTCGAGGTGTTTTACCCCTTTCTGAACTCCGTGTGGATTCGAAATTTCGATGGCAAATAATTTATCTCTAAACTTTCGTGTTATACGAACTTCTTTCCATGATGAGGGGATGCAAGGGTCAATTCGTAACCCAGTATATTCAGGTTGAACGCCGAGAATGTATTGTGCTGCTGTATAGTATGCCCATGAAGCTGTACCTGTAAGCCACGGGAGCCGTGATGCACCGTACCGAGGACTGTACTTACTGTGGGTAAATTGGCAGTAAACGTAGGGTTCAATTTCACGGAGTTCTGCTTTGTCATTATACGCGGATGGCATAAATTTACGGTAATACTCGTATGCTCGATTTCCATTCCCGACGATTGCTTCGGCAATAACAACCCAACTTTGTGTATGTTGAAAGATGGAAGCATTTTCTTTCATTCCTTTGTTGAACAGACGAGCTTTAATTACCCGTGGATCGGTGTATTCAATTGGTGGATCACATATCATAATCCCATACTCGGTATTAAGAAGTTTATTAATGATGTCGAGAAGGTGTTTGGACTGTTCTATGCTGGTGTGTCCACTGATAATTGCCCAAGGTTGTGGCTCGAGGAATATTTTTGCTTCATTACAATCTTTTGAACCAAATTTCAGTCCATCAGCTCGGTATGCGCGGAGGTACCACTCACCGTCCCACGCATACGTTTTGAGATTAGAGTCAAGTGTTTGAAGTTGTGTTGTTGCCCATGTTACTTCATGAGGAATATTAAGGAGTTCAGCAATGTCTCTATATGTTTTCAATGCGTACCGTAATTGGAAAGCAACAAAAATAGTTTCTCCGTTTTCACCTAATTCGAGGCAATCATTCCAGTCTGCAGAAAGTCCACACGGGAAACCATGTGCTCCAGAATTTTTCATTGAAAATTCAATTGCACGTCGCATATGTTGAAAGACAGTTCCTTCTCCATGATCAGCGTAGGGGAGCACCTTGTTGTAGAATTGAATATCGCCTGTTTCTTTGACATACGCTGGAATTGTGTTAAAAAGCCACATGCAGTCATCTGATCGATATTCAGAACGAGAAGGTGTACGTTCATTTCCAGGTCGATGTGCAAATGGTTTTACTACAGGCATGGCGCCACCTTCTTCTGTTTGTCCGGTGATCATAAGTTCGAGTCGTTGTTGTACATCCTCGGGTATGGCATGCACGATTCCAAGCATATCTTGCACAGTGTCACGGTAGCCAAGACCGTCGCGTTCACCGGAGTAGATTAAACTGGCAGCACGAGACCAGGTAAACGTAATGAGATTGTTGTAAGGATTCCATGTGTTAAACATGCTATTAAAATCTGGATCTGGTGTTATCGCTGTCATGCCTTCGATACGAGAATGCCAGTGTTGCTTCAACGCAGAAAATGCAGATCGAGCTTTTTGAGGAGTACCAATTTCTGAGAGAGCGATACGCCCTTCGTTGTTTGCAGCACCGATACCCATTAAAACAAGAAGTTCTCGCATATCTCCTGGTGCGAGTTCGATATCTGTTTGAAGTACTCCACATCCATTATCGCCAACAGCAATGGAGTTAGTACAGGTTCCTTGTTCAACAACAATTGGGTTTGCGTACGTTCTATAGGGACCAAGAAATTTTTCCCGATCGGTATCGTATCCAGTAATATCAGCACCTGTGAGTGCGAAAAATGTATGCCGACTTTGTCCATCGTTCTCAAAGTGCTCAGGATCTGCTGGCATGAACACGTTTGTACCGTGATCAATAATGTTATTGACAATATTCATGCTGAGGATGTACTGTGAATACTGCAAGTTGATCATATCTTGGTACACTTTCCAGTTATTCGTGTATTCAACGTATGTAAAAATTCGAAGACGACGCCGTCGGGTACCAGTATTTTTTACGGTAAGGAGCCAGCATTCAAATGTTTTACCGAGAGGGACAAAGTATAATGTTTCTGTTTCAACGTCCGTGTATCTAGAACTGATGATGGTATAAGCAGTACCGTGACGACAGGTTGAAGAATACTTGTCGAGTGGTTTTCCAACAGGTTGCCAACTAGCGGACCAATAATCATGCGTGTCGAGGTCGTGAAGGTAGAAGTATCGACCGGGTTGGTCCATAGGAATGTTATTGAATCGAAGCCTAGTGAATCGACCTTGTGCAGCCGACTTATAAAAACTGTACCCCCCAGCATTGTTTGTAATGATGGCCCCGTAGTCAGTTGTTCCCAAGTAGTTGCTCCATGACCGTGGAGTGTCAGGACGTGTAATTACGTACTCTTTATGTTCATCGTCAAAATACCCGAATCGCATAGTATCACCTATTAAAGTTGCTTCGATGGATGAGCTTTAATGTATGCAATGAGCTCATCAATCTGTGTAAATGCTAAGGCGCAGTAAGTATCGGCGGCACCATAGAAGATAGCAATTCGACCACTAGGTGCGTCTTGTACTGTTGCACAGGGGAAGATGACATTAGGAACGAACCCAGTTGTTTCGTATGGTTCCTCTGGAGTAAGGATGTAGTTTTCACAATCAACCAGTACTTTCCATGGTTCATCCAAATCGAGGAGCGCAGCACCCATGCTATAAATGAACCCACTACAGGTTGTACATACACCGTGGTAGATGAGCAACCAGCCTTCTGTTGTTTCAATGGGGACGGGACCAGCGCCGAGTTTTGTGTTCTTCCACCAATAGTGTGGAGTTTTCATAACAAGACGATGTTTTCCCCAGTATGTAAGGTCTGGACTTTGGCTCAAGTAAATGTCCCCAAAAGGTGTATGACCATTGTCGCTCGGTCGATTGAGCATTACATAGTTACCGTGAATTTTTCGAGGAAAGAGTACCCCATTCCTATTAAACGGGAGAAAAGCATTCTCAAGTTGAATGAATGTTTTGAAATCAGCCGTTTTAGCAATGCCAATCGTAGGGCCGTTGAAATAATTACACCAAAGGATGTAGTACATACTTTCAATTTCAACTAATCGGGGATCGTAACCGTAGACAATAGGTTTTGCTGGTGTTCCATCTTCATTTATGAATGTGATGTTGTTTTCTTGAATATCCCAATGGATACCATCGTCACTGAAGCCAAGATGAAGATTGGGATATCCATTTTCGTGGTCAGCGCGGAAAACGCCAACGAATCGACCATTGTAAGGTATTATTGCGCTATTGAATACCCGATTGCCCCCTGGAAAGGGGCGTCTACCAATCACTGGATTCTTGGAGAAGCGCCATACAGGACCAGTCCATCCTTTGGGTTTATCTTCCCATGGTATATTGTGAACTGATTTACCATTCACGAGTGTACTCATACTTCATAGTCCTTTTAATAATATGGTATAGGTTATTGTTTCAACTTTCACGTTATGCTATAATTGTTTCACCTCGCTCTCTACGTCGAGCGATAAGTTCGGTGGTAATCTTTTCGACACGTGCATCGTTGAGTGGATAGAAAGTGATAAGAATGACAGCTCCGATACCAAAAGCAGCAGGAATAAGGCTAAACAGAAGCAGAAGGCCACGCATACTTTCTGTTGATTGAGCTTGATTTGGTTCAAAACCAACTTGTGCCATGAGTGAGAGAGCAACATATGCACCAACTGCCCACCCAAATTTTTGTGACATTGTGGAAGCAGAGAATACCAACCCAGTTGTTCGTCTTCCCCGTTTCCACTCACCATAATCTGCTGTATCTGCATACATTGCCCACAGGAGAACGCTTAATGGTCCACCGCTCATTGAGCCAATGATTTGTAGTATGTAAATGAGAAATAGTTGACCTGGTTGTACAAAATAGAACGCTGCAGTACTCACAATTGCAATTATAATTATGATAATAAATGCACGTTTTTTCCCTACAACTTTTGCGAACCAATTAACAATGAGTACTCCAATAAACGAAGATATTTGCCCGAGAGTGTTGAACGCAGAAGCTAGTGCGTTAAAATCATATGTTCGAGTGCCAAGGATAGGTAAAGTAACTTCTTGCGTTCCTACAACGTACTTGAAATAGTGAACAGTCACACTGCTGCGTACTGCAACGAAGAGGATAAAAGTAATTGTTGTTGCTAAAAGAATGAGCCATGGGCCATTTGTGATGAGTTCATAAAGATCCTGCTTCACAGAAGAGACTTGAGACGATGGAGGTTGCACTCGTTCACGTGTACCGAAAAACGCAATGAGAAAAAATACGATTGCAGCGCATCCGTAGATGATAAACGAGATGGTCCATCCACGAGCTTCGTTTCCCCCTCCGAAAACTTGGACCATTGGGAGCAACGTTGCTGAAACAATAATTCCAGCTGTAAAGGCAAAAAGAAATTTTATAGAGGAAAGAGTGGTACGTTCCTGAGAATTAGGAGTAATGACTCCTAAGAGTGCAGTGTATGGAATATTAATGGCAGTATATAGCATCATCAAGCAGTTGAATGTGATGTAGGCATAAATAATTTTACCAGTTTCATCAAACGGTGGCACAGTAAATGTCAGAGTACCGACAAGAGCAAATGGAACACAAAGCCATAACAAGTATGGCCGAAAATGACCCCATCGGGTTTTTGTTCTGTCTGCAATCATGCCCATAATTGGATCGTTAATGCCATCCCAGATCCGACTCACTAAAAACATAGTTGCTGCTGTCGCTGCAGGGAGGAGATATACATCTGTGTAGTAATAGGTAAAGTAGAGCATAAATGTTTGCCAGTATAGAACCGAGGCAAGATCACCAAAGCCATATGCAAATTTTTCCATGAAACGCAATTTACCAGGTGTGTCAGTCATAAGGTCAATCCTTTCTTTATGTAGAATTCATTCGGCTTTCAAATCATTGTTATTTTATGCAAGAATTATTCCATTGGCTTTACCAGTGGAAAATAAGAAATATTTTGTAAGAAGCATTGAAAATTGGCAAGAATATTGTTGCTCTTGAGTACTACGGTTTTTTGTGAATTATAGAAATGATAATAAGGAGGATTATCGAAATGTATATTCCCTCACAATATCGATACAAGGACATGGAATATAATCGATGTGGAAGAAGTGGACTTTTACTTCCTGCAATTTCACTAGGATTGTGGCATAATTTCGGCGGTGTGGATGATTTTCATACAGCAAGGATGATGGTACGGACCGCGTTTGATTACGGTATCACTCATTTTGACCTTGCCAATAACTATGGTCCACCACCGGGTTCTGCTGAAATCAATTTTGGAAGGATACTGAACCTTGATTTTCGACAGCACCGCGATGAAATAGTGGTTTCTACAAAAGCTGGATACTGGATGTGGGATGGACCATACGGTGACTGGGGATCACGGAAGTATCTCCTTGCTAGTCTTGACCAAAGTTTACGACGACTTCAACTTGACTATGTTGATATATTTTACCATCATAGGCCAGACCCGAAAACTCCATTGGAGGAGACTATGGCTGCATTAGCCGATAGTGTAAAAGCGGGGAAGGCACTCTACGTTGGGATTTCGAACTACCCTCCAGAACAAACTGAACGAGCATGTGACATTTTGCAGTCATTTGGTGTTCCTTTGCTTATTCACCAACCAAAGTATAATATGTTTGAACGATGGGTTGAATCTGAACTTCTCACCACATTACACAAGCGAGGTATCGGTTGTATTGCTTTTTCCCCGCTTGCGCAAGGGCTTCTAACGGAAAAATATCTCCATGGTATACCTCAAAACTCTCGAGCTGCAAAACCACACGGATTTTTACACAAATCGGAAATCACAATGGAAAAACTTTTAAAAATTCAAAAGCTCAACGATTTTGCTGCCAGTCGTGGCCAATCCCTAGCACAAATGGCATTAGCCTGGGTATTGCGGCGAACAGAAGTAACATCAGTTCTTATTGGAGCAAGTCAGCCGGTTCAAATTCTTGACGCTGTTAGATGCTTAAAAAATAGGCAATTTTCGAACGATGAGCTCATGGAGATCGATGCCATTCTTAGTAATGGGTAGTTATTAAAATGATACGAAGTTATTGAAATAGTAAATAATTTAGGTAGTACAGGTTAAAAAATAGGGGAAGCACAATAAAAGGTAATACAGATTTCTGGCATTCAGTGTGTAAAGTCACTAAGGGGTAAGGTGTTTGACGCCAGTAATGGCAGGTTAAAGTGAAGGTTCACGGAATTGTGTTTATTCATAGATAGAAAAGTAAGGAGGAAACGCATGAGTTCAAAAAAGTTGTCGCGTGGATGCATAGCTGTAATTTTATGTATAATATCGACGGCAATAAGTGTAGCTCAAGGATCTGGTTCTGTAAGAGGAAGAGTCATTGACCAAACGACAGGTGAACCTCTCATTGGGGCAAATGTCATAGTGATAGGTACAAGTATAGGGGCAGCAACTGATTTCGAAGGTAATTTTTACTTGCGTGTTGTCCCCGCTGGAAAGCGTACTATACGTGTTTCCTACATTGGATATGAAGAATCAACGAAAGAAATTATAGTTTCAAACGGGGTAACAGAACAACTCAATTTTACGCTTACTCCTCGAGCAATTGAAGGAGAAGCTGTGATTGTAACAGCTCAAATGAAAGGACAGGATGCTGCTATTAACCAACAGCTTACTTCGAATACTATTGCAAATATTGTTGCAGCTGATAGGATACGCGAACTTCCTGATGTTAACGCAGCTGAATCGATTGGTCGGTTACCAGGAGTCGCAATTGCCCGAAGCGGTGGTGAAGCAACCAAGGTAATTATCCGTGGATTGTCGCCAAAATACAATCTTGTTACTGTTAATGGTATGCCTCTTCCGGCAACCGGTGGTGATGATCGAAGCACAGACCTTTCTCTTATTTCATCAAACATGCTTGGTGGGATAGAATTGAAGAAGGCGATGACACCTGATATGGATGCGGACTTCTTAGGTGGAGTAGTTGATTTAAAATTGAAAGAAGCTCCGGAAAATTTTGAAACGAAAATTTCTCTCCAAGGTGGATACAATAAGCTTCAAAATTACCACAAGAATTACAATATCACAGCAAGCATTGGTAATCGGTTCTTCGATGGGGTATTAGGAGTACTGGTAAATGTGAATGCAGATAACTACGATAGGAGTGCTGATAAACTTTCAGCTGAGTACAGGGAACAGGCAGGGGCTGTTGGCGGTATAATGCCTAACAACTTACAACTTCGTGAAGAAATCTTAAATCGGAAACGAGCTGGAGGAAGTATTAACATTGATGTGAGAATTCCGTATGGTAAAGTTACTCTCAACGGCATGTACAATCAGCTGAACCAAGAGGGATTAAATCGCGTCGACCGAATGGATCTTTCCCATGCGAGTCATTACTATGATTTTGAGAAACGGAAGAATAGGACTGAGATTTTTACAACTGGGTTTGGAGGAGAGCAGGACTTTGGGTGGATTAAGTATGACCTCGGTGTATCATACTCGGGATCTCGAGCAAAGAATCCAGAAGATTACCTGTGGGGGTTTGTCCAAGAAAATGGTGCATATTCGAACACAAATGTTCGGTTCATTCGAGATATTCAACGAAATACAACGCCTCTCGATTCGATGACAGGATTACGAAATATTTTTGTTGAACAAACAACAAGAAGAGAAAATCAAGCCACAATTCAGCTCAACCTTCAATCACCGTTCCATATAGCAACATTTTTCAATGGTTACGTAAAAATTGGTGGGAAGTTTAAGTACCTCGATCGGTTAAACGACGAAGAGCGATGGGGCCGTGATAATTTTCAATATGGGTCGACGGGAGGGGTGAGTGCACCACTTGCTAGCTTATTAAAGAAAGCAGCTTCACTGTATCCTGAAAACTTCAATTGGCGCCGTGATTCAAGCCTCGTACGTCAGTGTGGGGTTATGCCAATAATTCCATTTCTTACAAACTATGCCCGTCGGACGTTTTTGAATGATTACTACTTCCCGTTCTCTGTTGATGAGAATATATTATTCCAAGCAACAGACGCTTTACGTAGTACACCAGACTATCTCCATTACTCAATGCAATCAATTGGGAGAGATTATGATGGAATAGAACGATACTATGCAGCGTATGCAATGAGTGAGGTGCAAATTACTGAATATGCAACACTGCTCGGTGGCGTACGATGGGAACAGGATTATTCTGTGTATAACGGTCAACGGTACAGGCAAGTTGTGATTGGTGGTTCTGAAGAAAAACCGCCAGCGGATTTAGCAGATTTGCGTGTTGAACGTAAGAATCGTTTCCTACTACCGCAGGTACTCCTTACTCTGAAACCTGCAGAGTGGGCGAAAATACGTTTTGCGAGTACTCAGACATTAACAAGACCAGATTACATGATGTATGCTCCAATAACATATATCAATAGCTACATGAACTACATGCGAGCAGCAAATTCTAAAATTAAACCAGCTCGATCATATAACTATGATGTTGCTCTCTCTGTGTACAATGGGTACACAGGGCTCTTTTCAGCAACAGCGTTCTATAAGCGTATTAAGGATCTCATTATGCAAACAACTATTTACTATCAACGTGGAATGATCTTACCAGATGGGTTGAATATTCCAAGCAACTGGATTACGGGATATGCACCACAGATAGATACCTACATTAATATACCAGGCAAAGCTGAGTATAGAGGGTATGAGTTAGAATGGCAAACAAACTTTTGGTATCTTCCCATCCCATTCAAAGGCATTGTACTCAATGTAAATTATACACGAATATGGTCAAAGGTAGAATCTCACTATTACTTAATTAAGCAAGGCGATTACATTCCGGGTGTATTTCCACGTATACGGTACAAAATTCTGGTCGATACCTTTCGCATTGCACGTATGCCAGATCAACCAGCGCATACACTCAATGCAACCATTGGGTACGATATAGGAGGGTTCTCAGCTCGTTTATCGTACCTTTACCAAGCAGATCGAACGCGATTCTTAACGTACCAAGGTCAAAAACTCGATCAAGTGTATGCTGACTATTGGCGAATGGACCTTGTTCTTCAACAGAAACTTTCGGAGAACGTGACCCTGTTTGCAAACTTCAATAACTTGAATGCTCGAGATGATGAAAGCTATACGGGGCAGTATAAAGATTATTTCTACATTGAGCGATATGGATTTACTGTTGATGTAGGTATGCGATTTAACTTTTAAGTCACTCACAAACAAAAACAATATATAAGGAGGTACGTATGAAACATTCGTGGCGATTTACGCTGTGGACGATTGCTCTTGCGGTTCTCATAGTGTTGCCCCAATTAAGAGCTCAAGATGTAATGGTCGTCGAATGGGAGACAACGCCAGGATCTGGGGAACCGAAGAAAAACGCCCTTTGGGATGCAATTATGGGTGATACTGTTGCCGGTGGTGCGCGGAAAAATCCCAACAGAATTTACCAATTAAAGAAAGGAGGGTACTACTGGATTACAGAACGCATTGTAAACGATGGATGGACACTTAGAATCATTGGACAACCAGCAGGTTCAACTGAGATGGAGAATCCACCCGTTATTCAAATGGTTACACGTGACAATGGAACTGTTGATGGTCGTATGATTACTGGGTTAGGTAATTTGGAACTTCGTAATTTGTGGCTTACAGGGCGTGATGACAATGGAGTACAAACATACTATCAACCTATTCAATTTGATGGAAGTGGGTACCGTGTCATAGTTGATAACTGTATTATTGAGCAAACAAATTTTGCGCTTATAGCATTTACAGGGAAAAATAATAAAATCTACTTTACCAATAACAAGTTTAGGAACTTAATTGGGAAACCAAGTTCCCAACAATGGGAGGGACGTGGTATTTCGATATGGTCAGATCAAGATACAGTTGTTGTCGAAAACAACACGTTCTTCAATATGCAGTTCACAGTATTGCAGATTGAGGGTGGTTCTGCAAAGTACTTACGGTTCAACCATAATACGATGGTCAACGTTGGTC
>JAOAFT010000040.1 GCA_026416125.1 Bacteroidota bacterium
AGTATCACGTTCGATGAAGAACGTATGCTCATTTGAAGACCTGCAATCGGAACAACGTTCTGTAATTCAATTGCTGCTGTGGTTCTTGAAGTCATCAGTACTTTTAAATGATTTTCAGTAGCTACAATAGTGTTCTGAACAAGAACAATTGCTAAAAGTATTTCGATAAAATGTTTCATTGTCGTATTCCTTGATTCTCTTGATTCTATTGAGAAGACATGCGAGTTATATGCCAAACTTAAAATCGAGGAATTTGATTATTAAATGAGGGGATTCTACGCTTTCGGTTGGTTACTTTATGTAACTTCTACAAAAATCTTGAAGATATTCCTGGTGTGTATAAAACAAAAAAGCCCGTTTATCCTAAAAACGGGCTTGAAATGAGAGATTGGTGGTATGTTTTAGAAAGTTGCATTAAATGAACCATTTGTAACGTTTACGATTGCAGTGCCTCCTTCAAGTTTTGCCTTGAATGAAAACGTCCCTGCGATCGTTCGAGCGGTCGTATTATACGTTGTGATAGTTACCGTCCCAGTATTTGTATTATCGGTGAAGTACGACGTTTGAGTCGATCCTTTTGTGTATTGAGCATACGAAAGTGTGTTTACACTTTTCAAAGTATACGTACCTGTTCCGTTAAAGCCACTAATGCTTAGAATGATTTGTTCAACATTCGTCATATTAACCAAGCGTGTTGCAGTGATGTTTAATGTACTTCCTACAATAGTAGCAATAACAGGGGTTGTTGGAGAATTTGCACTCCAATCAGCACCATCAATTTTGCATGAGAATGGACTTTGCGACGTTGAAGATGAAGATGCTTCTGTTCCTTTATCCTTACATCCAAACGATAAAACAACAATTGCTATGAGAACAACTCCTAATTGAAGTAGTTTTTTCATGATGGTTCCTCCTTGTTCATAAATTGGTGGAAATTAGTAGTTTGTTATTTTGGTAAGTTAATATAGTGGTTAGCTAGTACCTTTTCAATTAGTCAAATGCAGTATTTTATCTTTATGTCAGCCTTTTGTAATAAGATTCGTAAGGTATGGTTGGTAAATTTATCATTTGTAGAAAATACAAAATTATACATACAAAGGCTTCGGAAAGAAACGAATTTTGAAACATTTAGATGAATAAAGATTGGTACCATGGTTGCTGTTGATTAGATGTAGAAATATGAGGAATTGCTTTATGGAACCAATCGTAAGAGAGAAAAAAGGCACAACAGCAACGATAATTCCTTTTACTGCAGAGCGAGGGTTACAGGGCTTTGACGCTAATGCGGCAAGGCATCTCTCGCTTGAGACCTTAGGGAAATCGGGACATGTTTTCCTTTCTGTGTGGCACAATACAACTGATGGTTTTCGCCTCTGCGACGGAAGTGGAATTATTGTAGCGGTGAATAAAGCATTTTGTGCACTGTTCGAAGTCGCAGAAAGCGATGTTGTTGGAAAACACTTTACAGAAGTTTATGCTGGTGGTGTTGACAAGCAAGGATTAGCAGCAGAGTACAAGCAGATGTTTGATAATAATGAAATTAAACCTCGTTTTTTACGTCGGTACCAATTGCATTCTGGAAAGTTCATTGAATCAGAAGTGATGAGTACATACGTAGTGGATGAAGGTGGAACAAAGTACATGCTTACACAATTTCGGGATGTTACCAGAGAGCGTGCAGCACTACGTGCGTTAGAAGAAAGTGAACGACGGTATCGAGATCTCTTCATGAATTCCCCTATGCCGATGTTCCAGGTTACAAAAGATGGGAAACTCGTTAATGCAAACAAGGCATTAGTTCGATTGTTAGGGTATAGTTCATTCTATGAAATGATCGAAGCAGAGGAAGGGAAGTTGATCTATGTTAATCCTGAAGAACGAACGATGGTCAATCACACCTTAGAAACCAGGGGATATGTGATTCGTGCAGAGTTGCAATTGAGGAGGAAAAATGGGCGGATTTTGACAGTACTTGAAACAGCGCGAGCGGTACGTGATGAGCAAGGAAATGTGATAGAATATGAAGGAGTTATTGAAGACATAACTTCGCGAAAGTACATGGAACAGAAGATTCAGGAGTATGTTCGTGCACTTGAAAAGTCGAAGACAGAACTTTCGGAACTCAATGCACAGAAAGATAAAATATTATCTATCCTTTCTCACGACTTGCGGTCACCGTTTAGTAGTATCCTTGGTTTTTGTGATATTCTCATTAAAGAGCATAGTCAGTTAACAGAAGAAGAGCGCATTCAGTTTGTTCAATACATTCAAGAAGCTGCTCAGGATCAATTAGCACTGGTAAATAAACTCCTTGATTGGTCACGACTAGAAACTGGCCGTGTAAAACTAGAGCGGATTGAACTCGATTTATTTGAAATTGTTGAAAAAAGTATCCGTTCGCTTCAAGGACTAGCTCACCAGAAAGGAATTATGGTACTTTCAACACTCCCCCACAACGTGACAATTCGTGGTGATGAACAAATGATGTTACAGGTGTTTAATAACCTTATCGGAAATGCATTGAAGTTTACACCGAAAGGTGGTTTGGTAACAGTTGAACTCATGGAAGAGCAACAGAATTATTGGGTCATTGGTGTGCGTGATACAGGTATTGGAATACCAGAAGCAGATCTACCAAAGCTCTTTAAGATTGAGGAAAAATACACCCGAAAAGGACTCCATGGTGAGAAAGGAACTGGACTTGGTCTTCCAGTAGTTCATGAAATTGTTCTCAAGCACCACGGGAAAATACGTGTAGAAAGTAAAGTTGGAGTTGGAACAGTGTTTATTCTCACACTTCCGAAGAGTTGCACGTACAATACAACGAATGTACTCGTTGTCGATGATGAACATGGTGTTCGTGTTCTCCATTCACGATTCATTGAGCGTGTTGCACCGAATGCAAATATTCTCCATGCCTCTGATGGGAAAGAAGCGTTTCAGATTGCAAAAGAGTACCATCCGAAACTTGTTATTTCAGATTGTGACATGCCAATGCTCGATGGCCATGACTTTGTGAAATTGATGAAGGAAGATCCAGAGACAAAGGATATACCGATTATTATTATTTCAGGGCATGATTCACATGCAAACAGAGAATACCTCCAACGGCACGGTGTGAATGAAATTTTAACAAAACCTGTTATACCGGAACAAGTGGAAGAATTGTTGCGGAAGTATCTTTTTTCATAGTCCATGAATATCTGGGCGGTACCATTTTTACCACCTTCTCAGTGTTTAGTCGTGGTGTAGAGTGGGATAAAAAGAAAGAACCGTGAAAAATATACAATTGTCTTTTACAAAGACTTTGTTGGTAATGAAGCAATTCCTATGACGAATAGGAGGAAAAACAAACTTCGATCTCTGATCTTTTTCCACAAGAAAGAATCTCCCATTTCTTCTTGTAGAGTAAAGAAGTTGTAGTGGAAGTGTTCTACGTACTATTAAAAGTAACATTGAATAGACAGGATAAACATAGTGAGTTATCTCAAATATTTCTCAGGTATTACGTTCTTGTTGTCCTGATACTACACCCCTTGAGTGGTTTTTCCCAAGGGAATTATTACATTGGAATTGATACAACGAGAAGTACTTTTGTAGAAGACTTACACCGACTCATTTATATCCATAGTAAATTACCATACTCTACAACAGCAGTTGCAGATTACGTCTCGTATGATACAGTAAATGGTCAAAAGTATGTAGTGTGCGTATACTCAGGAGAACGATATGTTTATACTCCACCGTTCAGTTGGGGGTATTTCAGCAGAGAGCATACGTGGTGCCATAGTTGGATGCCGAGTTATCCCTCTACAAATGGTCCTGAGTATACAGATCAGCACCATCTTTTTCCAACAAACCAAAATCGTGCGAATAGTGTACGAAGCAACCACCCACTAGGGAATGTTGTTTATGTGACAAATACATACTTGGAGGGTAAACTCGGATACAATACACGGGGAAAGCTTGTATATGAACCACGTGATGCTCATAAAGGTGATGCAGCGCGAGCATTGTTCTATATGGCACTCTGTTATCATGGTGAGAACGGGTACAATTGGTCATTTCAGTACCTAAATCAAACAAAATTACCGAGTCTTGGAGAAGATTCGATTGAAGTGTCAATATTGCTCCAATGGCATGAACAGGATCCACCTGATGCTTTGGAACGTGCACGGAATGACTCCATTTACAAGTACCAGGGAAATCGTAACCCGTTTATTGATCATCCAGAGTATGTTCGCGTTATTGATTTCTATACGATGACAAAACGTTCGCAACGCCAATTAGCCATCGAGCCTTCGTATTCTGCAACAAATCTTGTAGCAACTGCTCTTTCGATGAATGAGATTCAAATATCGTGGTCCGATGCAGACCCTGGTATTCAAGCACCATCTGGGTACTTAGTACGAGTGAGTGCGTTTTCCAATATGGCTGTACCACATGATGGAATTACGTATGGTGATGATACAGATTTATCCGATGGAGAAGCAACAGTAAATATTCGTTATGGATCAACAACAAGTGTCCTGATTACAGGTGTAGTACCCAATACGCTATATACTGTGTGGATGTATTCATACAACGGCGATGGGGAAGCACGGAACTACAAAGTAGATAGTACAGTACCATCAGACACATGTTTAGTGGTAGGGAAGTCAGTGGTCATTTACTCACTCTATGGCGGTGGTGGCAATTCAGGAGCAACGTACAAAAATGATTTTATTGTTCTTTATAATACAACGTCTCGTACAATTTCGTTGNACGGGTGGTCAGTTCAATATGCATCGGCAACGGGCACGACGTGGCAAGTTACACCACTAAGTGGTTCTATTGGTGGGTATCGGTATTATCTTATTCAAGAAGCAGCAGGAGCAGGAGGAACAGTAGACTTACCAACCCCCGATGCAATCGGCACTATTGCAATGAGTGCTACAGCTGGAAAAGTAGCTTTATGTCGTACATCTGTACCACTCAATGGAGGAGCTCCGATAAGTCCAGAAATTGTAGACCTTGTTGGATATGGAGCAACTGCGAGTTTCTATGAGGGTAGTGGTCCTGCTCCAGCTCCATCGAATACTACATTCATTACGCGCGACGTGGATGGTACGGATACAGATGACAATAGCAAAGATTTTAGTGTGACAGCAGTTGTTCTGCCAAAGAATTCAAGTACAGAAGCAAACCATCCCTTGAGCGTTGAACTCGGAGCACTGAGTGCGGTACCAATGCGTTCTGGTGTGACTCTGTACTGGCATACTGTTACAGAAACAAACAACTATGGATTTATTGTTGAGCGGAGAAGAAAGGGTGATAATTTATGGTGTAGTATTGGATTTGTTCCTGGTGCAGGTACGAGTTTCTCAGAACGTTCCTATTCTTTTTTCGATTGGAATGTAAATGGCGGAGCTTATGTTTATCGATTGAAACAGATCGATACAGATGGATCTATCAGTTATTCGCATGAAGTTGAAGTATTTGTTGAGGTACCCCGAAAACTAACCCTTGCTCAGAATTACCCAAACCCTTTTAATCCCATCACAACAATCGAATTTACGATTCCACAGGATGGGGTAACAACGTTGACACTGTACGATATTCTTGGCCGCAGAGTGTCTGTACTAGTAAATGAATTGTTGAGAGCGGGAAGTATCTACCGAATTCAATACGATGCTTCAAATGTACCATCGGGGATGTACTATTATTGTCTCGAATCTAATGGGATGTCAGTTGTAAAAGCGATGATGGTTTTGAAGTAAATGTTGTGTTATTGAAGGTTGGAGTTTCAGTACAGGGGCAGCGTTGGAAGGAAGATACTATACAACGCCCATAATGTGAACCCGATACTTAGTGGAATTGAAAGATTGTCATCGATGTGAATGGAGAGGGCTTCGACAATGGTACCGATGAATGCGGCAAATATTCCAATAATATACTCACTAATGTGGTAGTGCACTTTGGGTGCCGCAAGGACGACCAAGACAGCTGAAATAAAGAATGCAGTTGACCCTTCGAGGCTCTTAGCGAGGAAAGGATGTTTTCCATATCGGCGACCAACCAGTGCCGAAGTAATGTCTGAGATGATCAGGATGGCGAATGCAGTAACCATAATAATTTTTGGGAAGAGAAGTACACAAATGAGAGCAGATATAAGGACATTCGATGCTCCTGTTAGACGTTTTTTTTCACTTACTTCATGTTTTCGTAGGAGCCAACCAAACCATGAATAGAACCATGTTGCTATTACGGGGTAGTACAATCGCCCAATATCAGCAAGAAGGAACACTGCTGTAAGAGGAATCAATATACTGAGAGCAAGGCTCTTTGGTATGAAGTAGTAGATTATGGGTATTGAGAGGGAAAGGAGATGGATACCTTTCCGTATTACCTCATTTTTAAAATCAATCGTAGCTTTTTCTTCTAAGTGATTAAGTGAAGAAGGAGAAATTTGAAACGACTCAAGTGTTCTCCGCACAGTTTCGTTCATTGCTTACTTTTCTGTGTTGATTGGGATGCTACGTTGTGTTTACTTTCTGTTGTCTGCTCACTCTTTGATTCAGGAGTTTTCTTTGGAGTATTTGAACGTTCAAGGGGTGGCAGAGGTTTCCCTTGCATAATAAGGTCAATTTCTTCGGAATCTAGAATTTCACGTTCTAGAAGAGCATTTGCTAATCGGTGGAGCGTATCAAGGTTCTCTCTAATGATTTTTTCTGCTCGACGCATTGCTGTTAGCACGATGCGTCGTATCTCTTGGTCGATGAGAATTGCTGTTTCTTCGCTGTAGGGACGAGTACGAGTAATTTCACGACCAAGGAAAACTTCTTCTTCTCTGGTACCAAAAGCAAGCGGTCCAAGTTTTTCGCTCATTCCCCACTCGCATACCATTTTCCGAGCGAGCTCTGTAGCACGTTCAATATCATTTCCGGCACCAGTATCGAGGCGGTTGAAGACAATTTTCTCTGCTGCACGGCCACCGAGTGCGTACGTTATCATCGCTTCGAGGTATTCTTTGGAGTAAGTATGTTTTTCGTCAATAGGGAGGTACGTTGTGACTCCAAGTGCACGACCTCGTGGAATAATGGTAACTTTGTGAACAGGGTCAGCGTCGGGTAGGAACTTTGCAACAAGCACATGACCAGATTCATGGTATGCAGCAACTTTTTTCTCACGCTCAGAGATGATGAGGCTTTTTCGTTCAATACCCATCATTACCTTGTCTTTCGCTTCTTCAAAATGTTTCATGGTAACGACATCACTGTTTTGGCGTGCTGCGAGGAGTGCAGCTTCGTTGACGAGGTTTGCAATATCGGCTCCTGAAAGTCCAGGTGTTCCTTTTGCTAACACATCGAGTTTCACGTCATCAGCCAAAGGTATATTTTTTGTGTGGACTCGGAAAATACCTTCACGTCCTTTTACATCAGGTCGATCGACAACGATTTGACGGTCAAAACGACCGGGTCGGAGCAGTGCGGGGTCTAGTACATCTGGTCTGTTTGTGGCAGCAATGATGATCACACCGCTATTTTGCTCAAAGCCATCCATTTCGACGAGGAGCTGATTTAGCGTTTGTTCTCGTTCGTCGTGGCCACCACCAAGGCCAGCACCACGGTGTCGACCTACTGCATCAATTTCATCAATGAAAATGATGCAGGGCGCGTGACGTTTCCCTTGCTCAAATAAATCGCGTACACGACTTGCACCAACACCCACGAACATTTCGACAAAGTCTGCACCACTAATTGAGAAGAATGGTACACCTGCTTCACCGGCTACCGCACGGGCAAGGAGAGTTTTACCAGTCCCTGGAGGTCCTAGGAGAAGTACTCCTCGAGGAATTTTCCCACCGAGACGCTGAAACTTTCCTGGTTCTCTGAGGAACTCAATAATCTCTTGCAGTTCAACTTTTGCTTCGTCAGCACCAGCGACATCATCAAATGTCACTTTTGTCATTCCCTCGGTCAGGAGTTTGGCCCTACTTTTTCCAAAGCTAAAAATACCTTTTGTACCTCCCCCAGCTGCACCTTGCATTCGTCGTAGTAACGCAAACCAGATACCAAGGATCAGTATCCACGGTACAATGTTGATGAAAATATTCACCCAAATACTTTCTTCCTTTTCGACTCTGAAGCGTAATCCCTTTGCTATCCAGTCATTGACAAGTGCTTCATCGAGGGAGGTGTATGGGAGAGTAAGTACTACGCGTCGTACATCTTTCGCAACTTTTCCACTTGCAGTTTGGATTTCCATTGGTTCTTTCAGCTTTCCGTGGAAGTCATACAGGTTGTAATTGGTTACCTTAATTGTTGCCTCTTGGAATTTATTTTCGTTGAGGAGTTGTTGAAATGTGGGGAACGCGATTTGGTACTCTGTTTCTTCGTTTGCACGAAATGCCCACATGATAAAGAAAACAGCAAACACAATTGCAAGCCAACTGAGAATGATTTTTCCTATACGAGTCCAAGGTGATTCATCATCTTGTTGCGGACGAAGAATTCGCTTAGGGGTTTGGCGGTTCTGGGATTGTTTTCGTCGATGTTGTTCATTACTTGTTGTGTTAGACTGGAAGAGTTGCATTGTTGAGCTCCTTTTCCTCAGTTTTCTTATTGTTCTGTTGACTGAGGTACCAATTTATATATCTGCCGTAAATTACGAACTTTTTGTGCATAGTCCAAACCGTATCCGATTACAAAATCAGGTGGAATTTCGAAACCAACGTAATCGATTGTGAAATCAATTTTCGGAAGTCCTTTCTTCAACAGGAGGGAGACAATCCGCAGTGATGCAGGGTGTTCTCTCTCAATGAGCTGTTTAATATAACTAATTGAAAGACCGGAATCTATGATATCTTCGACAACAATAATGTCACGACCTTTTACCTGGCAATTAAGGTCTTTGAGGAGTCGTACTTGTCCGGAAGAAATTTTTGCGTCACCATAACTTGACAATTTAAAGAAGTCAATTTCACAATCAACGGTAATTTCACGAATGAGGTCAGCAAGGAAGATAAACGCGCCGTTGAGCACACCAATGAAAATAGGTACTTTTCCTACATAGTCGTTGTTAATTTGGTACGCAAGTTCTCGGACACGTTCTTGAATTTGGTGTTCCGACAGGTAGAGTTCGAAAACATCACCATTAATTGTGAGTCGTTGTGCCATGCGTATTCCTTTTTGGTTGATAGATGAGTTTTATGAATTGTTGAGTGTTCGGTGTAACCTTAAATCGATCGTCGAGTCGTTTTCCGCAAACCCATACAATCGATCCGTTAGATTCTAGGATGGGGACTCCTTTTTTCTCGAAGCGTGGAAGTTTAATGTCGATGAAATAATCGCTAACTTTTTTCGGGTACTGCATGCCAAGAGGAATGAACCAATCACCGTGCTGCCAAGGTCGAAGGAGGAGTCGGTTCCCAATTTTCGAAGCATCGATGTATACACAATGTTCTGAGTGCTGGACTGTGGACGGTGGTTCAGTCTCGTGAAAGGCTGCAAACGTAAATGAGGGTAGTGAATACTCGTGTCCAACAGTTACTTCGAGAGGGGGAAAATCCATAGGAGTGTGTTCAATGATGAGGGTAGATCGATCGCGCAACGCACGTATAGTTGAGGAAATCTCTACGATTTTCCCCACAGACCGTGTTGAAAGGTCACGGAGCATGTGAATGCGTTGTTCTGTTGGTTCTACCTTTACCTCTTTTAGGACTGTGTAGAGTAGTTCGTCTTGAAGAAATGGTGCAATGTTGTTCCATGCAGTAAGGTTGATAATTATTGCGCTTTCTGTTGTTGTCACAATTTGTTCTTTGAGAGGAGTGAGAATAGAGTGAAGTTGAGTTTCAACATTGCACATAAGTTTTGAAATACTATTGAGCGTTAAAACGATTGTATGGTTATATCGTCGCTCAAGTTCAGGAATAACAATAGTTCGAAGGAAGTTTCGTTCATAATGTATTGATGCATTGGATGAATCAGTTCGGTACGGAATGTTGTGGTCGTGGACGTACAACTCAATCTCACTTCGGCTATAGGGGAGAAACGGTCGAAGAGTGCGTTGTTCAACATTACGGACTGGAATACCGCTTAGGCCATGGATTCCGGAACCTCGGAGAAGGTTCATCAGTACAGTTTCAGCATTGTCGTTTGCGTGGTGTGCGGTAACAATCCACTCGGCTCCCACCGTTTGCCGTACTGCATTAAGTGCTTGGTATCGAAGTACACGGGCGGCAACTTGCAGTGAGCAGCGATGAACTCGTTGGTACTCACGTACATTGATACGTTGGGATACAAAAGGGAGGCCATACTTTTGAGCCTGTGTATGGACGAACATTTCGTCCTCATCAGATTCCTGACTCCGGAGTTGGTGATTGATATGTGCCACGGTGAGTGTAAGAGCCCATTCGGTTTTAAGAGTTGCGTAACAATGGAGGAGTGCCATGGAGTCAATCCCTCCACTGATGGCTAGGAGGAGTCGCTGACCGCGTGTTAGTAAGCCTGAAGCGTGAGCATTCTGTGCAAATGCGTTGAGAGTTGCCATGGTTTTGCAGATAAGGTAAAAAAAATCTTGACCTTTTAGTGGTCAAGAACGAGTGTTGGATAGCTTCTATGTAACAAGAACCTACGTTTACTCTCTGAAGCGTCTTGGTTTTTGTCTATCGTACTATTTACTATCACACAGCAGCGTAGAAGCACTTGCTACCCATAAGGTACTGTTTTTTCTCAAGAATGACAAGAAACTTATAAATTCAGAAGCTCTTCTACGGTGATCATGCTGAGGTTTTTTACAATGTGAGGTGCATTGGGTAAGTACTCTCGGTCACCAATTCCGAGTACTTTCATACCAGCGGCAAAGGCAGCTTCAACACCTGCGACAGCATCTTCAACTACGAGACAGTCTTTCGGTTCAACGTTGAGACGGTGTGCAGCGAGGAGAAATGGTTCAGGGTGAGGTTTATTGTGAGTAATATCGTAACCATCGACAATAACATCAAGGTAACGAGCAATATTCACTTTTTCGATTATAGGTTTTGCATTCTTGCTGTTGGAAGCAACTGCAGTTTTGATGTTTTGTTTCTTAAGTTCTTGGAGTGTTTCGAGTGCACCGGGGAGGAGTTCATTTTCTGTTACCTGCTCCAAAAGCTCATTGAAGTACCGATTTTTTCGTTCAGCAATTTCAAGAATTTCTTCATGCGTAGGAGATTTCCCAGCGGCGTTGAGAAGGATTTCAACACACTTCAATCGTGCAACACCGCGGAACTTGTGATTAAATTCATAGTTGAAGAACGTAAAACCTTCCTCTTCACACAATCGCTTCCATGAACGGTAGTGGTACTCATCTGTTGAAACGAGAACACCATCGAGATCAAAGATGACAGCGTGAATCATATACTCCTTTCATCGATAAA
>JAOAFT010000041.1 GCA_026416125.1 Bacteroidota bacterium
CAACCCAATGGGGCAATGCAGTTCGTGTATTGAGCGACAGTGAGGCAGTGTACTATACAATTGAGCAAATCTTCTCTAAGTATTCAATGACAACACCTTTTGCTTCAAATTGGATTCCCAAAAAACCAAATGTACAATTTTCAACGACTTCGATAGAGAAAACGCCGTCGAGTATGCCGCACTATATACAGTTGAACCAAAATTATCCGAACCCTTTTAACCCAGCAACGTGTATTGAATACGTGGTTGCAACTGCGGGTAACGTCGAGCTGAAAATATACAATGTGCTTGGGGAGCTTGTTACAACGCTTGTCGATGATTACCAAACTCCAGGCCGGTATAGGGTACTATTCGATGCGAAGAATCTCTCTGCAGGTGTGTATTTTTACTGTTTGCGGAATAGTACTGCTTGTGAAGTGAAGAAAATGATTGTGTTGAAGTAATTTCTCACTTTCGTGCAGAGGGTGGGATTGTGAACGTAAGCTAAGAGATTGTTTTTTACAATGCGTTTAATTCGCGTGTTTTTGGTTTGTTAGCGCGTAATCCAATAACCATAAATTTAGTGAGGGTACTATGGAGACTTCGAAATACAGTTTACTCACTAGTGTTGTTTTACTCTGGTGTTGTATTTATGGGGAACTATTTGCACAGGGGAAAATCGTGGGCTATGTCAGGGACAAAAAAAGTGGAGAACCACTCGTCGGTGTGAATGTGACGATTGTAAATACGTCACTTGGAGCAGCAACCGATTTAGCTGGCGATTTTACAATTCTCAACGTACCAGTTGGTACGTACACAGTCCAAGCAAGTGCCATTGGGTATTCGAAGGTACGGAAATCTAATGTAGTAGTATCACAAGGACAAACCACCCGTGTGGATTTTGAACTGGAGGAAACTGTTCTTGAAACAGAGGCTGTTACAGTCACAGCAACTCGAGACATTTTACACAAGGAAGTATCGAGTAGCCAAACAGTTGTCCAGGTAGAACAGATTCACGAAGCAGCTGGTGTTACCAATCTCCAGGAATTTATTGCTACGCAGGCAGGGATAACGAACTCGACCTATTTAACAATTCGTGAAGGTAAACCGCAAGAGACTGGTACGTTTATTAATGGGATCACTTTTGTAAACACTCGAGTTGGAAAAGCTGAATCGTTCATACCAACGAGTGCAATCGAACAAGTATCGATTAAAACAGGGGGAATGACGGCTGAGTATGGTGAGTTTCGCTCGGGAGTTATCGATGTAACATCGAAATCAGGAGCGAACGATCGATACCATGGAACGGTTTCAGTAATCTGGAATCAACCACAGCTGAAACGATTCGGCAGATCTCTCTATGACCCAATGAATAATGCACTTAGACCACACCTCGACCCTGACATTGCATTCATTGGTGTTCAGAATGCTGTTACCCAAGGTGTTATTAGTGCATACGAAGCAAACCAATTTGTCACGAATACAACGTTTCGGGGATTTCTTAGCTATACAGGGAACAATTTACCAGCAGACTGGAAGGCCAACCTAACGCGACTTGGATTACCCAATTCAGCGATTTCTGCTGTCGACCTCTACCTTTTCAATGCTTGGATGCACCAAGTCATGCCAGATTTCGATAAACTCAACCGAGTTATTGATACATTGACAGCCAAAGGGTACAATGTCGGTTCAAAAGTTACCGATCCTACTATTATTGAACAATTTCGAAGACATGCAAACAGGGAAGGAAAATATCGTGACTACACCATTGACGGAGGCTTTGGAGGGCCAGTACCTTTCATTGGATCGTATCTGGGTAATATGACATTCTATCTTTCAAATATCACAGCACGCAATTCATACATTCAGCCGTTAGAGAGAGATTATGATTTTAATACAACAACAATGCTAGTTCTACGTTCGGAACTGACACAGGTAACGACGTTAAAATTGACAGGTGCATACAATTACCACTATGGAATGAATCCAGCGCGTGGAGCCGACAGTGAGGTACCGAACTTAGCAATAGCGCTCGGTGTTGGTGGATATTACGGCCTTGATCGAGGTGCATTTATGCCAGAAGATAACATTCCACTGTTTACTGGCTCAGGTTCAAACTATGGTCCAGGGTATTGGTGGTATCCAACAATGCTTCAGCCGTGGAAGCAGTACAATTACCTTCTAGGGGCAAATATTTCACATGCATTGAGCTCACGCTCATACATTGATGCGAACATTAGTTACCAGTTAACGAAAGATGACATCAACCCTGCCGAAACAAGGAATAAAACGATACTTGTACGATTAGGACAAAATGGGTGCTTACCTCTTAATGAAATGCCCTATGGACGGCATATCCTTCCCATGTATGCATCGACTGATACCGTTGGTGATGAAAATGGATATTGGGTATATGATCAATTTTACACTGTTCCTGGACTATCAGAACGCTTCGATAGTAAAGGAGGAGTCCTCTATGATAACTCGCGTACTGAACAGTATCGAGTAAAGTTGAATTACGGTAACCAACTCGACAAAGTAAATTACGTGAAAGCTGGGGTAGAGTTGTTCTACATGAATTTGGATAATAAACGATGGTCTTATTGGCCAACGCAGGGGTATTTAAGTGCCTATGAATATAACTTTAAGGCAGAACCATATACAGTAAGTGCCTACCTTCAAGATGAGATTACGTTTGAAGAGATGGTGTTAAACATTGGTCTCAGAATGGATTACTTTTCAGAAGCAAGTGGGTTAAAATGGCCCACTGGGCGAATGTTTGATAATCTTGCATTTGGTGTTCCGAATGCACAAACAATCCCCGTTCCTAATGATTGGTATGAAATACTCTCTTCAGGACGGTCATTAATTTGGGAACGTTGGAACGCGATTAACCAAGCGTACATCGATTCTGGATACGCGCCGTTGCTTGTACCAGTAAAATCTCACTTAACGTTCAGCCCTCGTATTGGTATTGCGTTTCCTATTACAGAGAGAGCAAAATTCTACTTTAACTATGGACACTTCCGAAGTTTACCACCGTATAGCGAACTGTATATGTATGATTTTCGGTACGATAACTCAAAAGGAGGATTGTACCAACTTGGAAATCCCAACCTCGAGCCATCTCGGACAATCCAATATGAATTAGGTGTTGATTACAATCTCTTTGATCAATACCTCATCCACATTGCTGGATACTACAAAGATATTACTGGAGAAGTCCGATCTATAACATTTCGTCCTAAGACTGGTACGAATTTTACATTTCGTACAAATGACAGTTACAGAGATATCGAGGGTGTGGAAATCCAAATAACGAAACCAGTTGGTGAATTCATAACAGGATGGGCAAAGCTCCAGTATACGTATGCAAGCAGTGGAAATAGCGGGCGTTCCAATGTCTATGAAGATTCTGTTTCGAATAGTAGTAGTGAGTTGGTATACTACTACGGTGATCCAAGTCGCCCTGACCCTGTACCACAGTTTGCAGCAAATGTAACATTTAAAACACCATTGTCTTGGGGAAATATCTTTGGTGGGTGGAATTTGAGTGTTATGCCGAAGTGGGAGCAAGGACGTATTTTCCGCTTCAATCCGCGAGCTCTCGATGTGAACAATGAATTTCGGTGGCCAGATCTCTGGCTTGTAAATCTGAAGCTTAGTAAAGCATTCGACTTTAAAGTTGTAAGAGCAACAATTTCCATTGATGTTCGAAATGTGTTGAACAGTAAAGTTTTCATGTATAACTATGCATTCTCTGGTGGTTTAGGATCGTCAACGAACCCAAGCTCAGATTTCAGGGATTATATGGCATCGCTCCACTTGAAAGAGTATAAAGATTCGTACTACAATCCTATTCGGAAGGAAAAAGGTGTGAATGGAGCTACTGCGGATGAGTACCTATATCCAGGGTATGTCAAAGCAGATGGTACTATTGTGGGAGAAGACCACATTGGTGATATGCGTTCGAGTAGTAAACCTCATATCAACGATCCAAATATCGATATTTTTACATGGGGGAATCCTCGCTCAATTTGGTTTGGTGTCAAGTTCGATTTTTAATGTGAACAGGTATGTTCAATAACAAACTATGGAGTTGATAATGAATATGAAAACGTATTGTCGGTATCGCAACGCAGGTGTTGCTCTTGTGATGATGTGTGTGCTCATAAACCATGTCTTTTCACAAACTGCGTATGTACGGTGTAATCGTTACTGGGGTGGTGTTTTTGCAAATGGCCAAAATACAGCTATTACATATTCTGCTGCTGATTTGAATACCTTTGCCGACTATGGTGCCGTTGGTATCCGTCTGAATGGTGGTGAATCGAACTTTAGCGCATATATCACACTTGCATGTAAGAATTGGGTTGATCCATCC
>JAOAFT010000042.1 GCA_026416125.1 Bacteroidota bacterium
AGTATCACGTTCGATGAAGAACGTATGCTCATTTGAAGACCTGCAATCGGAACAACGTTCTGTAATTCAATTGCTGCATGTACAGATGATGTTTTCACCACCGTAAGAACATTTTTTCCACTATATACATTGCTTACACCAAGAAGTATTACTAAAGTTAATGGTACTACTTTCTTCATGGCTCACTCCTCATAACATTCTACACAATAGAATGCACTTGGTGTGCCACTCCCATTGTGAATAGATTCGAAATAAGTAGGTGTGCTAATCTCTTGTAAAACAAGTAGTTAGGAATATCAATCGATTCTAAAAACCAAGAGTAGAAAAATTGGATTTGTAACTTCTACAAAATGATGGTAATTGGCGAACTAATTTTGGAGGGTAGAATTTTCTTTACACGTATGACTAGTACCTCAGTTTGGAGTTTTGTGAACTCGTTGTTGCTGTGATCTTTAAGTAGAGATAACCAAGAATTCCTGCAATGAGTGATCCAGAGAGAATGCCAATTTTGGCAAATGTTAAAAGTTTCGAATCCGGAAAAGCAAGTGTAGCAATAAAGAGCGACATTGTAAATCCGATTCCACCAAGCATCGACGTACCTGCAATCTGTTTCCACGTTACCCCTGAAGGTAAAGTAGCCATCTGCAAAATAGTTGCCACCCGTGAAAAGACAAATATTCCTACTGTTTTTCCAAGCACCAATCCTGCAATAATACCGAGTGTAACTGGATGTGTAAAAGCATTTGTAATATCTCCCTCAATGGTAACACCAGAATTCGCAAAAGCAAAAATAGGCATAATCCCAAACGCTACGTATGGTTGTAGTGCATGTTCCCACCGAACAAGTAATGATTTACTATTGTTTGTTGAATGAACTGGTATTGTTAATGCAGCAAGCACACCAGCCACTGTTGCATGGACACCAGACTTCAAAAAGGCTCCCCACAGGGCAATACTCAATACCCCATAAAGAATCCCTGAATTGCATTTTTTCATTGAGAGAGTAACAAGAATGCTAAATAGAAGACCACCGAGTACTAAACTGATGTATGATAGTTTTGATGTATAAAAGAAAGCAATCACTAACACTGCTCCCAAATCATCGGCAATTGCAAAAGCAGTTAAAAATACCTTTAACCCAACCGGAACACTTTTTCCAAGGAGTGCAAGAACACCAAGGGAAAATGCAATATCGGTTGCCATAGGAATTCCCCACCCAACAGCTGCTTCAGTACCTTGATTGAAAGAGAGATACAAGAGAGCAGGAACAATCATACCTCCTACCGCAGCAACGACCGGAAGTATAGCTTTTTGACGCGAAGAAAGCTCACCAATAGTAATTTCTCGCTTTATCTCGAGTCCAACGAGAAAAAAGAATATTGCCATGAGTCCATCGTTAATCCAATGTAAAAGCGAAAGTCCTACAGTATAATTTAAAATTTCGCTATACAATCCCTTCAATGTTGAATTTGCGATTATTAATGCTCCCAAAGCACAAACAATAAGTACTACTCCAGAATTTGTTTCTTTCCGTATAAAATCCGAAATCGTTGATGTTGTTTTCTGTACTACACTCATTGGCGTACCTTTCATAGAAAACTACTATACACACTCACTGCTTCGCTGATGGAATATATTGATGCAATGATACCACTCCATTGCGATGTACCACATAAGAAAGCACCTTGAGAGCAAGGTACGAAGAATGAAATATGACATATCCAGTCCCAGCATCTTCCCACGATATATGCCATGAATCTTTGACGAGATACCAATCCTCGTTACTTTTTCTCACATATCCAACAATGTGCATAAGATGGTCATCTGTTGTTTCTCCTGTTGTAAACATTCGTTCACGCTCAAGCGTTAACGCATGTGTATTCTTCAAATCAACAGATGGTATAACACACCAACGTTTCGTCTCGAGGTACGATCTCTCAGTAATGTCAGCATCGATTGCCACTGTATATCCTGATGTCAGTGCTTCTCGTACTCCTTCAACAAACAAATTAAGTGGGATATTCAAGAAATAGGACTGATGCTTCCAATTATCGGGTACCTTTAGCGATATATAGTTATAGTATGGAGCATAGGTAAACGATGTAAATACTATATATTCCCCCCATGGAAGAGAGACAACTGAATCACGGAATAACATCGGAGAATATTGTTTCCCTTTATAGTTAAATGAGCGCGGTGGCGATCCAAGATATTTATCGAGCACTGATATCACTGCCTTTAAAGCATCATCCTTATTTAATGATTGGACACCTAGTACCATTTTCAACACTGCATCAAAATCATCGTAGAATTGTGAATGATTATAGATAACTGACGGTGTTTTTTCTCCTTCGTATGCAGAAGCTGGAACTATACCATATTTCTGAACAATATCGAAGACACCGCTAAATAAATCACCAGGCGTTGCACGAGTTGTACCTCCAGACATCAGATAATGTTCTGCCTTTTCGAGTAACCGATAGTAGACAAAAAACATAACTGATAATCGTACACTATCTCGACCTAAACGGAGCATTTCGGATTCGATAAATGAAGTAGTCGCAAAACTCCAACATATAAGAGTTGAGTCTTGATTAAGAGGCTTAAGGTGAAACAATGGTTTAAAGTCATGTACTGAAATATCCCAGTGCAGTTGACTCGATTTTGAAATATCCTGCGATAAACTTAGAAACGAATACAGGACAAGTAGTTCACTACAATGAACAACTACACAATACTTTCGACACCAATGTATCACTGATTCAATCAAACAAATGGTGAAAATTCTTTATTCTTTTTACTTTTTAAAAGTTACTACCAATGTACAATCACATTGTGAACATCGCAAACAAATTTATCCATCAAGGGGAGAAAAAATTAGAAAGCTCTTACATCCTATAAAAAGGAATGAATCGTTTGTAATATTAAAAAGGGGGATACCAAAGCTATCCCCCATTCGAACACTCCAGAACTAAAGTAGTGTCGTAATCGCTTTTCTTATAATGAATAAAATGTTCACCGAATAGTATACATATCACTAAAATGTAGGTAATCTAAAATACAAAACCTACATACACTAAGAGCACTGAAATATTTGGTTCGTACTTGATTTTACCACTGTATTCTCCACTGATACTTGCATATGAGTTTCTACCAGAAAATTTAACTTTCCCCTCAATATCATATTTTGGTTCTGCAGCAAGATATTTTACTCCCATCGAAAAGTTACCAAACACAAATTCCGTTGCAACACCATATGCGAAAGCAATTTCTATTATCGATGGAACTTCACCTTTTCCGGTAATTGGAACAGAGGTATAGTAAGGGCTGTAATTTAATGATACACCATACGAACCAGAGACATCACCTGTAATTTTCGGACTTATACAAAGATTTACTCCAATGAGCGGAGCTATGAAAAAATTTGGACCATTTTTTTGCGTCGTTCCAACCTTTGGTCCACCGAAAATTTGAATTTGCCTCCAAGACCCCATGTCATAATTATACCCATTAGCAATCAAAGATGATCTATAAATTGTAAATGGGTCGATCCATTCTTTCATTGAATTTTGAATGTACAACAGCTGAAGTAAGTATCCGATCATACCACCACTTGAAACGTACTGGAACCCAGCTGTAAAACCTGTCTTTGCTCCACCAGAATGATTATCTTCCTCTTTACTAAAATCTCCGACTGGGAGAGAAATACCACCAAAGATACTGAACATAGCAGGCAACTCATCCCCAGAAAAGAGGTTTACACCCTGTCCAAACGATCCTGTACTTTTACTCACCTCCTCTTTTGTTATCCGATCAATTTCAGCCATCGAATAAACAAAAATACTCCCATCACCAGTTTGTATCTTGATCGATTGGTTTGGAATCATCTCAATGATTGTTCCTTTTACAATACTCCCATTTTTTAAGTATACAACATCCTTTATAGTTTGGGTATACACAATTGATGTAATTATAAAAAAAAGAAAAACGAATAGAAAAAAAACTTTGTTTATAGTACTCATAAAGCCTCCTATTAGATGTAAACCCTGTTAGTATTAATTGAAATTAAAATAAATAGAGGGATTATTAATCACCGTGGTATGAAAATTACTTTGATTAACTCCCTCTCCCTTACTTGTTAACTACAAAAAATTTAGTATAAAATCAAGATGAGAAAAAAGTAAGGTTGCAGAATTTCGTATAAAAAGTATTTCTTGTAATATTCTTCACAATTTTAACCTTTAATACTTGTAAAAAACATTTGAAACTACACTTATTCTCTAGTAACTTACGCACGAAAAAACATTTTAGATGGAGGAGAGGAACGATGAAAATTTGGATCTTTCTTTTCTACAT
>JAOAFT010000043.1 GCA_026416125.1 Bacteroidota bacterium
ACTGTAACGTATGAACATTCACATAACAAATCCACCCTCGCCTTTTTTCTTCTATTGCACGAAGAATCATATACTCAAACTCTTTCTCTGTTAAGAGATCAACTCGCACACTAAGCAAACGAATATGTTTTGGTACTAGTATTTTTTGTACAAACATCATGCTACATTTACTAGTATTCACACTTGAAGTTTCGATTTGAAATACGTCATTGTACGTAATAAACCTTCTCTTCGAGTTACTTTTGGTTCCCACCCTAAAATGGTTCGTGCTTTTGTAATATCAGGTTGTCTGATTTTCGGATCATCTTGCGGTAATTCTTTAAAAACAATTTTACTTTTACTACCAGTAAGTTCTATTATCTCCTTTGCTAATTGAAGCATTGTTACCTCATCCGGATTCCCAATATTCATCGGCATCACATAATCAGAGCACATTAATTTATATATACCATCAATTAAATCTGAAACGTAACAAACACTTCGTGTTTGTGTACCATCTCCAAAAACGGTAACATCTTCGTTCTTTAATGCTTGTGACATAAATGCTGGAATTGCTCTTCCATCGTTCACACGCATGCGTTCACCATATGTGTTAAATATGCGTACTATTCTTGTATCTAATCCATGGTACCGATGATATGCCATTGTGATTGCTTCAGCAAACCGTTTTGCCTCGTCATAAACTCCACGAGGACCTACTGGGTTTACGTTTCCCCAGTACTCTTCTGATTGAGGATGTTCAAGAGGGTCCCCATATGTTTCCGATGTTGAAGCAAGTAGAAAACGTGCTTTTTTTGCTTTTGCAAACCCTAGTGCTTTGTGAGTACCAAGTGAACCAACTTTGAGTGTTTGTATTGGGTACTTCAAATAATCAATTGGACTCGCAGGAGAAGCAAAATGAAATACCCAATCGACCGGACCATCAATATAAATGTAATTCGTTACATCGTGATGTATAAAAAGGAAATTTCGATTCCCAGCTAAATGAGCAATATTCGATATATCACCTGTAATAAGATTATCAAGACAAATTACTTCATGTCCTTCCGATAATAACTTGTCACACAAATGCGATCCTAAGAATCCCGCTCCTCCTGTCACAACTGATCTCATGCGCGTACTCCCAACTAGTGTCTTTTGTTATAGACCGTATAGTACCACTGAATGGTTTTCCGTATTCCTTCTCGTAATGAAGTTGTTGCTCGCCACCCGAGTGAATGGAGTTTACTAACATCTAATAACTTTCGAGGGGTGCCGTCAGGTTTTGTTGTATCGTAGCATATGTTTCCAGTATAACCAACCTCATCTTTAATAATAGAAGCTAGTTCGTTTATCGTGATATCTTCTCCTACTCCAATATTAATTATTTCAGTATCATCATAATGTTCCATAAGGAACACACACGCATCGGCTAAATCATCAACAAAAAGGAATTCACGACGTGGAGTACCAGTGCCCCAAAGGGTTACAGTTGGTGAATGAGTTTGCTTTGCTTCAATAAACTTCCGTATTAGTGCAGGCACAACATGCGATGTCTCTAAATCGAAATTATCATTGTATCCATATAAATTTGTTGGCATTACAGAAATAAATCGAGTACCATACTGACGGTTGTAAGCTTGACACATTTTTATTCCTGCAATTTTTGCTATAGCATATGGTTCATTTGTAGGTTCAAGTTTTCCGTCAAGGAGATATTCTTCTTTTATAGGTTGAGGTGCGTATTTTGGATAAATACATGAGCTTCCTAAAAAACAGAGCTTTTTAACACCGTACGTATACGATGAGTGTATAACATTGTTTTGTATTTGTAGGTTTATATAAATAAAATCAGCAGGATATGTGTTGTTCGCATGTATTCCACCAACTTTAGCAGCTGCTAAAAATACATACTCCGGTCGTTCTTGTTCAAAGAATCTTTCGACATCAACTTGACGTGTCAAATCAAGTTCTTCTATCGACCGAAGTATGAGATTTGAAAATCCTTTTGATTGTAAATTTCGTACTAAAGCTGAACCGACCATTCCCAAATGACCTGCAACGTAAATTTTCGCATCTTTTTCCATCATCACCTCAGTTCTTAATATCCGCGTTTCTTTACTTTATCATAATCAGCTTTTGCCATAATTTCGGCAAGTTCTCTAAATCTTGTTTTTGCTTCCCACCCCAGTTTTTCTTTAGCTTTCGCAGGATTTCCTATTAACAGATCCACTTCTGTTGGGCGAAAGTACCTTGGGTCAACTTCAACAACAATTTTCCCATCGCTTTTCCTAATACCTTTTTCACTTATTCCTTCACCTTCCCACACTAAATCCATATCGAGAGTTCGAAATACCTCTGATGCAAATTCTCGTACTGAATGTGTTTCTCCTGTTGCAAGTACATAATCATCTGGTTCAGGTTGTTGTAACATTCGCCACATGCCTTCGCAATATTCTGGAGCATAGCCCCAATCACGTTTGGCGTCTAAATTTCCGAGTATTAGCTTTTCCTGAAGTCCTAATTTAATTCGCGCAGCTGCAAGTGATATCTTTCTTGTCACAAAGGTTTCACCACGTCTCGGTGATTCATGATTGAAAAGAATACCATTCACCGCATACAAACCATATGCTTCACGATAATTTACAATTATCCAATACCCATACAGTTTAGCGACACCATATGGACTTCGTGGATAAAATGGCGTTTTTTCATTTTGTGGTACCTCTTGAACTTTACCATATAATTCACTTGTCGACGCTTGATAAAACCTTGTTTTTACACCAGTTTCACGTATTGCATCAAGAAATCGCAATGTTCCAATAGCATCGACCTCTGCGGTATATTCTGGGATCTCAAACGATACCTTAACATGGCTTTGCGCAGCGAGATTGTATATTTCATCCGGTTGTACTTTCTCAAGAATCCGATTTAGATTACTTGTATCAGTAAGATCCCCATAGTACAGAAAAAGTCTTTTATTCAAAATATCAGGGTTATTATAGAGATGGTCAATTCTTCCTGTATTAAAAGAACTGCTCCGTCGGATAATTCCGTGGACCTCATAACCTTTATCTAATAAAATTTCTGTAAGGTACGATCCATCCTGGCCAGTTATTCCTGTAATGAGCGCCTTCTTCATGGTAATTTCCTTCTTTACTCTACATCTTTATTATCTATGTAGAATATGATACTATTTTAAAATAAAATTAATTGCATTTACACAGTATATAAGAAAGTAGCTACAATTAAATTTGATAATGTATCAAGAACAATGAGCAGTAAGACAAGTTCACACAAAGTATAATATAAAATATAACAAATATCGATACAATGAATATAACTTGTGAGCAGGGTGAATAAATACAGGGCAGTATTAGTAAATTGTGTGTGATAAAATCTTATATTTTTGAACCTCTTCCAATGCCAAAGTATTCTAATCCAAAGTCGTTTACAATCTTTGGATCATAGACGTTCCGTCCATCAAAAATTACCGGCTTACGCATAAGAGATTTCATTTTCTGGAAATCCGGCTTTCGAAATTCATTCCACTCTGTCACAATCATTAAAGCATCAGCATTTTTGAGTGTATCATATGCATTTTCGCTGTACTCAATCGACGTACCAAAAATTGAACGTGCCCGGTTCATAGCAATCGGATCATGTGCTTTTACTTTTGCCCCAGCATTGAGCAATGAGTGTATTATATCAATTGATGGTGCCTCACGCATGTCATCGGTTTGAGGTTTGAATGCAAGTCCCCAAACAGCAATTATCTTCCCTATGAGATTTCCATTGTAGTATCGTAGTACTTTCCTGAACAGTATTTTCTTTTGCCACGTATTGAC
>JAOAFT010000044.1 GCA_026416125.1 Bacteroidota bacterium
TATTGTTGACGAAGCTCATACATGCACAAGACCTCCGGGACGAAATGTGTCACAGCAACAACGTCATGACCTTGTTTCTAAGCTTGCTTCTGATCCTTCTCGTCATATGTTACTTGTAACGGCAACACCACACAGCGGAATTGAAGAATCTTTTCTTTCTCTCCTGTCTCTTCTGAAACCAGAATTTGGCAGTCTAGATACTCTTCATATGCAGGAACAAGAACGCGCAGAACTTGCTCGCTACTTCATTCAACGTGTTCGTGGTGATGTACAAAAATGGCTTGGAGAAAATACTCCATTCCCAAAACGTGAATCGATAGAGGAATCTTATCAACTTTCACAAGCTTACAGAGAGCTTTTTACCGATGTTTACAAGTTTGCACATGAAATGGTAAAAAGCGGAGAATCGCTTAGTGGTTTTAAACGGCGTGTTCGCTACTGGGCTGCATTATCGTTGCTGCGTTCGCTGATGAGTAGCCCTGCTGCAGGCGCAGCTTCCTTAATGGCAAAAGCCGAAAGGTTAGATACTCCTATCGAAGATGAAGAAGCTGAAAGTCAGTTTGCATTACAAGTATATGATATTATAGACGAGGAGGTTTCTGAAGATCTTGAGCCCAACCGAGCAATACAAGAATCTGAAACATCATTACCAGATAGTGACAGAAAAAAACTTCGTAGGTTCGCACAACGCGCTGAAGAATTAAGTCATACAGCTGATGAAAAATTAAAAACTGCAACAAATCTGGTGTATAAGTTATTGAATGATGGTTACCAACCAATTCTCTACTGCCGTTATATTGCTACAGCAAAATATGTTTCGGCTAAACTTACACAAGAATTACAAAAAAAATTTGATTCCATAAGGGTTGAATGTATTACAAGCGAACTATCTGAAGATGAACGAGAACAGCGGGTTCAAGATTTGAAGGATTATGATTTTCGTGTTCTCGTTGCCACTGATTGTATGAGCGAAGGTATTAATCTGCAGGAGTTTTTTAACGCTGTAATTCACTACGACCTTCCTTGGAATCCTAACCGACTCGAGCAACGGGAAGGACGGATTGACCGCTATGGTCAAGAAAAACCATTAGTCAAAACAATTCTGCTTTATGGGAAAGATAATCCAATTGATGGTGCTTTGTTAGAGGTACTCATCCGCAAAGCTGTCAGTATTCATAAAACACTTGGTATTATGGTTCCTGTACCCGTAAATAATGAAACTGTCGTACAGGCAGTCATAAATTCTTTATTCATCAGAGGCAATATTTCAGAACAACTTTCACTCTTTAGTGATTCATTATATACAATTGAAAATTTCCATAGGGATTGGGATAGAAATGCTGAACGTGAAAAAGAAAGCCGTACAAAATTTGCACAACACGCAATTAAACCTGCTGAAGTTGCAGAAGAATTAAAAGAGACTGACGAGATTCTTGGAGATCCAAAAGCTGTTGAAAATTTTATTATAGAAGCTTGCCAACGACTTAACGCACCACTCGTCAGCCAGAGAACAGGATGGAGGTTTGACCCTTCACCACTTCCAGAGGTTATTAAAGATAGGTTGCAACTCTCAAAACCAATTCGAATCTCATTTGAATCTCCAACCCCCGAAGGTTACGTATACATAGGCCGTAATCATCCCCTCACTTCTACATTAAGTCAATATCTACTTGAAACAGCACTCGACCATAATAGAGAGTTCTACCCAGCTTCACGTTTAAGTGTAATTAAAACGGATTCTGTTAGTATAAGAACTACTATTTTTATTCTTCGAATTCGCCACTTACTTGAAACTAAAGATGTGCAAACCCCAACACTCGCAGAAGAAATTGTAATAACTGCATTAAGTGGTAATCCTAATTCCCCTCAATGGTTACCAACTGAAAAAGCAAAAACTTTACTTGATACAGCAGCTCCAAAGGAAAATATTTCTCGACAAGAATGCAACGAGATACTTTCCGAGGTAATAAGTTGGATTCCATCGTTACAGAGTTCTTTCGAAGAGCTCGCACATGAACGAGCAAAAAAATTGCTAGAGTCGCACAAAAGAGTAAGAAAAATCACTCATGAAGGCAAATTAAAAGTTATACCACAACTTCCTGTTGATGTCCTTGGTGTTTATGTGTTAATGCCCATTGTAGGTCGTTATTCTATCTCGACTAAAAAGGACGAGCCAACGAACCGTTATAAAGGAGGTTCGGTATGAAATTTTCTTGCATTACTGTGGAAGGCGGATTAATTCCTGTAGATATTTTTGAGAAAATTGTTACAGGTGACATTTTTGGGCAAAATCCAGCTGACTTTGGACTTGACCACACACGAAATCTACTCGACGAAATGGCTTCTGCATTTGGTGATGCACGTGCATACTGGGAAGCTTACCAGCGTGCACTTAAACGCCTCGATCCTAACGAATCAACTACAAGTATTACAAGAGAACAGTGGATATTGCCTTTGTTGCGAGTTCTTGGATACCATGTTACTTTTTTCCCTAAAGCCGCAGAAGTCGATGGCCGTTCCTATGCAATTTCTCATCGTGCAGACAATGATGAGAATGCACCTCCGATTCATATCGAAGGCAACCATGTTGATATTGATAAACGATCTCCATCGGGAAGACCTCGCCTTAGCCCTCATTCTCTCGTTCAAGAATATTTAAATCGAACCGAACACGTTTGGGGAATTGTCTCTAATGGTAAAGTTCTCCGCCTCCTGCGTGATTCAACACTTATCGCACGTCCAGCTTATATCGAGTTCGACCTCGAACAAATGATGATAGGTCAATTTTTCTCTGAATTTACTGTGTTTTATCGCCTCGTTCATCGCTCACGTTTACCAAAAACTGTTGATGATGCAGGTGAGTGTATTCTGGAACGCTATTACCAACAAGCTATTGAAGCGGGTGGCCGCGTACGCGAACATTTGCGCGATGGCGTTGAAAAAGCTTTAAAAATATTTGGTAATGGTTTTCTCTCTTTTCCTGCAAACAAACAGCTGCGTGATAAAATCAGTAGTGGTAAAATTACTGCGCTTGATTTCTATAGACAGCTTCTTCGTCTCGTATACCGTTTTCTATTCCTTATGGTTTCCGAAGAACGCAACTTAGTTGGACCTACTGATCCGGAAAAGCGTCCCATTTATTTCAATTATTACAGTATTTCACGGCTTCGCACTTTAGCGGAGCGTTACTTATCAAGTGCAGTTCACTATAGCGATCTATGGCAAAGTGTTCTCATTACATTTAGCTTGTATTCCGATGAACATATTGGAAATAAACTAACAATTGCGCCACTAAATGGCGATTTATTCGGTCCTTATGCAATACCCGATCTTGAAATATCTTCACTTTCTAATTCTGAACTAGTACTTGCATTGCGTTATCTCTCTTTATATGTGGAAGATTCCACATATCGGCGCATCAATTATAGCGCATTGGATGTGGAAGAACTCGGAAGCGTGTACGAAAGTTTGCTCGATTTCCAACCTTACATTAGTACAAACATAGATGGCAGGCTACAGTTCGATCTCATTCCCGGCACAGAACGAAAATCCACTGGCTCATATTATACTCGCCCTGAACTTGTGAATGAACTAATTAAAAGCGCATTAATTCCTGTAATGGAACAGAAAACTGCAAATCTCAAGTCTGCTGAAGAAAAAATTCATGCATTGCTCTCTTTGAAGATTTGCGATCCCGCCGCCGGCTCCGGTCACTTCCTGCT
>JAOAFT010000045.1 GCA_026416125.1 Bacteroidota bacterium
CTGAAGGAGAAATTTGGGATGGCATGACTATTGCTACATGGTGTATTATGAGAAGTAGAAGTGAGATAATTTATTGACTTTGTTTTATTAACATAGTAACTTAAAGTTGAGGAGAGGGAAGAAAACAAGGAAAGGGGACATGCTATGAATACGGGGCAAATGATGCTCACCATCGCTGCTATGACTCTTTTATCAGTATTAGTGTTGGGGTATTATAGGAACATAGGTTCTCATGGTGTTATTATGGGACAATCACAGGCAGGTTTAATGGCGTCAACTCTGGCAACTTCATATCGTGAACGTATATTAAATTCATATTTTGATGAAGCTTTGAAGAAATACCCATACAGCTCTATTGTATCCAATCCAGATCTTCTCTCTTACAATTTAGGACCAGATGGTACAAATGAAATATCTATTGATGATTTTGATGATGTTGACGATTTCAATAATTATACTGATACAGTTAAGTTACCAATGGGTCATTTTGCTGCTAATTTCAATGTATACTACGTTAGTCCAAACAATATAGACGTTCCTGCCAGTACGAGGACGTTTTTGAAACGTGTTGAGATTAAAGTTTGGAGAACATATCCACAGAAAGATACAACAGAAGTAACGGTATTTGATACCGTTAGAATTTCAACTATCAAAGGTATGTTCAAGTATGATGAAAACGATTTTTAAATGAGTAGTAATTAATTCTGAGGAATTAACGATGTCAACAATGATGGATATAACGTTTTCAATGTTTGTTGCAGGGGCCTTATTAATCCTAATTTTGAATGCAAATTTTACAGTTCAACAAGCATGGGCATTTTACAATTCTGAAGCTATTGTCGAGAGAACATTAGTCGAACTTTCACAAATATTGGAATCTGATCTTCGAAATATGGGGGCTGGTCTTTCAGAAAACACAAATGCAATCCTAGAAGCAACAAAGTCCTCTATATCTTTTCAGTATATTAGAGATGGTGAAAATTTTGCTCGTACTATTCGTTACTACTGCGGTAATCCATCAGAATTAAGTTTTACAGATAACCCTTATGATTTCTACCTTTACCGCCAAGAAAATAACGGTGTTCCGTACCCGATTGGAATCGTAACAAAATTTGAATTGCGATATTTAGCGAATATTGTACAACAAGATAACTCAGGGAATACGATTTTTGAGGGTGTGGACTACCTAGATGAAAATAACCCTCCGCTATCAATGATTCGAATGGTTGAAGTTACATTAGAAGTTCAGAACCCATATTCTTTAATAAGTATGACAGAGGAAAATATTAATGATCCAAGCAAGCGGTATGCTCATGGGATATGGAAACAAACTCGATTAGCGTCACACAACTTACAACGCTAATTCTTTAAGAGGAGAAATAGCCATGATGGGACGAGGAGCTTTGATACTTGTAGCTGGTTTTGGGTTTATTTTAGGGTATATTACCATTAATATGTCTCGAACAAGTTCTTCTGCAGTAGAGGGAATGGTTGGGTATACCCAACTAGTAAGTGCACGCGAAGCAGCTCAAGCAGGAATTCAGATTGGTCTTGCAATGCTTAATGATAGAAGTTTGTTAAAAAATTCTAATGGGGGTACTCTTGTCGACTTAACTCCGAAAACTGGATCTTTCGTTGGTACTAGAATAACCGTTAGACTGAGTGATGAAATTGTAGCGACTGAGAAAGGTCCTAATCGGTATTATCGTACATTAACTAGTGTCTCGTCTTGTTCATTAAATGTAAGAGATGTTGATAGTAATTTAGTTCATATAAATGATACAGTAAAGGTAAGATTGGAAGTAAAAAAGGTTTACCTTGGGGATACCACTTATTACGAAACGTACGAGAACAAATTTTCAACATTAGGGTGGATGACAATAACAGAGGGTAGTAATATTTGGTTCTCAACGGGTGATACACTTTATGGTAAAGTTCATTCCAATGGTGATATAAGGGTTAATGGTAGGCCAATATTTCATGATAGGGTTACTACGAGTGGTGTTATGGTATTTCAAAATTATAAAAAACAGGACTCAACTGCTGTGTTTAAAAAAGGATACGAAGAACGAGTGTCTGTAAAAGAATTTCCGACGGATTTGAGTCGTTTATCAAAGAATAAAGTCAATAAAGATACAGTGAGTGCACTATATGTAGTATTGCACCCAGGCAGCTCAAACAATGCAGATAATGATGGATTCGCTGTAGTTTATAAAGTTACAGGTTATGATAATAATGGTACACCAAAGCTAACTACAAATAAAAATGAAATCGATACTATTATGACGCGCGACACAGGAAAGACTGTTATTTACTCCAGAGAAAATATATTTGTACGGGGCACGCTTGATGGAAGGCTTTCGATAGCTTCCAACAAGAATATATACATTGAAGATGATATAACTTATGAAAAAAGGCCAGACAATAATGGTCTCTATAATGGTAAAAAGACAGATGATGTATTGGGGCTTATTGCAGAGTCAAATGTCATTATAGCAAGCCATAAGAATACAGCTAACAATAATAGCCTCTATCTAGATGCATGTATTTTTACACGTACTGGTTCTTTTATGGCTGAAGATTATAATACAAGAGGGATTGATGGAAGAATTTATGCACTTGGGTCTTTTGCACAATACCAAAGAGGTCCTGTTGGTACATTTAATCCAACAACAGGTGCAATAACAAGTGGGTTCAACAAAAGTTATAGGTATGATAAAAGATTAGAAGATAGTTCCTTTGCACCACCATTTTACCCTGGATATTATGATGTTAATAAAATAGTCGAAGGTAAGTACTACATTAATTTCAGAATTGTAAACTGGTGGGAAAGCGTTGGCAATAATCGACCATATCAGTTTTGACCTATCCTTATACTTATATAAGTCAAAACGAACATTGGTGAAAGTTTAACAATTAAAGCTTTGTACTATACAGAGAAAAGGGACGTTCTAAATATTAGATAAGGTAAAAGTGGACAAGCTCCAATACCCGAAGGACAACTTCGTTTATTGATTTATTACTCACACGTGCTCCCGCAGCATTTTTATGTCCGTTTCCACCAAATTGTTTTGCTAGTTCGTTGATCCAAATATCACCTTTAGATCTAAAATTGATTTTCACACACGTGTCTAATTCAGAGAACATTAAACCAAC
>JAOAFT010000046.1 GCA_026416125.1 Bacteroidota bacterium
CGTTACGACGATGATATTAAAGAAATAAATAGAATTCTAAATCAAAACCTGATTAATAAATATACTGTAATTTATAACCAGCGGTATGAAGGAAAGGGAGTAACTCTTTCCTGGGATTTAGATTACGCAATAAATGCTTTCAAAAAAAATAAGAGGTTATCAAAGAAAGTTACAATCATTAAAAACACGGAAAATAAAATAGACGTCATCGGCATTTTCTGTCCATTCTATATTGAAGGGGATCCTGAATTAATTAAAGTTGGTTATGAATGCGGATTTGGGGAGAAAAATTCCATGGGCTTTGGCATGGTAGCCACTTAGAAATATTTCCGAAATGTTTTATACATAGGAAATAAAAAATATCATAACTAAGTTTGAACAAGAAACAAAGGGAAAAATTGTATGACAGCAGAAGAAAGAACTCTAATTCTTGGCGCACTTTTTCACGATATTGGGAAGTTTGTGCAGAGATGTACAGATAAATCAAAATCTCATCCATCAAAAGGAATTGATCTCGTTGATGAATTCTCAAATGAATTTATTGCAATTTTAGGGGAAGAGAGAAACTTTAATAACTTTAAACAAATTATTTCAACTCATCACAGTCCAAGTAATGAATATGCCAGGATTTGTCAGTTTGCTGATCGGATTTCTGCAAGTGAAAGAGTTGAAAAGGAAGAAAATGAAGAAGGCGGTACAGACTGGAACAATAACTTTCTTTGTTCTCTTTTCAGTAAAATTAAACTCAATTCGTCTCAAGAACCGCAACTACGATATTTCAAACATCAACAGCTCACAAAAGAAAATTATAACGCTTTAATTCCAGAGTATGACCAGGATGATGAAAAAGCATTGCAACATAAATACACTGTTGGTGATTTGGCAGAATTTAAAACTCAGTTGAAAATTATCCTTAATTTTTATAAGGAAGAAACAGATTTTACGACATTAATAAATTTGCTCCTTATTCTTTTTGAAAAGTGGTTATGGTGTGTTCCAGATTTTACGGGTAGTTCAAAAACGGACATATCGTTGTTTAACCATTTGAAAGATACTGCTGGATTAAGCCATGCAATTTGGAAAACACAGCAGGATGATCCCGGTTCTCAAACATTGAATCTAGTCATCGGAGATATACCAGGTATTCAATCGTATATTTTCGATGTTGTTTATAAAAAGCCAGCCAAGATACTACGAGGGCGTTCTATCTTTGTTCAAGTACTAGCAAGAAATTTTGCAAGCAAATTCCTCGAACATTTTAAGTTAACTGAATGCAACTTGATTATGTTGGCGGGCGGTAAATTCTATATTATTGCTCCTAACAATAAGATATTTGAAGAAAGTTATAAGAAAGCAATAAGTGATATAGAAGAGTATCTGTTCGAGAACTTCAGATATGAACTTGGTTTTATTGCCGGCTATGAAAAATTTAATTGTGATGACCTCCGAAATAAGAAAATCACATTTGGCGAAGTAATAGATAAAGCAACTGAAAACCTTAATTCTAACAAATCAAAACAATTCATTAGTAGATTTTTCAAGGCGTCTGAAAATATAGAATTAGAACGCTTTGTGCTTGATGAAAAATACGTAGAACTGAAAGAAGAAGGAGATTCAAACAGCATAAAATGTAAAGTAACTGATAAACCTATTAGAAATGGGAGAGACCAAGAAATTTATGATGGTGATGATAAACTGCTGGTTGATAGACAAGTAAAATTAGAATATGACATTGGTGATGAAATTACTGATAGTAATTTATTTTTAGTTCTTGATGAAGATAAATTGAGCGTGTCGAATGTTTATACGATACGAAATATTCCAAAGGACTTAATAAAAAATAAAATTTTGGTTAATCCAGTGTTAGAGGAGTTATTAAAACCAGAGAATATTAATAAAGGATTTATAAGAAATACTTTGTTTTTGGAAGTAGCAAATTATTGTTCAAAAATATACGATGAAAACATACGAAGAGATTCTGTAATGCCGTTTGATAAAATGGTTGAGCAAAACGATGGTGCCCAATATTTGACCCTTATTAAAGGAGATATCGATAATCTTGGATTAATAATGGCTTATGGATTGAGTAGAGATAAAGTAGAAATAAAAGATTCTGAAGAAGAAAAGGATTTAACAGCAATTTCTCGAACGACAACATTAAGCAATCATTTGAAATACTTTTTTAGCTTTTTCTTAAATGGATTCTTAAGGGACTGGGAAAGAAACAGACAACAAGAATTAGAGAAAAAAGCAAAAGAGAACAATACTAACATATCACAGGATGAACTAAGAAAAATTAAAAATGAAAATCGTGTTTATACTGTTTTTGCTGGTGGAGATGATTTGATGCTAATTTGTCCTCATTCATCCTCGCTTAATTTGTTGAATGAGTTTAATAATGTATTTAATGAATTTGTAGTTCACAACCCTGAAGTTCACATATCATATTCTTTGACAAACTTCAAGCATCATACGCCGATAAGAATAGTTGCTGATATTTCTGAAGAGAATCAGAAAGAGTCCAAGAAAAAGTTTAAGAATATTAATCTTTTGTCAGAAGAAGATAGTAAACAGCTGAAT
>JAOAFT010000047.1 GCA_026416125.1 Bacteroidota bacterium
CTCGAGCATTTCCCACCCTCCTGTTGGAATGTTTACCGGTAACGTTGAAATATTTACTGGGGGGAGGTAAAGGGAGTCATTTTGCCACTGAGCAGATTCATCGAGTACGATTTTCCAACTATTTGTGCTTAGATCCTTTTCAAACCGTTTGAACCTTTGTGCGGTTAATGAGAAGGAAACAACTAATAAGAAGAATACAACCCACTTCAGCCGTTTGAGCATAATAGTACTCCTTTGCATGTAGTTAATGTTAAAAAGTGTCACGCTAACACTTATAGTGTAGGAAAAAGTTGAAAGAAAGTCAACAAATGAGTGTACATGCAAGCAGTGATTAGTAGCTTAATGTTTGTTCGTACTCCTGTTTGTATCGCTTGATACTTTCGAAGAGAGCAGAAGCAATTTTTCGCTGTCCCGACTCACTTCGCAAAAATTCCTCATCAGCTTTATTAGAGAGGTATCCTAATTCAACGAGAACATTGGGCATTGAAGCGCCAACGAGTACATAAAACCCTGCTTGGTAGACGCCACATTTTGTTTGTAAATGTTGTTCAACAGTTTTAGCAGCAATTGAAGCGTAAAGTTCACTATGCTTCATGTATGCGCTTTGCGCCATTGTGATAATGATGAATTCTTCTTCTGTTAATGTACGATATCGTTGTTCATAGTTTTCCTCAAATTGAATAACAGCGTTTTCCTGGGCTGCAATAGCAATTGCTTCTTCTGTTTTCCCTGGGCGGAGTAAGTATATTTCAAAGCCGTTCTGTGGAGAGGGTTTCCGTGGTGTTGAATTGCAATGGAGACTAATAAAAAGTTTCCCACCAGCTTCATTAGCAATTTGAGTACGGCGGTACAATTCAACGAATGTGTCGGTTGTTCGTGTGAAGACAACTTTGACGTCGGGCATAGATCGTTTGATGAGTTCACCTAATTTCAAAGCTACTCCAAGGGTAACATTTTTTTCATACGTTCCTCGTACTCCAATCGTACCAGGATCTTTTCCTCCATGGCCAGGATCAAGAACTATAACATCCAACTTCCATCGTTCGCGTTCCTTTGAGAGGTCCTTTTTAGGTTTTGGTGGTGTCCGCTCTGGTGCAATCTTACTTCGTAATAAAACATGAAGATTGGTAGTCGTAGGATCTTGAAGAATTTCAGCCCGTTCAATTTCATCAGCTACTTTTAGTGTTAATTGAACAGAAGTAGGAGATTGGAATACAAAGAATTTTGAAATTGGATAGTTGAGTTGCCTAGAAAGTAGTTTCACGGTATCAGCTGTTGCATTAGTAACTGTGAGAAAAAGCCAGCCATCAGGTTTAAGCCACGATTCTACTTCTGAAAATCGTTTTGTCGTGATGAGTGTTAATACATACCCATTGAGTTTTTTTTCTATAAAAATATCGTTTATATCGTACAAGTGTTTACTTG
>JAOAFT010000048.1 GCA_026416125.1 Bacteroidota bacterium
CCCCCAAGCTGCTGGTATTTACGTATACCGATCCCTTTTTCAAGCTCAGGTAAAATGCGGTCGAGCGTTCTACGATCGAGAACCGTTCCTTTTTCAGCAATTACTTCACCCGTTTCCGGATGAACAAGTGTTTCTGCTAAACGTTGACCGAATAAACGGTTTTTAATATGGAGCTTTTTGTTAATTTTATAACGACCAACGCTTGCTAAATCATATCGTTTTGGATCAAAGAAACGAGAGATCAACAAGCTTTTTGCGTTTTCAACGGTAGGCGGCTCCCCTGGACGTAACCGTTCATAAATTTCAAGCAACGCTTTTTCTGTACTTTCCGTATTGTCTTTTTCTAACGTATTACGAATATACTCGTTATCACCAAGTAAATCGACAATTTCTTGGTCTGAGCCAAAACCTAACGCCCGTAATAACACGGTCACAGGCAACTTACGCGTACGATCAATGCGAACGTACACAACGTCTTTTGCGTCTGTTTCGTATTCGAGCCATGCACCGCGGTTTGGAATGACGGTAGCTGTAAAGCCACGTTTTCCGTTTTTATCTACTTTTCCGCTATAATATACGCTTGGTGAGCGAACAAGCTGAGAAACGATAACACGTTCAGCGCCATTAATAATGAATGTGCCTGTTTCTGTCATTAATGGGAAATCACCCATAAACACATCTTGTTCTTTTACTTCGCCTGTTTCTTTATTGATTAGGCGCACTTTGACCCGAAGCGGTGCTGCGTATGTAACATCGCGTTCTTTTGATTCTTCGACAGAGTACTTCGGTTCTCCTAAGCTGTAATCAATAAATTCTAGTGACAAATTCCCTGTAAAATCTTCGATCGGTGAAATATCTTGAAACATTTCACGCAATCCTTCGTCGAGAAACCACTGGTAAGAAGAAGTTTGAATTTCGATTAAGTTTGGTAGTTCTAACACTTCACTAATGCGCGCATAACTTCTTCGTTGGCGGTGTCGTCCGTATTGAACTAGTTGACCTGTCAACTGATTCACCCCTCAAATCAAACATTAATAACTTGTCATCAGACAAAAAAGAAATGGTTTCTTATAAGAAAACCACATGTTTGACCTATTATATATTTTATAAGTTTTTCCTTTAAAACTAAAATTATACATACATACACAGCATACGTA
>JAOAFT010000049.1 GCA_026416125.1 Bacteroidota bacterium
TTCCTAAAGAATCGTCATGCACTGAACTGATAAATATAAGTGTATCATTCAATATTACATGATACCCAAAGAATTGACTTTCATTAAGTCCATCAGGATTAAAAATACTTTCAAATAATCTTTGAGGCAATGCATTCACAAAAGGGAGTAAAGAAATAAATATTAAAATCTTAATCATAACACCTCTCAAATTTTAGGATAATAATCAAAATCTGAGGTTATCAATCTGAGCTTTTTAATGAAAAATAATTTTTATAAAATCTCATTTTGACAACCTCATTGGTAAAACGAATAATAATTACTTTAAATCATCAAATTAAATCTGATTTATTTCTGCAAAATTAGTTTTTTCGATTGAGCAAATTTTTCTGTCTGTAATCTATAAAAGTAAATTCCGCTTGACAGTTTTTCGCCGGAATTATTATCCCCTTCCCACTCAACATAATGTATCCCCGGTGTTTTAATTTCATTGACTAAGGTTTTTACCTCATTACCAAGTAAATCGTATATTCTTAAACTTACAAACTCAGTCTCCCTAATGCTGAACCCTATTGTGGTTGTGGGATTAAATGGATTTGGATAATTCTGCATTAGAGAGTAATCTAATTGTTCGATTGAAAAATTTTGTTTGAAAAAGCCAGAGACAGAAATTGAAGCAGTATTAGTGAATTCAGAGTAAGTTTGATTTCTTACTGCCCTAACCCTATACTCAGCGCTCGTGTTCTCGCCAATTGCTAAACCTTCGTGCCTAAATGTATAGACATTTGGCCCAACCGTCGCTAATAAAGTAAAATTACCTGCGCCGCCTAATCTCCAATAAATTTGATATCCTGTTGGGCTAAAATCTTTATGCGGACCCCAAACAACAAATGGTTCATAAATTCCAGAAGATGGATTTTTCTGCGGAACAACAACTAAACCATTTTCCCAAAATGGAGAGAAATTTGCAGGATTGCATTGTTTAATGTCTCTTAAAAATAAAATACTTTCTTTTGTAAATCTGTTCCAATTAGTATTACCTAAATCATCTGTCCATCCATTTAGAAAGTATAGTGAATCATTCGTAACATTATATTTTATGGAACTTCTCAAAGAA